>CACZDV010000029.1 GCA_902780025.1 uncultured Prevotellaceae bacterium
CTGATAATCCCTCCATTTGTAAACCCTGAGATTGCAAACTTCAAAAATAGGGTCTAAGGAGCGCCAAAAATCTATAATCACGCCAAAACGACGCCAAAACAGGAAAAGAAAAATCTCCAAGCTGTTGGTTTTCAACGACTTGGAGATTTGTTTTGTGTCGACACTTGGATTCGAACCAAGGACCCCCACCATGTCAAGGTGATACTCTAACCAGCTGAGCTATGCCGACTTCGATGTTTGTGCGCCTGACAGGACTCGAACCTGCACATCGTGAGATACCAGATCCTAAGTCTGGCGCGTCTACCAATTCCGCCACAGGCGCGTTTTGAGCCGCGTTTTGTCATTAGCAGGTGCAAAGGTAATACTTTTTAGGGAAACCACCAAATTATTTGGATAAAAGTTTTCGCGCCACCTCGATTATTGTGTCTTTTCCCCGTTGGAAGTCTATGTCGCGCATGGTGACATAGACATCTGGTGCCAGTCCGAATTCGGTAGGTTCGCGGTTGGCGTCGTACATAGGCACCGCCGAGAAACGTACCACCCAGCCGTTAGGCAGGGACGAACTGAAGGGCATGCCAGAACCGCCACCAGTGACGTCGCCGACAATCTTGACATTCGGCAGTGCCTTCATGTACATGGTGAACTCGTTGGCGGCCGAGAAGACGTGACGGTTGGTAAGCACACAGACAGGCTTCTGCCAGCGCATTGAGGCAGCAGGGTCGAGGTAGCGTGGTTCCATTTCGGAGAAATCGCTGTGACCGGGACCGGTCTTGTGCTGTATATAGCCTACGAGTGTCCGTTCGTTGGTGAAACGCGCTGCCAGTTTCTCGGCATTGGTGAGGTCGCCGCCACCATTACCCCGGATGTCGATGATGATACCCCTGCAGAGCATGAAGTGGTTGAGAATCTCAGTGAGATTACCATTGCCAACGGCATTGGTGAACGACTCGTAGCGCATATAGCCGATGTTATCGTCGAGGATCTTATAGCGGATGCCTGCGGCAATCCTGTAGTCGGTGCCCAAGTAGATGCGCTCGAGCGAATCGCTGTAGTTGGTCTGCTGACCTTCGTACCAGCCCCAGTAGCGAGCCAGGTCGTGAGCCGCCGTGAGGTTGACGTGCCCATCATAGAGCTTTCCAAGCATGAGTCCCATGACCTCGAAGAGTTGCAGGCTGGACATATCGTTGTCGATATGCTTGACATAGACGTCGTGAATCTGCTGCCAGCTCATGCCGAACTCCTGCTGTTTATAGTCGAGGAAGCAGTAGTGCTCGTCGATGATTTTCCAAAGAGCCTCAAAGTTGCCCATCGGGGTATTCGGGAACTCTTCCTCGTCGACGCAGGACGTGAGGCCGGCAAGGACGAACAGGCAGGAGCAGAGGATGACAAGCTTCTTCATGGGCGGTTGATGATGGTGAAATTGCGTACCACGCCAATCATCACACGATGGTGGTAGATATGTGACTTCAGGTTGTTGACCTTAGCCTGCTGGTAGTCGCCGAGATAGCTGAGGCGGAGCGTCGTTGAACGGCTGACGCCATAATCTATGGACAACATGTGTCGCAGGTTAGGGGTGGCGACGAAGGTGGTGGGTACGATGTTATGGTCGTAATTGCCCCGTGAAAAAATCTCATAGTACGACTGTCCGTAATTTGGACTGAACATGATGCCGACGAGCGGCAGTTCCAGTTCATAGCGCAACCACCAGGGACGGACTTTGATGGGCAACTGGTAGGTGGCGACTCCCGACGGCATAATATTTAACGAAACACGTCCCTGTGCCGGGTTGTTGGAGTTGCTGGTGTTGTAGATGAAGCCGAGGTTCAGTGCAGCCATGGCACCAGCCTGAAGCGTCAGTCGCTGGAATTGCCATTGGCGATAACGACCGACGAACAGTGAGTAGTCGCCCTGCAGTTCGTTGACTGTCTTTGCCCTGTCTTCAGCTGATGTGGCGTTCAGTTGGTGTTGCAGCATCGTCGACCACTGACTGCCAGTCTGCTGTCGCTCAGTGGTGGTGAGCAGTGTCAGTCCCAGTCCGCTGAACTTCTCCTGCGACAGATAGGTGTCGAGGATGCCTGTATTGCCTATACCCAGTTGCCAACTGCTGGTGACGCTGGTCTGGGCCAGCGCCCCTGCGGGGCTAACGAACAGTGAACAGTGAACAGTGAATAGTATCACTGCTGCTTTCCTTGCTATTTTTATATATACTCTTTTCACTCTTCTTTATTATCCAGGCCGAAGGCCGCAAACAGATTCGTTTGTCCAGTGATCTCATCGATAACCTGTTGCTCGGATTTCCCGGCGTCAGGATCGAGGTCGTCAGGGGATTCTGGGTCGTCAGAGTCCTCTGGGACTTCTGGGGGTTCTGGGAAGCGGGTGGGCTCCAGTTCGGTGATGCTCTCTATCTGGTAAGTCGTCAGTCGCTTGCCTTTGGCTTTGAAACCCTTGACGGTGATGAACTGCTCGACATCGATTTCCTCGCTACCGCGGAACTCATCAACACCACCGTAGGTCACTTGGATACGTGGGTAGACCTGGTCGGTGAGCAGGATGAGTTTCGACAATGGGGTCTTCGCAAGCGAAGCGTCCCCTTGGGCCGAACGTTCGCCTAAGAAGTTCTGTTTGCGTTTCGAGGCTTCCATCAGGAACCGCTTGACATAGGGATATCCCTGATTGTCTGCATCGTAGAGGACGGCGCTCCACACCTTGTCGGCCTCGAATTTCTCGATGCGCAGGATGTTTTCTTCGTAGTGGTTGTTGACATCGAAATTGGTGAGGTAGAAGTCGCCGTTCTTCAGGATGACCAGTATCTGGTCCTCGTCGTAGAACTCGCCTAAGAGTACGCCGTGCTCGTCGTAGTTCAGACGGTTGACATCCGGGTCGTACCACACCTTGCGTCCACCCAAGGTAGAGTGACCATGACTCTTCAGTCCGATGCGATGAACGGAGTTTCTTGTCAGCAGGTTTCCCTTCGAGGCACGACCCTTAATCATCACTTCGGAGAAGTCTTTGTCGATGAAGATTTTCTTCAGTTTCGGGTTCGGGTCGAGCGTCACCTTGATAATCTCTGCCTCTCCGTTGGGGTTGGCGGTGAAATACATCACCTTCGAACCTGGTGTACCCTGTGTCAGGTCGTACTCCTTGTCGCGGGTCATCGAAGTGACGTTGAAGCGCTTGATGAAACAGGCTCCCTTCTTACCGTCGCGGTAGACCACATTATATATAGTACGTGAGTCGTTCTTCTTAAATACCTGCAGGTAGAGCACATTCTTGCCTACAAACAGTTTTTCGGCCACGCGTACCACCTTGTACTTACCGTCGCGATAGAAGATGATGATATCGTCGATATCAGAGCAGTTGCATACGTACTCGTCCTTCTTCAGTCCCGTGCCGATAAAGCCGTCCGTGCGGTTAATATACAGTTTCTGGTTGGCTTCGGCCACCTTCGTGGCTTCGATGGTGTCGAAATTGCGTATCTCCGTCAGACGCGGGTGGTCTTTGCCGTATTTGTCTTTCAAGAACTGGAACCATGAAGCCGTCACCTCTGTGAGGTTCGCCAGGTCGCGGTCAATCTCCTCAATCTCGGCTTTGATGCGCGCCATCAGTTCGTCGGCTTTGTCCTTGTTGAACTTCAGGATGCGTTGCATCTTGATTTCCAGGAGTTTCAGGATGTCGTCCTTTGTCACCTCGCGCACGAGGGTGGGATAGTAGGGCGTCAGCCGTTCATCGATATGTTCGCAGACGGCATCGACGTTCGGTGCCTGTTCGAACTTCTTGTCTTTATAGATGCGTTCCTCAATAAAGATTTTCTCCAATGAGCAGAAGTGGAACTGTTCCAGGAGTTCACCCTTGCGGATTTCCAGTTCCTGACGGATGAGGTCTTTTGTGCGCTCCACAGAGTGGCGCAACACGTCGCTGACGGTAAGGAACTGTGGCTTCTGTTCGCTGATGACGCAGCAGTTAGGCGAGATGTTGATTTCGCAGTCGGTGAAAGCATAAAGGGCATCGAGCGTCTTGTCCGATGAGACACCAGGTGCCAAGTGAACCAAGATTTCCACCTCGGCACTGGTCAGGTCGTCCACGCGCTTTGCTTTGATTTTTCCCTTCTCAATAGCCTTGGTGATGCTCTCGCAGAGCGTCGTCACAGTCTTTGTGTAGGGCAGTTCACGGATAACCAGCGTCTTCTGGTCCAGTTTTTCTATCTTGGCCCGTACCTTCAGCACACCACCGCGCTGTCCATCGTTGTATTTCGAGACATCGATGCTTCCGCCCGTCTGGAAGTCGGGGAACAACTGGAACTCCTCGCCATGCAGGTACTGGATGGCGGCGTCACAAATCTCGTTGAAGTTATGAGGCAGGATTTTTGAGCTAAGACCTACGGCGATACCCTCGGCACCCTGTGCCAATAACAATGGGAATTTTACGGGTAGCGTGATGGGCTCCTTGTGGCGGCCGTCGTAGCTGAGCTGCCAGTCGGTAGTTTTGGGATTGAAGACCGTGTCCAAGGCAAACTTCGACAGTCGGGCCTCGATGTATCGCGGGGCAGCGGCACGGTCACCCGTCAGGATGTTTCCCCAGTTTCCCTGTGTGTCGACCAGCAGGTCTTTCTGTCCCAACTGCACCAGTGCATCACCGATAGAGGCATCGCCGTGGGGGTGGAATTGCATGGTGTGGCCCACGATATTGGCCACCTTATTGTATCGGCCGTCATCCATGCGCTTCATGGAGTGCATGATGCGGCGCTGCACAGGTTTAAAGCCATCTTCGATGTTAGGTACGGCACGTTCGAGAATGACATAGGAGGCATAGTCGAGGAACCAATTCTGGTACATCCCCGACAAATGATGTACCGCAGCAGCATCGAAGCGGTTGACGGGTTGGTAGTCAGAATGAGCTTCCGAGCCGTCCGGATTATCAGGAAAGTCCGGGGTATCTGGAGTCTTTATTTCGTCGTCCATATCTTGTTTTAAGTTATTACGAGAGGCAAAATTACGAAAAAAAGTTGAAAAGAGCTGAAAACATACATTATTTAACGAAAAAAAGCAAGTCACAGATATTGTGACTTGCCTTCGTAGGGACACCCGGGCTCGAACCGGGGACCTCTGCAATGTGACTGCAGCGCTCTAAACCAACTGGGCTATGCCCCTGTCATTTGTTGTTAGCGGGTACAAAGGTAGTATTAATAATTGAAAATTGAAAATTGAAAATTGAAAATTATTTGCTGCTTATACATTTTTAACGTTTAACGGCCGCTGCAGGAACCCTGCGGCGGCCGTTAACAAATCTCATTACCTTTCTGTTTACCTGCGGAAGCGATTCTGTAGCGTGGCTCTCAACAGTTTCATGTAGGTCTCATACTGCTTGTCGTTCAGCACGTTGCGCATATTACGCACATCCTTGTCAATCGCTTTGCGGACGAGAGCGGGACGCTCGAATCTCCTTGCTGTAGCCGCTGATGTCAGTTCTTCGTTCATGTTGTCGCTGATGATCTTTACGGCTTCCATCTGGTCGAAGTCCAGATCCAGCGTCACAGCCAGTCTGCGTAAGTCAAACGTGATGCTGTGGTTCTCAACGTTCTTCACTGCTGTTGTGTTCTGTGTCTTGGCATAGCCAAGTGTGATGGCCATTGCGGCTACTACTGTTAAAATAATCTTTTTCATAATGTTGTTGTTTTTATTTGTTATCCTGTTGTTTGTTATCCTGATAGGTTTGTTATCCTGTTTCTGTTCTTTTGACGCACCAATCTTAGAAAGGTTTAAAAACGACCTCACTTTTTTGCACATTTCAATTTTATTCCGTACCTTTGCACCCAAATTTCGAAATTTACAGAATTATGGCACAAGAAGATGTATTTAAGAAAATCGTGAGCCACTGCAAGGAGTACGGCTTTGTATTTCCCTCCAGTGAGATCTACGATGGTTTAGGCGCCGTCTACGACTACGGTCAGAACGGCGTGGAGTTGAAGAATAACATTAAGCAGTACTGGTGGAAAGCCATGACGATGCTGCACGAGAATATTGTGGGTATCGACTCGGCCATCTTCATGCACCCGACGATATGGAAGGCCTCTGGCCATGTCGACGCTTTCAATGACCCCCTCATTGACAACCGCGACTCGAAGAAGCGTTATCGTGCCGATGTCCTCATTGAGGATCAGATTGCCAAGTACGACGAGAAAATCCAGAAGGAAGTCGAGAAGGCCCGCAAGCGTTTCGGTGATAGCTTCGATGAGGCTAAATATATGGAAACGAGTGAGCGCGTGAAGGAAACCAAGGAGAAGCGCGATGCCCTCCATGCCCGCTATGCTGCCGCTATGCAGGGTCCCGATTTGGACGAGCTGAAGCAGATTATCCTCGACGAGGAGATTGTCTGCCCCATCAGTGGCACCCGCAACTGGACGGATGTCCGCCAGTTCAACCTGATGTTCGCCACTGAGATGGGCGCCTCTGCCGACGGTTCGATGAAGGTATATCTGCGTCCTGAGACTGCTCAGGGTATCTTTGTGAACTATCTGAACGTCCAGAAGACTGGTCGCATGAAGATACCTTTCGGTATTGCCCAGATTGGTAAGGCTTTTCGTAACGAGATTGTGGCCCGCCAGTTCATCTTCCGCATGAGGGAGTTCGAGCAGATGGAGATGCAGTTCTTCGTACAGCCCGGCACAGAGCTGGAGTGGTTCCCCAACAGGCTTTAGGCTTTGGCGCCGAGAACTATCGTTTCCACGACCACGACAAACTGGCTCACTACGCCAATGCTGCTACCGACATCGAGTTCAAGATGCCGTTCGGCTTCAAGGAGGTGGAGGGTATCCACTCGCGTACCAACTTTGACCTCAGCCAGCATGAGAAGTTCAGCGGCAAGAGCATCAAGTACTTCGACCCGCAGACCAACGAGAGCTATACGCCGTACGTCATCGAGACCTCTATTGGTGTCGACCGTATGTTCCTCTCTATCATGTGTCACGCCTTCGAGGAGGAGAAGTTGGAGAATGGTGAAACCCGCGTTGTGCTGAAACTGCCTGCAGCCCTGGCTCCTGTGAAGTGCGCTGTGATGCCACTCGTCAAGAAAGACGGTCTGCCTGAGAAAGCCCGTGAGATTATCGACAGCCTGAAGTTCCACTTCAACTGCCAGTACGACGAGAAGGACTCCATCGGCAAGCGCTATCGCCGTCAGGACGCCATCGGTACACCGTACTGCGTCACCGTCGACCACGACACCCTGAACGACGGTTGTGTCACCCTGCGTTTCCGTGATACGATGGAGCAGGAGCGTGTGGCTATCAGTGAATTGAATAATATCATCGAGGACAAGGTTAGTATCGCTTCGCTTCTGAAGAAGCTCTAAGTGATTTGCGGCCTGCGGCCTAGAGAATAGAGAACAGTGAATAGTGAATAGAGAAAAGTTATGATGACGGAGAAATTCAAGATAATTGGAATGAGACGGAGAATGGTGACTATAGTACTGTTCACTATTCACTGTTCTCTATTCATTAGCGGCGTAGTCGCGCTGACGTCCTGTTCCGAGTCTGATGACACGGAGACCACAGAGTATGCCAACTGGAAAGCGCGTAACGAGGCTTTTTTCCTGACGCTGGAAGACTCGCTGAACCGTGGCGGAGGTGCCTGGCGAAAGATAAAGACCTACACCAAAGATCCCGCAACGGCAGGTGTGAATACCGACTATATCTATGTAAAGGTATTGGAAGCAGGTGACGGTACGACATCGCCCCTCTACAGCGACTCCGTCCGTATCAGCTATCGTGGTCGCCTGATTCCGTCGGTAACTTATCCACAGGGCTATGTCTTCGACCAGACCTATATCGGTACCTATCATATTAAGACAACCGGTGTGGCAGATGTTCAGGCCAGCAATAATGTTGATGGCTTTAGCACTGCCCTGCAGTATATGCACAAGGGTGACCGCTGGTTAGTCTATATTCCTTATAATTTAGGCTATGGCGTTACGGAGAAGAGCGGTATTCCCGCCTATTCCACACTCATCTTTGATTTGGTATTGATAGATTACGTCACTGGTTCAGAATCGTTACAACCGTGGACCAGTCGCCGATACTAAAGAAATCAGCCGCGAATCTTCAGGGATCGCGGCTGATTTCTTTATGGAAATTTGTATTTATGAAAAAAAAGCACTATATTTGCGGCATCAAAGCCTAAAAGATTATGCAAAAATACGCTGACTATATCAAAAGGATCGAGATTGACGCCCTGTGGAGCGGTAAGAAGCACGTTGTTTGGGAACTGTCGCCCCGTGTAAATATCTTGAGCGGCATCAACGGACAAGGTAAGTCTACGATTATCAATAAGGTGGTGAAGGGACTGTCGCAGGGTGGCGAGTTTCCCAGTCATATGCTGAAAGGTGTGCATATAGACGTAGAGCCAGAAGACGCCCGCTGGATACGCTATGACATGATACGCAGCATCGACTCCAGTCTGTCGCAGGTGATTGCCGATGAGGAGGGTGTCTTACGTCAGGTACTGCCAGTCATCAAAGGAGGAGGCGGTAGTCTGCTTGACTTCCAGCTTTACCAGCTGCAGCGTAAATACTTAGACTATCAGGTGAACATTGGCAACCGCATCATCGAGCAATTGCAACAGGGCAATATGGATGCTGCCCAACACCTGAGCCAGAAAAAGTCACGATTCCAGGATATTGTCGACGAACTGTTTGCTGAGACTGGCAAGAAGATTGTGCGAACAGAGAACGAGATACGTTTTACGCAGATTGGCGAGGTGCTCCTGCCTTATCAGTTGTCGTCAGGTGAGAAACAGATGTTGGCTATCTTGCTGACGGTCTTGGTGGAGGATGAGCAACCCTACGTGCTGTTTATGGACGAGCCCGAGGTCAGTCTTCATATCGAGTGGCAGAAGCGGCTTATCGACCTCTGTTTAGAGCTGAATCCCCATGTGCAGATTATCCTGACGACCCATTCGCCTGCTGTCGTTATGAATGGCTGGATAGACAGTGTGACGGAGGTCTCTGACATCACCCTCTAATCCCAGATGTCCCATTATCCTTATGCCCACCCGTCTGCAAGATAATATCAACAGCAAGTACTTCGAAGCGGCGAACGCCCTGAAGTCGAAGCAGGCCCGACGTAGGATTGTTGCCTACGTCGAGAGCTATGATGATATCTATTTCTGGCGTACGGTGCTTAGTGACTTTGAGGATGAACACCGCTACTTTGAGGTGATGCTCCCGTCGAAGATGAACCTGACGCGGGGTAAGAAATCGGTGCTGATGAACTTCTTGGAGGGTAAAGGGAAGAAGTGGAAAAAGAGGAGAGAAACGGAAAACGACGAGAATGGCGAGACGGTGCTGGGGCGCGACATGATAGCCTGTGTCGACGCTGATTACGACTATCTGATGCAGGGCGCAACAGACCAGTCGAGGAAAGTGCTGGAGAGTCCGTTTGTGTTCCATACCTACGTCTACGCTATCGAAAATTATCAGTGTTATGCTCCTTCGCTGCATAATGTCTGTGTGTCGGTAACATTGAACGACCACCGCATCTTCGACTTCCGTGACTATTTCGCCCAGTTCAGTGAGGCCCTCTTTCCGCTCTTCGTTTGGAGCATCATGCTCTATCGCACTGGCGACTACCCCAAATTCAGTATCAGTGACTTTAACCGCATTGCCGACCCTGGCGGCTTCACGGTGAGTGAGCCGGAGAGGTCGCTGGCCAATATCCGTCGGAAGGTACATACTAAGATCAACGACCTGCAACGGCTTTTCCCCGATGCCAAGGACGAATACTTGAAAACTAAGGATGATATCAAGGCTCTTGGTGTTACCCCTCAGACCACCTATTTATATATACAGGGCCATCACCTGTTCGACACCGTTGTGGCACCCATTCTCTCGAAAGTCTGTAACCTGCTGCGTCAGGAGCGCCAGAACGAAATCTACCACGCCTCGGCCCATAAGACACAGAAGCGCAACGAAATGACGTGCTATGAGAACTCGCTTCAGGACGTGAAGACTATGTTGAAGAAGAACAGCGGCTATTTGGCATCAGAACCTTTCCGCCGGCTGCAGGACGATGTACGGCACTACTTAGATGACCAACAAGGTTAGTTCTCCTTCCAGAAAGCGCGAGTGAACAATACCAAAACCGTCATAATTTCCAGACGTCCCATGAGCATCAGGAGGCAGAGCAGCCACTTGATGTACTCGGGCAGCATCGACCACGACATGACGGGTCCGATTTCCGTACTTAATGAAGGACCGACATTGCCGACACAACTCAGGGCGATGGTAGCAGCGTTGATATTGTCGATACCAGCGACAACCATGATCGTTGCCGTGACGATGACCATGAGGACGGTGAGGATGAAGAAGGCAAACAGTGCCACCAACTTCGACTGTGAGATACTCTGGCCGTTGATGCGTACTGGTAGAACGGCGTTGGGATGAAGTATCTGACGGAAGCTGTTGCGAAGCACCTGCAGCAGCATGGCTCCACGGATGCACTTGAAACCGCCGCTGGTGCTGCCGGCACAGGCACCGAGGTACATGATGATGCCAAGTAGAATCCACGTAATGCGCGGCCATTCCGCCAGATTGTCACCTGCCAGCATACCGGTGGTCGTCATGAACGATACCACATGGAACAGTGAAGAGCGGAAGGCATGTTCCACAGAATAGTCTAACTGCGTCAGCAACAAGGTTGCTATCCACAGGGTGGTAATAGCCACGATGCAGAGGTATAGCTTGAACTCCGTGTTCTTTAAAAGGGCACTGAAGCGCAACTTAAAAACACTTATATATAATAAGGTGAAGTTCACGCCCGAGAGGAATTGGAAGAGGATGGACACATAGTCGATGGCGGGTGAATTGAACACCGCCGTCCCTGCGTTGTGAATGGAGAAACCGCCGGTGGCTGTAGTTGTCATAGAGTAGTTTGTCGCCTCGAACCAGTTCATGCCGGCTCCCCAATAGGAGAGACCGCAGGCGACAGTGAGCAGGAAGTAGACCGTCCAAATCCATTTGGCCGATGTAGTGAGTCGCGGGTGCATTTTCGCCTTGATAGGACCGGTAGCCTCGGCGGCAAACACCTTGACGCTACCGCCGACTAACGAGGGCAGAATGGCGATAGTGAAGAAGACGATACCCAGACCGCCTATCCATTGCATGAGCGACCGCCAGAAGAGAATTCCATGGGGCAGGCACTCCACGTCATCAAGGATGGTGGCACCAGTGGTGGTAAATCCCGACATGGTTTCAAAGTAGGCGTCTGTGAGATTGGTGATACTGCCGTGGATAAGGAACGGGAACATCCCGAATACAGAGAAAATGACCCAGGCGGCGGTAACCACGACATAGGCATCGCGTCGGCTCAATGAGTTTTCGGCATGACGGCCGAGGAAGAGAAATAGGAATCCGAATCCAAAGGTCAGCAGCATAGACAGCAGGAAGGCCAACACATCGTCTTCATGCTGGGTGAACGCCACTACAAGGCACCAACCCATGAAGAGGGCCTCGATGAACAGCAGCGAGCCGATGATCTTACTGATAATCCGGAAGTTTACCATATTACATTCTTTTTGAAGAACCTCTCTATGTGCTTCAGTTTCTGCTCATGACAGAACACCATGACAGAGTCACCAGCTTGAATCTGGGAATTACCGCTGACCAGCATCCCCTCACCGTCGCGTACCAGACCGCCAATGGTGACACCGAAAGGTAGCCCTAAGTCCTTGACTACCCGTTTTGTCACCCGTGAACCTTCTGCCGCCACAAACTCGGCTACCTCAGAGTCGACAAGCATCAGCGACCGCAGGTTACTAACGTCAGCGTCGAGCATCATCTGGTAAATATGGCTGGCAGCCACGGTCTTCTTGTTGATGATGGTACCGATATCCAGACTCTCGGCCATTGAGACGTAGTCCAGATTTTCAACCATGGCAACCGTCTTACGTACGCCGAGCTTCTTAGCCGTCAGACAGGCCAAAATGTTTGTCTCAGCATTACCCGTCAGGGCCACGAATGCCTGAGTGGTCTTGATGCCCTCGTCCTCAAGCAGCCCGAGGTCGCGGCCATCGCCGTGGATGACCATCGTATCACTTTCGCTGAGTAGCTGGTTCAGTTTTTCGCAGCGCTCCGCCGACTTCTCAATAATCTTGACGTTCATGTAGTCGGGAATGGTTAGTGCCGCCCGGACAGCCGTCTTACCACCACCCATGATGATGACGTTATGAACATCAGCATAGTGCTCCTTTCCCACAATCTTGCGGATATAGGGTATATAATCCTTGGTGGTCATAAAGTAAGCCAGATCGTTGAGCTGCAGGATGTCAAGACCGCCCGGGATGATGGTCTCACCTTGTCGCTTGATAGCCACTACATGGTAGGGATCCTCAGGACCGCACAGGTCTTTTAGCGGCTGATTCAGAATCTCGCAGCCGTCGAGCAGCTTGATACCTAACAGCACCAAGGCACCGTTGTGGACATCCCACCGCTGCCGAACCCATGACAGTTTCAGTCCGTTGGTGATGTCAATGGCAGCCAGTACTTCGGGGTAAACCATAGAGTCAATACCCAACTGCTGGAAAAACTTCTGATTCTGGGGTGACAGATATTCGTAGTTGTCGATGCGTGCCACGGTTTTCTTGGCACCAAGGGCGTGGGCGATGGTGCAGGCCGTGATGTTAGTAGTCTCTTCGGTGGTGACACCGACGAAAAGGTCAGCCTTGTCCGTACCCGCCTCTTTCAAGGCATTGATGCTGGTAGGCAGAGCGTTATAGGTCATCACGTCGTAATCGGCTACGCCTTCCAAGCGCTCCTCATTGTCGTCGATGAGTACACAGTCCTGATGTTCACGTGACAGTAGTTTCGACAAATGGGTGCCCACAGCCCCCGCTCCGACAATAACGATTTTCATTTTGCAATTGCTTTTTTAATACTCTCAACGTCGATGCCGACGATTTGCTGCAGTTCGGCCACGGTGCCATGCTCCACAAAATGGTCGTCAGGCATGCCCAGACGGGTAACTTGTGCTGTATAACCGTGGTCGTTAAGCCACTCAATGACGGCCGAACCCAGTCCGCCGTTGCGAACACCGTTCTCGACGGTCACGATGTGTTTGTACTTACGTCCCACTTCATGCAGTATGTCTTCGTCTAAAGGTTTTAGGAACCGCATATCATACATAGCAGCCCCCGTGGCCTTAGCAGCCTGTAGTGCCTCGTTGCCAATAGGGCCGATGGAGAGGACGGCGACATCATCGCCATCGTGCAGACGACGGCCAGTGCCCACTTTAATCTCCTCCAGCGGACAGCGCCAGTCCTTGAGTACACCGCCGCCACGTGGATAGCGGATGACGAAAGGACCCTTGTCGGGCAGTTGGGCCGTGTACATCAACCGGCGCAGTTCATGCTCATCCATCGGCGAGGCGATGGTGAGGTTGGGGATGGGGCGCAGGGCAGCCAGGTCAAAGGCTCCATGATGGGTGGGACCATCTTCTCCGACTACTCCGGCGCGGTCAAAGCAGAAGACGACATGGAGACCGAGTAGGGCCACATCGTGAATGATGTTGTCGAAAGCCCGCTGTGCAAAGGCTGAGTAGATGTTACAGAAGGGGATGAGTCCGTCTTTGGCCATACCACCGGAGAAAGTAACGGCGTGTCCTTCTGCGATGCCCACGTCAAACGTGCGCTCCGGCATCTCCTTCATCATGATATTCATGGAGCAGCCTGTGGGCATGGCCGGTGTGACACCGACAATCTTCGGATTCTGTTCTGCCAGTTCCAGCAGTGTATAGCCGAAGACATCTTGGTACTTCTGGGGTTTGTTCGGATCCTTGTCCACGATACGCTCACCCGTCTCGGGGTCAAACTTTCCCGGAGCATGCCACGTCGTCACATCCTTCTCTGCCGGGGCGTAGCCGTGACCTTTCTGGGTATGGAGGTGCAACAGCTTCGGTCCTTCCATATCCTTGATTTGTCGCAGAATGCGCACCAACTCCTTGACATTGTGGCCGTCAAAGGGCCCGAAGTAGCGGATGTTCATGCCTTCGAAGATATTTTGTTGGTGCGAGATGGCACTCTTAATAGCATTCGACAGGCGTATCAGTCCCTTGCGGCGGTCATCGTTCATCATGCCGCGACCGTGTAGCCACCGTTCTGCCTTGAAGCGGATAGCATTGTAGGTCTTGTTGGTGTTGAGACCGAGCAGGTACTGCTTCATGCCACCTACGGAACGGTCGATGGACATATTGTTGTCGTTCAGGATGATGAGCAGGTTGTTGGGCGACGACGATACGTTATTCAGTCCCTCGAAGGCCAGTCCACCCGACATGGCTCCGTCGCCGATAACAGCCACGACCTTTCTCTCATCTTTTCTCCCCTCTTTTGAGGATGCCACGGCCATACCGAGTGCTGCCGAGATGCTGTTCGAGGCATGTCCACAGGCAAACGTGTCGTATTCGCTCTCCATGGGGGAAGGGAAGGGACGTATGCCGCCCAGTTTGCGATTGGTCGCAAACTGTTCACGGCGTCCCGTTAATATCTTGTGACCGTAGGCCTGATGGCCTACATCCCATACAATGCGGTCGTCGGGTGTGTCAAAAACGTAATGCAGGGCTACCGTCAACTCCACCACACCGAGACTTGATGCCAGATGACCGGGGTTTACCGACAACTCTTTGACAATGTCTTGCCGAAGTTCTTCGCAGACCGCCGGCAGATCGTCAATCGACAACTTTCTGAGGTCTGCAGGAAAGTCAATACTTTTAAGCAGACCTAATTGCTGTTTTTCCATTTGGGTGCAAAGATACAAAAAATTCATAATTCATAATTCATAATTCATAATTATTTTATAATTTTGCACCCAAAAATTGAAAAAGACGATATGAGATACGGTGTTATTGGTTCTGGAGCCATAGGCGGATACTATGGCGGAAAGCTGGCGAAGGCTGGTCAGGAGGTGCATTTCCTCTTCCGCTCGGATTATGAGTATGTGAAGAAGAACGGGCTGCAGGTCGATTCCTGCGACGGGTCGTTCCATATTCAGGCAAATGCCTATAACAATACCGCTGACATGCCACAGTGCGACGTGGTGCTGGTCTGCCTGAAGTCGGTGAACAACGATAAACTGAAAAAGCTGCTGCCTCCGTTGCTGCACCCCCGCACGTTGGTGGTGCTCATCCAGAATGGCATCGGCGTCGAGGAAGACGTGCAGCGCGACTTCCCCGGCGTACAGTTGGCAGCCGGTCTGGCCTTCATCTGCTCGGCCAAGACGGAGCACGGTCGGGTGAACCACCAGTGCTACGGCAGTATCAACCTGGCCAACTACTCGTGTCAGGACGAGGCCCTGATGCAGGCTGTCGTCAGCGAGTTCCGCGAGGCCGGCATCGAGACGGGACTGGTGGAGTATCACGAGGCACGCTGGAAGAAGGCCGTGTGGAACATGCCTTTCAACGGCATGACCGTGGCCCTGCATGCCCAGACCGACGAGCTGTTGAAGCATCCGGCCACCCGTCAGCTTATCCGCGAACAGATGATGGAGGTTGTCGGGGCAGCAAGGGCATTAGGCGTCAATGGTGTGGATGAGGCTTTTGTCGACAAGATGATCCGGATGACCGACGAGATGACCCCTTATTCGCCGTCGATGCGTTTGGACTATGATTTCCATCGCAGGATGGAGATTTACTATCTCTACACTCGTCCGATAGAGACAGCCCGCAAGGCCGGCTTCCGCATGTCGAAACTGGAAATGCTAGAGGCCGAACTAAAATTCTTGGAGAAAAACTTGTAAGTTACATGAAAACTTCATATATTTGCAGACGCTAACCTGGAATATATGAAGTACATCAAGCTGCCTGACGAAAAGGAGCATCGTCTGACGTTCTATCTGGCGATGGAGGAGTACGTGGCCCGCTGCCTGAACGAGCCAGATGCCCTCTTCCTGTGGCAGGTGGCACCGACCGTTATCTTCGGGCGCAATCAGGTAGCAGAGAACGAGGTGAACCTCGACTACTGTCATGCGCACGACATCCAGGTCTTCCGTCGGAAGAGCGGCGGCGGCTGTGTCTATGCTGACCACGACAACTTGATGTGGTCGTTTGTCACCGCCGGCGAGCATGTCGGCTTTGCCTTTAACCGCTTTGTCAACATGGTGCTGTTGGTACTGCGTCAGTTAGGCATCGAGGCGGTTGGCACCAGTCATAATGACATTATGATAGACGGGCGGAAAGTGTGTGGCACGGCCTGCTACCACGTGGCAGGACACAGTATCGTTCACAGCACCATGCTCTACGACACCTGTATGGAGCATATGCTCCACGCCATCACCCCCAGCCGTGAAAAACTGCAGCGAAAAGGCGTGGAGAGTGTACGTCAGCGCATCACCCTGCTCAAGGAGTACACACCGTTGAGCTTGGAGGACGTGAAACAGACCATCAGACGTACCCTCTGCGAAGGAGCGTACGTCCTGTCGCAGGACGAGGTGGCTGCCATTGAGCAGTTGGAAGAGACCTATTTAGATAAAGACTTCATCAAAATATTACAATAACCTATGGCAATAAGACAAGAACTTAGAAAGACAATCAAGGAGACATGCCTGCACGACAAGCACCTG
Source organism: uncultured Prevotellaceae bacterium (assembly GCA_902780025.1). GTDB lineage: Bacteria > Bacteroidota > Bacteroidia > Bacteroidales > Bacteroidaceae > Prevotella. The sequence goes on from CACZDV010000029.1 coordinate 16,594, forward strand.
CTGCAACAGGCGCTGATGGTCTCCTTCGGCGGTTTCGACATGCCCCTGCTCTATCAGTCGGCGGGCATTGCCCCTGAACATACGGCTGTCCGTGAGCATGTAGGCCTCTTCGATGTCTCACACATGGGAGAAGTGACGGTTCGCGGCAAGGATGCCGAACGCTATGTGAACCACATCTTTACGAACGACGTGACGGCCATGCCCACAGGAAAGATTCTCTACGGCATGATGTGCTACGAGAACGGTGGTACCGTTGACGACTTGCTGGTCTATAAGTTAGGTGAGCAGGACTTCTTCCTCGTCATCAACGCCGCCAACATCGACAAGGACTGGGCGTGGATGCAGGAACATGCCGCAGGGTTTGACATCGAGTTGAAGAACGAGTCAGAGACCTACGGTCAGATTGCCGTCCAGGGCCCGGAGTCGGAGCATATCGTTGAGACCGTGTTAGGTTTGGAGTGCTCGGACCTGGTGTTCTATACCTGTAAGACCTTTGGCGATGTGATACTATCCCGTACGGGCTATACCGGCGAGGACGGTTTTGAGATCTATGCCTCGCACGACTATATCCGTGAGTGCTGGGACAAGCTGATTGCTGCCAAGGTGCAGCCCTGTGGACTGGGTTGTCGCGACACCCTGCGCTTCGAAGTGGGACTGCCGCTCTATGGCAATGAACTCAGCGAGGAGATCTCGCCCGTGATGGCCGGTCTGACGCTGTTCGTCAAGTTCGACAAGCCGGAGTTCATCGGCAAGGAGGCATTGGCGAAGCAGAAGACTGAGGGCGTGGCCCGTAAGCTCGTCGGCATCGAACTGCACGATAAGGCCATTCCCCGTCACGGATATCCCGTGCTCAACATGGAGGGAGAAACCATCGGTGAGGTGACTACGGGCTATCACACCCTGTCGACGGACAAGAGCGTCTGCATGGCACTTATCGATACGCAGTATGCCGTCCTTGGCACCGATGTGCAGATACAGATCCGCAAGAAGGTATTCCCAGGTACGGTCGTTAAAAAACAATTCTATAACAAAAGCTATAAAAAATGAATAAGGTGATGGAAGGACTCTACTACTCGGAGTCGCACGAATATGTAAGAGTAGAAGGTGAGTATGGCTATGTAGGTATTACCGACTATGCCCAGAACGCATTAGGCAACGTGGTGTATGTGGATATGCCCGAGGTGGATGACGAGGTGGAGGCCGGCGAGGAGTTTGGCGCCGTAGAGAGCGTGAAGGCTGCCTCGGACCTGATTTCCCCCGTCAGCGGTACCGTCGTCGAGGTGAACGAGGCCTTGGACGACCAGCCCGAGCTGATTAACCAGGATGCCTACGAGAACTGGATTATCAAAGTGGAGATGAGCGACAAGACTGAGCTCGACAACCTGATGGATGCCAAGGCCTACGAAGAATTCTGCGCGAAATGACCTATAAGTATTTCCCACACACCGAGGAAGACCTGCAGGCGATGCTTTCCACCATAGGCATCGATTCTATCGATGCGCTCTACGCCCAGATCCCCGAGGCCATCCGCTTCCGCGACAACTATCAGCTGCCGACGGAGATGAGCGAGATAGAGGTGCGCCAGCTCTTCGAGCGACTTGGTCAGCAGAACAAGCAGCTGACCTGCTATGCGGGTTATGGCGTCTACGACCACTATACGCCGTCGGTGATTCCCCAACTGCTGCAGCGGTCGGAGTTCCTGACCAGTTACACGCCCTATCAGGCAGAGATATCACAGGGAACGCTGCACTATATCTTCGAGTATCAGAGTATGATGGCCGAACTGACAGGCATGGACATCAGCAATGCCTCGATGTATGACGGTACCACCGCGACGGCTGAGGCTATGATGATGGCGGTGGCTGCGGGTAAGAAACAGAACAGGGTGCTGGTGTCGGAGACGCTGAATGCCGACACGCGAAAAGTGCTCGACACCTATGCGCTGCATCACGGCATCGAGTTGGTGACCATTGCAGCAGAAGACGGCGTTACCTCAAGGAAAAGCCTTGAGGCACTGTTGGCTGAAGGCGGCGTGGCCGGTGTCATCGTGCAACAGCCCAACGCCGTCGGTATCATTGAGGACTATTCGGGATTTGCCGATGCCTGTCACGACAAGAAGGCGCTGTTTATCATGAACAGTGTGGCTGCCGACCTCGCCGTGCTGAAGACGCCAGGCGAGTGGGGGGCAGACATCGCCGTGGGCGACGGTCAGTCACTGGGTATCCCCATGCAGTGGGGTGGTCCCTACGTGGGCTATATGTGCTGTACGGAGAAGCTCATCAGAAAAATGCCTGGCCGTATCGTCGGCAAGACCGTTGACAATCGTGGCCAGCGTGCCTTCGTGCTGACGCTCCAAGCCCGCGAACAGCATATCCGCCGTCAGAAGGCCACGTCGAACATCTGTTCGAACCAGAGTCTGATGGCGCTGTGGGTGACGGTTTATCTGTCGCTCATGGGTAAGCAGGGACTGAAGGAGGCCGCAGAACTTTCCTATGCGGGAGCCCACTATCTCTGCGACAAACTATTGGCAACGGGTAAGTTCCATCTGGTTTACGACCAGCCGTTCTTCAATGAGTTCCTGGTACACTATGACGGGAACATGGATAACCTGTTCTCTTCTTGTAGGATGAATGGCATCCTTCCCGGTGTCCGTATGGACGATGGCAACCTGCTGATGGCTGTGACTGAAAAGCGGACGAAGGAAGAGATCATAGAGTACATGAAAATAATAGAAGGTATATGAACAATAGACTATACGGAAACCTGATTTTTGAACTCTCCAAAGAGGGACGCAAAGGTTACAGTCTGCCTAAGAACCACTTCGGTAACTATGAGGTGCCGCCGTCATTGCGTCGCGAACAAGACGCCGCACTGCCTGAGTGTGACGAACTGACGGTGGTGCGCCACTATACGAACCTCTCGAATAACAACTTCGGTGTTGACACGGGCTTCTATCCCCTTGGCTCCTGTACGATGAAGTACAATCCGAAGGTGGACGAGGAGATAGCTGCCCTGCCGCAGTTCCAGAACCTCCACCCGAAACAGCCCGCTGAGACGGTGAAGGGTGCTCAGGCGCTTGTCACCCTCTTGGAACGTTCGCTCTGCGAACTGACGGGACTGGCTCATTTCACCTTCAAGCCCTATGCCGGTGCCCATGGTGAACTGACGGGTCTGATGGTCATCGATAACTACCACCGTTCGCGTAGCGACCTGCAGCGAAAGAAGGTCATCGTCCCTGACTCTGCCCATGGTACGAATCCTGCCTCGGCTGCCGTCTGCGGACTGGAGATTATCGAGGTAAAGTCACAGGCCGACGGCACGGTCGATGTGGAAGACCTCCAGCGTCTCTGTTCGCTGTGCGGCGATGATATTGCCGCCATGATGATGACCAACCCCAACACCCTCGGTCTGTTTGAGACTCATATCCCGGAGATTGCCAAACTCATCCACGACTGTGGTGGCCTGATGTACTATGACGGTGCCAACCTGAACCCGATGCTTGGCGCCTGTCGTCCCGGCGACATGGGCTTCGACGTCATGCACATCAACCTGCATAAGACCTTCTCCACTCCCCATGGTGGCGGTGGTCCCGGCAGTGGTCCTGTCGGCGTTCGTGAGGGACTACAGGAGTTCCTCCCTGAGGTTTCGCCCTATCACGGAAATTTCGGTGTCATGATGCGGGCCTATGCCTACATCCTGTCCTTGGGGCGTGAACATATCAAGGAGGTGGGACCGCTGGCCACGCTCAATGCCAACTACATCAAGGAGTCGCTGAAGGATGTCTACGAACTGCCCATCGACACGATCTGTTGTCATGAGTTCGTCTTCGATGGATTGAAGGATAAGTCTACGGGTGTCACCACGATGGACGTGGCGAAACGTCTGTTGGACTACGGCTACCATGCCCCGACCATCTATTTCCCGTTGCTGTTCCACGAGAGTCTGATGATAGAGCCGACGGAGAATGAGTCGAAGGAGACGCTCGACGCTTTCATAGCCGTGATGCGAAAGATAGCTGAGGAGGCCAAGACCGACCCTGAATTGGTGAAGTCGGCACCGCATACCACCCCCATCGGGCGTGTGGACGATGTGCTGGCCGCCAAGCATCCGATAGTAACCTACAAACAAATGGTAAACGATGAAAACTGATTTAATCGTCATCGGCGCGGGACCTGGAGGTTACCGCGCCGCTGAATATGCTGCTAAGCAGGGACTGAAGGTCACCATCTTCGAGGCTGGCGAGGTGGGCGGCACCTGCCTCAATGTGGGCTGCATCCCCACGAAGACTTACGTGCATAGTGCCACCTTCGAGGAAGCCCGTCAGCGGATGGCTCAGGTCATTCCGCAACTGCGGAGCGGGGTGGAGGGTATTCTCGCTCATCCGAATATCACCCTCATCCGTGAAGAAGCCTCGCTTGTGGATGCCCATACCGTCCGTTCACTGTCTGGCGACGTCACCGCTGAAAACATCATCGTCGCCACGGGCTCTGAGACGAAGTGGCTCCCCATTCTTGGCAGGGATGATCCCCGTGTCGTCGACAGTACCGGCCTGTTGGCGCTTGACCATCTGCCCAAGCGCCTCGCCATCATCGGAGCAGGCGTCATTGGTATGGAGTTCGCCTGCGTCTTCCACCGTTTCGGCTCTGAGGTCACGGTCATCGAATACCTCAAGGAATGTCTTCCCGCCCTCGACAGCGATATTGCCAAACGACTTCGTAAGTATCTAGAGAAACAGGGCATCACCTTCAAGATGAAGACTGCGGTTGAGAACATCGCTGACATTGATGCGGACGTCATCCTGATGGCTACAGGCCGTAAGCCTCGTACGGAGGGTTATACCGATGTCGATGAGAACTTCCAGATGAGTAATGGTGTCTATGCCATCGGCGATGTCAATGGTCGTCAGATGTTGGCCCATGCTGCCGAGATGCAGGCCGTCCGTGCCGTGAATCATATCTTAGGCAGACAGGACGGCATCCGCTTCGACGTGATGCCTGCCGCCATCTTCACCACTCCCGAGGCTGCCTGTGTCGGACCCACGGAAGACCAGCTCAAGGAGCGGGGCGTTGCCTACACCTGTCGTAAAACCTTCTGGCGTGCCAATGGCAAGGCCCTGTCCATGGGCGAGACGGAGGGAATGCTGAAACTCTTCATCGGACCTGACGACTGTATTCTCGGTTGTCATGCCTATGGTGCCCATGCTGCCGATATCGTTCAGGAGGTGTCTGTACTGATATGTCGCGAAACCACCCTTGGGCAGCTCCGCGACATGATACATATTCATCCGACACTCTCGGAAATCCTGAAGTCGGCAGTGGATTAATTATAGTAGTCCGCTGTCAATCAGCGTACGCAACTGTTGGATGCCCTGATGGTTAATGTCCAAGGCTTCTACCTCGGTCAGATACCTCAGGGCATGTTTTGTGTCGCCCAGTCCTAAATAACCGAGTGCCAGCATATACTTGCAATGGATGAGATTCTTGGTATCTAGGGAATCCTCCCAGATGAGCAGGTCTGGCAACGACACAGCGAAATAGTCCATGGTGACGTGGTCGAAGAGGTGCTGCTTGCCATAGTTGACGAGTTTAAAGAAAAGACCTCGCGCCTTGTCCTCCTGTCCTAACTTCCGGTAGCAAAGGCCGGCATAGAATATTTTGTCGGGCTTGGCATCGTTGTAATACATAGCGGCAGCAGGCTCCGTGGGACCGGCTGTCCCTTCCTCATAACGTCCAAGGAGGTAGAGGAAGTCGTTGTCCTGTGCGCCGTAAAGTTTGCCTTCGCCGAGATGGGACGGAAAAACGAGACACTCCTCCAGTAGCAGCTTAGCCTTTTCCTCTTTTTTCTCCGCAAGAGCTTGTTTTGCCAGCTCTACCCTGCAGATCTGGTACTGTCCGCTTACCTTTCCTTCGCCACCTTCCCATGGATGGAACTGGTGTGCATCGAGCTTTTCTTTTGCTTCCTCATAGCGACTAAGTTGGTTGAGCAGGGTAATCTCTTCGAGTATAAGATCGTCGCGCTGGGCAATTAGCTGCGGGTATCGCTGTAAAAAGTCGAGGCGCTGTTGATGAGGCTTTTGTAAACGCTTGTAGAGCTGGTCAAGTTCCATCAACATGCGGGCATCGGACTCGTCAAGGTGGAAAGCCTGCTCCATATTTTCCAAAGCCTCTTCCTGACGGTCTTGCTTGTTGAAGCGGGCTAATGCGAGATTGCGCCAAACTGTCGGAAACTTGGGGTCGAGCTTAGCTGATAGTTCCCAATTCTCGATGGCAAGGTCATATTGGCGCTTGTCATAATAGAGACAACCGAGGTAATAAGGAGCCTTGGCACCTTTCGGATTTAGTTTTTTTGCTTGATTCAGAACGTTCACATCCTCTAATCGGTTAGGGAAGCAGCAGTAGCTGTCAGCCTGCTCGGCTTCATCGTAACGACCTAAATAATAATAGGTCATGGGCGTGGCGGCTCCTTTGCTGATGGCTGTTTCCCAGATAGCACGGGCCTCGCTATGAAGTCCGGCGGCAGAATAGTCAAGTGCAACCTCGTCGTAGTTCTGTGCAGCACCATGCATCATGCGCGTCATCTGGTCCAACACGTCCTTGTCGTTGGTCAGCAGAAACTCCTCATACATGCAGCCATAATTGAAATGGTCGAGCTTATATGACTCCTGTATCCAAGCCAGTGCCTCGTCCTTGCGATTGAGTAGGCGTAGCACGGCAGCCTTCAACGCCCGTGCCTTGTGGTTACAATTGTTGAAGATGAGGCTGCGGTTCAATTCGTCCAATGCATCGTCATAGCGGCCTTGGCTGACACTGATGGTGGCAGCTTCAAAGTAGCCGGCATCAGCCCATGCCTTGTTCCAAGTCGATTTCCAGAAGAGTTCGTAGGCTTCGGCGAGGTGGCCGAGGAACCGTTTGCAGAGGGCAAGATAGAAGATGGCCTCACCGTCGTAGGGGTTCGGATTACGTTTCTGCCAGATACGAACAGCCTTTTTCAAGTAGCCTTCCGCCTTTTCAAACCGGCCGCGACGCAGGTACCATAGTCCCGTCTGGGTCAGGCAGCGCACGTCGTTGGGGTCGCGGCGCAAGGCCTCCTCGTAATAGTCGAGGGCACTCCATGTGGCATGGCGGTACTGCTCCAAATGCAGGCCCGTCAAGTACAGTTGGTCGTTGGTCTTCGTGTCTTCGGGCGACAAAGCCGCTTCAGCGGCATCGGGTATGGGACGTATCTCATCGGATTCAGCCTGCCATGTTAAGAGTGGTGAGTGGTGAGTGGTAAGTGATGAGTGGTGGATGGTGAAGAGCAGATCGTTCAGCTCAGCGTCCTTCACATCTGCGTTCTGCTCAAAAACCTCTTCCGGTGACAATGTCACCGTCTGCTCATAATACGTATCCCCATTTTTATTACATAGCTTCAACGTTACTGTCTGTTTCGATGTTGCCAACACCTTGAACCGTACAGTTTTTTCTCGCACCTCGCACCTCGCACCTCGTATCTCGATATTCAGAATGAAGTCCTTCGATGCCTGCTTCACAATGCCAATCTCCCGATAGGGCATGAAGTATTGCACGAACTGCTTCTCTTCGTAAGGCATCAGCCAGGTGAAGTCGGGTTGGTTCTCGGTGTAGACGCCAGCCATCAACTCGATGTAGGGACGAAAAAGACCCCCTTCCTGCTCCCCCGAGGGGGAGAGAAGATAGTCGGACACCCCGCCTTTCCAGCCCCCCTCGGGGGGCGTTAGGGGGGTCTCATCCGTAAGATTCCTGTCCCAGGCACGTCCAAAGTTGCCGTTACCCCACGTCCACTGTTTCTTGCCGGGCGAGAAGTGGTGGGAGGCGACGTGCAGCATACCACCGTGGCTGTCATTTTCATAGCCGCCCTCGAAGTCGTATTTTGAGTTCACGGCCATGTACGACGTCGGCACGGGAATATTCTTATAGTTCGAGATATCAACGCCGGCCGAATAATCCATTTTGTAATAGGTACCTGTAGCGATGGGGAAACTTGAGACGGCGCGCTTACCGTGGTCAAAGACGGCGTTTACGTCGGGTGGGAAGACCGACTGGTATTCGTCGTTCACCTCGACGGCGGGGTTCGCCCACCATAGGAAGGTCTGTGGCAGCGGCGTACGGTTCGACACGCGTCCCTGAATTTCCAGGTAGGCGCAGCCTGGGCGTAGCGTAAAGCCAGCGGCCCCTTTCTGGTGGAACATCCGCTCCATTTCGTTTACCCACACCGTCACCGAGCCATCCTCGTTCTCGCAGATATCGCAGTCCACGGGCATGTAGGTCGACGGCCGGTGATGCTGTGGCCAGTTGAACTCGATGCCGCCGCTGATCCACGGCCCGGCGAGTCCTACCAGCGCCGGTTTGATGACGTGGTTGTAGTACACAAAATGGCGTTGCTTAATCTTGTCGTACGCCATCTGTATGCGACCGCCTAATTCTGGCATCACCATCACCTTGATATATTCGTTCTCCAAGAACACCACTTTCCACTCGTGGGGTGTCGGTTCGTCGGCTATTGACTCGATAACGGGGTAGGGGTATACCACTCCCGACGAACCTTGATACACGCGTTTCTCTAAGAATATAGGATTTTTCTCTGGTTTTCCCACTTCATACGTGGGAATCGTTACTATTTCTCTCCAAGCTTTTACCATCATCTTTATTTGACTAATTCTTTCTCCAATTCTTCCAAACTCTTACCCTTCGTCTCCGGACAGCGGTTCCAGAGGAATATAAATGCCGCGAGGCAGATGCCACTGTAGATCCAGAATGTGCCGCTGCTGCCAAGGGCTGCGTTCATCGAGGGGAACGAAAAGGTCAGCGTACAGCAGCCTACCCACAGGGCGAACGTACAGGTAGCCATTGCCACACCTCGTATGCGGTTGGGGAATATTTCGGCCAACAGCGTCCATGTGACGGGACCGAGCGTCATGGCGTAGACCGAGATGGCCGTCACCACGAGCACCACCATCATCACGCCCTTCACCTCCATGAAATAGCAGGTGCCCAGCGTCAGGTAGATGAGTCCCAGCCCTCCGGCACCAATGAGCATCAGCGTGCGGCGTCCCCACCGTTCAATGGTGTAGAGCGCCACGAAGGTAAACACTACGTTGGCAATGCCTGTGATGACGATATCAATAAACATGCCATCCACGTCGTAACCCGCTCCGACGAAGATCTCCTGCGCATAGTTGAAAATGACGTTCGTGCCGCACCATTGCTGGAACACGGCAATGACTAAGCCTAACAGCAGCACCCGGCGGTACTTGGCCTCCCCAAGCCCCTCCCAAGGAGGGGATGTCTGATTACTTGTTGAAGTGGTTTTATGTAACCAAACATCCCTCCCTTGGGGAGGGCTTGGGTGGGCTTTCAGATACACCGGACTCTCCGGAATAAAGAAGCTCATCACGAGGAACAGCGCCGCTGGCACCGTCTCGGCCCAGAACATCCAGCGCCAGCCCCAGTCTACGTTCCACGCCTGACTCTCGGCCACGCTGGTGTCGCGGGCCAACAGCATATTGACGATTTGAGCGGCCAAGATGCCCAGTACGATGGTCATCTGGTTGAGGCTCACCATACGGCCGCGGATGGAGGCCGGGCTGACCTCGGCAATATACATCGGTGCTAAGGCCGAAGCCACGCCGATGCCGATGCCGCCCACGAAGCGGGCTATATTAAATAAGGTGAAGTCGTTGAACAGTCCCGTGCCGATGGCCGACACTGTGAAGAGCACTGCCGACACCGTCAGCAGCGGCTTCCGACCGAATCGGTCGGCGGCAGCACCCGCCACCATCGCACCAAAGAGACAGCCTATCAAGGCCGTCGACATAGCCACACCCTGCATGACGGGCGAGTCGGTAATACCGAAATAGAGTTCGTAGAACGGCTTGGCGCCGCCGATGACCACCCAGTCGTAGCCGAAGAGCAGTCCGCCCATCGCTGAGACGGCGCAGATAAAGTATAGAAAACTCTTGTTTTGGTTTACGGTAGTATTCATAGTTCTCAGTTCATTTTACTTGAAGATACTTAAAGTCTCTGACCTTCGATCGCGTAACGCGTATTCTCGTCAGCTTGGCTGTCTCCCCGTCAATATCCTCTGCCGCCTTAATATGTGTGATAGAGCAGTCGCTGATGTCGATGTCGTGGACGCAGTTCATTCCCGGGATGCCGCTCGCCTTGATGCCCGTTTCGCAGCCCCAGCAAACGACGCGGCTGATGTGGATGTCCTGGAAGTCGGGCGCCCGTTTCTTCATTTCTTCCGTAATGATGGGCTCTTTCCCATCGTCGCCGGCGGCACGGTTGACGTAGTCACATTGGAAGATGATGGCCTCGCCGGCAATGTCGGCCATCATGATGTCGCTGATATACATCCGCTCAGTCTTGCCGCCACGACCCAGCCCGCTCTTGAAACGCAGGCCCACGTCGGTACCCACAAAGCGGTTGTGGCGAACCACCATGTCTCTAACACCGCCGATAGTCTCGCTGCCCAGCACAAAACCTCCGTGGGCATGGTAAACCGTGTTGTCCTGTATCAGCACGTCCTGGCAACCCCATATGTCCCAACCTTTCTTCTGTGAACCGCTCTTCATGCAGAGGCCGTCATCGCCCACGTCGACCGTTGCGTTGACAATCAATGCCTGATGGCAGTCCGACAGGTCGATACCGTCGCCATTCTGTGCGTTCCACGGACAGCGCACGGTGATGCCGTCGATAATGATGTTCTTGGAATAGCATGGATGTACATGGAAGCGCGGTGAGTTCTGGAACGTCACGCCCTCTAACAGTATATTCTCGCATTGCTCGAAGCGCAGCAGGTCGTTGCGCATCGCCTCCTGCTTCTGCGGTGTGTCGGCAATATCGGGTAATCCGTTCTTCATCTGCCACGGATACCACAGATCGCCCTTTTCCGTCACCATTCCGCCCATATCCGTATAGCGATCCCATTCTGTGTCGCTCATCTTCGAGCGCTTTACCGGTCGCCACCGCTGACCACCACCGTCGATGATGCCCTCTCCGGTTATCGCGATGTTCTTGGCCTTCGAGGCTCGGATGCAGGGATAAGCCTTCTCTGGCGCCTTGTCGTCCTCCTTCAAGTATAGACGCTTGTCGGGCGAGAAATAGATAATGGCATTCTTGTCTAAGTGTATCTCAATGTTGTCCTTCAGCTGGATAGGCCCCGTCAGCCAAACGCCCTCAGGAACGTTCAGCCGGCCACCCCCTTGCTTCGTCAACTGCGAGATTCCTTTCTTGAAAGCTTCTGTGCAGACCCAAATACCGTCGCCCACGGCACTGAAGTCCGTCAGCGTCACTTCGTTCTTGGGAATCACTACCTCCTCCACCGCTTTCACGGGCGTTGGCAGGTTTTGGTAATACTTGCTGTAGTCGCCTGCTTGCATGCTCACGGCAGCCAGCAGGACCAGGGTTAGTAGATAGCTTCTTGGTGTCATAGCTTGTCTTGATGATTAAAAACAGTGCAAAGATACAAAATAAAGTGGGAAATACTTGGCGTTTTACGTTTTTTTGCGTATTTTTGCCATCAAATCTAAAACAATAAGCATATGTTAGACAAGGAAAGAGGGTTGTATATTGCCCACTGCGCTGATGGCGCACTCAGTATTACAGGTAAGATGGCTAACCGTCACGGACTTATTGCTGGTGCTACGGGAACGGGAAAGACCGTTTCTCTGCAGGTGATGGCCGAGACATTCTGTCAGGCGGGTGTCCCCTGCTTTATGGCAGACATGAAGGGTGACCTCAGCGGTATCTCGCAGGTTGGCAAGATGAGCGGCTTCATTGAGAAACGTCTGCCGGAATTTGGGGTCGAGAATCCTGAGTTCCAGGCTTGCCCCGTCCGTTTCTATGATGTCTTTGGCGAACAGGGACATCCCATGCGGGCCACTGTCTCACAGATGGGACCACTGCTGCTCAGTCGCCTCCTGGGACTTAACGAGACGCAGGACGGTGTACTCCACATTGTCTTCCGCATTGCTGATGAGCGGGGCCTGCTCATCCTCGATTTGAAGGATCTTCGATCGGTACTCGACTGGGTGTCGAAGCATGCTCGTGAGTATACAACGAAGTATGGCAATATCTCGGCTCAGACTGTTGGTGCCATCCAACGTTCGCTGCTTCAGTTGGAGGCTCAGGGTGCCGACCACTTTTTCGGCGAGCCCTCGTTCGATATCTACGACTTGTTGCAGACGGAGGGCGGTAAAGGTGTTATGAGTGTGTTGGCTGCCGATAAGCTGATGATGCAACCTAAGCTCTATTCCACCTTCCTGTTGTGGCTTCTTTCCGAACTTTATTCGACCCTCCCAGAGGTTGGTGACTTGGAATTGCCAAAGCTGGTGTTCTTCTTCGATGAGGCTCACATGTTGTTCAGCGATGCTTCGAAGGCACTATTAGATAAGATTGAACAGGTCATCCGTCTCATCCGTTCGAAGGGCGTAGGCATCTACTTTATCACGCAGAGTCCGACGGACATCCCTGAGGTTATTCTCGGACAGCTCGGAAATCGTGTGCAGCATGCCCTCCGTGCTTATACCCCGAAGGATCAGAAGGCTGTGAAGACAGCTGCCGAAACTTTCCGCGCCAATCCTGACTTTAAGACCGATGAGGCTATTATGAACCTCGAGACCGGCGAGGCCCTTGTTTCGTTCCTCGATGAGAAGGGTGCTCCTAATATGGTTCAGCGCGCTAAAGTGTTGTTCCCCCTCAGTCAGATAGGGGCTATCACTGAGGGTCAGCGCATGGATATCATCAAGCAAAGCCGTGTCTATGGAAAATACGATACTCCCATTGACCGTGAGAGTGCTTACGAGATACTGATGAAGGAGTCTGAGGAACAACAGGCTGCAGAAGCAGAGACCAAGGAGAAAGGCAAGGCTGAGAAGGGCGGAAAGAAGAAGTCTGGCATCATGGGCAAGGTATTGAAAGCAGTAATGACTGCTGTTACCTCTACGTTGGCAGCCGTTTTGGGAACATGGGTTAGCAACAAAGTTAGCGGCAAGGAGTCGAAGTCCAAGACATCGGCTAAGGAGAAGGTGGTGAAGAATGCTACCAGTGCCGCTACTCGTACCGTTACTCGTGAACTGACCCGTGATATCCTTGGGAACCTGGTGAAATAGTATTCCCCTATAAGGAAAGTCAGAGGCGACATTACTTCAGTGTAATGTCGCCTCTGCTGTTGATTTGAGCTTGGCTGTTAGGAATATCCTCTTCGCTTAGTTGTTTGATTTGACGAGCCGCATCGTTGGTCTTGTCAAGGCGCGGGCCGACACCCTTATACTGAGTCATAGAGTGAATCTTTCCCTTCAGGAATTTTCCTTCACGGTTCAGTTTTACCTCAATCAGCGGGGCATGGCTGGAGATGCCAGTGAGGCTCATGCCGTAGGGCGTACAGAAGTTGCCGAGACTGTAGGCGATGAAACGGTCTTTGTAGACTTCGACGGCGCGGACGACGTGGGGACCGTGGCCGTAGACCATATCGGCACCGTTGTCGATGCAGAAGTGTGCCAATTCGCGCAATGAACCGCGGTTCTCGCCCAGGAAGGTCTCCGTTCCATAAGGCAGGTGACTCTTTGTCCTTCCCTCGGCGCCACCATGGAATGAGACAATGACGATGTCAGCCCGCTGTTTCAAGTCGTTCAGGATGCGCTCTACGGTATTGAGGTCGGTATGTTTCAGCGTATAGGAGTTATGGCCGAAGGCACACAGGCCTATCTTCAGTCCTTTCCGCTCAATGACAGCAGTCTCAGTGCGCCCTTCAATACCAGCGAACTTGATGCCCGCTTGTTGCAGCATCTGTTCCGAACTCTCGATACCCTCCAGCCCGAAGTCGTTGGCGTGGTTATTGGCCATGCTCAAAAAGTCAAAACCAGCTTTCTTCAGCCATTGCACATAGGAGGTGGGGGTACGAAAAGCATAAGTGTTAGGACCTGTTCCTTTGGTGCTGTGACCACCGTCGCAGAGTGTTCCTTCGAGGTTACCGACAGCGAGGTCGGCCTGTGAGAAGATTTGTGCGGCATCCTTGAATAGCTCGGCACCGTCATGGGACGGCAACTGGACGGAAGGGAAAGTGGTTCCCATCATAATGTCACCGCACATAGCTACGCTGAGTGTGTCGTTAGTAACAGAATAGGTAGCTACAGTGTAGCTACCTATTAACAGGAAAAGAGCAAGTCGCTTTTTCATATATCTCTTCGTTTAGAAAACTCTTCTGACACCAATGAAACGGCGGGCATAGAAACCGTCACTGGAGTTGGAAATCTTCACGCCCTCTTTGCTACTGGCATGGATGAAGTTGAAGGTTTGCGTGATGGGATCAACATCGACGACGATACCTACATGGCCTACATTGCGACCGGAATTCGGACTGGTGAAGAACACCAGGTCGCCGCGCTTCATCTCACTGCGGCTGACAGGTAAGTTGCGGGCATACTGCTCACGTGACGAACAACCGATATTCGTCTGCCCCAGCTGCTTGTAGACATAACTGGTGAAACCAGAACAATCGAAGGTGCGTGGACCCTTGCTGCCGCTACGATAGCGGGCACCAAGGTGTGACATGGCCTCGTCCAAAAGACTATTGACGGCGACGATGTCGTAGTCAAGGTTCAGTTCGTCAGTACCGTTGTCGTAGAGGAAGTCGAAATTGTCAATCTCGTCATAACGCTCCTGCGGCTGGGCCACGGCGGTTGTCTTCTGTATTTTCTTCTTGGCGGTTCTCTTCACCTTGCCTGATGCGAAATCTCCCGACGCTAACAAGATGAGCAACGCACAAAGAACGATTCTCTTTGTCATTTCAGATTTTATAATGGTTGGTTTCGGTTCGCTTTAATTATATTTCAGTACTTGACCGGGACGCAGTTTGGTGGTCTTGCTGATGCGGTTCAGCTTGCAGATATCGTTGACGGTCGTATTGCGTTTGCGAGCAATGGAGTAGAGCGTCTCGCCCTTCTGTACCTTGTGGAAACGGGTGCTGGCAGTGCTACGCATATTGGCAGCCTTCTTGCTGGTGCTCTGTGAGAAGAGCTGATCGTCGTTGGCAGAAGCGGAAGAGCCGCTGACACCACGCAGACGGGTTGCCTGTACCGACTCACGCGAGTAGGTGGATTTGCGGAAATAGTAGAAGTCGCCCGTAACATCCTGATTGCGGAAGTCGAACATCAGTGCCGGGTTAAGAGCCACGCCGCAGAGGCGAGTCTCGAAATGCAGGTGGGAACCTGTTGATCTACCGGTGTTACCACCGAGGGCAATTGGCTCGCCTGCGCGAACTTCCTGATTCTCTTTAACGAGCCACTCTGACAGATGGCCGTAGATGGTCTCAAGTCCATTATGATGACGGATGACGACGAACTTTCCATAACCCTTACGGTCTCCTTCGTTCCTCACGACACGAACTTTACCTGAGAAGGCGGCGCGGATAGTGTCACCGATATATACCTTGATATCCAGTCCCTTGTGCTGGCGTCCCCAGCGAGCACCGAAGTTCGAGGTAAGCACACGGCTGTCGGTAGGCATGCAGAACCCACGCAGGTCAATGCGGAAGGTATCGGGCAGAGCAGTCTCGCGATGGGCGGTGTAGTTCTCCCAGTCCTGATAGAGGTCGGCAGCGGGAGAAATCATCTGCTCGAACTGGATGAGTCGGCTCAGGGCTACTGAGTCAACGGCTTTCATCTTACGATCAATGGGAGCCTGGCGTGCTAATAAATCCTGTCCCTGTGCGGGAACAACGGCAACTGACACCATGGCTATAGCAAAAAGTTTCTTTAAAGTCTTAATCATTACCTTTTTTGTCTTCTTTTGAGTTTAATAGACGTTCAGAATTTCTGCAAAAGCAAAAACTCGGTTGCAAAGATACGAATAAAAATCCGAAATCCAAACACTTACGTCCATTCGTTAACATAGTTTTGGTGTCTTTTAACACTTTATTTATGAGATGGCCGCCCAATTAATATTTGTTTTACGTAATTCACGTAACCGGTTCCATAGTAGCCGGTATTTGTCGGAAGTGCAGGTCGGGTCATCATCGATGATGAGCTGTGCCTCGTCGCGGGCCATCTGCACCAGTTGACCGTCGCGGGCAATGTCGGCAATCTTTAGGTCGAAGGCCATTCCACTCTGTTGCGTACCCTCTAAGTCGCCTGGTCCACGCAACTTTAAATCGGCCTCGGCTATGCGAAAGCCGTCGTTCGTATCGCACATAATATCAATACGTTTGCGGGTGTCCTCGCTGAGTTTCATAGATGTAACGAGGATGCAGAAACTCTGGTCGGCACCACGGCCTACACGTCCGCGGAGCTGGTGCAGTTGGCTGAGCCCAAAGCGTTGGGCGTCGAGGATGACCATGACCGAGGCGTTGGGTACGTTGACACCTACTTCAATGACTGTTGTGGCCACTAATATCTGGGTCTCACCGCGTACGAAACGTTGCATCTCTTCCTCCTTGTCGGCGGGTTTCATCTTACCATGAACCTTGCTCAACCGGAATTCGGGAAATATCTGTTTGAGCATCTCGAAGCCCTCTTCCAGATTCTTCAGGTCAATTTTCTCGCTTTCCTCAATCAGCGGGAAGACGATATACACTTGTCGGCCCTGCTGTATCTGTCGGCGTATGCTATCATATAGCGATGGCAGCGAACGGTCGAAGATGTGTTGTGTCACTACTGGCTTGCGCCCTGGTGGCAGTTCGTCGATGACGCTCACGTCGAGGTCTCCGTATAGAGTCATGGCGAGAGTGCGGGGAATCGGTGTCGCCGTCATCACCAGCACGTGGGGCGGGTTCTGGCTTTTGTTCCACAGCTTGGCACGCTGGGCTACGCCGAAGCGGTGTTGTTCGTCGACGACCACGAATCCTAAACGGGCAAAATGCACAGTATCTTCGATGACAGCATGGGTGCCTACGAGGATATGGATGGTGCCGTCCAGCAATCCGTCCAGCACTTCTTGTCGCTTCTTGCCTTTGACGATACCCGTCAATAAGGCAACGCGCACAGGCATACTTCCCGAGCCAACTGGCTCGCCCTCCCGTGGCCTTCCGCCGAGAAACTGCATGATGGTCTGCAGATGCTGCTCAGCCAAGATTTCCGTAGGTGCCATGATGCAGGCCTGATAGCCGTTGTCTAAGGCGATGAGCATCGACATCAGGGCGACGAGCGTTTTACCCGAACCGACATCGCCTTGCAGCAATCGGTTCATCTGGCGTCCGCTACCCATGTCCTTGCGGATTTCGCGGATGACACGCTTCTGGGCCTCCGTCAACGGGAACGGTAAGTAATGGTGGTAGAAGTTGTTGAAGATGTCGCCCACATGCTGGAATACGTAGCCACGGTACTTGCGCCGTTGGTCACTTGCGTACCTTAATATATTGAGTTGCACATAGAAGAGTTCCTCGAACTTCAGTCGGACGCGAGCTCGTTCCAGTTCCTTGGCGCTTTGTGGATAGTGCAGTGTGCGTAGGGCCTGGTCACGATTCATCAGGTGCAGTTTCTGCGTGATGAAGTCAGGTAGCGTCTCGGGCAGCGGCTCTTTGAGAACCGTCAGTAGGGTGAACATCAACCGCTCGACAGCTCGTGAGTTCAACCCTCTCTTCTTCATCTTCTCCGTCGTGTTATAGTAAGGCTGCATCCCCATGGCCGAGATGTCGGTCTTCGATGCTTCGTCAATGTCGGGATGTCCCACCTGTATACGGTTGTTAAAGACAGTAGGCTTGCCGAAAACCACATACTCCGTACCGATTTTGTACCTCGTCATGATTTGCTTGCCGTAGTTGAACCATACGAGGTCCATGATGCCGGTACCGTCGGTGAAGTGTGCCACGACGCGCACCTTCCGTGGTCCCATCTCAAACTTCTCGAAACTCAGGATGCGTCCCACAACCTGCACGAACGGCATGTCACCCGTCAGTTCATGGACAGTGTATACCCGCGAACGGTCTACATGTTTATAAGGGAAGTACTCCAACAGGTCTCCATACGTTTTTACACCCAGTTCCTCACTGAGTATCTTCTTGCGGTTGGGTCCTACGCCCGGCAAGTACATGATGTCCTGTTGCAGAATGTCCATTATATCAGTATTTCGGCAAGTTTAAGGTCGTAGGGCGTGGTGATTTTGATGTTCTCGCGGTTGCCCTCGACGAGGGTGATGTCGAAGCCGAAAGCTTCGACCACACTGGCATCGTCGGTGAAGTTGTCATTATAGGGCTGGCGGTTGGCGGCCTTCAGTAGTTGAATGTCAAATGTCTGCGGTGTTTGCACCAGCCGGTAGTCTCCGCGTGGTTTAGTCCCTTCGGTTATGTGACGCAAGGTTTCGACGACGGGGATGACGGGGATGACGGCCTTTGCCGTTCGAGCGGTCTCGTAGCAATTGCGGATCACCTCGATACTCGGGAAGGGGCGCACACCGTCATGTACGCCGACCACGCCCTGAGCATCGTCAGGTATCAGCGCCAAGCCGTGCTGCACAGAGTGGAAGCGTGTCTCGCCACCGTCGGCCAAGAGGTATGAAGACCCACCCCTAGCCCCTCCCTGTTGAGGGAGGGGGAAGTTATATTTCAGACACAATTCGCGCCAATACTCCTGCTGGGCCTTGGGCAGCACCAGGATAATCTGCAGGGTAGGGGAGTACTCCCTGAACCGCTCTATGGTTCGCATCAGCACTGGTTTCCCACCTATTGGCAGAAATTGCTTTGGAATGTCGCTCCCCATCCGCAGGCCTTTCCCGCCTGCCACGATAATCACGTAATCCATTATTTCTGCATCAGGTGCTTGAAGCGCATGCCCTCGGCTATCTGGTCGCTCATCTCCTTGCTCACCAACTGGCTGAGCAGTTCGTAGGCGTAGGGGAAGGCGGCGGCAGGACCTTCGCCGGTGGTGATGTTGCCGTCGACAGTGACGAGGTCACCAGTGTACTGTGCACCGGCACCCTTCAGTGCCTGCTCGAATCCTGGATAGCAGGTGGCGCGTTTGCCGTCGAGCAGTCCGAGCTGGGCCAGCACTACGGCAGGGGCGGCACAGATGGCTGCCACTTTCTTGCCGGCAGCAGCCTGATCGCAGACGGCTTTGCAGACGCCTTCGTGGGCAAACAGATTGCTGGCACCGGGCATGCCGCCGGGCAGCATCAGCAGGTCGGCATCCGAGAAGTCGCATTGCTCGAACTGCAGGTCGGCCTCGATGTTCACGCCGTGGGCAGACTCCACCAGCGGGAAGTCCGTCGTGCTTACGGTTACTACCTCTACGCCACCGCGGCGCAGCACGTCAATGGGTATCAGGGCCTCGACATCTTCGAAGCCGTCAGCTAAGAATACATAAACTTTTGCCATAATCTTTTCGTTGTTTCGTGGAAAAACATTACTTTTGCAGTCGCAAAGATAGCAAAAGTTTTTTAATTAAGGAACAATAAAGGGAAAAAATGACACAACGCAAGCTGAAGTTTGCCCTTTTCGGCAATATTTACCAGGCCAAGAAGTCGGCAGCGATACAAAAGGTGCTCTCCTGTCTCAGTGAGTGCGGCGCCGTGTTGTCAGTCGACAAGGAGTATTATGACTTCCTGAAAGACGACCAGTTGTTGGATGTGCCTGCGGCGCGGGTGTTCACCGCCAACGACTTCGAGGCAGACTTCGCCATTTCGATGGGTGGCGACGGTACGTTCCTGAAGACGGCCAGCAGGGTGGGGGGACGTAACATCCCCATCTTGGGTGTCAACATGGGCCGCTTGGGATTTCTGGCAGATATCGCACCCGGCAGCATTGAAGCCTGTCTACAAGCCCTCCACGAAGATGACTATGCTGTGGAGAGCCGTGCGGTAATTCAGGTAAAGGCTGATGGTGAGCCGCTGAGCGATTCTCCCTGTGCATTGAACGATGTAGCCATCCTGAAGCGAGACACGGCCTCGATGATCAGTATCCGCACCAGTATCAACGGTGAATACCTGACGACTTATCAGGCTGACGGACTGATCGTCTCGACACCCACTGGTTCGACGGCCTATTCGTTGTCAAACGGTGGCCCTATCATCGTGCCGGGCACTGGTGTGCTGGTGATGACGGCTGTGGCACCTCATTCTCTGAATATCCGTCCTATTGTCATTCCTGATACAGCGGAGGTAACGCTCGACGTGGAGAGTCGCAACCACTCTTTCCTCGTGGCTATCGACGGTCGCTCCGTGAAATGCGGCGAGGGGACGCGCATCACTCTGCGCCGTGCACCTTACAATATTCAGGTGGTGAAACGCAGTGGCAAGCTATACTTCTCAATGCTGCGTGAAAAGATGATGTGGGGAGCAGACGTGAGGTGAGAAGTGAAGAGTGAAGAGTGAAAAGTGAGAAATGAAGATACTTGAGCGATTACATAATCCGGACAGCAAGTACACCGTGCGCCAGATACTGCGGTGGCTGTGGCGTGTCATGCGGGGTAACCGTACGCAGGCTACGCTCAATGCCGTGATAGGAATCCTGGGCGTGGTCTGCAGCCTGCTGATGGTGTGGGCCATGCAGCGGGCCATCGATATGGCTACGGGTGTTCGGCCGGGTTCGTTCTACTGGGGCGTGGCACTCATGGGTGTGATTATCGCGGGAGAGTTTGCCTTGGGCATATCGAAGATGTGGATTAAGAACATCCTCGGCGTCAAAGCCCAGAACCGTATGCAACAACGGATGCTCGATCGCTTGCTGCGAGCAGAGTGGCGCGGTAAAGACCGCTATCACAGTGGTGATATCATCAATCGCTTGGAACAGGACGTGCAGACGGTGGTCAACTTCATCACCGAGACGCTACCCAATACGCTCTCGGTCGTCGGGCTCTTCCTGGGCGCTTTCTTCTACCTGATGCGGATGGACTTCTGGCTGGCTGTCATCACCGTGGCCATCCTGCCTCTGTTCTTTGCCGTCAGCCGTATCTATGTGGCGCAGATGCGTAAGTACACTCGTCGTGTCCGTAGTAGCGACAGCCAGGTGCAGAGCCTGCTGACTGAGGCCGTCCAGAACCGTATGCTCATCAAGACTCTCGAGGCCAGCGACCGCATGGTCGATCGGCTGGGCGATACCCAGACGGCACTGCGATGGCATGTGCGCCAACGTACTAAGTTCTCGATAGCCTCTACGCTCTTTGTCAACGGCGGTTTTTCCGTGGGTTATCTTGTGGCATTCCTCTGGGGAGCCGTCCGCCTCAGTGCCCGCACCATCACCTTCGGTCAGATGACCGCTTTCCTGCAGTTGGTCTACCGCATCCAGGGACCGGCTCGCGACCTGACGCGTCTGGCTCCGGCCTTTGTCAGTGTCTTTACTGCTGCCGAGCGCCTGATGGAGTTGGAGGAGGCACCGCAGGAGCAGTTGGGTGAAGGCGTGTTGCTGCCAGCACCCTGTGGTGTTCGCTTGACAGACGTCACTTATGCCTATGAGGATTCAGACCTGCCTGTTCTTAATCGGCTGTCATTCGATTTCCGTCCCGGTACGTGTACTGCTATCTTGGGTGAAACGGGGGCAGGTAAGACAACACTTGTCCGCCTGATACTGGCACTCGTCCGTCCGCAGCAGGGTACCATAGAGATTTATTCCGGACAGTCCGGAGATCCTGGCACTTCCCGTTACTCCGTTTCTCCCTTGCATCGCTGTAATTTCGTCTACGTGCCTCAGGGGAACACATTGCTCAGCGGCACCATCCGCGACAACTTGCTCATGGGGCGTCCTGACGCTACGGACGACGAGCTGTGGAGTGTCCTTCATCTCGTTTGTGGTGACTTTGTTGCTGCGTTGCCTCAGGGTCTTGACACCGTCTGCACCGAGGCTGGTGGCGGACTCTCTGAGGGACAGGCACAACGTATTGCTATTGCCCGTGCCCTGCTCCGTAATCGTAGCGTCATACTCTTCGATGAGGCCACCTCGGCTTTGGATCCCGATACGGAGCGTCAGTTGCTGGGGAACATACTTTCCGACCGCAGCAAAACCGTCATTTTCATCACCCATCGTCCTGCCGTGGTTGACTATTGCGACCAGGTCCTCAGGGTGGAATAGTCTATTTGTGCTTACGGTTGGCACGCTGTTCGCGGTACTTAGCCTTTTGTTTGGCTGACCCGCTGCCGTGCGCTCCCGTGATATACTTCTTTTTCTTGGCTTTGGTCTTCACCTTACCCTCGTTAGGGTCGCGGCGGTCGCCGCCACGCCCGAACGAGATGCCATTCTCCAAGATTTTCTGGAAGTCCTCTTCTCCTGTCATACTGTCAATGGTATTAACTCCCCTCCCTCAACAGGGAGGGGCCGGGGGTGGGTCTTAGTGGTGGAAAAGTCTTACTCCAGTAAACGCCATCGCAATGCCGTACTTGTCACAGGTCATGATGACATGGTCGTCACGCACCGAACCGCCAGCCTGTGCGATGAACTCTACACCACTCTTATGAGCGCGCTCAATGTTGTCGCCGAAGGGGAAGAAGGCATCGCTGCCCAAGGCTACCTTTGTGTTCTGGGCTATCCAGGCTTTCTTCTCTTCCAAGGTCAGCACCTCGGGCTGCTCCGTGAAGAACTGCTGCCAGGCACCGTCGCGCAGCACGTCGTCGTGCTCGTCTTCCGATATGTAGACGTCAATGGTGTTGTCGCGGTCGGCACGGCGGATACCCTCCTTGAAGGGCAGTCCCATTACCTTCGGATGCTGGCGCAGCCACCAGATGTCGGCCTTGTTGCCGGCTAAGCGGGTGCAGTGGATGCGGCTCTGCTGTCCGGCACCGATGCCGATGGCCTGGCCATCCTTGACGTAGCAGACGGAGTTCGACTGCGTGTACTTCAGCGTGATGAGGGCAATGATCAGGTCGCGCTTGGCTTCAGCAGTAAAGGTCTTGTTCTGCGTGGGGATGTTTTCAAAGAGTGCGGGGTCGTCCAGCTTGATTTCGTTGCGACCCTGTTCGAAGGTGATGCCGAAGCATTGCTTTGTCTCTACGGGAGCAGGACGGTATGTCGGATCCATCTTAATGACGTTATAGGTGCCCTTGCGCTTGTCCTTCAGTATCTCGATAGCCTCGGGGGTGTAGTCGGGGGCAATGACGCCGTCGCTCACTTCGCGCTTCAGCAGCAGGGCAGTGGTAGCATCGCAGGTGTCGCTCAATGCCACGAAGTCACCGTACGACGACATACGGTCGGCGCCGCGGGCTCTGGCATAGGCACAGGCGATGGGCGACTCGTCAAGACCCTTGATGTCATCAACGAAGTAGATCTTCTTCAGCGTGTCGCTCAGCGGCAGTCCCACAGCGGCACCAGCGGGGCTGACGTGCTTGAACGAGGCGGCGGCGGGCAGTCCCGTAGCCTCCTTCAGCTCCTTCACCAACTGCCAAGCATTGAAGGCGTCGAGGAAGTTGATGTAGCCGGGGCGGCCGTTAATCACTTCGATGGGCAACTCGCCCTCCTGCATAAAGATGCGCGAGGGCTTCTGGTTCGGATTACATCCGTACTTAAGTGCTAATTCTTTCATTATCGTGTGGATTTTTTCTTTTCGGCTGCAAAGTTACGAAAAAAGTCTGTAAAAAACAACGGATCTTGGAAGATTAACGCAATTCGGCCTGAAATAAAGGCAAGACGGGGAAGAACGAGGAAGTTCAATTTGGGTCAAATAGCAAATAGGGGAGGATTGGTGAAGGAGTTAGGTTGCCAAATCGTAACCCGTTCTTATTCCGCAAACTGCTATATTTTGCATAGCGACAGAACCAGGAAAAGATAGTAGTTTTGCAGCCGGAATTAGAAAAACAAGTAAATTTCGTCCTTTTTATTTGTATTTAAACTGATTTGTAAGAAAACATTTGTTCCCTTGCAATTAATTTATTATATTTGCACACGAAACGCCTAAAAATAATATATTTCCACTAAAATGAAGGAATATACGCATTACAATCGTATCAAGTCAGTCTTAGCGGAGAAGAATAAGACTGGCACATGGCTCTCAGAGCAGATGGGCCGCAACCTGGGAACTGTATCGCGATGGATGACCAACAAGGTGCAGCCATCTGTGGAACAGCTTTATGATATTGCTAAGCATTTAGATGTTGATGTTAGGGAATTATTAGTTGCTTCAAAGTAAAGAGATATAAATGGTAAACTCTTCGTCATTGTTTCATTTCACAAGAGAATTTGAAGTCTTTAAGCAAATCCTATCAGAAGGTTTAAGATTTAGCTATTGCTACGAGCCTTTTGATGATATTGTAGCAAAACAAGGCTGGGATATTGAATTAAAGAAAGGAAATAAGATCATTGAATGCAAAGGTATTGCAATACCTATGATTTGTTTTTGTGACATTCCTCTTCTCAGAACACAAAACCATAGAGGAAAATATGGTAATTATATGATAGGTTTTAATCGTGAGGCATTGATTAAGGCAGTTAACACGACAGATTATATAATGAATCCGGTACAATATAGGTGTCACCCGATTTTTGATGAACAATTGATAAAACTATCTATTCAAAAAGATGGTTTTGTTAATCAAATAATAGGTGGAGAGATACCGAATAATGAAATGGAAGTCCCTCTTAAAAACACTAGAGAGGAGTTGAAGTTTAAAAACCTCATTATGAGAGCCGATATACGTGAGAAATATTCTGAGAAGATTAAGGATGTAAATGCAATAGATAGTATTATCGGCTTCTCCAAACCATATAAAGAAACATGTGGATATGACTATATGGAAGAACGAGAATGGCGAATTGTTATTCCTGATTGTAATAGACCTTCTCCTAATTTAGGATGGTTGAAGCTTGCGTCAAAAGAGCAGGTTGACTACTTTAAGGTGAAATTAAATGATAACTATCCACGTGAATTGTATCTCCATCTTGATGACATTGAAATAACTACACTAGTTAATCACATTGTTGTTTCTAAAGAGGCTGAGAGGAATGCAATTATCCATTATATTCTCAACAAAGAGAACAAAATTCTTGGATGTAATTTGTCTGATTACCAACGAACAAATATACTTAGTAAAATAACATCATTTGAACAAATTGAAAGGGATTATTAATGAAAGAACTGACATATACAGAAATTCAAGGCATTTTTGAACGATTGTTCTTTTCCCCAATAATAGGTGTACAACCAATAGGAAAAGAATACGAGGTTATGTTTTCCAAACTTTCAAAAGTACACGTATTGGCACAGCAGGACCTTGCACAAAATTGCAAACGACTTGAGAATTCATACAATAAAAGTGCGAACAAGTTCCATTGGTGGCTTGATAATGCAAATCGATACCAAAACCTTAGAGAGAGTTTAGTTCAAATGCTCTCTTATGATATGACAAAAGAAAAGAAAAAATTGTTGGAAACCACAAGAACTTTATTTCAAGAAAGACATTTAAAAGCATTAAAAGAATGCAATACAAAGAAGCCTTCTCATTGGATATGCTCAGGTGAAATGATTGAGATTCAAGGATTAAAATTAACAAAAGGACTGTTTTATTTAGGCAATTATTTAAAAATTCCCAAATCATGTAAAATGATAAAGGTGTTTGATTGTAGGCATCGTGATCCCTTGAGTATAACTAGGCATCATGAGAATTTGCAATACAATAGGAATTACAAATCATTTAAATTGTATGGAACAGTTATTCATGAAGACTTGCCTGTCAGTAAAGAACCGTTGCTGATTGTTCCGTTTAGTAGTTACTTGGATATGCATCCGACCCATAGATATGAATATCTTGAGTGGTTGAGTGGACATAAGAGAATATCAGAAATATCATCAGAAACTTTTCTTTTTTATCTTTTGGGGCTTCAATTAAGAATGTTCGTTGATGATACCGCAACAGAAAAAGATAGGTTGGAAATTATTAATTGTTCTGTTGATTTATATAATCAATGTCAAGAAGATAATATATATTGCATAGAACTTGTTGCTTTCATAGATGCAGCTATAAGCAAATTTTTTGTTAACAGATTGGAAGAATTGGTGCCTAAAGATATTCTTCCACATCTGAAATTATGTCGTGAAGCCTTAATCCTATCCCCCCATAACAATAACAACAACGGTAGTATCATGGAAGGTATCTGTCGCAATATCATGTATGTCTTAAATTGTAATGATTCTATACCAAAACAATTACTGACAGATTCATTTTATGCACAATTTGCTGATATGGTGGAATCAGAATTGATAAAAATGTCATACAAAGACAATTGGGAAGAACTTCAGAGAATTATACAAGAACCTGAGAGTTTTAGCCATTATCAATTATATTGTATTAATAGCCCTCAGGATTATTCAAAGCTTCTTTATGACTTTATTTTCAACGTCCAACTCTTTCCAGTCATTTATAGCTTAGCTTTTTTTAATCAATGCCTCAATAATTGTTTCAAAAGAATAGTTAAACGCATTGACGAATACTATATACTTGCATCAGAATTGCCATCACAAGCATTTTCTTCCCTCTCATTGTTTGATACAGATTTTCAAAATATACATACAAAAGTACATCGGATTATTACCGAAGGTGAAGAATTTGCCACGATTGAGAAAGAAAAAGATGCGACAGAATATACTATTGATAAAGTTGCTATAACAAATAGTTGTCAAGTTTCATTATGCGATGAACGACTTGAAAAGGTCGAGAAGCAAACAAAGCAAGCACAGGAACTTTTGTCAGGTATTTTTAAAGATAATGATGAAATAACGGGGGCGACGAGCCAAGAAAATAATGTTCTTTTGGATATACTTAAGATTCTTCTTACTAAAGAATCGTGGAAAAGAAACGATGTTGAGACACTTTGTCAAAAACGTCATCTTATGATAGGCTCTGTTTTGGAGCGTATTAACGATTACTCTTACAGTAGAATTGAAGATGCCGTCATTGAAGATGATGGTGACACAATATATGTTATGACAGAATTTAAAGACAAACTGATATGATTAAAGTAATAAAACCAAAAGAACGAGAAACAATTATCCAAGCATTGAGAAGTGGAGTTGTTCCAAGAATCGGTTTACAACATATACAGGTTGGCAGAAGCGAAGAATTGAAATCTTTTGTTAAAGATGTCAACACCATTTCTGATGGTGGCTCATCTTTTAGACTGGTAATTGGTGAATATGGCTCTGGAAAAACGTTTTTCTTGTCATTAGTTCGAAGTATCGCATTAGAGAAAGGACTAGTTACTATGAATGCAGATTTGAGCCCATCAAAAAGATTGCATGGAACAGAGGGGCAAGCAAGAAGATTATTGTCTGATTTGGTAACAAGTTTGTCTACTAGGACAAAACAAGATGGTAATGCGTTGACCAATATCTTGGAGAAATTCATCTTCTTAGCCCAAGAAATAGCTCAACGAGAAGGTGTTGACACATCTCTGAAGATAAAATCTTTGTTAGGTGAACTAAACGATTATCCCAATGGTAACAGCTTTGCTCATGTTGTAAATAAATACTGGGAAGCATTTGATACAGGGAATGACGACTTGAAAAATAGTGCTATAAAATGGTTAAAAGGAGAGTATTCCACAAAAACAGATACTATGAAAGATCTAGGCATCCGAGACTTCCTTAATGATGCTTCTTTTTATAATACGCTAAAGTTATATTCGATATTTGTAAAGAAAGCTGGATATAAAGGTTTACTTGTTAATTTGGACGAAATGGTTAATTTATATAAGAATCCTAATAGCGTATCTCGCAAAATGAATTATGAGGAAATACTCAGTATTCTTAATGATACACTCCAGGGCACCATTTCTAATATAGGATTCATTATGAGTGGCACACCAGAATTCTTAACTGATACGCGGCGTGGTTTATACAGTTATGAAGCCTTACGTTCAAGATTAGCAGAAAATAGTTTCTCAAAACAATTAGGGTTGACTGACTACAATTCTACTGTTCTACGTTTGGCAAATCTCTCAAAAGAGGAACTATATGTTTTGCTTAAAAATCTCAGAAATGTTTTTGCGAAAGGAAATGAAAATAATTATTTAGTTCCTGATGAAGCGCTTATTGCGTATATGAACTATTGTGCAAATAAAATAGGAGATAGTTATTTCAGAACACCAAGAAATACTATTAAGGGCTTTCTGGATTTACTGTCTATTCTTGAACAATATCCGTCACTTAAATGGGATGATATTATTCGAAAAATCGAAATAAAGAAAGACGTAGAACCTACAGAAATAGAGGATGCTCTAACATCTTATGGAGAACTAAACGCGAATGAAGAAGATGAGTTCGCGACTTTTAAACTTTAAGTTTTTGTATGAAGCAGCAACGATCATCATCATTCGACTTGCTTGATACTAAAGTACAGCAATGGGTATGGAAGCAAGGGTGGACTTCTCTTAAAGACATTCAAGAGAAGTCCATTCCCCCCATTCTTGATGATAATTGTGATGTTATAATTAGTGCTGCTACCGCTGGTGGAAAAACAGAAGCTGTATTTCTTCCTATATTGACAAACATTCTTAGATGGGAGAGCGTTTGTGGCTATCAAGTGCTATATATAAGTCCATTAAAATCACTTATTAATGATCAATTTCGACGTTTACAAGACATGACCCAAAACATGTCAATAAACGTAACT
>CACZDV010000030.1 GCA_902780025.1 uncultured Prevotellaceae bacterium
TTAGTGCAAATTCTTGTAACTCTAATACATCTAAATCTTCTGTTTTCTCCATTTTTAAACGTTGTTTTTTTATTCAACGTTTTTCAGGGCAAGACAGTCTCTAATGTCCCAAATGTCAGTGAAATTCATAGCAAAAAGGCTGGAAGTGTTGCTTCCAGCCTTTTCTTGAGTATTTGAGTGATTACCAGTCCTCTTCGTCGTCCCAGTCCCATTCGCGAGCGCGGTTGGTGCCGCCGCTGCGTACATCCTTGGTGTTCGATATGTAAAGGCTGTTCGATGAGTCGCCTCCGCTTGCGGTAATCATGTGTTGCAGTACCATGCTGACCACCTTGGTGTTAGGTTCTATATATACTTTCTTGTTCATAATTCTGTTCTCCTTTTTACTTAATTACAACCTTGAGCTCACTTAATCACCGTCTTTTTACCATTGAAGATATAGAGTCCCTTGCGTGTCGGCTTACCACTGAGCTTGCGCCCGTCAACCGTGTACCAGACCCCATCCAAACCTTCCCGAGGGAAGGCTTCTGCTCTCTCCCCCTCGGGGGAGATGGTGGGGGGTTGAATTCCTGTGGTCTCGTCCTCGGCAAATTTCATCACGATCTCGCGGGCATTGTTGCCGTCATTGAACTGGAAGTAGGCGCGGCAGGCGTTCAGCGTACGGTCTGTGCCAGTGCTCTGCAGTTGGTTACCAGTGGAAATATAATAGATGTCTGTGTCGGCTGATGTGATGGGGAACGCGTCGTAGTAGCCGATGAACTTCACCTTGCCGCCGTCCATGGAGATGGTACGTTCTGCCTGTGTCGATGACTTAATGGTGACATTGTTGAACATCGGGTTGGTGATGGTGGTTGTGTACTTACCTATCACAGGAACCACCTTGTTGTCCTTCACCTGCCAGCCGCTGCCGAGCAAAGCCCGCAGGACACTACCTGTCTCAGTGGTGTAGGTGCCACGACTGTCGTAGCGGTCACCGTTGGTGCTGGCATCCGTCGTGGAATAGCATTGGCTGATGGAGCCACGCCCCTTACCATCACCACGGGCTATCTTGCAGATGCCACTCGGATTGGCGAATGAACCAGCGTTCAGACAACTCGTGATGTTGGGCGTAGAAGCATCACTCCAGCCTACGAGTCCACCCACGTTGGTCATAGTGCCCGAGCCGCCACTGACGTAACCGATGGAACCGTCGAACAGACAGTTGGTCATGGTAAACGAAGACGACAGGGCGTGGCCGATGATACCACCGCTATGTACGGTACCCGTGCCATTGGGGAACTGGATGTCGGCACTGACATGGCAGCTCTGGATGGTCACGCCATTAGCGAAGCCTACCAAGCCGCTGGCGTGGTAGGCCTTATCAGAAATAAGCCTCACCGTACCCGTAGTATTCACGTTCATGATGGTAGCTCCCTGCACAGCAGAGAACGGTGCGTAGCCCTGTGCATTGCCATTATCGAGTGCCAACGTGAGGGTATGTCCATTGCCATCGAAGATACCACAGAATGGACGGTTTCCGCTATCGTTAGAGCCAAGCCATGTACCCACCTTCTTCGAGACATTAACATCAGCACCGAGTCTCACGAGTTTGCCGGCGAAAGTGTTACCACCTGCAACGGCATCTGCGAAAGCTACCCAGTCGTCATCACTATTGATAATGAGGTCAGCATCCCATTTAATGATATAAGGTGTGCCGGCTTTCAGCGTCGTCACGGGCTCCGTTGTGCTTTCGGGGTTGCCAAAGGTCAGGCTAACGGTGGTACCGCTTACGCTGGCGTCGGTCAGCGTCTTGGCGATAGCACCATAGAGCGGACCGTTCTCGTCAGTCAGGTCGACGTTAAACGGCAGGCAGATGGTGTTCCACTCACCGTCTTTGTAGAGGGTGCGGCCGTCCAGCATCACGTTGACAGTCTCGCCGTTCTTGTTACTAATGGCCGTGCTGTTACTGTTGTCAGCAGCGTTGTCGGCCAGCAGGATGTAACCGAAGACAGCAGGCACCGCCTTGCCGTTGTCCACCGTCCAGCCTGCGCCGAGCTGAGTGGCGAGCTCATCAACCGTCATGTCGCCAACGGCCGTGCCCTGATCGCTATTGCAGACGTTCTGTGTGTAGTAGCTGTTGTTATATTCCACAGGCTTATTTTCTGTATTACGATAAAAAGTCTTACTATACGTGCTGCCTGACGGGACCGTGATCGTACCCGCCATCAGACAGTTGTTGAAAAAGGTCTTGTTGACAGTGCCTCTACCGGTGTATGAGCTGCAATAAGCAAGCCCGGTTCCTGTGACAGTGATGTTGCCATCGAAGCGGCAGTCTGTAAAGGTGAGCCAGTTGTAATTCGGTGAGGCAATGAAACCACTTAGATAGGCAGCACTGTTGCTACTGGATCCCGTATAACTTATGTCAACGCTCGACCAGCATTTAGTGATGGTTGAGCTGTGGAAATCGACGCTTTTGTATATCAGCCCTGAGGCGTAACAAAAATAAACATAGGAAGAGTTATTTATCGTGATGGTACCCGCCGTATGCAGATTCTTGAATTCACTCTCGCCAACATATCTGAACGGAGCAACATAATTTTCTGACGCCGATGACACCGTGTAGTTCACGGTCAGCGTGTGTCCGCTACCGTCAAATTTGCCACGGAACGGGTTCGTCTCCGTGCCCACCATCGTCGTGACGGAGATGTCGGCAGTCAGCTTGTAACGCGTGCTGGAAGTGGCATAGGTGCTGTTGTAGTTCTCAACTAAATAAACAAAGGCATCCCAGTCAGCGCTGCTACTAATGAGATACGGATACTCTGCCGTGCCCTTACCGATATTGACGTGGTAGCCACTTCCAGCAACGTCAAAAGTCTCAGTACTATTATGCTGTACGAAAGCCTTCACGTTGTTGAAGGGGACGTAATAGCAGTTCGTGAAGAATTGACTTTCATCGTTTCCGCAAATGGCTCCTACGGCACTGCTCCCTGCTGAGACAGTGCCCCTGTTCAGACAATTGCT
The DNA here is from genome assembly GCA_902780025.1 of uncultured Prevotellaceae bacterium. Taxonomy (GTDB): domain Bacteria; phylum Bacteroidota; class Bacteroidia; order Bacteroidales; family Bacteroidaceae; genus Prevotella. The sequence goes on from CACZDV010000030.1 coordinate 2,998, forward strand.
GACTGAAGTGCCATAGTTAGGTATAGATCCGACAATGCCGCCACATCCTGTAACACTGGTAGTGAGGGTGATGTTGGCTGCATTTTCACAGCCTGTCACGCTGACATTTCCGCTAATATAACCTAAAATACCACCCCAACCTTCACCAGAGATACCTGAGAGTGTGCCAGAGACTGTACAATCCTTAAGATTGGTGTATTTGGACTGACCAACGATGCCGCCGTGATAGTTTGCGTCAACGGTAGCTATGTTTTCACCGCTTACATGACAGTTCTCGATGGTAACACGAGCGTTATCGTCATCGCCTCCATATGTTTTGCCTGCTATACCGCCAGTTAAGTTATTGCCTGTGATGTGGCAGTTGGTGAGGGTCAAGTCCTTGACTACGGCTCCGTCCGAAAGATAACCGAACAGACCCACATAAGTGTTATTGGGCATATAGATGGTCATGCCGTCGATGATCTTGTTGTTGCCGTCGAAGGTGCCGCGGAACGTTTTGTTATAGTTTTCATAATTGCCGATGGGCGTGTGGTTGCTCTGCCCTGCGGCCACTGCCGTCATGTAGATGGGATTGTTTAGCTTGAAGGTGAGTCCCGAGCAGTTGTTGCCGGCATTGACGTAGGCCGCGAGGTTCTCCAAGTCGTCCTTGTTGTTGATGAGGTAGATGGTCTTCTCATCGACCACTTCAGTCTTGAAGTCGGTAAGACTTACAGCCCACGCCCCTGTTGTCGTGAGCACGGCGAGCAGCAGCGTCATGGCTGCGCGCGCCAGAAACATTCTTCTTTGTCGTTTCATTTCTTTTTAATGGTTATTTTGTTGTTATTTTCTCTTTCCGACTATGGTTCTCGAAATTTTCGGGCGCAAAGGTACATAATTAATAAGAATAAAGTGTGAAAAAAATGGCAAAGGTGTGTAATTCATGGCAAAAAGGTGTGGAAATTTGCACAATTTCCACACTCTTCTCTCACAGAAAGCTTTTATATGGACATATGGACAAAAGGACAATAAGCGTGTTCTTTTGCGCAGATGACAGAGGACAGTCCCCTGACATACTGTGTACCTTATTTACTCAACTTTCGCAAGTTGAGAGAAGTCATGGGAAGTCATAGGAAGTCATCGCGGTCTTCGACCGCTCAAGAAGTCATGAGACGATAGTCCTGCTCCATTCTCGCTCGAGCTTGCTCGCTTCGCTTGCGAAGAACTTCCTCTAACTTCTTAAGGTGAGCGAATGCGAAACTTGAATTATTTATTTTATACCTTTATGACAGTCCTTCGATGTCTTGCACGGCAATCTTGTCGAGATTGCGCTTGTGGTTGATGGCTCCGGGCTTGAACAGGTCGAAGTCGATGGAGCGGCGGTGGCCCAGATAAAGGGCGATGGCTGTGCCGCCCACGAGGTAGTACTCGCGTCGGAACTGAGCCATCAAGGGCAGCAGCTCGCGCTGGCGGTCGTTGAGAATCTCGCTATGCATATTTCCGGAGTACGAGTGAGAAGAAGTGATGGATTTCGGGGTAGTAGTTCTGCTTCTGGCGGCCTGTGGCTGAGAAGAACACCTCGGCCACGCGCTTGCCTCCGAGCACCTGAATGAGCTCGCGGCAGTCGTCAAGTGTGCCGTCGTTGAGGATGCGCTCCACAAGCAGGGCGTCGCTGATGTCGTGCTTCTGGTCGTCGGGCGTATACCAGAAGAGGTTTCTGTGCTTGTCTATAATCTGCTGTCGTGACATAATCTTTGCATTTGAATGGCTAATTCGGCTGCAAAGTTACGAATTATTTTCGTAATAGCGTACGCTTGGGGCGTAAAAAGTAACGAAAAGCATGACAGCCCCTTCTGTGTCCTCGAGGAACTGTCCGATCCGTCCCCTGGGGGCAGAGATGACAGGGGACAGTCCCTTGACATACTGACACATAGGAAACGGGAGTTTGTGCAGGTTTCCAGCAAGAATCACGGATAAACGATTTTTAACGTGAGAAAGTGGGGCTGACCTTTGGGAAAGTCCCGCTTCTTTTGTATCTTTGCATGCTGAATTGCGAGTTGCATGAGAAAGAAGTAATGATGAATGTTAAGACAGAAGAAGAACCGAAGCTGTCGGCTTTCCCTGAGGAAGTCGGCGAGAACGGTTTGAAGATATATGACGAGACCTCATACGAGAATCAGATAGCGGCACTGAGCCATTGGAGTTTGATATGTTAAGCGAGTTCTTGTAGAAAAAGTTGTCGATTCGTTGTTTTTATTCAGAAATAATTCCTATCTTTGCAGCAGAATATAAATAGGATATAGTTATGGCAGACGATACAAGGGAGAAATTCATAAACCCGTACACCGACTTCGGCTTCAAGAAGTTGTTTGAGCAGGCAGAAATTGCGAAGTACTCTGATGCAGAACGTAGGTTATACGAGGCAAGCCAGAAAGAATACTGGGATTATACCAGCACACTGGAAACGGCTGAACGCAAAGGCGAGGTCAAGGGCGCTCAGAAAGAAAAGATAGAAACCATTCATCGTTTGCAGGCTATGGGTTTGTCTATAGAACAAATAGCCCAAGGTGCTGACATGGAGGTTAAGGAAGTAAAGAAACTATTACAATAGTCTTTTATGGCAAGGACTGACCTGAAAGTGACTAAGGGACGGCTCTCCGATCCGTTTGAAGTACAGGAAACGGGATGCACAAAACGGGAGTTTGTGCAGGTTTTCGGCAAGAATCAAGGATAAACGATTTTTAACGTGAGAAAGTGGGGCTGACCTTTGGGGAAGTCCCACTTCTTTTGTATCTTTGCAGTCTTTTTCCAATTATTCATTAACACACATATATAGGAGGTAAAATCATGGAGATTAGTATTGAGGAATTCCAGCGGCTGGCTGACGACAAGACCAGTCAGGCAGTGAGGATTGCCGAGCTGGAGAGGCAGCTGGCCGAGCGGATGGGTGAGTGCGAACAGTTGAGGGACAGGGTCGGTGCACTGGAGGCGGATAATGAGGCGGCGCGGCTGGAGATTATGATGCTGAGGAACTACATCACGCTGTCGGTGGAGAAGATCAAGGCGTTCGTGAAGCGGCTGCAGAGCCTCGACCGCTTCGCGTTCCTGAAGACGTTCCTGGAGTGCGTACTGCCGCAGGAGCACTACCAGGAGCAGCTGATGCTGGTGAACGAGGTGATGACGATTCCGGAGGAGCCGAAGGCGGTGGCGACTGTGCAGAACAACTTTGCGGCGGGCAGCGGCTGTCAGGTGTTCAACGGTGAGGTGAAGGGTGAATTTGACAAAAACTGAGTGAGCGATGGAGGAGAATGAGACGAAGAACGTGGTGAACCACTTCGAGGCAGGTGCCAACTGCCAGGTGTTCAACGGTCCCATCACTGGCTGCGTGTTTGCCATGCCTGGGTCGACGGTGACGCAGCAGCCCGTGGTGCAGCAGGGCGGCGGAGAGGAGGAAGCGGCAGGCGATGACAGGCAGGAAGAGCCGACGGAACAAGATGACGTAGTCGAGCGGCTCAAACCGATATTCTATAACAACGCAGAAAATGTCAGTCGCTTCTTGAATGAAATTGAAGGCATGAAGGACAAGGATATCACCGATGTTGTGAACCAGTGGGTAGGGGATAAGCTAATCTCTGACTACGGGAATAGCCGAAAGGGGGATTTGTGGACTATTCTCAGCGAAGTGGGGTTATACAAAAGTTCAAGGCAGAACTGGTGCAGGAGAGTGTTTTAGCTCTCCTTTTTTTTGCTTTCCGAGGTTTACGGGAAAGCCAAAAGTTTACGCTTTCGGTTTATAAAAGTTTATAGTGGTTTATAGTGGTTTACGTGCTATGAACTAATGCTTTCTTTGTGCTTATAACTGAAAAGTTGAGACTATCTTTGCATCGTCAAACGTTTGAACAAGCAAGTAATTTAAAAATTGAAGAATTGAAGAATTGAAGAATTAAAAATTAGTAAGACGATGAAAGTATTAAAGAAATTCAGATCCAACAACACCGTCTATGATGACTACACCATCAAGATTGACCCCATCCAGCCGACGGGTGAGAGCAGTCAGACGGAAGTGGTGGAGGCCGGTGGCGGCAAGATGTATGTGACGAAGGGCACGAAGCACCAGTCGCGGTGCATGCACCTCAGTGTGGATGCCAAGGACGCGGACCCCGTCCGCAAGTTCTACAAACAGATGAGTGACGTGCTGGAGCAGGCGCGCCGCGACGGGCACGAGCTGCCCGCGTATAAGCCCAAGAACACGCCGTGCGGCTCGCTGCTCGAGAAGAACCCTGACTACGTCTGCTGCGTCAACGAGACGCAGGGACAGGTTGAAATCTCTATCATCATCGACCTCTCGAGGGATGTCGACTTCTGCGAAAAACTCTATCAGAACTATATCAACTTATCAAGATGTTTGCACTACAACGAAGATTCTTTGAAAAGACTGTGCCGGCAGATAGCCAGGCGTGGTTGAATTACACGGGCAGCACTGAAGTGGCTGATGCCGTCAGGCGATGCCACGAACTCTACTGGGCTGGCGACAGGAAAAATTATGACAGCGTAAAGCGCGGTCTGCCCATGGCCTGCTATATGTGTACGTTCGACCCCAACGAGGGCGGCGACCCCCAGAAGCCCAAGCCCACCGACTCGTGGCGCGTACAGAAGGCGGCACGGCTGAACGGACTGATCATGCACGACTTCGACCATCTGTCGCAGGTGGGACTCGACCCGCTGAAGCTGTATGAGTCGCTGCCCGGGCACTGGTTTGACGAGAACTCGTGCAAGACGCCCATCCTGCTGGCACACGTCACGCCCAGCGGCGACGGCCTGCGACTGGTGACCGTTGCCGACCCCGACCTGAATATCGAGGGCAACCAGCAGAAGCTGCTCACGCAGATCAAGAGCATCAACCCCGAGCCCTATGCAGGGCTCGAGGCCGATGGCTCCTGCATCAACGCCGACCGCGGCTCGTATGTGGTCGACAAAGCGAATATTCTTTACATTTCAGAAACCATCTTTACTTATGACAACCCTCAGTATAATGAAAAGTTTGGCCAGCTGTATCGTAGCGGTCATGTGTCTGGCAGTACTAAACGTGCCGCTCGCCGTACTGCTGTGGAGCAGCAGCGTGTTGCAGTGGAGCCAAAGACGGATTTCCCGAGCACTTACCACGACGTGGAGTATGCGAGAATCCTTGATGCGTGGTTTGAGCAGAACGGCGGAGAGCCTGAGCCGGGCGACCGCCACAAGATGATGCTGCGCTTAGTGGCCGACCTGCGCTACATCTGCTCGAACAACGCCGACTTCATCAAGAGCGTCATCATGGAGCGCGACTTCATCCGCCGGTGGGTGGAGAAGGACGGCGCAGGCGAGGAGCTGGACAGTCTCATCAGAACCAGCTGCGAGAAGGAACTGTGGTGGGGGACGCCCAAGCGCCTGAAGGCAGCCCTCGACAGCGTGGGCGTACAGATGGAAGCCCGCCGACGGACTGACAGCGTCAGCGAGGAGGAGGAGCGGCAGAGCTTTGAGAGCATAGGCCGCCGGCTGAAACCGCTGCTGGCGGGCCCTTACACCGATGCCTGCCAGCTGGTAAGCGACGAGAACATACTGGCCGCCGTCTTCGCCTCGGGCACGATGTTCAACACGCTGATGACGCGCTGCTGGTATGAGCACTACGACGGCCAGCTGACGCGCCTGAACCCCACGACCTTCATCATAGGCCAGCCCGCCTCGGGAAAGTCGTTTGCCGACAAGCTCGACAGCTATATCATGGCCGTGATGAAGAATGTCGACGCCCCCGCCCGCAAGGCCGAGCGCGAATACAAGCGGCAGAAGAAGGAGCGCGACACCAGCAGCAAGGCGCAGAAGGCCGACGCCCTGAAACAGCCTGAGGAGATGATACGCTACCTGCCGTCGAAGACGTCGAACAACGTGTTCTTCCGACGTGCCGAGAATGCCAAGGAGATCATCGACGGCGACGTGATGCACCTGCACCTCTATATGTTCGACTCAGAGCTGGACTCAGCCGTAGGTGCCCAGAAGAGCGACTGGGCAGGCAAGCACGACCTGGAGCTGAAGGCCTTCCACAACGAGTACTCGGGCGTGGACTACGCCAACAACGACTCGGTGAACGACGTGATACAGGTGTTTTGGAACCAGGTCATCACAGGCACCCCCGTGTCGCTGCAGAAGAAGTTCAACATGCGCAACATCAACGACGGATTCTGCACCCGCGTGGCCATCACCAAGATGTGGCCCACGAAGTACCGCATGATGGCGCGCGGCTCGCAGACCGTCAACCACGAGACCGAGGCGCGGCTGAAGGAGTGGGGCTATAGGTTCGACACGATGAAGGGCGAGCTGAAGGTGGAGCGGCTGGTAGACTACTGCTACGACCTCTGCGCCGAGTATGCCGAGGAGGCAGGCGAAGCGGCTGACGACGTGCTCGACCTGCTGCGCAAGCGCGCCGTCTACTACGCCATCTGGTTCACCCTGCCGCGCATCTACGGCCGACAGTGGGAGACGTACCGCGAGACGGGAACGGCCGACGTCGATGACGACGACCTGCGCTTTGCCGCCATCATCTACGAGGCGGTCATCTACTGGCAGGACTACTACTTCGGGCGCATGCTCTTAGACACTTGGCAGAACGCCGAGAACGAGGTGCAGCCGCGCCGACGCACGTCGAAGGCTGCCGCCGACTTTGAAGTGCTGCCGAAAGAGTTTACGGTTGAAAAGGCGACAGACACCTTGGGTATTGACAAACAGACTGCCGTAAAACGCATTACGCGATGGCTGAATGCAGGCTATGTCAAGAATCTTACGCCTGAGAAGAAGCCTGCAAGGTATGAGAAAGTTGTAACGCATATCATGGTATGAGAAAAGTCACTAACAGAAAGCTGGCCCGCTCGCTCGAGGAGCGGGTACAGCTACTCCTCAGAGGTTCCCACAAAAAACTCGGCAAACTGAAGACCGACTGCATCAAGGCCGACCCCAATGACGGCGACCGCTGGTTTGTGAGCCTGCGATGCACCTCGCTCCACCAGCTACTCATGCTCTATCAGTTCCTGTGGGACAGATGGCTGAGGACGGGCCGCGGCTTCGACGAGTTCCGCCTGGTAAAGAAGGGAACCGACTATTATGCAGAGATATCCTTCGTCAGCTATGACGACTGCCGACTGAAGGTATCAGTAGTAACAAACCCTAAAAAAGGAGTAAGGAGTAAGGAGATGTGGAGTAAGGAGTAAGGAGATGTGGAGTAAGGAGTAAGGAGTAAGGAGTAAGGAGTAAGGAGTAGAGGATTATTTGTTTTATTCGGCCTGCCCTGCTGCGAAGCACGGCAGGTCTTTCGTAAGATATGGACATACGGACATATGGACAAAAGGACAATAAGCGTGTTCTTTTGCGAAATTTGTGAATGGTATTCACGTTTTATTTACTTTCCCCAGAACAGGCGGAAGCCGAGATAGAGGAAGTGCCCGAGGGCGACGGCGTAGGCCGAGGCGAGGAGGATGAGTATCCAGAGGGGCGTTTCGTAGAGGTAGGTTGATGAGTTCATAATAAATAATAAATGGTTGATTAATTTGTGGTACAAAGATACAAGAATAATACGAAAAAGGGTGTGGAAAATATGACAATGGTGTGTAATCTATGTCAAGAAGGTGTGGAAATTTGCATAATTTTCACACCAAATGGTCTGTTTTGCCCCAAAAAAGTAGTACCTTTGCACCGTGGAACTGATGCAATTTACTGCCATCGTCGTGCTGACGCTGCTCGTGCTGAAGCTGGTGCTGCTACCAAGGAGGGTGGCGGTGAACGATGTCGTGGGCAAGGCACGATGGCTGATGGTGACGGGCATCGGGCTGCTCGACGTGCAGTTCCTGCTGCAATATACATTGGGTTTGCGCGCGATGGGTGTGACGCAAGCCGTGCTGGTGAACCTCATTTTGTTCATACCTGCCAGCTGGGCTATCGCGCTGGCACTGCTCTACCTGCAACGGCAGGGGCGCGTGAGCCACACGGCCAGATGGGCCGGCGGCGCTGCGTGGGCATTGGTACTGTTGCTCTTAGGCGTGGCTGTCAACATCGACGGACGGCCGCTGCTGAGCGACACGCCGCAGCTCTACGGGGCCGAGGTGGCGGCATCGGTGCTCTACCTCATGATGCAGGGCTACTACGCCAGTCTGCACCTGAGAAACATCGTGCAAATGCGCCGCGCCCTGCAGAACTACTACGACCGCGATACTGACGACCTGCTGCGCTGGATGAAGCTGAGCATCCTGGTGCTGATGGTGATGGCCATGATGGTGCCGCTGCTCATCTTCGTCAGGAGTGCAGGACTCGCCATCTTCGGCGTTCTCTTCTTCGTGGGTATCTTCTTTCTGGTGGACAGCTTCTGCGGCTATGCCGTCAGCTCGGCACCAATGACGGTGAATGCCGCTGAGGAGAACGAGCGCCAGGAGAACGCGGAGCGGCAGGTAGTGGATGAAGAGCTGGCCACCACAGACAGCACCTCGGAACTGACTCAGGACGTGATGCAGCACGTAGGCGAGGCCGTCGGCCGATGGGTGGCGCAGGGAGGCTATCGGCAGAGCGGTATCAACATGCCCGCTGCCGCCGAAGCCATCGGCGTACCACGCTACCTGCTGTCGGCCTGGCTGAAGAAGGACCAGAATTGCACTTACGCCAACTGGATGACCAGCCTGCGCATAGATGAGGCAAAGCGCATACTGAAAGAAAACCCTGACTGGAACAACGAGGCGGTGGCCCAGCATTGTGGCTTCAGCGACCGTAGCTACTTCCAGAAGAAGTTCAAGGAGTATACGGGCATGACGCCTGCTGACTACACCACAACTTTGGCAAGTTGAGTAAGGAGTAAGGAGTTCTTGGCAAGCCAAGCGACCAAGGTCGAGCGGAGGAGTAAGGAGTAAGGAGTTCTTGGCAAGCCAAGCGACCAAGGTCGAGCGGAGGAGTAAGGAGTTGAGGAGTAAGTAGTACAGCTAACAAAAGTAATCTACTATACCTCCACATCTCCTTACTCCTTTACTACTTGAATAATTAACCCTTTGTTTTCTCACGGATATGTTCTTCATACTCCGCCAGTTCGCGCTCGCCGATATGGGCGAGGCCGTAGTGCTCGTCGTGCTGCGAGAAGTCGAGGCCGACCTTTTCGCTGAAGGCTGAGACGCGCATGGGGATGAGACCGTCGATGAGTTTATAGCCCAGCCAGCTCATGGCGAAGGTGTAGACGAAGACGATGACGATGGCCAGCAGGTGGTAGAGGAAGATGACAAAACCCTCCCACGTGCCGGCGATGAGTCCCTCCTGGATGAAGATACCCGTCAAGACGGTGCCGAAGATACCGCCCGTGCCGTGAGTGGGGAACACGTCGAGGGCATCGTCGATATTGGAATGTGAACGCCAGTAGACGGCGACGTTACAGATGAGCGTGATGACGAAGGCAATAAAGATGCTCTGACCCACGGTGACGTAGCCTGCCGACGGCGTGATAGCCACCAGACCTACCACGCAGCCTACGGCAGCACCCATAGCCGACGGCTTGCGACCACGCAGGCAGTCGAAGAATATCCACGTCATCATAGCCGTTGCCGAGGCGGTGTTGGTGTTCAGGAACGCCTTGATGGCCTGTCCGTCGGCATGCAGCGACGAGCCGGCATTGAAGCCGAACCAGCCGAGCCACAGCATGGCGGCACCCAGCAGTACGAAGGGAATGTTGGCAGGTTCGCTCTTGCGCGTATCAGCCTTGCGCCGTCCCAGGTAGATGGCACCTGCCAATGCGGCGACACCACTGGAGGCATGAACGACGATACCGCCGGCAAAGTCGATGACGCCCCACTTCATGAACAGTCCCTCAGGGTGCCACGTCATGTGGGCCAGCGGACAGTAGATGATGAAGAAGAAGAACATCATGAAGAACATATAGGCCGAGAAGCGGACGCGCTCGGCAAATGACCCCGTGATGAGCGACGGCGTGATGATGGCAAACTTCATCTGGAACAGCGCAAACAGGGCCAGGGGGATTGTCGCACCACCTAACACATTGCCTGCAGGCGTGGTATAGACCTCGCCACCCACGCCGTGGAACATGAGGAACGTCAGCGGATTGCCAATGACGCCGCCGATGTCGTCGCCGAAGCATAATGAGAAACCTACGACCACCCACAGGACGGATATCAGTCCCATGGCGATGAACGACTGCAACATCGTCGAGATGACATTCTTTGCTCCCACCATACCGCCGTAGAAGAACGACAGTCCAGGGGTCATCATCAATACGAAAATAGTGGCGGTGATGAGCCACGCCACGTCGGCAGCAGAAATTACTGACCAGTCACACTCAAACGACGGCTCTCCCACCGCCAGTCCTGCCAGGGCGATGAGCGTCATCGCCGTCATCAGGATAATCCAACGTTTCTTCACTTTCATAGCTTCAGTATTTTAATATCTCAATGTTCAATTTAAGTTTCGCATATTTCACATGCTCAACTTTCTGGAGGTTAGGGGTTAGAGGTTAGTGGTTAGAGATTACTCTCTTCACACCTTTTCTTAGTCCCACACTTCCGTTTGTTTATATATACTCTGCGTTTATCCAACTATTCTCTAACCTCTAACCCCTAACCACTCACCCCTAACGAAACTGAGCAAGGCGGAGCTTGCGAAAGTTGAGTTTTCAATATTCAATTTTCAATGTTCAATCTTCAAAAAGTCCTCTCTCTCATCACAAGGACGGAAGAGAGGGACGATTACCTGGACAAGATTATGGTTGCAGCGTGAAACCTAGAACCAGGTAAGCTTTCTGTGAACAGGGGTTGGCAACCACCTGTCCGAAGACGGGTACGGAGAACGAGTCGGTCACCTTGATCTCCTTCGATGCCTTCAAGGCAAGGTTGGTGACGGCAAAGCCGTTCGTGCCGTAGAAGTCGGTGGCGTAGGGGACGGCACCTGCCGTTGCAGTCCAATCGACTGTCGCGAGTTGGAATGGGACTGTTGCTTCGACATAACTGCTGTAAGCTCGGTCACCGTCCTTGTTTACGCCATCATTACCCGAAATATTCGTATACCATTGCAGCGAGGCAAAGCCGAAGTCGTAGCCGATGTTCGCCTCGAAGACGTGGTTCGTGCCGTGGGCGTCGTACTTGAAGTAGCGGGCCTCAGGGTCGAGACCACTGTCGAACCAGTAGTCGGTCAGCCCGATGTTCAGACCACCGAGGGTATAGCCGAGGGTCAGGTCAAACTCCTTCGTGTCGGAAGAATTAGTCAGGGCGTAGCTGCCCCAAGCCGTCAGCGACAACCCCTTATAGCCTATGCCAAGGGTCGGCTGCAAGGCCGTACTTCCCAGATCCTGGCCACGCCAGATATAACTACTAACAACGTCACCACTAACTGTTGTCTCAATCTCGTCCTGTGCAAAGGCTGTTGCGCTTGCAACCAAACCCAATGCGAATAAAACAATCTTCTTCATAATCTTTTACCTTTTTTACTCTTTTACCTTTTTACTTTTAGTTATAGCAAGCCTCTCCGTGCTCATATATGTCGAGGCCTTCCTCTTCGATTCGTCTGTCGACGCGCAGGCCGTGCAGCTTCTTGATGCCAAAGAACAGGACGAATCCGCAGGCAGCAGCCCAGAGGTCGATCATGAGGACGCCGAAGCACTCAGCACCGAAGAATCCCCAACCGTGACCGTAGAAAGCACCGTTCGAAGTAGACAGCAGACCCGTCATCAGCGTACCTAAGATACCGCAGACACCGTGTACAGAGCTGGCACCTACGGGGTCGTCGATGTGCAGCACGTGGTCGATGAACTCGATGGCAAAGACCAATACGATACCACATACCAGACCAATGATAATAGCACCTACGGGCGATACAAGGTCGCAACCAGCCGTGATACCTACGAGACCTGCCAGCACACCGTTCAGCGTCAGAGAGAGCGAGGGCTTGCCGTACTTGATATAGGTGAGGAACATCGTAGCCACACCACCTGCAGCAGCAGCGAGGTTTGTGGTCAGGAACACGTGCGAAATGGCGATGCGGTTCACCTCACCACTGGCAGCTAACTGAGAACCGGGGTTGAAACCGAACCATCCTAACCAAAGGATAAAGACACCTAAGGCAGCCATCGTCAGGTTGTGACCAGGGATAGCGCGGCTCTTACCGTCCTTGGCATACTTGCCTACGCGGGGACCCAGTGCCAGTGCACCAATCAGAGCCAGCACACCACCCACGCTATGCACAATGGCAGAACCGGCAAAGTCGTGGAACACGTCGCCGAAGGTCGACATCATAAAGCTGTCAGCAGCATCGTTGCAGAGCCAGCCGCCGCCCCAAGTCCAGTGACCCTCAACGGGGTAGATAATCAGCGAGATGACCGCACTATAGATAAGGTACATCGAGAACTTCGTGCGCTCAGCCATAGCACCACTGACGATGGTGGCAGCAGTAGCACAGAACACTGTCTCGAAGATCAAGAAGCCCTCTACGGGCAGGTCGCTCTTGTAGAAACTCAGGTCGCCCCAGTTGGGTGCGCCAATGAAACCTCCCAGCACGTCGCCTCCGAACATAAAGCCGAAGCCGAGGAAGAAGAACAACAACGAGCCGAACATGAAGTCGACAAAGTTCTTCATCAGGATGTTAGCCGTGTTCTTACTACGCGTAAAACCAGCCTCACACAGCGCAAAGCCCGGCTGCATCCAGAAAACCAACATGGCTGCCAATAGCATCCATACAGTATCGAGTGATAATCCTATTTCGTTCATAATTGTGTTGTTTTTTTGTTACCCAAATTTTTCACTTCTCACTTTTCACTTTTCACTTCTTATCTCGAAGTACGGTGTCGCCGTTCTCGCCAGTACGGATACTCCAAGTGTCAATCATGTCGCTCACGAAGATGCGACCGTCGCCAACTTCACCCGTATGTGCCACGTCAAGTATCACCTTTACTGTCGGCTCCACCAGCGGGTCGCGGCAGACGATGGTCAGGGCCACACGTTCTATCACGTCCGTTGAGTACTGGACACCACGGTATATTCTCTCCTGGCGGCTCTGTCCGATACCATGAACGTTATGGTACTCAAACCAGTCGATGTCCGACTGCAGCAGCGCCTCCTTCACATCCTCGAACTTCGTCTTGCGGATAATTGCTTCAATCCTTTTCATAATCTTTTACCTTATTAATTAATACTTAGTCCGTTTTCGGACCCTTGTCTGTCAATTGACGATGCAAAATTACTGCATATTGACACAAAAACAAGCGCTTTTCTTGCAGTTTGTTTGTTAAAAAGGTGGATTTCTGACACTTTGTAAACGGTTTAACAAATTTTATATACACTTTGCTTACGTTTTGCATTATATAACTGCTATTCTGTAACAAAACGTCAAAATATACCCCTTGTTTGCGTACACAGAAATATTGTTTCGGGAAGGAAGTGACAAAGTGTAAGCATTTGAGGAAGAAAACCGCCTTTGTATTTTCAGAATGCAAGAAAATCGCGCCATTTCCTTGCAAAGTGTAAGTAACGATTATTTTCAACATCAGAAAAGAAAGTAAAAGGTTTGCTATACGAGCGTTTTGTATTACCTTTGCGGCCAAAACCAAACAATGTGTTAGTAAAAGTAAGGATAATATGACAAAATGCAAACTTCAAGGACTGTATCAGCCAGACTATGAACACGACGCTTGTGGCGTGGGTATGGTGGTGAACATCCACGGTGGAAAGAGCCATGAGCTGGTGGACAATGCACTGAAGGTGCTGGAGAATATGGAGCACCGAGGCGCCGAGACTCGCGACAAGACAGGTGACGGTGCAGGTATCATGGTGCAGATTCCGCATGAGTTTATTCTGTTGCAGGGCATCCCCGTGCCCGAGAAAGGAAAGTATGGTACGGGATTGGTGTTCCTGCCCAAGGAGAAAAAGACACGTGAGCAGATTCTGAGCGTGATGATTGAGGAGATTGAGCGCGAGGATCTGCAGTTGATGCATGTCCGTACGGTGCCGACATGTCCGGAGGTGCTTGGCGCGGCAGCACGGGAGGTAGAGCCGGAGATCGTGCAGATTTTCGTGACGGGTGTGAGCGAGGCAAAAGCCGAGATGCTCGACCGTATATTATATAAGGTGCGTAAGCACATTGAGAATCGTATTGCAGGCTACTGTGACACAGCAACAAACTCGGCGGCGTATAAAGACTTCTATATATGTTCGCTGTCGAGCAAGAACATCATCTATAAGGGTATGCTGACGAGCGGACAGCTGCGTCGGTACTTCCCTGACCTGTCGAGCCCTTACTTCACAAGCGGATTGGCGCTGGTACACTCACGTTTCAGCACCAACACATTTCCTACGTGGTCATTAGCCCAGCCCTTCCGCTTGTTAGCTCACAACGGTGAGATTAACACCATCCGCGGTAATCGCGGTTGGATGAAGGCCCGTGAGAGTGTGCTTTCGAGCGAGGCTCTGGGCGACATCAAGGACCTGCGACCGATTGTGCAGGAGGGCATGAGCGACTCAGCCAGCCTGGACAACGTGTTTGAGTTCTTGATGATGAGCGGACTGTCGTTGCCGCAGGCAATGGCCATCTTGGTGCCTGAGTCGTTCAACGACAAGAACCCCATCTCGGAGGACTTGAAGGCGTTCTATGAGTACCATTCGATATTGATGGAGCCGTGGGACGGTCCCGCTGCGCTGCTGTTCAGCGATGGCCGCTACGCAGGCGGTATGCTGGACAGAAACGGTCTGCGCCCCAGCCGCTACACGATTACGAAGCAGGGTATGATGGTCGTCGCCTCTGAGGTAGGTGTGATGGACTTCGAGCCTGGCGATGTGGTGTCGAAAGGCCGTCTGCAGCCAGGAAAGATTCTGCTGATTGACACGCAGGAGGGTAAGATATACTACGACGGCGAGATCAAGGAGCAGCTGGCGAAGGCACATCCCTATCGCGAGTGGTTGAGTGAGAACCGCGTACAATTAGAGAAACTGAAGAGCGGCCGCCACGTGGAGAACGGTGTGAGCAATCTCACCGCTAAGTTGGTGAACTTCGGCTTCGGTCAGGAGGATATCGACAAGACGATTGTGCCGATGGCTACTGCTGGTCAGGAGCCTGTAGCTGCGATGGGTAACGACACCCCGCTGGCTGTCATCAGCGACCGTCCGCAGGTGTTCTTCAACTATTTCCGTCAGCAGTTCGCACAGGTGACGAACCCTGCCATCGACCCCATCCGCGAGGAACTGGTGATGTCGTTGACGGAGTACATCGGCGCCGTAGGAACCAACATCCTGACACCCGATGCCTCGAACTGTAAGATGGTACGCCTGCCGCAACCCGTATTGACCAACACACAACTTGATATATTATGTAACATCCGCTACAAGGGCTTCAATACTAAGAAGTTGCCCATCCTGTTTGAGATGGCAAAAGGCGAGGAAGGCCTGCGACAGGCACTCGACGACCTTTGCCACCAGGCTGAAGCCAGTGTGGACGAGGGCGTGAACTATATCATTCTGAGCGACCGCGACATCGACGAGACGCATGCGGCGATCCCATCGCTGCTGGCTGTCAGCGCCGTTCACCACTACCTGATTAGCGTAGGTAAGCGTGTGCAGACAGCGCTGATTGTGGAGAGCGGTGAGATCCGCGAGGTGATGCATGCCGCCCTGCTGTTAGGCTATGGTGCCAGCGCCCTGTGTCCGTATATGACGTTCGCCGTGCTGGATGACCTGGTGAAAAAAGGCAAGATCCAGGAGGAATACGCAACGGCTGAGAAGAACTACATCAAGGCGGTGGATAAGGGCTTGAAGAAGATTATGTCGAAGATGGGTATCTCGACCATACGCTCGTATCGTGGTGCGAAGATCTTCGAGAGCATTGGCCTGAGCGAGGACTTGCTGAGGCGGTACTTCGGAACGGAAGTGAGCACCATCGGTGGTATCGGCCTGAAGGAGATTGCCCGCGATGCGATTGCGCTGCATGAGGCTGGTGGAGTAGGTCGCTGTGGCACAGCGACAAACGGAACGCTCAAGAACCAGGGCCAGTTTGCCTGGCGTAAGGACGGCATCAAGCATGCCTGGAACCCTGAGACGATTGCGAAGCTGCAACTGGCTACCCGTCAGGGTAACTACGATAAATTCAAGGATTGGGCCAAGATTGTCGATGAGAAGGAATCGCCTATCTTTATCCGCGACTTCTTCGGCTTCAAGAAGGCCGCCAAACCCACACCTATCGACGAGGTGGAGCCCGTAGAGAGCATCGTGAAGCACTTTGTTACTGGTGCTATGTCGTTCGGAGCCCTGAGCATCGAGGCCCACGAGGCATTAGCTTTGGCGATGAACAAGCTTGGCGCACGAAGCAACACTGGTGAAGGTGGTGAGGACAATGCCCGCTACCACACGGAGGTGGACGGCGTCTCGCTGTCGAGCAAGACGAAGCAGATAGCCAGCGGACGTTTTGGTGTGACCGCTGAATATTTAGTGAACGCTGAGGAAATACAGATTAAGGTGGCACAGGGTGCAAAGCCTGGTGAGGGTGGACAGCTGCCTGGCTTCAAGGTCAACGAGATCATCGCCAAGACGCGTAACGCCATTCCTGGTATCTCGCTGATTTCGCCGCCGCCTCATCACGATATCTATAGTATCGAGGACCTGGCACAGCTCATTTTCGACCTCAAGAATATTAACCCGACGGCTGCCGTCAGCGTGAAGCTCGTGGCCGAGAGTGGGGTGGGAACCATTGCCGCTGGTGTGGCTAAGGCTAAGGCCGACCTCATCGTTATCAGCGGTGCTGAGGGCGGTACAGGTGCTTCGCCTGCTTCGAGTATGCGGTTCGCGGGTATCTCGCCTGAGATTGGTCTTGCAGAGACGCAGCAGACGCTTGTCCGCAACGGACTGAGAAATCAGGTGCGCCTCCAGACCGACGGTCAGTTGAAGACCGCAAAGGATGTCATCGTTATGGCGATGTTAGGAGCCGATGAGTTCTCGTTTGGTACGCTGCCGCTGATTGTCCTCGGTTGTGTGATGATGCGTAAATGTAATACGAACACCTGTCCGATGGGCGTCGCCACGCAGAATCCTGAACTGCGCAAACACTTCGAGGGGCGCGCTGAATATGTGGTGAACTTCTTCACCTTCCTCGCTGAGCAAGTGCGTGAGTACCTGAGTGAGATCGGCGTGAAGAGCCTGAAGGAGATAATCGGACATACGGAGCTGATTGAGGTGAATACGCAGAACGCTACTGATAAGCAGAAGACGATAGACTTCGCCCGTCTGCTGCACAAGCCAGAGACTGACAAACCGCTCTATTGGGATCGCGGCCAGTTTACGAAGGTTGCCAATGTGCCTGACGAGGAAATCATCAGGGCTGCACAGAAGGCCATCGACGATGGTGAGGAAGTCACGCTCGACTACGGCATCAGGAATACCGACCGCGCCGTGGGCACGATGCTCTCAGGCGTCATTGCCAAGAAATACGGTGAGGCTGGACTGCCCGACGGCACGATCAAGATCAAGTTCAAAGGTTCGGCTGGTCAGTCGTTTGGTGCTTTTGCGGTAAAGGGTCTTGACATCCGCCTCGAGGGTGAGACCAACGACTACTTCGGCAAGGGCCTCTCTGGCGGTCGCATCAGCATTCTTCCGCCGGCCCGCAGGAGCGAGACCTTCAAGGCAGAAGAAAATATCATCGCAGGTAACACGGGCCTCTATGGTGCTACCTCTGGTGAACTCTACATCAACGGTAAGGTCGGCGAGCGCTTCGGCGTGCGCAACTCGGGTGCCATCGCTGTGATTGAAGGCGCCGGCGACCACTGCTGCGAGTACATGACTGGCGGTCGTGTGGTGGTACTCGGCAAGACGGGTCGCAACTTCGCCGCAGGTATGAGTGGTGGTGTCGCCTACGTCTACGACCCCGACCACACCTTCGACTACTTCTGCAACATGGATATGGTGGAGCTCTCGCTGGTTGAGGATAGCGTCAGTCGCAAGGAACTGCTCGAGCTTATCCGTCAGCACTATCTGCACACAGGCTCTGCTCTGGCAGGACGCATGCTCGACGACTGGCACCGCTACATCGAGGACTTCATCCAGGTGGTGCCCATCGAGTACAAGCGTGTGCTCGAAGAGGAGAAGATGAAGAAACTGAGAGAAAAGATTGAGAATGTTCAACGTGACTATTAATTGATTATGGGAAATCCGAAAGCATTTTTAGAGATACACCGCCAAGAGGCGGGTTACCGTCCGATTCACGATAGAATCCACGACTTCGGCGAAGTGGAGCAGACGCTCAATACGCACCAGAGCCGCGAACAGGCTTCGCGTTGTATGGACTGTGGCGTACCCTTCTGCCACTGGGCATGTCCGTTGGGCAATAAGGCACCAGAATGGAACGACGCACTGTATAAAGGTGACTGGGAACTGGCTTACCGGCTGCTCTCGAGCACTAATCCCTTCCCTGAGTTCACGGGCCGCATCTGTCCCGCACTCTGCGAGAAAGCCTGTGTGCTGAACCGCTTCAACCACGAGCCGACCACCAACCGCGAGGACGAGGCCGCCATCGTAGAGGCTGCCTTCCGCGAGGGTTTTATTCAGCCCAAGACCGACATCCAGCGCAACGGCAAGAAGGTGGCTGTCATCGGAGCCGGTCCTGCCGGACTCGCTGCAGCCAACGACCTTAACCTGATGGGCTATCAGGTGACGGTCTTCGAGAAGAACGAGTCAGCAGGCGGACTGCTGCGCTACGGTATCCCCAACTTCAAGCTCAACAAGGCGATTATTGACCGTCGCATCAAGCTCATGGAGGAGGAAGGCATTGAGTTCAGATATAATTCTGAGTTCTCTGATTACTCTGAGGATTCTGATTATGATGCGATTGTTATCGCCACCGGCACTCCCACCGCCCGCGACCTGAAAGCTCCTGGCCGCGAACTGAAGGGTGTGTACTTCGCCCTTGAGCTGCTCTCGCAGCAGAACCGCGTCCTCGCCGGCATGGAGTTCTCGAAAGATGAGCGCATCACCGCCAAAGGCAAGGATGTCCTCGTCATCGGTGGTGGCGACACGGGCTCCGACTGCATCGGCACCGCCCACCGTCAGGGTTGTAAGAGCGTCACGCAGATAGAGATTATGCCCAAGCCCGTCGAAGGTCCTGAAGACCCGCAGAACCCCTGGCCTGAGTGGCCCCGCACGCTCAAAACGACCTCGAGTCACGAGGAGGGCTGTACCCGCCGCTGGAACATCAACACCCTTGAGTTCCTGGGCAAGGACGGCAAACTGACCGGCGTCCGCATCCAGCCCATCGACTGGAAGCCCAACCCCGCCGGCGGTCGTCCCATCATGGTCGAGGCCGGCGAGCCTGAGGTCATCAAGGCCGAGCTCGTGCTCCTGGCTATGGGCTTCCTGAAGCCTGAGCATCCTGAATATCCCGCCAACGTCTTCGTATGTGGTGATGCCGCCAACGGTGCCTCCCTCGTGGTCCGTGCGATGGCTAGCGGCAAGCAGACCGCTCAGAAGGTGGCCGCCTTCCTCAAGCGCTGATAAATCGCGCAATGCTATAATTAATCCCTGATTTCCGTACGGATTTCAGGGATTTTTTGTACCTTTGCGGCCAGATGGAAACAATGACGGCAAAAGAGGTAATACAATACATGGAGTCGCTGCAAAATGACGAGCAGCGGCAGATACTCATGCGGTTCTTCAAGACGGGACCAGGTGAGTACGGTGAGGGCGATGAGTTTTTAGGGCTGAAAGTACCACAGACGCGCGAGGTAGTAAGCGCTGTTCCAAAGGATTTTCCTTTGGGCGAAGTCCCTGAGTTGCTGATGAACCACTGGCACGAGGTGAGGCTCTGCGGGTTGCTGATACTTGTCGACAAGTTCGAGAAGCTGGCCACTAAGCGGCTCGAGAACGATGAGGTAGCCATCCGTAGTCGCGACGAAATCCTCACGCTCTATCTGCAATATGCCGAGCAGGCCAACAACTGGGACCTCGTCGACCTTTCCGTCCATAAGATTCTCGGCCACTGGCTCCTGTTGCCCTCGAATCTGGGTGACAAAGACTATAAGATAAAGTTGCTCGACGAACTGGCTCAGAGTCCCTGTCTGTGGAAACAGCGCATGAGCATCGTCTGCTCGTGGAAGACCTCGCAGAAGGGCGACCCCTCGTGGTGCCTGCGCTATGCTGAGATTCATCTCCATCATCCCCACGACCTGATGCATAAAGCTGTCGGCTGGATGCTCCGCGAGATGGGTAAGCGTGTGTCGATGGACTTGCTGCGCGACTTCCTTCGTCAACATGCCCACGAGATGCCTCGCACATCCCTCCGTTATGCCATCGAGAAAATGCCAGAACAGGAACGTCAATACTGGATGAAGCAATGACCTCGTATTTGAACACAGAGAATATAGCACGTAGCAGGGATGGGGTAGAGTACCATCCGCTGCATCCTTTCCTGCCAGAGAATGCAAAGGTACTGTTCCTTGGCAGCTTTCCGCCGCAGCGTAAGCGGTGGTGTATGGATTTTTATTATCCGAACTTTATCAACGACCACTGGCGCATCGAGGGACAGCTGTTCTTTGGCGACAAGAATCACTTTGTGGATCTTGAGGCCAAGTGTTTTAAGATAGACGAAATCGTCGCATTCTGCCAGCAGAAGGGCCTCGCCTTCTTTGATACCTCCACCGCTATCCGCCGACTACAGGACAACGCCTCAGACAAGTTCCTGGAAGTGGTGGAGCCGACGGACATCCGTGCCCTGCTTCAGCAGCTGCCTCATCTGCGGGCTATTGTCACTACGGGCGAGAAAGCCACTGAGACCATCTGTGCCTCGCTCGGCATCCCAGCTATTCCCAAAGTCAACACCTCCGTTGAAATTCCCCTTTCGGAGGCTTCCTCCCTAAACAGGGAGGGTGGGGAGAGGGTCTTCCTCTATCGCCTCCCTTCCTCCTCACGGGCCTATCCCTTGTCATTCGACAAGAAGGTGGAGGCCTACTGTCAGATACTTAAGCTATTATAGCTCAGCGTTTCTTCTTGGGCTTAGTGTTTTATTACCTGTAACGGGTGGCGACGGGACAACTGACACTTTGCAAGAAAACGGCGGAATGGGGTTGCAAGATGTAAGCAAAATGATGCGAGAAATGGATGCAGACTTTACAAAATGACAGTTTTTTCTATTTTTTAGCAAACAAAACGCTGGACTTTCTTTGTGGTTTATGACTTTTTGTATACCTTTGCAGCGGTTTTAATGACAAAAAGAAAGCAAACGACAAATTTAAATAGCAATATGGCACAGAAAATCAGGTTTACGAAGATGCATGGTTGCGGCAACGACTACATCTATATTAATATGATGGAGCAACAGGTGCCGAACCCGCAGGAGGCAGCCATCCGATGGAGCGACCGCCACAAGGGCATCGGCTCTGACGGACTGGTGCTGATAGGTGCATCGCCTGTGCCTGAGGCTGATTTCTCGATGCATATCTATAATGCGGACGGCTCGGAGGCCATGATGTGCGGCAATGCTTCGAGGTGCATCGGCAAGTATCTCTATGAGCGCGGCTTGACAGACAAAGAGGAAATCCGACTGCTGACGCTGTCGGGCGTGAAGACCTTGCAGCTGCACGTCAGTAACAGCATTGTGGAGAGCGTGACGGTGGACATGGGCGAGCCGGTGTTCGAGGATGAGAACCTGTTCCTGCCGAATCACGGTGTGGACAAGGGAACCTTCGTGTCGATGGGCAATCCGCACTACGTCTTCTTTACTGACGATGTGGATCAGGTGGCCGAGAAGGGTCGTGCTTTGGAGCGTCATCCTGTTTTCCCGCAACGCTGTAACATTGAGTTTGCGTGTGTGGCGGCGGACGGTACTATCCGCACCCGTGTCTGGGAACGTGGCAGCGGCATCACCCAAGCCTGTGGTACAGGTGCTTGTGCAACCGCCGTTGCTGCTGTTTTGACGGGCAAGGCCGGCCGACAGTCGCAGATCGTGATGGACGGCGGTACGCTGAGCATTGAGTGGCGCGAGGCTGACAATCACGTCTATAAGACGGGGCCCGCCGAGTTTGTCTTTGATGGTGAAATTGAAATATAAAGAACAAAATATGGCATTAGTAAACATCCACTTCCTGAACCTGCAGAACAACTACTTGTTCGCTGACATCGCCAAGAAGGTGAACGCTTTCAAGGTGATGCACCCCAAGGCTGACGTCATCTCCCTGGGTATCGGCGACGTGACGCAACCATTGGCGCCCGCCGTCGTCGAGGCGATGCATAAGGCAGCCCACGAGATGGGCACCATCAAGGGCTTTCGTGGCTACGGCCCTGAGCAGGGTTACGACTTCCTGCGCGAAGCCATCCTGAAGAACGATTTCCTGCCGCGTGGCGTCCATCTGGATGTCGACGAGGTCTTTATCAATGACGGTGCGAAGTCGGACACGGGCAACTTCCAGGAGTTGCTGCATTGGGATAACTTCATCGGTGTGACTGACCCTATCTATCCCGTCTATATCGACTCGAACGTAATGATAGGCCGCTGTGGCAACTACCGTGAGGGTCGCTGGACGAACGTGCGTTACCTGCCGACGACCGCCGAGAACGGTTTTATTCCTGAACTTCCCAAGGGCCGGCCTGTGGACGTCATCTACCTGTGCTATCCCAACAACCCGACGGGTACGGTCATTACGAAGCAGGAACTGCGCAAGTGGGTGAACTACGCGCTGAAGAATGATGCGCTGATACTCTACGACGCTGCCTATCAGGCCTATATCCGCGACCCGGAAATCCCTCATAGCATCTATGAGATTCGCGGTGCGAGGAAGTGTGCGGTGGAGTTCCACTCATTCTCGAAGACTGCTGGATTCACAGGCGTCCGTTGCGGCTACACCATCGTGCCAAAGGAGGTCAGCGTCTCAACCTTTGAGGGTGAGCGCATCCCGCTGAACCAGCTGTGGCTGCGCCGCCAGTGTACGAAGTTCAACGGCACGAGCTACATCTCGCAGCGCGCCGCCGAGGCCATCTACACGCCTGAGGGTAAACAGCAGATCAAGCAGACCATCGACTATTATATGGACAACGCCCATCGGATGCTTACCAAACTACGTGAGCTTGGCTTCGAGGTCTATGGCGGTGAAAACGCACCTTATATCTGGATGCGCACCTCCGAAGGAATGGGCTCGTGGCAGTTCTTCGAGGCTCTGCTCTATGGTGCCAACGTCGTCTGCACCCCAGGTGTTGGCTTCGGCCCCTCAGGCGAAGGCTACGTCCGCTTCACCGCCTTCAACAGCCGCGAGAAAACAGAAGAAGCATTAACGAGAATAGAAAATTGGACAAAACAACATTAAAATCAACACAATTATGGAAGCATTAAGATTTCAGGTTGTCGGTGAGGCTTTCAAGAAGAAGCCGCTCGACGTAAAAACACCCAGTGAGAGACCCGCGAAGTATTTTGGCAAGAAGGTCTTCAACCGTGAGAAAATGTACAAGTACCTGCCGAAGGACGTGTACGAGAAGATGATTGACGTGATGGACAATGGCGCACGTTTGGACCGTGCTGTGGCCGACGCTGTGGCTGAGGGCATGAAGCAGTGGGCTACGGAGAACGGTGTGACGCATTACACACACTGGTTCCAGCCGCTGACGGAAGGTACCGCCGAGAAACACGACTCGTTCATCGAGCACGACGGCAAAGGCGGTATGGTGGAGGAGTTCACTGGCAAACTGCTGGTACAGCAGGAGCCTGACGCCTCGTCATTCCCCTCTGGTGGTATCCGCTCGACCTTCGAGGCTCGCGGCTATTCAGCTTGGGACCCCACATCGCCCGTCTTCATCATCGACGACACGCTGTGTATTCCCACCGTATTTATCTCTTACTCGGGTGAGGCACTCGACTACAAGGCTCCGCTGCTGCGCGCCCTGCATGCCGTGAACGTGGCTGCCGTCGATGTATGTCACTACTTCGATCCAGCCGTGAAGAAGGTAACGTCGAACCTCGGCTGGGAGCAGGAGTACTTCCTGGTGGACGAGGGACTCTATGCCGCCCGTCCTGACTTGCTGCTGACGGGTCGTACGCTGATGGGTCACGACTCGGCTAAGAACCAGCAGATGGACGACCACTACTTTGGTGCTATTCCTGAGCGCGTTGCTGCCTTTATGCGTGAACTGGAGATTGAGGCACTGGAGCTGGGTATTCCCTGCAAGACGCGTCACAACGAGGTGGCTCCCAACCAGTTTGAGTTGGCACCTATCTTCGAAGAGACCAACCTGGCCGTTGACCACAACATGCTGCTGATGTCGGTGATGAAGAAAGTGGCCCGCAAGCACGGTTTCCGCGTGCTGCTACATGAGAAGCCTTTCGCTGGCATCAACGGTTCGGGTAAGCACAACAACTGGTCGCTGTCGACAGATACTGGTGTGCTGCTACATGCTCCTGGCAAAACGGCTGAGCAGAATCTGCGCTTCGCCACGTTCATCGTGGAGACGCTGATGGGTGTCTACAAGCACAACGGACTGTTGAAGGCCTCCATCATGAGTGCCACCAATGCCCACCGCTTAGGTGCCAACGAGGCACCGCCCGCTATTGTGTCGTCGTTCCTCGGCAAGCAGGTCAGCGAGTTGCTCGATCACATTGAGAAGGCTGACAAGGAGGATATCCTTGCTATGACTGGCAAGCAGGGCTTGAAGATGGACATCCCCGAGATTCCCGAACTGCTTATCGACAATACTGACCGCAACCGCACATCGCCCTTCGCCTTCACTGGTAACCGTTTCGAGTTCCGTGCCGTCGGTTCTGAGGCTAACTGTGCCAGCGCGATGATTGCCCTGAACTCGGCTGTTGCTGAGGCACTCGTGTCGTTCAAGAAGCGCGTGGATGCCAAGATTCCTGAGT
Source organism: uncultured Prevotellaceae bacterium (assembly GCA_902780025.1). Taxonomy (GTDB): domain Bacteria; phylum Bacteroidota; class Bacteroidia; order Bacteroidales; family Bacteroidaceae; genus Prevotella. The sequence continues at coordinate 27,841 of CACZDV010000030.1, forward strand.
TCGAGAAGAAGCTTGCCGGTACAGGCCACTCGGCAACGTTCCACGCCATTATCGATGTGCTGCGCGAGGACATCAAGACCTGCAAGCCCATTCGCTTCGACGGTAACGGCTATTCAGACGAGTGGGTCATTGAGGCAGAGAAGCGCGGACTCGACGTCGAGAAGTCGTGCCCGAAGATTTTCGAGCGGTACCTCGACAAGGAGAGCATCGATATGTTCGAAAGCTTAGGCGTGATGACGAAGAAGGAACTTGAGGCGCGTAACGAGGTGAAGTGGGAGACCTATACGAAGAAGATTCAGATTGAGGCCCGCGTACTGGGCGACCTGTCGATGAACCACATCATCCCCGTTGCCACCCGCTACCAGAGTGCCCTGCTGAAGAATGTGGACAGCGTCTCTACCGCCTTCTCTATTGACAAAGCCGAGAAGCTGAACGCCCGCAACCTGAAGATTATTGAGGAGATCGCCGAGCGCACCAGCGCCATTGAGAAGGGTGTAGAGGAATTGGTTAACGCCCGCAAGCTGGCTAACAAGATTGAGGACGAACATGAGAAGGCCATTGCCTACCACGATAAGGTGGAGCCGAAGCTTGACGAGATCCGTTACGAGATTGACAAGTTAGAACTCATCGTCGACGATTCGCTCTGGCCGTTGCCAAAGTATCGCGAGTTGTTGTTCATACGATAATCAATAGACGAGGGACTCGAAGCAGCAGGGCTTCGGGTCCCTTTTTCCATTCCTGTCGAAAAAAGTAAGTATAGTGTAGCAAGTTACGGAAAAAATGTGTAACTTTGCACCCGGAAAGCAGTGTCCCGGTCTGTCGCCGGTGCCGGAAGGCACGGGAGGAAAGTCCGGGCAGCGCAGGACACCCCGCTTGTGAAAGTGCAAGCAGTCGGTGACGGTTGGATATGGTAGAAGAAAATAACCGCTCTCTTCGGAGAGTAAGGGTGAGAAGGTGGTGTAAGAGACCACCAGGCGGCTGGTGACAGTCGTGCTGTGCCATCCGGGGGCTGCAAGTTCATGTATACCATCGTTGGAGGGTTGTCCGTCCGAGGGCCGTAAGGCACACGGTGGAGGGTAGAATGCTTCAGCCGTGGGGTGACTCACGGAGTAGATAAATGACAGACACTGACATCGCGTCAGCACAGAACCCGGCTTACAGGGGCAGTGCTTTCCGTTTTTTCCTAAAGAAGAAAAGGTGAAGGAGTGAAAAAGTGAAGGAACTGGCGAAACGTATTTACAAGACGCTCGTGCTGACCGTCAAGTTCTTTACGGCCAAGCGGGTGATGGCCAAGGCGTCGGCCTTGACCTATTCGACGCTACTGGCTATTGTTCCTATCTTGGCGGTGGTGTTTGCTATTGCGCGAGGTTTCGGCTTCAACAAATATATAGAAGTGTGGTTCCGAGACATACTGGCTTCGCAGCCTCAGGCGGCGGATATCATCATCGGGTGGGTGAATAGTTATCTGGTTCACACGCAGAGCGGCCTTTTCTTGGGTATTGGACTGGTGTTCATGCTTTATACCGTGCTGATGCTGGTGAACAATATCGAAGAGACGTTTAACGAGATATGGCAGGTGAACAGTTCGCGCAGCTTGTATCGTTCGTTTACTAACTATATGGCGGCATTCTTCCTGTTCCCCATTTTTATTGTCGTGGTGACGGGTTTCTCGATGGTGCTAACGACGATAGCCAGCAGTATGCCCGACGTGCTGATGTTGGGGTCAGTATTGCGGAAGTTGTTGAACCTGCTGCCTTACGTGCTGTTGTCGGCACTCTTCGTAGGACTGTACGTCTCGATGCCAAACACTAAGGTCAACTGGCGTTGTGCCGTCGTGCCGGGTATCATAGCAGGTGTGGGCATTCAGTGGTTGCAGTTGTTCTATGTGCATAGTCAGATATGGGTGACGGGCTACAACGCCATCTACGGTTCGTTTGCCGCTTTGCCGCTGTTTATGCTATGGGTACAGATATCGTGGACGATTTGCCTATTCGGAGCCCAGCTGACGTTTACCAACCAGTATATGAACCGATTGGGCGTGAATGTGGAAGAGCCCGACTTCCACCCCTATATCGAGATGGGTGACGACGAACGCGACGAGCAGTCATTGACGATGTATGCCGATGGGATTGACGGATTGTAGGAAGTGATGAAGTGATGAAGTGAAGAGTGAAAAGTGAAGAGTGAAGAGTGATGAAGAAGTATTATTTGATGTTTTTGGTAGCGGTGCTGCTGATGGCTTGTGGTAATCGGCGGCTTTCGCCCGAGGTGCTGCAACAGAAGATTGACAGCGTATATGCGCTGGAGAAACTGGAGGAGCTGAAGAGGCAGGGCGTTAATTTGGAGGATGCGTCGCCTTTCCAGTTGTTCTATGATAGTCTTGACATTCAGGCGTTGCCAATGAGCTATTCGGAGGATTACATGAAGATATTGCCCAACTATCAGGTAGTACCGCAGGCTATCATGTCGTTTCTGGAACTGGAGGGTAGGGTAGCGCCTAAGGCCATTGCACTGCCTGAAACGATAGGTGCGCGTCTGGTGTTGCTGGCTGCCGACGTTGCCGATGGTGAGTATGAACTGTGGCTATATTCGCTCGACTCTGATTGCTATCCTGTCGATAAGCTGTTACTCTATCAGCCGCAGGTCATCTCGGACTCCAAGTTAACACTGCCGCCCCAAGAGACTTATTTCTCAATCACCAGCAATTATGAGATACGGGTGATGGAATATGCTGATGAAAGCGATGAGTTTGGACAACTCAGTACCTTCATCGTCGATGATGCCCGTATGTTTGTAGAGCAGCGGTAACCCTAAAGCCTATTCTTTCAGCAACTTCTCGAAGAAGTCGTCCAGATCTTTGTCAAGGTCGGCCATCAGCTCGGTATCGATGATGACGGTGTCGTCGTCAACGACATAAAGTTCGCCGATGGTTTCCTTGTCGTCATCCTCCAAAACGAAAGAATAAGGCTTCAGCAGTCCCATGTTTTCGATAAGGGCTTTCTGCTTGTCAAGGCAGCGGCGGATGATGCTTACAATCTGGTCGTAGAAATCATCGTCCTTATTGTCAATCCACTGTTCGACGACACAACGCGTAATCTCGTTGTCGTCATCGTCAAAAGCCATCAGTTCGCCCGTATCCTGAGTGACGCGGATGTGGATGTCAGTCAGCATGGAGGCGTCCTCCTTGACGGGGAATTTCTCGGTAATCTTGCGGATGGCGCGCTCGATTTGCTGGAGTGTTTGTTCAGTTGCTTTCATATCAGAAATCGCTATTTGCCGACAAAAGTAACAAAAAGACTTTGTATCTGCAAACGATTACGAATCTTTTTTGCTTTTTTTCCTAAAATATTAATCATTAATCCCTTTTTTATTCGTACCTTTGCAACTTGAATAACTACAACTATGGAGAGAAAACGAAATCAGATGCCCGCCTGTGCCGCCTGTAAGTTGTCGGAACACTGCCAGTCCGTCTCCTGCAGTGTGCCTCGTCGCGCCTTGTTCTTCGGTTACGGTTTACCACTTATTGTCCTGGTGAGCGTGCTGATGATTGTACTCGTGCTGACGAAAAGTGAGGCGGTGGCAGCACTATCCTCGTTAGGAGCGTTGGCGCTGTATTACCTGTTGCTCTGGTTGAAGGTTATACGCTATTAGGATTGAAGAATAAATAAACGATACAAGTATGAATTTCATGTTGATTGCAGTAATTGTTCTTGGAGCCATCGGCCTTGTGGCAGCCTTGGTGCTGTTTGCCGCTTCCAAGAAATTTGCTGTTGATGAAGATCCCCGCATTGCGCAGGTCAATGAAGTGCTGCCCGGAGCCAACTGTGGCGGTTGCGGATTTGCCGGCTGCGGAGGTATGGCTGACGCACTCGTTAAGGGTGCAGATGCCGGCTCCATTGAGGGACTGAACTGTCCGGTAGGTGGTGCTGACGTCATGAGTAAGGTGGCCGACCTGTTAGGAATGGCCATTGCCAACGGCGAGCCCAAGGTGGCTGTGGTGAGATGTAACGGAACGTGTGAGCATCGTCCCAAGGTGGCTGAGTATGTCGGACTGCGTACGTGTGCCGCCATGCATGCCTGCGGTGCCGGTGAGACAGCCTGCGGCTATGGCTGCTTAGGCTGTGGCGACTGTGTGGAGGCCTGTCAGTTTGACGCCATCCGTATTAATCCCGAGACCGGCATTGCCGAGGTCGACGAGGAGAAGTGCGTGGCCTGCGGTGCCTGTGTGAAGGCTTGTCCGCGCAACATCATCGAACTGCGCAAGAAAGGACCAAAGGGTAGACGCGTGTATGTCTCGTGCGTCAACAAGGACAAGGGCGCTGTGTCGATGAAAGCCTGCAAGGTCAGCTGCATCGGTTGTAGCAAGTGCGAGAGGGAGTGCCCGTTCGGTGCCATCACCGTCGGCAACAACTGCTCGTACATTGATCCTGAGAAGTGCCGCCTGTGTCGCAAGTGCGAGAAGGTCTGTCCTACGCATGCCATCGTGGCTGTGAATTTCCCAATTAAAAAAGAGGAGGCTGCCGTATGAACATAAAGACATTTAGTATAGGTGGTATTCACCCTGAAGAGAATAAGCTAACCCACGAAGTGGAGACCAAGGTGGCCAACCTGCCCAAGCAGGCTGTGTTCCCCTTGAGCCAACATATTGGAGCACCGGCGGTGCCCGTCGTCCAGAAGGGTGACAAGGTGAAGGTGGGTACGATGATTGCTGATGCTGGCGGCTTTGTGTCAGCTCCGATTTATTCAAGCGTCAGCGGTACGGTGCTGAAGATAGACACCGCTATCGATGCTACTGGCTACCGTAAGCCCGCTATTATTATTAATGTGGAGGGCGACGAATGGGAAGAAACCATCGACCGCTCTGACAAGTTGGAAACGGTGAAGGATCATCCTGAACTGACACCCGAGGAAATCATCAATCGCGTGAAGACGGCTGGTATTACAGGTATGGGTGGTGCAGGATTCCCCACCTTTATCAAACTGACACCCCCGCCGACGGCGAAGGCTGAGTGCGTGATTATCAACGCCGTAGAGTGTGAGCCTTACATCACCGCTGACTATCGTCTGATGATGGAGAAGGCCGACGAGATACTTGTCGGACTGGAGCTGCTGATGATGGCTGCCAAAGTGACGACGGGTTACATCGGCATTGAGACCAACAAGCCCAAAGCCATTGACCTGCTTACCAAGAAGTGTGTCGAAGTCTTTTCCGCTTTGAAATACCACGTCGAGGTGGTACCCCTGAAGCAGCGCTACCCGCAGGGTGGTGAGAAACAGCTGGTTGATGCTGTCATCAATCGCCAGGTGCCGGCTCCGCCAGCCATCCCTGTCAATGTTGGAGCAATTGTTCAAAACGTGGGCACTGCCTATGCTGTGTATGAGGCTGTTATGAAACGTAAGCCGCTGTTTGAACGCTACACTACCGTCACAGGAAAGCGTTTGCAGAGTCCGGGCAACTTCCTCGTTCGTATGGGAACCCCGATGCAAGATTTGATTGAGGCTTGTGGCGGTATGCCCGAGGGCGATAACAAATTGTTGGCAGGTGGTCCGATGATGGGTAAGGCGCTAACTTCTACTGAGGTCCCTATCTGCAAGGGAACCAACTCGGTGACCATCATCAGCGACGACGAAGCTCGTCGTAAGGAGCCACAACCCTGTATCCGCTGTGCCAAGTGCGTGGGCGTCTGTCCCATGGGACTGGAGCCTTACCTGCTGGCCAAAGTTTCAGAAGTAAAGAACTGGGAACGTGCCGAGCGGGAGGACATCGTCAGCTGTATTGAGTGTGGCTCGTGCCAGTTTACTTGTCCTGCCCACCGTCCGTTGCTCGACAATATCCATCAGGGAAAATCAACCGTCATGGGTATCATCCGTGCTCGTGCTGCTAAGAAATAAGTAGTCAAATAGTAAATAGTCAAATAGTCAAATGAAACTGATAGTATCATTATCGCCACACGCCCACGGCAATGACACCGTGGAGCGCAACATGTACGGCGTCATCATCGCCCTGCTGCCTGCGCTGCTCGTGTCGTTCTATTTCTTCGGGCTGGGCTCGGTCATCGTGTGCCTGACGAGTGTGGCTGCCTGCGTCTTCTTGGAGTGGGCCATCAACAAATACATACTCAAGAACGATCGGAATACCATCTTGGACGGCTCTGCTGCCTTGACGGGTCTGCTGCTCGGCATGAACCTCCCGTCGAATCTCCCTATCTGGATCATCCTCATCGGTGCGCTTTTCGCCATCGGGGTGGCCAAGATGACGTTTGGCGGATTAGGCAATAACATCTTCAATCCTGCATTGGTGGGCCGTTGTGCCCTGTTAGTGGCCTTCCCCGCGCAGATGACCTCATGGCCGTTGCCCGGACAGTGGCTCAAGTACACGGATGCTGAGACGGGTGCCACACCGCTGGCGCTGATGCAGGAGGCTATTAAGAACGGAAACATGGAGGTGCTCAGCCAACTGCCTGATGCCTTCTCGTTGCTCTTTGCCGACTTCTCGCTCAACGGTGGTGCCGGAACCATCGGTGAGGTCTGCGACTTGGCCCTGATTGCCGGTTTGGTCTTTATGCTCTGGCGTAAGATTATCACTTGGCATATTCCTGTCTCGATTATCGGTACGGTGTTTGTGCTCAGCGGATTGCTCCATCTGGCCAACCCCGTCTATGCTGACCCCACCGTGGTGATTTTTAGTGGTGGCTTGATGCTGGGTGCCATCTTCATGGCGACTGACTACGTGACGAGCCCTATGACGCCGAAGGGACAGCTCATCTATGGCATCTGCATCGGACTGCTGACGGTCATCATCCGCAACTGGGGTGCCTATCCTGAGGGAATGTCGTTCGCTATTCTCATCATGAACGCCTTTACCCCGCTGATTAATAATTATGTGAAACCAAAACGTTTCGGGGAAGTGCCTGCAAAGAATTAAGAATTAAGAGTTAAGATTTAAGAATTATGAAGAAACTCGAATCTACACTTACTAATATGGTGCTGGTGCTCACGGGCGTGGCAGTCGTCATGGGTGGTATCCTAGCTTTTGTGAACCACCTGACCGAGGGCCCCATCAACGACCAGAAAGCCAAGGCGCTGGCCGATGGTATCAAGACGGTCATGGTGAGCGACGACATTGTCGTGGCCAAGACGGACACCGTGCGCCAGAACGATGCCAAGGGAAAGGAAATGACCTATATCATCTATCAGGCCCGCGACGCTCAGGGTAAGGAGCTCGGAGCGGCAGTGGAGTCGACTACGGGTGGCTTTGGTGGCGACCTGAAGGTGCTGGTGGGTTTTGATGCCGAGGGCAAGATTCTCGGCTATACATTGTTGGAACATGCTGAGACTCCAGGACTCGGTGCCAAAGCCGACAAGTGGTTCCAGCGTGGTGAGAAGGGCGACATCATCGGCAAGACGCCCACAGAGCCGCTGACCGTCTCGAAAGATGGTGGGCAGGTGGATGCCATCACCGCCTCGACCATCACCAGCCGCGCCTTCCTGCTGGCTGTCAACAACGCCTATAACGCTTACAAGGCTACGCCTGCAACAGATGCTGAGTCGGGGGCCACGAAGCAAGTGACGAAATAACGAAATACCGTAATAACGAAATAACAAAATATGAATTATATCGGAATCATCAAAAACGGCATCGTCAAGGAGAACCCCACGTTCGTCCTGATGCTCGGTATGTGTCCCACGCTGGCCACCACTACCTCAGCCATGAATGGTATGTCGATGGGACTGGCTACGATGGCGGTGCTCATCTGCACCAACGTCGTGATTTCCTGCCTGAAGTCGGTAACGCCCGACAAGGTGCGCATTCCCGTCTTCATCGTCGTCATTGCTGCCTTCGTTACGATGCTGCAGTTGTTTATCAAGGCATTCCTGCCCGACATTGATGCTGCACTCGGACTCTTCATCCCGCTGATTGTCGTCAACTGTGTTATCCTCGGACGTGCCGAGGCTTTTGCTGCCAAGCAGTCGCCTCTTGCCTCGCTCTTCGACGGCATTGGTATCGGTCTCGGCTTCACGCTGGGCTTGACGCTGCTCGGCATCTGTCGTGAGCTGTTGGGCAACGGCAGCGTCTTTGGTTTGACGCTGTTGCCTGAGACCTACAACATCCTGCTCTTCGTGCTGCCTCCGGGTGCGTTCATCACCCTTGGTTTCCTCATTGCCATCGTGAATAAGTTGAAGAATTGAAGGATTGAAAAATTGAAGAATTGAAGTTATGGAATACATACTTATTTTCATTAGCGCCATCTTTGTGAACAACATCGTGTTGTCACAGTTCCTCGGCATTTGTCCGTTCCTCGGCGTTTCCAAGAAGATAGACACCTCGTTAGGTATGTCGGCTGCTGTCGCCTTCGTGCTGACATTAGCCACGATTGTCACCTGGCTGGTTCAGAAATACGTGCTCGATGTCTTCGGACTGCAGTACCTGCAGACCATCGCCTTTATCCTCGTCATCGCGTCGTTGGTGCAGATGGTCGAGATAGTGCTCAAGAAGGTGTCGCCTGCTCTCTATCAGGCCCTCGGCATCTTCCTGCCGCTCATCACCACCAACTGTGCCGTCCTCGGTGTGGCCATCCTGGTCATCCAGAAAGACTTCAACCTGTTGCAGTCTGTCGTCTATGCTTTCTCAACGGCTATCGGTTTTGGATTGGCACTGACTGTCTTTGCCGGCATTCGCGAACAGCTGGAGCTGGTTAAGATACCCAAGGGCATGCAGGGAATGGCTATCGTCATGCTCTCTGCCGGACTCCTGAGTCTTGCTTTTATGGGCTTTTCGGGGGTCGATGGAGGTTTGAAGGTACTTTTTGGCCTCGATTAACGGGGAATACCAAAAATTTTTGTTATCTTTGCAGCCGTGAAGCAAGCTATGATATTCGCGGCGGGGCTCGGTACCCGTCTGAAACCTCTGACAGACACCATGCCCAAGGCTCTTGTCAGAGTAGGGGGACAACCCCTGCTCTGGCATGTTATTATGAAGCTGCGCGATGCTGGCTATGAGCGCATCGTGGTCAACGTCCACCATTTCGCCCAGCAAATCATCGACTATCTTAACCAGAATGACAACTTCGGGCTCGACATCCGTATCTCTGACGAAAGCGAACAATTGCTTGAGACTGGCGGAGGCATCAAGCGTGCCCTGCCGCTGTTTGACCCTACGGAGCCGATATTGATTCATAATGTCGACATCCTCAGCAACCTCGACTTCTCGTCGCTCCATGCTGATGCGCCGTTGCTGGTGGTCAGCGAGCGGAAGACAAAACGCTATCTGCAGTTTGACGATGAGATGCGCTTAGTGGGTTGGAAGAACGTTGAGACGGGCGAGGTAAAAGGCTGCGAGGGGCGTTCGTTAGCGTTCAGCGGTATTCATGTGCTTCATCCGTCGGCTTTCCCGCTGATGAACGACTGGCCAGCGCGGTTTCCCATCATGGACTTCTATCTGAAGGTGTGTGCCGATCATCCTATTCGCGGCTATGAGGCCACGAATCTGCGCCTGATGGATGTAGGCAAGCTTGACACGCTGCAAGAAGCTGAAAACTTTTTAAAAACCTTATAACTTATGCAACAGAAGATCATTATTTTGGATTTTGGCTCGCAGACGACGCAGTTGATAGGCCGTCGTGTGCGCGAGCTGGACACCTTCTGCGAGATTCTGCCTTACAACAAATTTCCCAAGGACGACCCGTCGGTCATCGGCGTCATCCTCAGCGGTTCGCCCTACTCGGTACACGACCCTGAGGCGTTCAAGGTAGACCTCAGTCAGTTCGTGGGCCGCTTGCCGGTATTAGGCATCTGCTACGGAGCGCAGTTCATCTCGCATACCCTTGGTGGTAAGGTCGAGAAGGCCGACAGCCGTGAGTATGGACGTGCCAACCTCGAGACCGTCGACACCACCAACCCTCTGTTCTGCGGCTTTGAGCAGCACTCACAGGTGTGGATGAGCCACGGCGATACCATCACCGCCATTCCCGCCGATTTCAAGGTGATTGGTTCTACCAAGGACGTCAAGAACGCAGCCTTCTGGAATCAGAAGGATGTCTGGGCTGTCCAGTTCCATCCTGAGGTGTTCCATACTACGCAAGGAAAGACCTTGCTCCAAAATTTCGTGGTCAATATCTGCGGAAGCCGTCAGGAGTGGAGTGCCGCCTCGTTTGTGGATACTACGGTAGCTGAGCTCAAGGAGCAGTTAGGCAACGACCGCGTTATCCTCGGACTCTCGGGCGGTGTCGATTCCTCTGTGGCTGCTGTACTGCTGAACCGCGCCATTGGTGATCGTCTGACATGTATCTTCGTCGACCACGGTATGCTGCGCAAGAACGAGTTCAAGCAGGTGATGGACGACTACAAGGTGCTCGGCCTGAACGTCATCGGCATCGATGCCAGCGAGAAGTTCTTTGCCGATTTGGCTGGTGTCACCGAGCCCGAGCAAAAAAGAAAGATTATCGGTCGCGACTTCGTCGAGGTCTTCAATGCCGAGGCCAAGAAAATCACCGATGCCCGCTGGCTTGCCCAGGGCACCATCTATCCTGACCGCATTGAGTCGTTGAACATTACGGGTAAGGTCATCAAGAGCCATCACAACGTCGGCGGACTGCCCAAGGAGATGCACCTGCAGCTCTGCGAACCGCTGAAGTGGCTGTTCAAGGATGAGGTGCGCCGCGTAGGTCGTCAACTCGGAATGCCTGAGCATCTCATTACGCGCCATCCCTTCCCAGGCCCTGGACTCGCCGTACGTATCCTTGGCGACATCACTCCCGAGAAGGTGCGTGTGCTGCAGGATGCCGACGACATCTACATCCGCGGACTGCGCGACTATAAGGTGAAACTCAGTGGCGAGGAGGCACGTCGTGTACTGGCTGCTGGCGTACCGGCACAAATGACCGACGGCGAAATCGAGGTTTCACTCTACGACCAGATATGGCAGGCTGGAGCCATTCTTCTCAGCACCGTCCGCTCCGTTGGTGTCATGGGCGACGAGCGTACCTACGAGAATCCTGTGGCTCTTCGTGCCGTTACCTCAACCGATGCTATGACTGCCGACTGGGCCCATCTGCCCTACGACTTCATGGCCAAGGTCTCGAACGAGATTATCAACAAGGTGCGCGGTGTCAATCGTGTCTGCTACGACATCTCCTCAAAGCCACCCGCAACTATCGAGTGGGAATAAAATCATAGGATGCGCTTGATGCCTTCCTCTTCTGCTATTTGCCTTGCCGTTCTGAGCGTTTGCAAGGGTGTGGGCGGTATGTTGCTCATCTTGTAGCGGGGGAAGAAACGGGTAAAATGTAGTGGCACTTCAGCGAGGTTGTTTTCCCTGAGCCAACGGCACATTCGGCGAATCATCTGCATGTCATCATTGACACCTGGAATGATGAGGTTGGTAAGTTCTATCCAGACGCCAGCTTGCTTCATAGCAAGAATCGTGTCGAGCACAGGTTGCAGATGACCTCCGCTGATGCGGCTATAGATGTCGTCGCTGAATGACTTCAGGTCGATGTTGGCTGCATCAAGGTAGGGTAGGAGGTCGCTTAGCGGTTTCTGGCAGACGTAGCCGGCTGTGACCAGGATGTTCCAGAGTCCTGCTTCGTGGGCCAGACGGGCACAGTCGGTGATGTACTCGATATAGGTGAGGGGCTCGGTATAGGTGTAGGCAATGCCAGGACAATGGTGTTTCCGGCAGAGGGCAACGATGTCTTCAGGCATCAGTTCGTAATAAGGTACCTCTGAGGGCGAAACCTGCGAGATATCATGGTTCTGACAGTTCAGACAACGGAAGTTGCAGCCGGTGCAGGCCAGCGAGAAGCACGTGGTGCCGGGGTGGAAGTAGTTGAGCGGCTTCTTCTCGATAGGGTCAATGGCTAAGGCACAGGGTTTTGCGTAGACTTCGCTGATGAGTGTACCCTGATGATTGCGGCGACTGCGGCAAAGCCCCGTCTTGCCATCGGCAATACGGCAATGATGGGGACAGAGTTGGCACTCTACTCGTCCGTCATCCAACTTCTGATAATACCTGCATTCCATCGGGTTCATACTCGGTGTACGATTAGAATACTATTGCCTCGTAAACGTAGAGTTCTGCATCCTTCCACCCATCCCATCCGATGCCGGCTTTGTCCTGGGCGCAATGCCCCAGGAACTCCTCCTTGGTCCAGTTCACCTCATCGGCTACTTGTGGCAGGAATGTCCCGCTGCGGTTTCCCCGGCGGATGTATATGCCGTGCCGATGCAACTCGAACTCGTCGATGCTCTGTATGCGCCGCATGGGTGTGAGTACGGAGATTTCAATATCAATATCGTCAAGCTCTGCACGCTGGACAGGTGTGAAGCGTGGGTCTTCAAAGGCTGCAGCACGGGCCATCTCGGCCACTATCTCATGCAGGGGATAATCTTCGCCGAAGTGCCCGATGCACCCGCGTAGGCGACCGTGCTTGTGAAGCGAGACGAAGGCACCGCACTTCTGCTTTAGGACTGGGTGCTGAGCGGTGAGCGGTGAGAGATTGCCGACGGGCTTGCCATCGAGGGAGTCCCTTATGCTGTTCAGGGCAATCTCCTTCAGCAGTTGCTTGTCGGCAATGGTAAGTGTGAACCCGCCTTCATGATGCAGGAAAGCGAAGGAATGGTAGCCTACAACGCGCGAAAGGTCGTGACCGTCAGCATCCCCTGAGTTCTGATACATCAGGTGCCTGACCTCGTATTGGCCGTCGAGCATCAGCATCAGCGTGATGATGGCAAACTCACCGCAGGCACTCGTCTGCAGGTTACGCTTGCCGCTGCGGGCATTGGCCTCGATGGTGGCGATAAACTGCTCCACGTCGCCCTCCTCAATGGCTTTACCCGTCAGCGCATCTACCTCGCAAGCATCCTCATACGAAGGGTAGTGCGAGAAGTCGCTGCTGACGATGAAGAGGTTCTCATCGGTGAGATACGGCTTTAGCACCTTTGCTATCTGTCGCAGCTTCCGATAGTCGTTGGTACTGATGACGATGGGGACGATGGGCGGAACATCGCCGAGTCTGCGTTGCAGGAAAGGCAGCTGCACCTCAAGACAATGCTCTCTGTCGTGTGCCTCAGGGTGATAGGCAAACACGCTGTCCTCCGTCAGTCTGACAGCCGTCTCGCGATCAACCTTCACCTGTCCTAACGGCGTGGCATAGTAGTCGGCCTCCGTATTCACCGAGGCTCCATCGAGCCATTCGTGGTGACTGGGTCCTAACAGAAAAATGCGCTTGTACGGCTTCTTGACGTCAAGAGTCATGTAGGCAGCAGCCGCTACGTTGCCCGAGTAGTAATAGCCGGCATGAGGCACGATGAGTGCTGCTACCTGACTATATGAAGCCCTGCCGCCGTGAAGCGCCAGCAGGCTGTCAACCTCCGTTCTCAGTTCTTCGGGATTGCCCGTATAGAATCGGTCAGCCTGAGTTGCAGGTCTCACCACGGGCTCCCTTGCTTGTCCGTTACAAGAATTCATCATCGTGATTGCTACTATGAGGGTTATTAATATCTTCATTTCCTTCACATTTAAGTGCAAAGTTACATAATTCCTGCGATTTTTCGCTATGAAGTTGGCATAATTCTTCGTTTTTTCTTATCTTTGCACCCATTATTAGTATCTGAAATAATCCTTATGGGAGAGTAAGCTATGAAGAAAGAACTGATTTTGCCATTGCTGGCCATGTGTCTTACGCTGACTATATGCTCGGCGACAACGAAAAAAGTGTATGACGAGGATATCAACCCCGTCGAGCAGATAGACCAGGCTATAGTGAAAGCCAAGTCCGAAGGTAAGTTCGTCGTCTGTCAGGTGGGTGGCAACTGGTGTCCCTGGTGCCTGAAGTTCGCAGACTTCATCACGAAGGACACTACCATCAGCAACGTCATCAACGAGAACTTCGTCTACATCCATGTGAACTATAATCCGCGCAAGTCGGGAGGTGCAGAGAAGGAAGCCTTAGCCAAGACCATGCTTGCGCGCCTGAACAATCCTGCCCGTTTCGGGTTCCCCGTGTTCGTCGTCCTCGACGATGAAGGCAGGGTCATCCATATTCAGGATTCAAGCTTTCTGGAGGAAGGACAGGGCTACAATCAGGAGAAGGTGCTGCGTTTCTTCAAGAACTGGACGCCAAAGGCGGTGAAGGGGAATTTGATAAGAAAGAGCGGATTCGCTAGCAGAAACTGATCTTGAATATATATCAGTGAACGTTTTCCTCACACTTCGCCTGCGATTTAACAGAGTCTGAAATCTCCTTTGGAAGAGTGGGGAAAAAATAGGTCGATTTTGGAGGCATTGCAAGCTTAAAACGCCTCATAAATAAACTATTTCGCAAAAAAAACGCCCAAATGTTTGGTGGTTCCAAAGAAAATAGCTACCTTTGCAGCCGCAAAACCGACATGGTGCCCGTAGTTCAGTTGGTTAGAGCGTCAGATTGTGGTTCTGAATGTCGACGGTTCGAGTCCGTCCGGGCACCCTCTCCAAACTCCTGTTAGTCAATGACTTATGGGAGTTTTTGATTTGCTTTCGGTGAAAGAATTTAAGTTAAATTTAACCAAATTACTGCTAAATTGCTGTTGATTTTTCAAAAATCGCCGCAAAATCGCC
>CACZDV010000031.1 GCA_902780025.1 uncultured Prevotellaceae bacterium
TCTACCTCGTAGAAGTAGGCACCGTAGTTCTTGGAGGTGGAAATCTCGCACTTGCGCAGATTCACCAGCATGGTAATAATGTCTCTTGCCATAATTTTTGTTAGTTTTTGTGTTGGTTTCTTGTCGCTCGGCAGGCTGCTGACAGGCGCCTTGTCGCTCCTTTCCGAAGACATAGCAAAGGTACAAAGAAAAAGCCTCGGAAACAATAGCTCCCGAGGCCTTTAACACTATTTTAACACTCCCCAATTGTGCATTCTTTGCAAGCAAAGCGTCGCTTCGCGCCGAGCGGTGAATTATACATTAACGAGCTCAAAATTCAGCCCGTTAAACCATCGAGCTCAAAATTCAGCCCGTTTACCCAACGAGGGATTTTTTTCCCCCGTTAAACATTAATCCAAATTTGGATTCGTGTTTCTGGTGTGTCCGACGAGAGCGGAATTTTTCGCTCACGTACCTATTATTCTACGTGAGGGAAACAATTCCCTGACGTACAATCTTACATCTTACATCTTACATTTAGCTCAAAGTGAACGGTATGAAAAATCGATTTAAATTACAATCAATATTTTATATTATATATATTATATATAATATATATAATATAAGCTTTGTCCATGAGTTTTAAAAATACCTTAATGTAAGATGTAAGATGTAAGATGCGGCCTGTCTGGTGTCATGCGGTGTCTTGCGCAAGAGCGATAGATGCTCAGCGCTAAAGCCTGGATAACCGGGGGTTTAGTCCGACTAAACCCTACCTTTATGCCGACCAAACACCCCACTTTGGTCGGCATAAAGGTAGGGGATAATGGGCATTGCGTCATTTTCTTCGTCGATTATTTTGCTGCAAAGAAGAAAAAATGTACCTTTGTAGGCAGATTTATGTTTTGCAAGACTGCTTGCTCCATGAAGAAGATACTGAAGTGGTTGATCGTTGCGGCACTAACGCCCCTGCTGCTGTTCCTGCTGCTGGCCGTGCTGCTCTATCTGCCGCCCGTTCAGAACTGGGTGGCGGACAAGGTGGCGGCGGTAGCTTCGGAGAAGACGGGCATGGACATCACGGTGGGCACCGTACGACTGGAGTGGCCGCTGGACTTAGGCATCGACGACTTCCGCGTCATCCATGAGGGCGACACGCTGGCCGACGTGGGACATCTGACGGTGGACGTGCAGCTGCGACCGCTGCTTGACAAGCGGGTGGTCATCAACGAGCTGGGCGTCAACCAGGCGAAAGTGAACACCAACGGCTTCATCAGCGACCTGCGGGTGAAGGGCCACATCGGCGAACTGTGGCTGCGCTCGGACGGCATCGACCTGGACCAGGGGACGGCGACGGTGAACGGGGCGCGCATAGCGGACTCGAAGCTGGACATCGCCCTGAGCGACACGGCGGCCGTTGATACGACGACATCGGAAACGCTGTGGCGCATCAATGCCGACAGCCTGACCATCAGCCGTACGGACGTGGCCGTCCACATGCCGGGTGACACTTTGCACATTAACGCACACATGGGACAGGCCGTAGCCCGCGAGGCTGACATCAACCTGGCTACGGGCACTTACCGCGTGGGGAGTCTCGACTGGCACGACGGTAAATTAAGCTACGACGACAGCAGTCAGCAGCCCGCAGACGGGCTGGACTACAGCCATATTGATGTGAAGGACATCAGGCTGGGCGTAGACTCCATCTACTACGGCCCGGAGGGTACCTCTTTCTATCTGCGCGAGACGAAGCTGAAGGAGAAGTCGGGACTTGAGATCACGGAACTGAGGGGCGGCGTCCGCTTAGACACGGCCTTCAGTCATGTGGAGATGCCCCACGTCGTGCTGCGGACACCCGACAGCGACATCGAGGCCGAGGTGAGCATGGACTTTGCGGCGTTTAAAGAGGAGAGAGGAGAGAGGAGAGAGGAGAGAGATTACTCCAGTATCGGAGAGAGGAGAGAGGAGAGAGGAGAGATGCGCGTCCGGCTGAATGCCCAGATAGGCAAGCAGGACCTGATGCGACTGGCAGGCGACATGCCCCAGCAACTCGTCCGCAATTATCCCAACCAACCGCTTTCTATCAAGGGCTCGGTGAACGGCAACATGCAGCGCATGGAGTTTACGGGGCTCGACGTCAACCTGCCCACGGCCCTGCACCTGAAGGCTGACGGCGTGGCCTACAACGTGACCGACCCCAAGAAGCTGCGCGGACAGATGAACGTGAAAGCCGAGACGCAGGACTTGGGATTTGTGCAGCCGATGCTGCCCGACGGCGTCCGTCTGCCCAAGAACATGACGCTGGCGGGACAGGTGAAGGCCGACGGTCAGCGCTATGACGCCGACCTGACGCTGCGCCAGGGTAGGGGAACGGTGAAGGCACTGGTGTCGACGCGACAGCCGCAGGACATCAGCTCGTACACCGCCGATATCAAGATGGACCACGTGAACCTGCGCGACTTCCTGAAGGATAGCGACCAGCGGCTGGCCTACACCGCCGACATGACCGCCGACGTGACGCTGCGCAACGGACGTGCCGTGGGCACGCTGACGGGACATAACGACCTGTTCGACGGCAAGGTGGGCATCGATGCCCTGGTGGGCAGCGACCGCGTGGAGGCCACGCTGACGCCCGACCTGAAGAAGGTGGACCTCTTCGGCCTGAAACTCTGGGACACCCCGCTGACGGTAGGCATGGACGGCGCGCTGACGGTCAACACCGACCTGAAGCACAGCCACGAGGTGAAGGGACGGCTGGGCAACCTGATGCTGGCTGACACCACGAAGGCCTACTACCCGAAGGACCTGGGCGTACTGCTGCGCACCAACCGCGACACCACGCTGGCCCGCATACAGAGCGGCGACTTCATCGTGAAGCTGGACGCTCCCGGCAGCTACGAACCGCTGCTCAAGCAGCTGACGACGCTGGCAGACTCCGTCACGGCGCAATATAAGAACAAGGTGATAGACCAGCCTGCCCTCAAGCGGCTGCTGCCCACGATGAAACTGCACGTGGAGAGCAGCCGTGACAACCCCGTCGCCGACCTGCTGCGCACGAAGGACATCGACTTCAAGAATCTCTATGCCGACATCCAAACGTCGCCCGTGACAGGTGTCAACGGGCAAATGCACCTCTACTCGCTCGTCTACGACTCTACCCGCATCGACACCGTCAGGCTGGCCCTCACCCAGAAAGGCGACCGGCTGACCTATCAGGCACAGGTGCGCAACAATCGCAAGAATCCGCAGCACGTCTTCAATGCCCTCATCGACGGTCATCTGCACGAGCACGGCCTGCTGGCGGGACTGCGCTACTACGACAGCAACGGCCGCATGGGCGTCCGCTTAGGGGCGACGGCGTCGATGGAGGACGAGGGTGTGCGCATACAGCTGATGCCCGAGCGCCCCACCATTGCCTACAAGGAGTTCAACCTGAACAAGGACAACTACCTGTTCATCGACAAGAACAACCGCCTGCAGGCCAAGATAGACCTGATAGCCGACGACAAGACGGGTGTGAAAATCTACTCGAACAACCCAGGAGACCCGGACGCTGCGGCCGCCTACCTGCAGGACCTGACCGTCAGCGTCAACCGTCTCGACCTGGGCGAACTGACGTCGGCGCTGCCTTACCTGCCGCGCATCAGCGGCAAGCTCGACGGCGACTACCATATCGTGATGGATCACGGCGAACATATCTCCGTCGTTTCCGATATGGCCGTGCAGCAGATGGTCTACGAGGGTTCGCCCATCGGCAACCTCTCGACCGAATTGGTCTACATGCAGCGCGAGGACGACGGACACGCCATCGAGGCCCGCCTGATGCTCGACGACGAGGAGTTCGGACTGCTACAGGGCACCTACTACTCAGCCCAGGGCGCCCGCCGCTCGCCGACCGTTGACGCCACGTTTACGATGACGCGGTTCCCGCTGTCGATTGCCAACGGATTCGTGCCCGACCAGCTGATAGGCTTGGAGGGTTACGGTGAGGGTGAGCTGACCATCAAGGGCGCCCTCGACAAGCCCAATGTCAACGGTGAGGTCTATCTGGACTCCGCCTACCTGGTGAGTCGTCCCTACGGTGTGCGTATGCGCTTCGACAACGACCCGGTGCGCATCGTCGGGAGTCACCTGCTGTTAGAGAACTTCGGACTCTATGCCTACAACAACGAGCCGCTCAACATGCAGGGCGACATCGACTTCAGCAACCTCGACCGCATCACGATGGACATGCGCATGAGGGCACGTAACCTGCAGCTCATCAATGCCAAGCAGACGCCGGGGACGCTGGCGTTCGGCAAGGCATTCGTCAACTTCTTTGCCCAGCTGCAGGGACCGATAGAAGCGCTGAAGATGCGCGGACGACTCGACGTGCTTGGTTCTACGGACATGACCTATATGCTGCTCGACTCGCCGCTGTCGACCGACAACCGTCTGGACGAGCTGGTGAAGTTCACCGACTTTAAGGATACGACCCAGACGGTGGCCGTCAGCCGTCCTACGCCTACAGGACTCGACATGGACCTGAACATCAGCGTGTCGCAGGGCGCCCGCATCGTCTGCGACCTGAAC
Source organism: uncultured Prevotellaceae bacterium (assembly GCA_902780025.1). Classification (GTDB taxonomy): domain Bacteria; phylum Bacteroidota; class Bacteroidia; order Bacteroidales; family Bacteroidaceae; genus Prevotella. The sequence goes on from CACZDV010000031.1 coordinate 4,552, forward strand.
GTCGACCAGACCAACTACATCGACCTGATGGGTGGCGGCGACCTGCGTATGCGCTACAATGCAGGAGGACTCAAGCTGACGGGACGCTACACGCTGGCGGCAGGTGAGATGAAGTACTCGATGCCCGTCATTCCGCTGAAGACCTTTACGATACAGGACGGCAGCTATGTGGAGTTCACCGACGACCCGATGAATCCGCGCCTGAACATCACCGCTACCGAGCGCATCAAGGCGGCGGTGGGTTCTGAGAGCGGACAGCGGCGCGCGGTGGCCTTCGACTGCGGCGTGGTCATCACCAAGACTCTGAACGACATGGGCTTGGAGTTCATCATCTCGGCGCCTGAGAACAACGAGATCAACAGCCAGTTGCAGAGTATGTCGGCCGAGGAGCGTGGCAAGTTAGCTGTCACCATGCTGACTACGGGTATGTATCTGGCCGACGGCAATACCAGCGGATTCTCAATGAACGCTGCGCTCAGTTCGTTCCTGCAGAGTGAGATCAACAACATCACGGGTACGGCGCTGAAGACGCTCGACCTCAGCGTGGGTGTGGACAACAGCACCGACGCCTCGGGACAGATGCATACCGACTACTCGTTCAAGTTCTCGAAGCGCCTGTTCGACAACCGGCTGAAGATACAGTTGGGCGGTAAGGTGTCGACAGGTGCCAACGATATGGATGGTCAGACAAAGTCGTTCTTCGACAACGTCACGATGGAGTACCGTCTGGACCAGAGTGGCACGAAGAACATCCGACTGTTCTACCAGCAGAACGTCTACGACTGGCTCGACGGCTATACGGGGCTCTACGGTGGCGGTTACGTATGGCGTAAGAAGATGGACTCGCTGCTCGATTTGTTTAAGCCCACCCCCAACCCCTCCCCAAGGGAGGGGCGTCGGGATAGTCTGGAGGTAAGGCCCACCCCTAACCCTTCCAGAAGAGAGGAACGTCAGGATAGTCTGGAGGTTAATAAGGAACAAATGCAATGAAGAGAATGATATATCATATCGTCAATCATTTCAAACTCCCCTCCCTTGGGGAGGGGCTGGGGGTAGGCCTTCTGCTTTTCCTCCTTACCTCCTGTATCTCGACGAAGAACATTCCCGATGACGATCAGCTCTTCACCGGACTGACCAAGATTAGCTATGATGCCGACACGATGGCCACTCGCTACTCACCCCTCACGGCTCATCATCTTGACGATACCAAGACCGAGGTGGAGGCTGCACTGGCCACTGCCCCCAACGGTGCCCTCTTCGGCAGTAGCTACTACCGGGTACCCTTCTCATGGCGCCTGTGGGTGTACAACAAATACAGTGGCAAGGAGTCAAAGTTTGCCAAGTGGATGGTGAAGTCGTTTGGACGTCCGCCCGTACTGATGAGCACCGTCAATCCCGCCCTACGTGCATCGGTGGCCCAGTCGGTGCTCAAGAACAACGGCTATTTCCGTGCCAATGTCAGCTATGAGGCGGTGCCCCGGCGTAATAAGAAGAAAGCGAAGATTGCCTATCATGTCCGTCTCGACTCGCTGTTCACCTACGACTCCATCGCCTACGTCGGTTTCCCCGATGAACCGCGTCGGCTCATCGACTCAACAATCTCTGAGGCCCTGATTCGCAAGGGCGAACCCTTCAGCGTCAATAGCTTGGAGGACGAGCGTAGCCGCATTGGTACGCTGCTGCGCAATAACGGTTACTATTATTACAGTCCGAGTTATGTCAATTACCTGGCCGACACGGTCAACGTGCTGAACCGCGCACAGCTCAGGCTGCAGCTGAACGACGGGCTGCCGGACGAGGCCATGCGGAAGTGGTATATCGGCAATACCGAAATCCTGCTCCGTCGCTCCATGCGTGAACAGATGACCGACAGCATCCACCGTCGCCGCCTCCACATCTTCTTCAACGGGAAGAAACCGCCCATCCGTCCCCGTGTGCTGTTGAAGGATATGCGCTTGCGTTCAGGACAGCCCTTCAGCTATGACCGCTATCAGGAAACGGTGGCCAAGATCAATGCCACCGGCGTCTTCTCGTCTGTCGAATTCCAATTCACGCCCCGCACAGATTCCGACACCCTCGACTTGCGGATGAGTTGCATCTTCGACAAACCTTACGACTTCTACTTCGAGACCAACCTCAACGCCCGCACCATTGGCCGCTACGGTCCTGAGGTGAAGCTGGGTTTCACCCGCCGCAACGTGTTCCACGGTGCCGAGAAGCTCGACGTCAACCTCCACGGCTCCTATGAGTGGCAGCGTAGAGGCGGCGAGGACATGAGCACTTATCAGTATGGTGCCGATGCCTCCATCGAGTTCCCACGACTCATTGCCCCCTTCTACGACAGCGACCGTGTGCGCCGCGACAAGAACGGACGCCCACGTCCACGCCGCTTCTTCTCGACGCCCACCACGCTGGCTAAGGTCTCGACCGACATCATACGCCGCCCCGACTACTACAAGATGCACATCGTCAGCGGCGAATGGACCTACCGATGGCAGTCGTCGCAGCAGAGCAGCCACGAGTTCTCGCCGCTCACGCTGAAGTACCAGTATATGAACAGCTCGACCGAGAAGTTCGACACCATACTCCAGAAGAACCCTTACCTGATTGCCACGATGGAGGACTACTTCATCCCCAAGATGCGCTACACCTATTTATATATGAGCCCCTCGACGCGACGCAACCCCATCCGCTGGGAAACCACCGTCGAGGAGTCGGGCAACGGGATGGCGCTGTTTGATGTGCTTGTCCAGGGGCACGACTGGAATCAGAAGGACAAGACTTTCTTCAAGAACCCCTATGCCCAGTTCGTACGCGTGGAGACCGACTTCGTGAAGACGTGGACGCTCTCAGCCCACAGCACCCTTGTAGGCCACGTCAATGCAGGTGCCATCCGCAGCTACGGTAATACCGCCCTCAGCGGAACACCTTTCAGCGAACAATTCTATGTCGGTGGTGCCAACAGCATCCGTGCCTTTACCGCCCGTGCCATCGGTCCCGGTTCCTTCCCCGGCATGCCTAACAACAGACAGTTTGCCTACGTGCTGCAGAACGGCGACCTCAAGCTCGTCGCCAATCTCGAGTACCGCACCCGCCTGTTCGGTAAACTCGGCGGTGCCCTGTTCGTCGACGCAGGCAACGTATGGAATTGGGAGGACATACATTTCGAGGGATCCGAATTCGACGACCCGGAAAGCCAATGGGCGGCATACGTCTTTAATGCGTTGTTTGAAAACACCCACTTCCGCCTCTCGAACTTTGCTGAACAACTGGCCGTCGGCACCGGCTTCGGGCTGCGCTACGATCTCGGTTTCCTCGTTGTCCGCATCGACTGGGGACTCGCCGTCCATGTGCCTTATAAGGACAGCCGTTCGCGCTACTTCTTCAACTGGAATCGTTTCCGCGATGCCCATAGCATCAACTTCGCCATCGGTTATCCGTTCTAAAAAGAACCTCGGTTCTAAGAATAATTAACACTTCATACCCCTCACTTCTCACTTCTTTTTCGTATCTTTGCCCCATAATTACGTATAACCTAATTTTTCTTACAATTATGAAACCAACTCTATTTCTACTTGCTGCCGGCATGGGCAGCCGCTATGGTGGTCTGAAACAGCTTGACGGACTGGGGCCCAACGGCGAAACCATCATGGACTACTCTATCTATGACGCTATTCAGGCAGGATTCGGCAAGATCGTGTGGGTCATCCGCAAGGATTTTGAAGAGCAGTTCCGTACGCAGATTCTCTCGAAGTACGAGGGACAGGTGCCCTGCGAGCTGTGCTTCCAGGCACTCGACGCGCTGCCCGAGGGCTTCAAGGTGCCCGAAGGTCGCCAGAAGCCGTGGGGTACGAACCACGCTGTGCTGATGGGTAAGGACGTCATCAAGGAGCCGTTCTGCGTCATCAACTGCGACGACTTCTACGGCCGCGATGCGTTCATGCAGATAGGCAAGTTCCTGAGCAACCTGCCCGAGGGTGCCAAGAACCAGTATGCAATGGTGGGCTTCCGCTGCTGCAATACGCTGTCGGAGAACGGCTCAGTGGCCCGTGGTGTCTGCGCCTACAACGACAAGCGCCACCTGACGGACGTCGTGGAGCGTACGGAGATCATGAGAACGACCCCCACCAACCTCCCCGAGGGGAGGCTTTCCGCTGCGGCATCCCCCCTCGGGGGGAATGAGGAGGGGTTGCTTCCTATCTGCTACCGGCGACGAGTGGTTCCCGCTGGAGGAGAACGTGCCGGTGTCGATGAACATGTGGGGCTTTACGCCTGACTATTTTGAGTACTCGGAGGCTTACTTCAAGGAGTTCCTGAGCGACCCGAAGAACATGGAGAACCTGAAGGCTGAGTTCTTTATCCCGCTGATGGTGAACAAACTGATCACCGAGGGAACGGCTACCTGCGAGGTGCTGGATACGACCTCGAAGTGGTTCGGCGTCACCTATGCTGCCGACCGTCAGGCTACGGTTGACCGCATCCAGAAGTTAGTGGACGAAGGCGTTTATCCTAATAAGCTGTTCTAAACAATTGCAATAAAATAAAAAAGAACCGCACGTATGCTTACGCGCGGTTCTTTTTTATGGTTTGACTACCTGATAAATAGCAGTTCGCGGTACTTGGGCAGCGTCCAGAGCCCGTCTTCGACGATGAGTTCCAGTTTGTCAATCTCGCGACGGATGTCCTCCATCTTCGGACAGACGGTGTCGTGATATTGGATGGCGCGCTCGTGGATGCTCTCAATGCGGTTGGCCACGCGGCGGGCATCAGTCAGTTCCTCCACCAACCGCTCTATGCGCTCGGTGCGCTCGGCAATCTCCTCAATCAGTTTCATGTTACGGGCGGACAGACGCTCGGCGCGCTCGGCGGTGAAGACGTCCTTCATGCCCTGCACGTTCTTGATGAGCTGCGACTGGTAGTGCGTGGAGACGGGGATGATGTGGTTCATCGACAGGTCGCCCAGTACGCGGGCCTCTATCTGTACGGTCTTCACGTACATCTCCCATTTCACCTCGTTGCGGGCTGCGAGCTCCTTGCGGTTCATGACCTTTGTCGACTCAAACATCGTGACTGACGACTCGTCGAGATAGTGCTCGAAGATGACGGGGCACGACTTCTCAACGTCCAAGCCGCGACGGGCAGCCTCCTCGACCCATTCCTCCGAATAGCCGTTGCCGTCGAAGCGGATAGGCTTGCAAGTCTTGATATCGTCCTTCAGTACCTCGAGGATAGCCGGAATCTTGTTCTCGCCGCCGGCAATCTTGGCATCGACGCGCTGCTTGAACGACGTGAGTGCCTCGGCCATTGCGGCATTCAGGGCAATCATGGCGCTGGCGCAGTTGACGCTGGAACCTGGAGCGCGAAACTCGAAGCGGTTGCCGGTAAAGGCAAAGGGCGACGTGCGGTTGCGGTCGGTATTGTCGATGATGAGGTCGGGAATCTGGGGAATGTCAATCTCCATGCCCTTCTTGCCCTTCAGTGTGAAGAGCTCGTTTTTGTCCGACTGTTCAATGTGGTCGAGCAACTCCGTCAGCTGGGTGCCGAGGAAGCTGGAGATGATGGCGGGCGGTGCCTCGTTGCCGCCTAAGCGGTGGGCGTTGGTGGCGCTCATGATCGAGGCCTTCAGTAGTCCGTTGTGACGGTAGACGGCCATCAGCGTTTCGACGATGAAGGTGATGAACCGCAGGTTCTCCTCGGGTGTCGTGCCAGGCGCATGCAGCAGGATGCCCGTATCGGTTGTCAGGCTCCAGTTGTTGTGCTTTCCCGAGCCGTTGATGCCGTCGAAGGGCTTTTCGTGGAGCAACACGCGGAAACCGTGATTGCGGGCCACCTTCTTCATCAGCGACATCAGCAGCATGTTGTGGTCCACTGCTAAGTTGCACTCCTCGAAGATAGGCGCCAGCTCAAACTGGTTGGGAGCCACCTCGTTGTGGCGCGTCTTGCAGGGGATGGCCAGTTCCAGTGCCTGTATCTCCAGGTCCTTCATGAAGGCCTGTACGCGGTCGGGGATGGTGCCGAAGTAGTGGTCATCCATCTGCTGATTCTTGGCCGACTCGTGGCCCATCAGCGTACGGCCCGTCATCAGCAAATCGGGGCGGGCGGAGTAGAGTCCCTCGTCGACGAGGAAGTACTCCTGTTCCCAGCCGAGGTTCACCTTCACCTTCGTCACGTCGTCGTAGAAGTAGCTGCAGACATCGGCAGCCGCCTTGCCGACGGCATGCAGGGCGCGCAGCAGCGGTGCCTTGTAGTCGAGGGCTTCGCCCGTGTAGGCGATGAAGATGGTGGGAATACACAGCGTGTCGTCAATGATGAAGACGGGCGAGGTGGGGTCCCATGCTGAGTAGCCGCGGGCCTCGAAGGTGTTGCGGATGCCGCCGTTGGGGAAGCTGGAGGCGTCGGGCTCCTGCTGTACCAGCAGCTTGCCCGAGAACTTCTCGATCATGCCTCCCTTGCCGTCGTGCTCGACGAAGGCGTCGTGCTTCTCGGCCGTTCCCTCTGTCAGGGGCTGGAACCAGTGGGTGTAGTGGGTGACGCCCATCTCCATAGCCCATCGCTTCATGCCCGTAGCCACAGCGTCGGCAATCGAGCGGTCGAGCCGTGCACCGTTGTCCATCACGTCAATCATCTTGTCGTAGATGTCCTTGGGCAGGTACTTATACATCTTCTTGCGGTCGAAGACATACTTGCCGAAGAACTCCGAAGGACGCTCCTTCGGCACTTCGACGTCGACGGCGCGTTTCTTGAACGCCTCTTCCACCACCCGGAATCTCAAGTTATTACTCATGTCGTTATGTGTTCGATAATGGGGGATTAGCGATTGTTGTCCTCGAACTTCCTGAGTTTGTCAAGGTAATACTGGCGCAGGTCGGCCCAGCGGTAGTAGGGGCCGCTAACGGGCTGTCCGGGCATCGTCATCTCACGCTCGTTGAGCAGGGCCTTGACCAAGATGTCGCCGTTACCCTTCTTCGGGCGGTAGAAGATGAGCTGCACGTTGCAGGCCATCGGGAATATGCGGTAGTTGCGCCACACGTTGTCGAGCGTGTCGAGGTTCTCGACCTGAGCACCGCACGTGCCAAGTTCCAGCAAGCAGGCTAAGGGCATCACACATACCTCGTGGCCGAAGCGCAGGGTGGCCTGCGGGGTAGTCGACGGAGAAGCGGCGACCGCAGGGAGAGGCACGATAGTGTCAGCCGTCTCGATGATGTTGCGCAGCAGGTTCTGCTGGCTGAAGGGCATGATGCCATCCGTCTGGGGAGCATGTCCGTAGTCCAGATACCAACCAATGTTGTTGAGGCGCCACTGGTCGTAGATTTCTTCTTCGGTGAACAGCGAGTAGAACTCGATGTCACTATCGTGGCTCTGCATGTTGCAGGCCAGCTTGAAGAGTTGGCGCATGAGTGAACCGGCACGGACGTTGTCGAAGACATACTGCTGGTCGTTGAACAGCACCTTCATCAGACGTTCAGGGTGAGTGTACTTCTGGGTGTAGCTATTCTCATAGCTGCGACCCTTGCGGCTGGCTTGGCGCAGACGGTCGCTCCGACTTTGGTTCAGGTAGTACTGGAGTGACTCGCTGACATCGTTATGGAAACGGATGCTGGGGTTGGCAGCTGCCAGTTCCTCACATTCGGCCTCCATTGACAAGATGCAGCGGATGACCACCGTTGAGCGAGCATCAACGGGCACGTTCTTGGCCTTGAAGATTTCAGGGAAATTCTTGGCCATACGGCTACCGATGCCGTGGTGCTGGCGTTCGCCGACAGTGGTCAGCTCGCCCAAGCGCTTGATAGTCGTCGGGTAGAAGTCTTCTATTTTCTTCAGCACAGCCTTGCCTTCGGCAGTCAGTTTGCCGTCGGCATCAGCTTCGCGCAGGGTGGTGAGCGGTCCCATGTATTCACCTTCGTTGATGAGCCAGCGTGAACCGTGACGGCCGTAATGACTCATGTAGAACGGTTCATAACCTTTGGGGGTCGGCGTCAGCGGCGCGGTAGCCAGCTGGTTGTCGTAGTCGATATAGTTACTGCCTGACAGATAGATGTTGGCCTTTATTTCCTCACGGGCAGTTTGGGCTGAGGCTACGCCGCAGCACAGCAAACAGAGTGCAATAGCGGTTATCTTCTTCATTTTCAATTTTTCAATTTTTCAATTTTTCAACTCTTAAATCCCCAGCTTCTTACGGATGTCAGCAGGAATAGCTTTCTTATTGACGAGGAAGTCCATCGTGTTGGCGGCGATAAAGGTCTTGGTCATGTACCAGGTACCCTTATAGTCGCCAGTCTCTCCCCATGAGTTCTTTACCATATAGTACTCCTTACCGTTCTGGTCCTTGGCTACGCCGTAGATGAGCATACCGTGGTCGTCAGTCAGTTCCCAGTTGTCGAAACGCTCCTGGCGCAATTCCTGTGTGGCCACGATCTCGGGCACCTTGCAGCCTAAAGAGTCGATGATGTTCTTCTTCTTGTCAGCCGACAGCTTCAGCCATTTGGCCATATCGCTGCCTGCGAGGCTCTGTGTCTGCTTGGTGTCAACGGCATAGGCCAGACCCTGACGAGTGAAGCCCTGCTCAGAGACGTCACCGCCCCAGGCGATGGTGTAGCCCTGCTCTACGGCGTTGTCGATGACCTTCATCATCTCGTCCATCGGCAGGTTGTAGCTCAGCGGGAAACGCCAGTTGTCCTGCACCTCGACGGCGAAAGCCGTGTAGAAGGGGTGGTGGGTGTATGAAGTGATGCTGACATAGTCGTTCAGGTCGATGCCCAGCGACTGCATGAAGGTCTTCGGGGTGTACTCCTTGCCCTCGTAGGTGAACTTCTCAGGGCATTTGCCTAAGTAGGCGTCGAGGATGCCCTGCAGGCCGGCCTTCCACTGGTTGGAGATTTTCTTGGCGTCGCTCTTGGCGATGGCAGCCACGTAGGGCTCGAGCAGTGAGAAGAACTCGTTGAAGTTGTTCAGCGAGTCGCCGTAGAGTGAGCCGGGGAAGGGCATGATGCCCTGCGGGATGATGCCGTGGGTCTTCATCGTGGCAAGCACGTCCTCAGCGCTTCCGCCTTGTGAGAACTGGCAGTCACCGTGATAGCGTACCACCTGGATGGCGCGCTCCATATAAGTTTTGTTAGCAACAAACGACTCGTCGAGGTCGTAGTTTTTGCCCGTGGCCTTCAGGATTTCAGCCTCGAAGAACGAGATGGTGGAGTAGTCCCAGCAGGTGCCTGAACGGTTCTGGTCCTTGACACTGGTGATGGGGTTCTCCTTGATAGTTGTAAAGACGGGTTTGTTCTGGTTCTTGGCGGGAGCCTTCTTCTTGGCAGCGCCGGCACTGACGGCTACCATAGCCATGAGTGCGAAAGTTACGATTTTCTTCATAGTCTTTATTTTTTGTTGTTCATAAATTCTTCTAATTCAGCGGGGTGATAGGGGATGCGCTTCTGTCCGAGGAAACGGCAACCGTCCTCGGTGATCAGAAGGTCGTCCTCGATGCGGATGCCGCCGAAGTCCTTGTACTCCTCCAGCTTGTCGAAGTTCAGGAACTCGGCACAGTGCTGCTCCTTGCGCCACAGGTCGATGAGGTGGGGGATGAAGTAGATGCCCGGCTCGTCGGTCACCACGAAGCCCGGCTCCAGTCGACGGCCCATGCGCAGGCAGTTAGTGCCGAACTGCTCGAGGTTAGGCCGTGTCTCGTCGTCAAAGCCGACGTAGATCTGTCCCAAGCCCTCCATATCGTGAACGTCCATTCCCATCATATGGCCTAAGCCGTGAGGCAGGAACATGGCGTGGGCACCGGCACGGACGGCTTCCTCCGTGTCGCCCTTCATCAGCCCGAGCTCCTTCAGACGCTCGGTCATCGTGCGGCAGACGGCGAAGTGAACATCTTGATACTTGACACCCGGCTTGGCCACCTCGAGGACGTAGTCGTGACACTCCTCGACGATGCTGTAGATTTCCTTCTGCCGTTGGGTGAACCGTCCGTTGACGGGCATCGTTCGCGTGTGGTCCGAGCAGTAGTCGTTCAGTTCGCAGCCGGCATCACAGAGTACCAGCCGACCGTCCTCCAACTCGGCATCCGACGGTGCCCCGTGCATAATCTCGCCATGCTGCGAGAAGATGGTACCGAAGCTGTTGCCTTGAGCCAGCGAACGGGCAATGCCGTCCACCTGTCCGGCAACGAAGCGCTCGGTGACGCCCGGCTTGATGAGCATCTGGGCGGTGGTGTGCATGACGTAGCCCACGTCGCAGGCCGCCTCGATGTAGGCAATCTCCTCGGCACTCTTCGTGGCGCGCATCTTGACGACGGCCTGTATCAGCTTCAGCGAGGCGTCCTCCTTCTGCTTCGAGGGATGAATGCCCAGCAGGTCCATGATTTGAATCTTCGTGTCGTGGCGGTAAGGCGGCAGGAAGTGGATGGTTTTGTTTGTTGCTGTGCCACAGCAACATATTGAACGGAGCTCCGCCATCGTGGCGGTCTTACTGATACCCACCTCGGCGGCGAGGTCGGCCACAGAGGGGGTATAGCCCATCCACACGATATCCTCTACGTCGATGTCATCGCCGATGAGCCACTCTTCATCATTGTCGATGTCGATGATGCCCACCAGTCCGTCGCGGTGCTGTCCGAAATAATAAAGGAATGTAGAGTCCTGACGAAAGGGCGTGTAGCCGTTGGCAGGATAGTTAGCTGGCGACTCATTATTGCCGAAGAGCACAATGATACCCTCTCCGACCAGTTTCTTCAATTTGGCACGACGCCGAATGTAAGTCTCTTTACTGAACATTTCGTTTCCGTTTTAGTTATTTTGGCGCAAAGATACGAATAATTTGCGAAAAAACCGTATCTTTATAACAAAAGTTATTTTTTCAGCAGGTCTGGGCGCAGCCTTCGGGTGCGCTCCAGTGCCTGCTCTAATTCCCAGTTGCGGATATTGGCCTCGTGGCCGCTGAGCAGCACGTCGGGCACTTTCCAACCTTTATAGTCGGCAGGTCGGGTGTAAATGGGCGCTGCGAGGAGGTCGTCCTGGAAACAGTCGCTGAGAGCTGACTGCTCGTCGCCGATGACGCCCGGGACGACGCGCACGACGGCGTCGGCAATCATCGCCGCCACCAGTTCGCCGCCCGTCAGTACGAAGTCGCCGATACTGATTTCGCGGGTGATGAGGTGGTCGCGGATGCGCTGGTCGATACCCTTGTAATGACCGGCCAATATAATAAGGTTACCCTTCAGCGACAATTCGTTGGCCATGTGCTGGTCGAAGCGTTCACCATCGGGCGAGGTGAAGATGACCTCGTCGTAGTCGCGCTCAGCCTTCAGGGCCGTGATGCAACGGTCGATGGGTTCACACTGCATGACCATTCCGGCACTACCGCCGTAGGGATAGTCGTCAACGCGGCGCCACTTGTCGAGAGTATAGTCACGCAGGTTGTGCAACCGTATCTCAGCCAGTCCTTTCTTCTCGGCGCGTGCCAATATTGATTCGTGTACGAAGCCCTCCAGCATTTCGGGCAGTACGGTAATGATGTCTATTCGCATAAGTATTCCTTTATTTCATTGATTCTTCGTTCGCCCATCTCGCGTCCCATCTGATAGACGCGCTCCATCTCGTCCGGGTCGTGGCTGATGTGGCCTATGGGTATTTTCCCGTCAGGACGGATAACCAGGCAGCGGCCTTTACGCTCAGCCTCGGTCACGTATTCCAGCTGACGGTTGTACATCAAGTGACGCTTATCCATCGCCTCCACCATCTGGGGATATTTCCGCAGCCCGATACGCATCAGCGGCATCAGGCGGTTGTGCTCTTTCTGATAGCCTGCTGGCTGCGTCAGGATGACCACGTTGCGACTGTAGCCGTTCTGCTCGGCCCATTCCAGGGGGATGCTGTCGCTGACGCCGCCGTCTAATAGCTTATATCCTTCCAGCTCTACGACCTTCGATACCAGCGGCATCGAGGCCGAGGCGCGAATCCACTCATAGGTGTCGTAGCTACATTCGTCGAGTTGCTTGTAAACGGCCTTTCCCGTTGTTACGTCCGTACAGACTACAACGAACGCCATCGGGTTTGCCTCGAACGCATCGTCGTCAAACACGTCATAATTCTTTGGCACAACGTGGTAACTGAAATTGGCGTTGAAGTAGTCGCCCGTCGTCAGCAGCGAGCGTAAGCCGCTGTAGCGTGAGTCGTGGGCAAAGCGCTTGTTGTAGCGGATGGCCCGTCCCGGTTGCCGGGATTTGTAGTTACAGCCGAAGGCCGCCCCTGCCGACACGCCGACAATCCCGTCGGGCCACACGTCGTGCTCCATCATGACGTCGAGGATGCCCGCCGTGAACAGGCCGCGCATGGCGCCTCCTTCAAGTACCAGTCCTTTCTTCATACACCTTTCTTCGTTCGTCGTACGTCATTTTTACATATTTCCGCCACTCCTTAGCTCCTTCGCTGCATCGTTCTGGATAGCTCATGTCGTGGTCGTGACGGTAAGCCTCCAGCTCAAAGGGGTTCAGCAGATAGGCCGCATTCTTCATCCGGCGGTTCCAACGCAGACCTCGCAGCCAATACCAGAAATAGAGGGCATAGAAGCGCAGCCAAGAGTCGCCAGTGTCGCGGGCTTGTCGCAGGTGAATCATCTCGTGGTTCTTCAGCTCGTCGTAGTGACTGTTGAAGTGGTCGGCCTCCTGCCGCGAGTGGGTGAGGATAAAGCCGAAGAACGTCAGTGCGTCGTAGCCCCTACGTAGCCAAAAGGCATCGCAGATGGCAGCCATATCGACAGTTCTGCTTGGCTTGACAGCCTTGAACAGCAGCCGGAAGATACTCAGAGGATTGTTCACGGGTGCAAAGGTACGAATAAGCGAGAGAAAAACCAAATTTATTTGGGCTTTTACAGTCAAAATTCAAAAATTGTTTGTATCTTTGCAGCCAGAATAACTACATACCTATATTAATATGAAATCAAGACTATTACTCACAACCGGCCTCGCCCTGCTTTTCTCGATACAGGCGATGGCGCAGACCCCCAAAGTAACTACTGACACCCGATTTGCCCGTGGCGCTACGATGGCCTTCGGACGTATCAAATCAGCTTCTGTCAACGGCGGCAGTGCAATAGCCGAGCGCGGTTTCTGTTATTCTGAGACGTCAGAACCCACCATCGATGACAATCGAACCACCTCGACCCTGAAAGGCTCTGAGTCCTCGGGTGTTACCGGCACTATCTACTGGTTGAAAGACCTAAAGCCCGCCACCAAATACTATATGCGCGCCTATGTCATCAATAAGGATGGTCAGGTGGGCTATGGCGATGTCATCAAGTTCTACACAATTCCCAAAGGAAGCATCAAACTGACGATGCGTGACGGCGGCAGTACAGAGGTCTACAATCGTATTAAGGAAGCTTCGCAGCGGGCTGTAGACTACTGGAATGAACTGACCGAAATGAAAGGCTTCAATCCCAATGTGGGCTTTGTCGATGGAACACCGACCGCCGACTGCTCGTATGGTGGTTGGATTCGCGTAGGTTCAAATTCATCCTATCAGCGTACGGGTACCATCTTGCATGAGATGCTGCACGGTATCGGCGTTATTCCTTGGGCTGATACAGAGTGGAGCCGTCATACCCTTCGTGCATCGGTCAATGGCGATGGCTACGGTACCGGCCAATGGCTGGGTGATCGTGTAACCGATGTGGTGCGCTTCCTTCAGAACTCTACCACAGCCAAGTTGAATGGCGACTACCAACATATGTGGCCCTTCGGCATCAACGGTGCTCATGAAGACTCTGGCGAGGAAGTTCTCTATATTGCTAACAGTCTTGTCTGTCAAGCACTTGGCGAGGACGGCCTGCAGCACACCGACAATTTATTTGCTGAGCCTTACTATGCCATCAACCAGGAGGATACCATCAAGTATTACATCAAGAACGAGTCGAAGGACCGCGGTCTCTACACCTCGTACCTGAAACCTACAGCTACGGGAGTGCTGAAGTGGGTCAGTATGACCAGTGAGGAGGCTGCCCAGAACGACAGCGTAGCGTGGTATATCACCTTCACCCCCAATAATCAGTACTACCAGTTCCGCAATGCGGCTACTGACCAGTACATTACCTATGGCAGCGGCATCAAGACGGCCAAGAAGTCGACGCTCACCGCCAATGAGAGCTGGCATCTGATGAAAGGACGTGTCGACGTGGATGGCCAGCGTGGCTATTGGATAATCCATCCCATCAGTAACTGGACGCCGCCGTGTCTGCAGGCCAATGCCAACGGCAATACGACACAGGCCACTTTCGACATTACCAACTCTGCTGAGAACCAGCGCTGGCTCATCGTGACTATCGACGAGGCAAGGGCTTTTGAGGCGCAGGCGGTGGCACAGGTGAGGGAGCAGGTGGACGCAACCTTGAAACAGGTGAAGAGCCTGGCCGAAGTGCCCCATACCAGTGCAGCAGGTGTTGACGAGACTTTGCAGGCAACCCTGACCAGTATCGAACAGCGTATGAGCGAGGCTACGAGCACCACGGTTCTGGCGTTACTAATGGATGAGGCGCAGAAGGCGGCCAACGATTTCCTGATGGCTGGTGTTACGCCGACGGCAGCTCCTTTCGACCTGACCTATATGCTGGTGAATCCAACGATTGACGAGAACAGCGACGGCTGGAATGGCTCACCCTCCATCAGCTACGGCTGCGGCGAGTTCTATGAAAAGACCTTTGACTTCAACCAGACGATGAAGAACCTACCAGCCGGTACCTATGCCTTCTGTGCCCAGGGTTTCCAGCGCCCAGGTTCCTATAGCAGCGCCTATCAGGACTATAAGGGTGGTACGAACAGGGTGAACGCCATCATCTATGCCGGTGACAAGAACGCGAAGTTGGCACATATCTGTGATACCCTTCTGGCGAGGAAGGTAGGAAAGGGCAACGAGGCTGCCGTCGCTAGTGGCAAGTATGTACCTAACGATATGCAGGCCGCCAGCGCTTACTTCCAGAAAGGCTTGTATGAGAATCAGGTCTTGGGCAGTGTGGCCACAAACGGTGGCTCGCTCAAGGTGGGGCTCAAGTCAACGTCTATGCCAACCAGCTACTGGGCAATCTTCGACAACTTCCGCCTCTACTACTACGGTAGTAAGACGGCTGAGGAGGTAACGGCAATCAAGACCCTTCACCCTTCACCCTTCACCCTTCACTCCCCTATTGTCTACGACCTGCAGGGACGTGTGGTGACGAACCCGACGAAGGGTCTCTACATCGTTAACGGCAAGAAGATGATCATCAAGTAAAAACCACACATGGACGAGAGACAGCGCATTGAGCAGCTACGCGGCGAACTGCACGAGCATAATTACCGCTACTACGTGCTGAACCAGCCCAGCATCAGCGACTACGACTTCGACCAGCTGATGCACGAACTGCAGCAGTTGGAGGCACGTCATCCCGAAATGGCCGACCCCAATTCGCCCACCCAGCGTGTGGGTAGCGACCTGCAGTCGGAGTTCCGGCAGGTGGCACATAAGTACCCGATGCTGTCGTTAGCCAATACCTATAGCGAACAGGACGTGCGCGACTGGTACGATTCCGTCAGTCGCGGACTCGGTGGCGAGCCGTTCGAGGTGTGCTGTGAGATGAAGTACGACGGTCTCAGTATCTCGCTGACCTATGTCGACGGTCGCTTGACGCAGGCCGTCACCCGTGGCGACGGTGTCCAGGGCGACGATGTGACGCAGAACGTCCGCACCATACGTGCTATTCCTCTGGTGCTGGCACAACCCGGAGATTCCGGAAAATCCGGAGTTCCCGGCTATCCTCACGAATTCGAAATCCGCGGCGAAATCCTAATGCCGTGGGCTTCGTTCGAGCGGTTGAACGCTGAGCGCGAGGCCGCTGAGGAACCGCTGTTCGCCAACCCTCGCAATGCCGCCAGCGGTACGCTGAAGAGCCTTGACTCCCGCGTGGTCGCCAGTCGTCAGCTCGATGCCTACCTCTATTATCTGTTAGGCGAGCAGTTGCCCGCCGAGGGTCACTATGAGAACTTGGAGGCCGCCCGACAGTGGGGCTTCAAGATTAGTGAGGGCATGAAGAAGGTGAAAAGTGTTGATGAAGTTTTGGACTTCATCAACTACTGGGACACCGAGCGTAAGAACCTGCCCGTGGCCACCGATGGCATCGTGTTCAAGGTCAACTCCCTGCGCCAGCAGCGCACTCTCGGCTTCACCGCCAAGTCGCCTCGTTGGGCTATTGCTTATAAGTTCAAGGCCGAACGTGCCTGTACCGAACTGTTGGAAGTCACCTATCAGGTAGGTCGTACGGGTGCCGTCACTCCTGTGGCTAATATGGCTCCCGTGCAGTTGGCGGGTACCACCGTGCGCCGCGCCACGTTGAACAACGAAGACTTCATTCGCTCGTTCGACCTTCATATCGGCGACCACGTCTATGTGGAGAAAGGTGGCGAAATTATCCCCAAGATTGTCGGTATCGACATCGACCAGCGCCCCATCATCGCCCAGCCCGTGCAGTTCATCAAGCGCTGCCCGGAGTGCGGTACGCCGTTAGTGCGTTATGAGGACGAGGCTGCCTGGTATTGCCCCAACGATACCGGCTGTCCGCCGCAGATCAAAGGTCGGATTGAGCACTTTATTGCCCGCAAGGCGATGAACATCGACTCCCTCGGCCCTGAGACCGTCGACGAGTATTACCGTCGCGGTCTGATCCGCAACGTGGCTGATCTCTACGACATCGACGTGCAGCAGATTAACGGCGACGGCAGCCGAACGAAATCGGCGCAGCGCATTGTCAATGGCATCCAGAAGTCCAAGGAAGTACCCTTCGAGCGCGTCGTCTTTGCCCTCGGCATCCGCTTTGTCGGCGAGACCAGTGCTCGCCTCTTGGCCCGCCACTTCAAGTCGATGGATGCCCTGATGACCGCTGGACTCGAAGACTTGCAGGAGGTAGAGGGCATCGGCGAGGTGATGGCCAAGAGCATCATCAGCTACTTCCACGACCCTCAGAACCAGGAGATTGTGGAACGTCTGCGCGGCTATGGCCTGCAGTTTGAACTCTCTGCTGAGCAGACAGCGGCAGCCAGCGATAAACTCGCCGGACAATCAATCGTCATCAGCGGTGTCTTTGCTCACCACTCTCGCGATGAGTACAAACTCATCATCGAGCAGAATGGAGGCAAGAACGTCGGCAGCATCAGCAGCAAGACCTCCTTTGTCCTCGCTGGTGACAACATGGGGCCGTCGAAGTTGGAAAAAGCCAATAAGTTAGGCATCCGTATCGTCTCTGAGGATGAGTTCTTGGGAATGTTGGAACAATAGTCGTTCCCAATATCAGTAATTGCTTATCATTTCAATCTCCACAATACGGAGTTCATTTTTTGTGTCTTCTCCATTTTTGGCTTTGAAGAGATCCAGCTCGCCTGCTGCAGGTTCGGCAACCTCCACGATACCGCCAAAGGCATCCTTGTCTTTACCGGTACCACGTAGACGGATGGTTATCTCGTCAGTCTTGACGCGGCAGTTGGGCGTGAGGTGAATGTAGCCGAGACTGCGTTCCGTTTCGCCGCTCCAGATGAGATGACGACCGGCATAGACCTCTAATGGGTAGCTGCGCAAGCGCCACCCGGTGAGTTTGAGGCATATATCGTCGATGACGGTTTTCTTTGCCAATCGGTAGGTAATCCAGGCGGTGGAGAGCCGCCCGTCGTTTTTCCACTCTGATAATTCGTTGTCGTCGTAGCTTTGAGCAGCGTGTTCGTTGTCGTAACCAGCCTTGGCAGAAATGATTTCGATACTTTGGGCTTTTTCTATATAAGAATGTGTTTGTGGCGTCTCGCCTCGGTCGAGATGGCCTTTCAGCGTTAGTTGTGGCAGGCATTTTTCATTTCTCACTTCCTCACTTTTCACTTCAATATATGCCGGCTTTACACCTTCTGCGTATGCAGAGAGATTGATGTTGCCGGCGTTCGTCGTTGTGCGCACCAACACGCGGTTGACACCGCACTCCACGGGAAGGTCGTAAGCGCCAACATAATTGTCGCTTCGGCCCGTGGCGATACCGCCAATCCACTTGCCCTCGCCCCACAGTTCGAAGTGAACCATGCGGTTATCTAACGGACAGCGGTGCCCCTGACGGTCAACGACTTCCACCTCGAAAAGCACCATGTCAGCACCGTCGGCCTTCGTGCCTTCAGGATTCTCGATAGCCGTAAGCTTCAGCTGATAAGGTTCACCTGCTGTTTCCAGTTTATATCGGCTACCGTCAGAGCCGTGAGCTTCTAACGTGCCTGGCTCGAAACCTACGTTGTCAAAGGTATAAAGGTAACGATAGCTCTGCTTGCCTTTGCCCAACGAGCGGCCATTCAAGAATAGCTCTACCTCATCGGCAGTAGATACCACATAGATGGGCTTCTTCAATTGTGCATTGTGCATTGTGAATTGTGCATTATCAGAGTTCCAATGCCCCACGATATACGTCTGCGGTGTCTCAGGTTCCACCCATCCGTTCCACATCACCTGATGGGCAAAGTAGGCATCCTTGGGGATTCGCATGGCATCAACAACGCCGCTGGTGCGGTAGTTTGACTCACCACGGTGGTGGGTGTTGGTATCGCTGAAGACTATCTTTACACCACCCGACGACACACGGCTACCTGTACCAGGACGCTCACGCCAGTAGTCGTACCAGCGGCGCACCATCTCGACGGCCAGCTGATCCATGTTGTGGTTGTACTCTAATGCCGGGTTCCCGCGATAGAGCGGACCGTCGCCCTCTTTGTGGTAGGGGTAACTCTGCTCGTCCCAGTATTTACGTAGTCCCTCGTCGCGACAATATTCCATCGCCCACATCGGGTGCTTCTTGCTTTTGTTGATGTAGAGCATCTCACCACCGTATTCCGCCTCGTCAATATCGAGCATCTCACGACTGCCGATGGCTCGGCCTCCATGTGGGTCATACGCATCGCGGATGGCTTTCATCTCGAGCATGTGCTCACGGCTGATGCTCTCGTTGCCACTTTCGTAGAACAGTATCGAGGGGTTATTGCGGTTATAGATGATGGCGTCGCGCATCAGGCTGGTGCGCTGCTGCCAGCGGGCACCCTCCACGTCCTTCTCGGCATCACCGGCAGGCATGGCCTGCGGCAGTCCCACGCGGTCGCAGCTCTCCACGTCCTGCTTCCACGGCGTGACGTGCATCCAGCGTACCATGTTGGCACCTGACTGCACCATCAGTCTGTTCGAGTAGTCGCTCAGCCAGGAGGGCACCGAGATGCCCACGCCCGGCCACTCGTTCGACGTGCGCTGGGCGTAGCCATGCACCATCATCACGCGGTCGTTCAGCCAAATCTTGCCTTCGCCGAAACGAGTCTTGCGGAAGCCGGTGCGGGTGATGACCTTGTCGGAGCCAACCCCCTCCAAACCTCCCCGAGGGGAGGCTTCTTCCCGCTCGGGGGATAAGAGGGGGGTCAGGCTTGTCTCAACGGTATACAGATAGCCGTAACCCCACGACCAGAAGTGCAAACCGTCGACGGCCTGCTGCGCGCTGACCACGCGCATCTCGCCAGGCTGCAGGGTGACGGTCTCGCCTTGGAAGTGAGCCACCTCGCGGTTGTCGGCATCTAACACGCGAACGGTATAGGTGAACGTGTGCCCGATGGTGTCCTCGTTCCTGACCTCCGACTCAGCGTGAATCACAGCCTTATGGTTGGCAACGTCAAAGTCGGTGGCATAAACGTAGGTGCCCGTCGTGCCGAGGTCCGAGTAGAGCGGCAGCGTCTGGTAGAGCTTGCCCGTCAGATGCAGCCACACGTTCTTCGGCAGTCCGCCGTAGTTGGCGTTGAAGTTCTTGTCGTTCCACTGGTAGCGGCTGTTCAGCGTGCGGTCGCGGTACGTCCAGCTGTTGTCGCAGCGCACCGCTATCACGTTCTCACCTTTTTTAATATAAGGTGTCAGGTCGAAACCGAAGGCCATCACCCCGTTGTCGGAGAATCCCACCTTCTGGCCGTTCACCCACACGTCGGCCCCCTGCCGCGCACCCTCGAACTCAACGAACACCTTGCCCTGTACGTCTTCTCCAGAAAGTGCGAACGTCTTGCGATACCAGCAGACGGTGTCCGTCAAGTCCACAATATCCTTCCGGAACGCCTCGTCGCCGTTGAAGGCATAGGGCAACGTCACCTGCTGCCACTGGTTGTCGTCATAATCCACTTGGGCAGCTTCCGTGAAGTCACCCACCATTAGCCGCCAGTCAGCGTTGAAATTCAGCTTCTGTCGCTCTGTTCCATTTGCGGAAATGCTGATTGCGAATATCATCAGCATGACATATCCAAATAATATCTTTTTCATCTTTTAGCTATTTTCTGTTCGTCAGTAATTTGATTTTCCATTGGTCCACAACAATACGGTTGTCGAGTGCGCGAATAGTTAAGGTGTGAGACCCTGTCTCGAGTTGGACACGGATATCGCGGTGTGCTTGTTGACGGAGAACATTCTCCTTCCAACGCTCAGAACGGAAAGGCTCTTTCATATTGAAAATCACAGGTGCCTGATCATCAATGCTAACATTGAAGCATAAGTCACCGTTATCGGCGGGATGAGTAGGGATGAGTGCAAACTGAAGGTTATATTCACCTGCTTGTTCTATTTCGAAATGGTAGGTGAGCGTACCGTCCTTTGGCAAGGCTACAGCATTCATCGAATGACCCAGCATTTGAATGATCCTCACACCATCAGAGGCATTAGTGTAATCAGCGGCATTGACAAGTGATTCAGAATCCTTTCCTTGTGATTTACTCAAAGTCGCATAAACATCTTCAAATACGGGCAGTAGTCTGGGGGCTGCGTTCATAAGATAGCACCATTTACCACCATTCATCTCATTGTAGCGTTTGGTGAGTGATTGTATTTCCTCGTAGGCGTGATGACTTTGGGCAGAATCACCGAGAATCTTGGCGTTCATGGCTGCAGTGGCAAATATGGGGTATTCGATGGCTGCAAAGAAAGCATCGGCAAGTTCTGGTCGCACATAACAACAAGTAGCACTGATCTCTGCTTTCAGATGTTCAAAGGCTGATAGGCGGTTGGCGGCCTCAATAGTTGTCAACGGAACCTGCGTCACAGACGAGAGACCGCGATGGTAGTGTTTCTTGTCAAGTTCTACCTGTGTCCATCCCATGAACTCAGGACGGCGCTCGCCGCAAAGACGATAGTATTCGTACATGGAGGGGAAGAGCCGTTTGCCAGCTTCTTGTCCGAATTGACGGCAGAGCCAATTCTGTAGGTGGTCGTTCAAGGTTTCGTCATTAATGCTCTCGATGTTCCACGCTAAATCGAGAAATAACTCCAAGTCATAGCCAGCCACCTTTGGATCGTGGACATTCGCTATCCACAGACGGCGGCAATGATGGTCATAGGCCTCACGTAGTTCATTGTAAATGAGGCCTGGCTGTGTCGTTGTCAGCCATAGATAATCGTGTGGACGCCCCCAGTAACTGAGGTGGTAATAAACACCGCCTCCACCCGTTCGCTGTTGTTCCTGGACATTCGGCAGGCGAGTTATGTAACCATAGTTGTCATCACACCACATCAGCGTCACGTAGTCGGGTACTCGCAATCCGCCCTCGTAGAGTTGCAACACTTCTTTATAAGGAACGAACATCTGTATCTGTTTCTCGGGGTCACCGATATATTTCCGAATCAACTCCTGCTGGTCGTCAATGACCTGCTGCAGTCCCGCCAGTTTCTCCTGCTCCGTAATATATCCTTCCATTGCACCGTCGTGGATGCCACGCATGCCGATGGTGAATATATTATCTTTCGACGTTCTGATTTCTTGCAAACGTTCTGCCCAGTACTGTTGTACAGCTTCGCGGTTGGTCTTGTAGTTGAAGTGTCCACGCTGTTCCACATTCCACTCTCCGACGTTGTTTCTCAGCAACGGTTCGCAGTGACTGGTCCCGATGATAATACCGCAAGAGTCAGCTGTTTTCTTGGCATCTGGTGTCTGGAAGAAGGCCATTGTCCCTTCGTGCATTGCTGGCCAGATAGTGTTTCCGCGCAGACGCAGCAGCAATTCGAAAATCTTCCGATAGGTCTTAGATCCAATCTGTCCTTTCGCCCCCCGTTCGAAATAGTTGCTCCAGGGGCGGAGACTCCAGTCTTCATCGTTGAGGAAGATGCCGCGATACGTTACACTCGGATGCTGTTCACTCACGAAATCTTCATCTATCATCAATATCGTTTTCTTTTCAGGTATTACGTCGCCCCACCACACCCATGGTGAGACGCCCGCCAGTCGAGACAGTTCCAATAGTCCGTAGGCCATGCCACGACCATTGCTGCCCTCAACGATGATCTTACCTCTTTTTGTATAAATGCGGAAACCATCGGCTGGTAATGTCGAAGTCTGAACTACTCTGACACTTGCCTCGGTAGAGGCTACTGGCGTCATACCCGTTACCTGTCGCATGTCATCTTTCCACATCTCCAGAGCAGTCGTTACTACCGCCTCAGTCTTCCTTGGTATCTGATACGTCACTGGAGATTGGCCGTCAAACCATACCACCTTTTGGGGTGTAGTAGCCTCAGTTTCGTTGAAGAGTGATGCCAAAGTTAGTATGACAATTGTCAATTCTATTTTCATTTGGGATTGGTTTGTAGTACATCGTTATGTAATTAGTAGTTTGTATTTGGCCGCAAATTTACAAAAAAGGAGCGAAAAAATGCCAATGAGTGCAGAAATTACAGGAAAAATGCCTAAATTTGCAGCGAATAGATGTTAGTGAAGGAAATATGAACATCATTGTATCACAGGAAATAGAACAGGTATGTCCCAGTTTCGTTGGGGCTGCCGTCGAGGCACAGGTGATGAATACGCCGTACTGCGCTGCACTTTGGGACGAGATTCATGAGTGGGAAGAGCGGTTCCGGCGGGAACTGACCACCGAGTCGCTGAAAGAACTGTCGGGCATAGCCGCCACACGTGCCGTCTATAAGAAGTGCGGCAAGGATCCCTCGCGCTACCGTCCCGCCTCCGAGCAGCTGATTCGCCGAATGCTTCAGGGCAAGGAACTGTATCAGATTGACACGCTCGTCGACTTGGTGAACCTCGCTTCGATAGCCTTTGGCTATAGCATCGGGGGCTTCGATGCCGACAAGATGGTTGGCGATACGCTGACCCTCGGCGTAGGTCGCGAGGGAGAACCCTATGAGGGCATTGGCCGCGGGATGCTGAACATCGCCGGACTACCTGTCTACCGCGACGAGCAGGGCGGGGTGGGGACACCCACCAGCGACAATGAGCGAACGAAGATGACGCTCGAGACGACTCACCTGCTGGTGCTCATCAACGGCTACGACGGCGACGAGGCCCGTGTGCGTCAGAATGCGGAGTTCATTCAGGAATTAGTACGTAAATACTGTCAGAGCGATGGTGGCAACTATCATGTCTACCGATGATTAAGACACTCTATAAGCAGATAGGCGAGTATTGGAAGGCCTCGCTGTTGACGCCCGTATGGACGGCGTTAGAGGTGGTGATGGACGTGTTGATACCTTACGTCACGGCCTCGCTCATCGACAAGGGTATCAATGCTGGCGACATCTCGCAGGTGTACTATTACGGTGCGCTGATGATGTTGATGGCTTTCCTGTCGTTGGGCTTTGGCATTCTGGCGGGACGCTCCGTAGCTTATGCCGCGACGGGCTTTGCTGCTAACCTACGGCGCGCAATGTACCGCAATATCCAGCGCTTCGCTTTCTCAAACATCGACAAGTACTCCACTGCCGGACTGGTTACCCGCATGACCACCGATGTGTCAAACCTGCAGAATGCCTATCAGCAGATACTGCGCATCACTGTGCGCGCTCCCTTCCGGCTGCTGCTCTCGATAGTGATGTGCCTGGTCATCGACGCCCGTCTGTCGCTTATCTTCATCGTGGCGATGGTTGTTCTGAGTTTTTCGCTCTACAACATCATTTCGAGGGTGGCGCGACTGTTCCAGCAAGTGTTCGTGAAGTACGACGAACTTAACCAGAGCGTACAGGAGAACATCCAAGCCATTCGCGTGGTGAAGGCTTTCGTGCGCGAGGATTATGAGAACCGCAAGTTCGCCCGTGCCGCCGAAGGCCTCTATAAGTTATATGTGCGCGCGGAGAGCCTCATGGCACTGAACCACCCGGTGATGAACCTCGTGGTCTACGGCTGTATTATTGCTCTCTCGTGGTGGGGTGCCCACTACATCGTCGGCGGTACGCTGACCACGGGTGAACTGACGTCGCTCTTCACCTACGTGATGAGCATCCTCCAGTCGCTGATGATGCTGTCGATGATCTTCGTGATGCTGACGCAGAGTGCCGCTTCCGGCCGACGCGTGGCTGAGGTCATCGACGAGCAGCCCGACATCGTGAATCCCGAAAACCCGGTGTACGAAGTGGCCGACGGCAGCGTCGAGTTCCGGGGAGTGAGGTTTGACTATCTGACCCACCCCCAGCCCCTCCCTCAACAGGGAGGGGCTGGGGGTGGGTCTTCTCACAAACGCTCTGCCCTCTACAACGTCACTTTCAGCATCGCTACGGGCGAGACCGTAGGCGTTATTGGCGGTACCGGCTCAGGTAAGTCGACGCTCATCAGCCTCATCTCGCGCCTCTACGATGCGGGACAGGGCGAGGTTCTGGTCGGCGGACGTAATGTCAAGGACTACGACCTGGCGACACTGCGCTCGGCGGTGGCTGTGGTGCTGCAACAGAACACGCTTTTCACGGGCTCGGTGCTCGACAACCTGCGCTGGGGTAAGCCTGATGCCACGTTGGAGGAGTGCCGTGAGGCCTGCCGACTGGCCTGTGCCGACGAGTTCATCGACCAGATGCCCGACGGTTACGATACCCGCATTGAGCAGGGCGGCACCAACGTCTCGGGCGGTCAGAAGCAACGCCTCTGCATAGCTCGTGCCCTGCTGAAGCGACCTCGGATTTTGGTGCTCGATGACTCGACCTCGGCTTGTGACACGCAGACCGATGCCCGCATCCAGCGCGCCTTCCGTGAGGAACTGCCGCAGATGACGAAGCTCATCATTGCCCAACGCATCTCATCGGTGGAGCATTGCGACCGCATCATAGTGATGGACAACGGTATGGTCACGGGATTCGACACCCATGATGAACTACTCAAGAGCAATCAGCTCTACAAGGAGATTTACGACATACAGATGGCCGACCGCGGCGACTTTGACGCACAGAAAGGAGGTACACGATGAGACAACCGAACTTCGGAGGCCCACGTGGCCCGCAAGCCCAGGCTGGGTTCCAGCGGGTTGGCAAGCAGACGCGCAGCATCATCTGGCGTATGGCCCGCATGGTGCTTGCCGACTACAAATTCTCTATCGGCGTGGTGCTCGTCTGTATCGTGGTCACGTCGGTCACGACGTTGGCCTCGACGCTTTTCACGCGTACCTTAATAGACGACTATATCGTGCCGCTGACGCAGACCGACAACCCGCAGTTCGCCTCGCTCGAGCAGGCGCTCTTCAAGTTGGGTCTCGTCCTGCTGCTCGGCGTCGTCTGTTCCTACCTCTACAACCGCCTGATGATCAACGTGTCGCAGGGCACACAGCTTAGGCTGCGCCGTCAGTTGTTCGAGCGTATGGAGCGGTTGCCCATCAGCTACTTCGACCAGCGTTCTCACGGCGACATCATGTCGGTCTATACCAACGACGTCGACTCGTTGCGGCAGATGATATCCACGGCGCTGGCACAGGTCTTTAATTCCGTTATCACCATCGGCGTCACCTTTGCTTCGATGATTGTGCTCAGCGTCCCGCTGACGCTGGTCAGCTGTCTGATAGCCGCCGTCATGATGTTCACCACGACGAAACTCGGCCAGCGGTCGCGCCGCTATTTTCGCACCCAGCAGGAGTGCCTCGGACGTGTCAACGGTTATATCGAGGAGATGATGACCGGTCAGAAGGTGGTCAAAGTTTTCTGCCGTGAGGAGCAGACCCGCCTCGACTTCGAGACCATCAACGAACAGTTGCGCTCGTCGGCTTGCAACGCCAACCGCATTGCCAACATCGTGATGCCTGTCAACGGCAACCTCTCCAACCTCGGCTATGTCCTTATCGCCGTCGTCGGTGCTACGCTGGCCCTCGGCAACTTTTCACTTTTCACTTATCACTTATCACTTGGAACGATCGTGGCTTTCCTGACGCTGAACAAGAGCTTCACACAGCCCATCACCCACGTGTCGCAGCAGATCAACTCTGTACTCAATGCCGCCGTCGGTGCCGAGCGCGTCTTCACGCTGATGGATGCTGAGCCGGAAGTGGATGAAGGTAACGTGGAACTGAATAAGCCCGAGGGCGATGTGGATTTCCGTCACGTCAATTTCGGCTATACACCGCAGAAGCAGGTGCTCTTCGACATCGACATCAACACCCAGCCCGGCCAGAAGGTAGCCTTTGTGGGCGGTACGGGTGCCGGCAAGACTACTGTCATCAATCTCATCAACCGTTTCTACGAGACGCAGGACGGTGAGGTGCTTTACGACGGCATCCCCATCACCCATATCCGCAAAGACTCCCTGCGCCGCTCTATGAGCATCGTGCTGCAGGAGACTCATCTCTTCACGGCTACCGTGCTTGAGAATATCCGTTACGGCCGCCTCGATGCTACTGACGACGATTGCATCCGTGCCGCCCAGCTGGTCGGAGCCCACGACTTTATCCGCCGACTGGCCGACGGCTATCAGACCATGTTGCAGGGCGACGGCGGCAATCTGTCGCAGGGTGAGCGCCAGCTGTTGGCCATTGCCCGTGCCGCTGTGGCCGACCCGCCCGTGCTCATTCTCGACGAGGCTACCTCATCGATTGATACCCGTACCGAGCAACTCGTTCAGCGTGGGATGGACACTATTATGCAGGGTCGTACCACCTTCGTCATTGCTCACCGCCTGTCGACGGTCCGCAATGCCGACCAGATTATCGTCCTCGACCACGGGCGCATCGTAGAAAGCGGCAGCCACGCAGAGCTCATGGCTTTGCGTGGCCGCTACTATCAGCTCTGCATCGGTGATGACACCTCGCTGCTGAATTAAGATAATACAAAGTTGGTTAGTCGGCGGCTTCGAACTCTTCGAGGAAACGGGTGTCGTTCTCAGAGAAGAGGCGGAGGTCGTTGACGCGGTACTTCAGGTTGGTGATGCGCTCAACGCCCATACCGAAGGCATAGCCGCTGTAGATCTTCGAGTCGATGCCACACTGCTCGAGCACGTTGGGGTCGACCATTCCGCAGCCGAGGATTTCAACCCAGCCGGTGTGCTTGCAGAAGCCGCAGCCCTCGCCGCCGCAGATGAAGCACGAGATGTCCATCTCGGCACTGGGCTCGGTGAAGGGGAAGTACGAGGGACGCAGGCGGATCTTGGTGTCGGCGCCGAACATCTCCTTGGCGAACGAGAGCAGCACTTGCTTGAGGTCGGTGAACGACACGTTCTTGTCGATATACAGTCCCTCGACCTGATGGAAGAAGCAGTGGGCACGGGCGGTGATGGCCTCATTGCGATAGACGCGGCCCGGGCAGATGACGCGGATGGGGGCGGTCAGCTTGCCGTCCTCGGTGTGCATCTGTTCCATGACGCGGGCCTGGACGCTCGAGGTGTGCGAACGCAGCAGGATATTCTTGGTCACGTCGTTGGGATGCTGTGAGACGAAGAAGGTGTCCTGCATGTCGCGGGCGGGGTGGTCAGCGGCGAAGTTCATCTTGGTAAAGACGTGCAGGTCGTCCTCGACCTCGGGACCGTCGGCCAGCACGAAGCCCATGCGACTGAAGATGTCGATAATCTCGTTAGTAACGATGGTCAGCGGGTGGCGTGTACCTAACTTAATGGGGTAGGGGGTGCGCGTCAGGTCTATCTGGTCGTTGCCGGTCTCCTGGTTCTCGCACTGTTCACGCAGCTGGTTGATGCGCTCGGTGGCCATCTGCTTCAGCTCGTTGATTTTCATGCCGACAGTCTTCTTCTGGTCTGCGGCCACGTTACGGAAATCATTCATCAGGGCCGTAATCTCGCCCTTCTTGCTGAGGTATTTCAGGCGCAGCTGTTCCACTTCGTCTGCGTTCTTGGCGCTCAGCGTCTGTACTTCTTTCAGAAGTTCGTCTATCTTGTCAAGTAACATATCAATAGATGTAATTTGAAAATTTGGGTGCAAAGGTACAAAAAAAATAAGAATTAAGAATTAAGAGTTAAGAATTATTTTGGAATTAAGAATATTTTTGTAACTTTGCACCCTGATTTTGAGATGCTGACCATGAAACGGCTTCTTGTGGGTATGTTAGCCCTGACGGTACTGATGTTTTCGTGTAAGGGGAAACAGGCTGAAGGCACGACGGAGGACGCGCCCCAGGACAGTATTGACGCCGCTGTGACCGACTCGCTGGAGGTAGATACGATGGAGCAGCTGATTATGGAGACACCCATGCCGAGGGCTGCCGACGAGCTTTTCGATGATTTCCTTTTCAACTTTGCTGCTAACAGCAAGCTCCAGATGGAGCGTGTGGCGTTCCCATTGCCCAATGTTCGCAATGGGGAGACTACGTATGTGGGCAAGGGTGAGTGGAAGATGGAACGCTTCTTCATGCGTCAGGACTACTATACGGTGCTCTTCGACGATGAGCAGCAGATGGAGCTCGTGAGGGACACGTCGGTCAGTCAGGCAACGGTCGAGAAGGTGTACTTCAATACGGGTGCCGTCATGCAGTACCAGTTCCGTCGCATCAAGGGTGCCTGGATGCTGACAGAGGTAAGGACCGAACCGATCGCCTCGAACCGTAATGCATCGTTCCTGGAATTCTATCACCAGTTTGTGACCGATTCGGTATTCCAGACGGAGAGCCTGCATGAGACGGTGAAGTTCGTAGGCCCCGACCCTGACGACGACTTTGCCCGCATGGAGGGCATCCTGACACCCGACACGTGGCCCGCCTTTGCCCCGGAACTGCCCGACCGCATGATTTACAACGTTGTGTATGGCAAGCCGACGACGCCTGGCAATCAGAAGATTTTCGTGATGCGTGGCATTGCTAACGGCCTGGAGTTGGAACTGACCTTCCGCTGCCACGACGGACATTGGGAACTGATGAAACTTAGTAATTGAGAGATTGAAGGATTTTGCTGACTATAGCCTGAAGGGGCATAATACGTTTGGAATTGACGCCCGTTGTCGTCGTTTCCTGGAGTTCGAGGATGACCAGGAAGCGATGACGGTAGCCGAAATCCTGAGGACGACAGAACTCCCATATATAATAATAGGTGGCGGCAGCAACCTGCTGCTGACGCGCGACTTCGAGGGCATCGTGGTGCGCTCGGCCATCAAGGGACATTGCTTCGAGGACGGCTACCGGATGGTCTGCGGTAGCGGCGAGACCTTTGACGATATGGTGGCCACGAGCATCGAGGCGGGCTACTACGGACTGGAAAACCTGTCGCTGATACCCGGCGACGTGGGAGCGAGTGCCGTACAGAACATCGGAGCCTACGGCGTCGAGGCGAAAGACCTTATTCTCTGCGTCTGGGCCATCGAGATTGCTACCGGAAAGCCCTGTATGTGGGGCAACAAGGAGTGTGAATACGGCTATCGCCAGAGCCGCTTCAAGCACGACTGGAAGAACCGCTACCTGATAACCCGCGTTACTTATGGTCTGTCAAGGACTTTCGAACCGCATCTGGACTATGGCAACATCCGCGCCGAGTTGAAGCGGAAGGGCATCACGGAACCCACAGCCCAGCAACTGCGCCAGACGATTATCGACATCCGCAATGCCAAACTGCCTGACCCCAAGGTGACGGGCAATGCGGGCAGCTTCTTTATGAACCCCGTGGTGAGTCGTGAGAAATATGAAGAACTGGCCGCTCAGTTCGCGGACATGCCCCACTATAAGGTAGACGAGCAGCACGAGAAAATCCCTGCCGGCTGGATGATTGACCAGTGTGGCTGGAAAGGTCGTACGATGGGACGTGCCGGCGTTCATCCCAAGCAAGCGCTGGTATTGGTGAATCTTGGTGGCGCTACGGGCAGCGAAATCGTGGCACTCTGCACAGCCATCCAGCAGGACGTAAAAGCAAAATTCGGTATCGATATCCATCCCGAGGTAAACATCATATGAAGCTAACTTTTCTTGGAACGGGAACATCGTGCGGCGTACCCACCATCGGGTGCCAATGCGAAGTCTGTCAGAGCACCGACCCGAAGGACAAGCGGTTGCGCTGTTCGGCATTGGTAGAGACGGAGCAGACGCGGTTGCTCATCGATTGTGGCCCCGACTTCCGTCAGCAGATGATGCCCCAGCCCTTCCGTCGTATCGACGGCATCCTGATTACCCATGCCCACTACGACCACATGGGCGGAATGGATGACGTGAGACCCTACTGCCAGTTTGGCGAGATCAACGTCTATGCCGACCCCATTGCCCGAAAGGGACTGTTGGAAATGCTGCCTTACTGCTTCGCCGAAAACCGCTATCCGGGAGTACCCGCCATCCAGTTGCACGAGATTCATAAGCATGAAGCGTTCACGATTGGTGATATCGACATCATGCCCTTCGAAGTGATGCACGGACGTCTGCCCATCTTGGGTTACCGCCTCACTCAGCATACCTCGCACCTCGTACCTCGTACCTCGACCCTTACCTACATCACCGATATGAAGACCATCGACGAAGGTGAGTTGCAATTTATTGAAGGAACGGAAATCCTCGTGGTGAACGCTCTGCGACAGCAGCCTCACCACTCTCATCAGAATCTGGATGATGCTATAAGATTTGCCCGTAGGGTAGGGGCCCGACGCACCCTACTGATACACTCCAGTCACCACATCGGCCTGCACGAAGAACTGAACCGCACTTTGCCTGAGGGTATAGAAATAGCTTACGACGGTCAGGTCGTGGAGATGTAATAACTTAACGCTTTTTCTTTCCGAAAAGTCCCATAATGCCCCCGTAGCTTTTCTTCAGTTTGCGGTATAGCAGGAAGAGGTCGATGACCGTCACGCTATTGGCCACAAGACTGGCAATATAGTCACCCTTGCTGGTGTCTTCGCGCTTGACGAAGAGCTCCCCCCAGAGGGTAGAGAACTGCTTGTTGTCTGTCTGCATCTCGTCGAGCAGTTCATCCTTGCGCTGGCGGATTTCCTCCAGCGTACGATAAGTGTTCTGAGGTTTCTGTACGGGTAACATATTATTTACTTCTAACTTCTCAATCTTCACTCTTCACTTTTCACTTCTAACTTCTCACTTACTAAGTAGCAGGTTGGCGAGGAAGTGGACAAGGGGGCGCTCAATCCACTTCTCGTGGTAGAAGAAGAACAGCAAAAGGAGCAACAGGTGGACTCCGCCGACAACACAGAAGGCAGGAGCCATACCAATGTGCTGACCTAACCAATAAGCGGCGGCGAACGACAGGAACATCATGACGGCGATGATGAGCAGGAAGAACAGAATAGCCAAGGCGGCGGCCGTCAGTAGGCGCACCACCTTGTCTATCACGTCCAACTTCACGTATTCCGTCTGGAGTCCGAGATAGTGCTTGAGCAGTTGTGCCAACTGCCCGATATTCTCCACGTTCTTATCGCTCGATAACATCGTTTTTCACTTTTCACTCTTCACTTTTCACTCTTCACTAGCGAAGCGACAAGCGAAGCGCTTACTCCTCAGCTACGTCCTGAATGTC
Organism: uncultured Prevotellaceae bacterium; assembly: GCA_902780025.1. Classification (GTDB taxonomy): domain Bacteria; phylum Bacteroidota; class Bacteroidia; order Bacteroidales; family Bacteroidaceae; genus Prevotella. The sequence continues at coordinate 36,238 of CACZDV010000031.1, forward strand.
GTCCACCAGGTCACCCACTTCCTTGCGGCTGAGCTTGATGTTGTGCTTCTTCAGGAAGTCTTCAACGGCGTCAGTAATTTTGACACGAGTGTCGGCACCCTTTTCGGGGGCCATCAGCAGACCTAATGCAGCGCCGGCGATTGCTCCGCCTAAGAAAGCGCCAATATAACCAATACTCTTCATGTTGTGATTCTTTTTTGTTGGTGATACATTGATTGACATCGCAAAAATAGTGATTTTTTCTGAATAAGGCGTTAAAATCTGTATCATTTTTTGTTAAAATGTGAGTATTTTGCCTATTTAACAAAGTTTATGTACGTTTTTTGCCCTTTTTTGGCTGATATTTTGTAATTTCGCACTGGTTTTTAGACATGCCAATTTAATTAGTAATCAAATAAAAGAGAGAAAAGTATGAAAAAGTACATGGTTGTTTGCGCTGGTCTGAGCCTCGCTTTGGCTTTCGCCAGCTGCGGTAAGAGTAGTGAGAGTGCCTATAAGAAGGCTTACGAAAAGGCTAAGTCTCAGGAGGCAGCTCAGCGTGTTGCCGAGAATACGGACGCACCTCAGGTTCAGACGCCTGTCGTTGCTCCCGTTCAGACACGTCCCGCCACTCAGACTCGCGTGGTTGACAATACCGATAACGTGTCGGTTCGTCAGGAGAAGGTGCTGCTGGTTAACGGTGCCGGTCTGAAGAACTTCAGTGTTGTTGTCGGTTCTTTTGGCTTGCTCACCAATGCTGAAGGTCTGCAGCAGCAGCTCCGCGACGGTGGCTACAATGCTCAGATTGTGAAGAACGAGAGCAACAATATGTATCGCGTGGTGGCCACTACCTTCGACAACAAGGCCGATGCCGTGAACAGCCGCGACCAGATTCGTGGTTCGAAGTTCAACCCCAAGGGTGACGCCTGGTTGCTCTATAACATGCAGTAACCGTTTGGCGCGAATACTCTCGATTGACTACGGTCGAAAGCGCACAGGTATAGCAGTCACCGATCCTCTGCAGATTATTGCCGGAGGATTGGCGACTGTTTCTACATCAGGGCTCTTTGACTGGCTCCAGCAGTACCTGCAGCAAGAGCAGGTGGAGCGCATCGTCATCGGCGAACCGCGCCAGCCTAACGGGCAGCCCAGCGAGAACTTGCAGCGTGTCCAGCAGTTTGTCAACCGCTGGCGTAAGGCTCATCCGGAGATTCCCATCGACTACTATGACGAGCGGTTCACCTCTGTCTTGGCTCATCAGGCTATGCTCGACAGTGGCCTTCGTAAAAAAGCGCGTCAGGACAAGGCGCTGGTCGATGAAATCTCGGCCACTATTATCCTGGAGGACTATCTCCGCTCGCGTAAATAGTTCTTACCTCTTACCTTTTACCTCTTACCTTTTAGCTTAAAGAATGATTCTACCTATTTATATATATGGCCAGCCCGTGCTCCGCAAGATAGCCGAAGACATCACTCCCGACTATCCCCAGTTGGAGCAGTTGATTGCCGATATGTGGGAGACGCTGGCCGAGAGCGAAGGCATCGGACTGGCAGCACCCCAGATAGGCAAGCCTATCCGCGTGGTCGTCATCGACCTTGATGTGCTCAGCGACGATCTGCCTGAGTACAAGGGTTTCCGCAAAGTGTTTATCAATGCCCACATAGTGGAGGCTGACGAGTCGAAGACCGACTCCAGCGAAGAGGGCTGTCTGTCGCTGCCCGCCATCCACGAGAAGGTGGTACGTCCCACCCGTATTCATGTACAGTGGCTCGACGAGCAGTTCCAGCCTCACGACGAGTGGGTGGAGGGCTACCTGGCCCGTGTCATGCAGCATGAGTTCGACCACCTGGAAGGTCACATGTTCATCGACCATATTTCACCCCTCCGCAAGCAGCTCATCAAGAGCAAGCTGAAGGCCCTCACCCTGGGCCGCTACCGCTGTGGCTATAAGACGAAACCCGTGAGGAAGTAAGAAGTGAGAAGTGAAAAGTGAGAAGTAACGGAGTCCCATTCTGCATTTGTAAGAGGTGGTGGAGAGTTCTGCCACTACTTTTCACTTTTCACTTCTCAATTCTCACTTCTTTCGCCCAGTTCAATACCGACCGCCTGATGACCATCGGGCGTTCTGCGCTCTATTACGAGGACTATGTCCTTAGTATCCAGTACTTTAATCAGGTCATCTCAGTCAAGCCTTTTCTCTATGAACCGTGGTTCTTCCGTGGGGTAGCCAAGTATTCGCTCGACGACTTTGCAGGGGCCGAGGCCGACTGCACCCAGGCCATCGAGCGCAATCCCTATGTTGTCAACAGCTACGAACTGCGTGGCCTCTGCCGCATCCGCCTGGAGAAGTACGTGGACGCTGCCGCCGACTACACTTCGGCACTGAAGTATGACCCTGAGAATCAGGGACTTTGGCACAACCGTGTGCTCTGCTATATCCACGCCAAAGACTATGAACGTGCCTTGGGACAGCTCGACACCATGAGTGTCCGCTGGCCTAAGTATGCTGATGCCTGGTCGATGCGGGCTGAGGTCTGCATGCAGCAGAAGGATACGGCCCTTGCCATCGCGGCCTTGGACAAGAGTCTGGAGATTGACCCCTACGACGGTCGTACCTGGGCTGCCCGCTCCATCATCAGCCTCTCGCGTAGTGAGTGGAAGGAGTCAGAGCGGTTCCTCGATAAAGCCATCCACTTGTTGCCCAAGGACGGCAGCAACTACATCAACCGCGCCCTGGCTCGCTATAATCAGAACAACCTCCGTGGGGCGATGGCCGACTACGATACGGCCCTCGACCTGGAACCCAATAACTTCCTCGGCCACTACAACCGCGGTCTGCTTCGTGCCCAGGTGGGCGACGACAACCGCGGTATCGAGGACTTTGACTTCGTGTTGCAGTTAGAGCCCGACAACATGCTGGCCCTCTTCAACCGAGGTCTGCTCCGCGACAAGACCGGCGACCTGCGTGGTGCCATCAGCGACTATACGAAGGTCATCAACGAGTTCCCCAACTTCTGGACGGGTCTCCACTATCGTGCCGAATGTTATCGTCGCTTAGGCATGAACCGTCAGGCTGAGCAGGACGAGTTCCGCATCCTCAAGGCCCAGCTCGACAAGCGCTACAATGGCAAGCAACCGCGGATGAAGAAACGTCCCATGCGAAAGCGTAGTGACGAGGACTTGGAGAAATACAACCAGCTGGTCGTTGCTGACGAGCAGGAGGTGGAGAACGATTACAAGAACGACTATCGCGGACGGGTGCAGAACCGCAAGGTGGAGACGACCTATTTGCCGATGTACCAACTGGCGCTGGTGCCTAAGGAGAACGATGTCAACCGCCAGTCGCCCTATGATGAGGAAGTCGACCGTTTCAATAGCGAGGCGGTTCGTCCCCTCTATATTGTCTGCAACCTGCCGTCACTCGGTGAGTCGGCCTTGCCGCGTTATTTCAATGAGGTCAAGGTACTGACCATTGGCATTGCCGAAGCTCAGGAGGTGGAGGCGGCTTGCAGCCAGCTGTTTCTGCGGGCTGTTGCCTACGGTATGATGCAGAATTTCGAGACCGCCATAGACGATCTCGACACCTATCTGCAGATTGACAGTCTCTCGTCGCTGGCCCTCTGGCAGCGTGCTGTCTGCAAGTCGAAGATTAGTGAGTTCCAGGCTTCGCTGGGTACCGATGTCAGCATTCGCCGTGCCAGTGTCCTGATGGATCTCACCGATGCCATTCAGTTGGCTCCTCATAACGCGTACCTATATTATAATAGGGGCAACTGCCATGTCGATAGCCGCGACTATGCCAAGGCCATCGCTGACTACACCCAGGCCATCAGCATCAACCCCCAGTTGGCTGAGGCTTACTATAACCGCGGCCTGGCGCTCATCGACAGCGGCAAGACCGATGAAGGTGTCGCCGACTTGAGCAAGGCAGGTGAGTTAGGACTCTATACCGCCTACAGCCTCCTGAAGAAATATGCGAGGAAGCCTCCCCAGTCTTCCCATTAGCCCCAAATCCCATTAGCCCTATTAGTCCCATTAGCCCCATTAGTCCCATTAGCCCCATAAAATAATACAATATGGATAAAGAAAATATAGTGTGGAATAAAATCCTGGCCTCCGTGCTGAAGATGCCAGGTGTGAGAGTCGACCGTGTAGCGTTCCTTCGCAAGGAACTGCGCCCTTACTGCAACCAGTCGCGATTGCAGATGTTAGGTAGTGTGCGACCCTATACTGTGGTTTCCGAACAGGTAATCGACAAGCTGGCTCGCCAGTGTGTCCGTCGTCATACGACGCTGGCCACCGCCACTTCTACGGTGGTCGGACTGCCTGGCGGCCTGGCGATGGCGGCCACCCTGCCTGCCGACCTTGTTCAGTACTTCTATCATGTCTTCGTGCTGTCCCAGAAGTTGGCTTACCTCTATGGCTATCCCGACTTCTTTGCCGACCAGACCGACGATTACGACGACGAGGACGGCTGGTTGAGCGATATGTCCGTCGACCTGCTGACCATCTTTATGGGCGTGATGATGGGTGCGCCCGTAGCCGAGAAGGGCATCAGCGAGTTGTCGGTGGCGGTAGCTGAGAACGCAGTCAACCGTCTGCCCCGTGTGGCGCTGACCAAGACGGCAGTCTTCCCCATTGCCGCCCAGATAGCCAAGCTGATAGGTTCGCGCCTGTCGAAGGACAGCTTTGCCAAGGGTGTCGGTCGTTTCATTCCCTTGGCTGGTGGCCTCTTCTCGGGTGGTCTGACGCTCCTCACCTTCCGTAAGGGTGCCAACCGCCTGCGTCGTCAGCTTAGTGCCCAGCGTCATCTCTTTGACGATGGTGCCATCGATACCATCGAACTGGCCAACATCAAGTCCTCATTCGTCAAGGCCGACCACGCTGAGCACGACCCGCAACTGGTGCAGATGGCCATGATTCAGGCGATGATCAATATTGCCAAGATCAACGACGAGGTGTCGCCTGAGAAGTTCCACATCATCGAACAGCGCATCGCCTTGGCCAAGATTGACGCTCAGGACAAGCTCGACCTCATTGGCAATATCGAGTCTGACAAGAGCTACGACGTCGATTTCGACCTGCTGGCCACCGACCGTGAGGCGGCACAGGAGACTTACGATGCAATGGTCAGTCTGACCCAGAAGGATGAGAAACTGACGATGGCCGAGAAAATCTATCTGCAAATGGCTGCCCAAAAGCTGGGCATTCACTAGCGAAGCGCTTCAAAATCCCTCATCTCTCCCATCGGATGTCGCAAAGCCCTTTATACAAAGGGCTTTTGCTATTTTCATCTCTCCCGTCATCCCTCCCGTCATCTCTCCCTCATCTCTCCCGTCGTCATCTGTGTCCGCATCAATCGATTATCAATCTCTGCAAGTCGTGATGGGAGAGATATGGGAGAGATATGGGAGGGATAAATAACATCTCTCCCATGCTGAAACCCCTATCCACAAAGGTATTTCAGAAGATAACGGGAGGGATGGAGAGAAAAGTCACGCAACGTGTCAGATACCAAGAGTCACCTGACAATCACGAGGAGCCCCTCGCAAATGTTCCCAACCTGGGAACATCCCTTTTGGTCCGACCAAACCCTGAGTTTAGTCCGACCAAACCTCGACTTTAGTTACGGCAAACCAAGCCCACTATGCAGATTGCGGCATCTTGCTAACTATGCCACTTAACGATGCTATATAGGTTAGTTAGCTTATCTATATGGGGCAGTTAGCCTGGCGGTCACATGGTCACAGCTGTGACCGTGACCGCATAAAAAACATTTTCTGTCGTTTTTCTTGGAACTTTCAAAAAGTTTTCTTATCTTTGCACCATCGCTTGTAAGCTCATTCGTGGGCGGCGGGCGGTCTTATATATGAGAAAGACGTTTTCGGACGTCTGTCGTTGTGGGTCGTGAATCTCGCAAGTTCCAATCTCTACAACAGGCAGATGACAACGGGACGTCTACGTGGTGCGTTTCTATATACCTAGATTATATAGTTCGTGCTGGCGTGGGCTGATGAGCGTTGTCTATCCTGTGTAGAGAAGGCAATGCGAGAGCCTACGACCCCTGGATAGGCAGAAGAACAGACACCTACGCCTTTTTTGTATATCTGAGGGAACATGAACTATGGATTAATGGCCGACTCTGGGGTGTTTATAGGCGTTAAGTAGGGGGACTATAAGCATATAATATGAAACGAATAATATTTTTAGCTGCGATACTGATTTGCTCACTTCTGACTTTTGCTCAGGTTAATATTTTTAGAACGACGGATTCGCAGGGAATAGAGTATGGCGCTTACAACGAAACTTCGACGTGCAGCGTGAGAAGTTGCAACAAAATTTCAAACTCTGAGATCATCATTCCTAATGAGATTGATGGGCGAACAGTGACATCAATTAGTGGAAGGGCTTTTTCTTCTTGCTCATTCTTAACTTCATTGACGATTCCCGAAAGTATTGTGTCAATAGGTAACAATGCATTTCAGTATTGTGACAACTTAACATCGTTAACTATAAATTGGACAGAACCGATAGATATTTCGGAAAGTGTGTTTGCTTCGTTCGAAGTGCATAATTGTATTCTGACCGTGCCGAAAGGATGCAAAACTAAATATGAAAATGCTGACAACTGGAAAAACTTTAAGGAAATTGTAGAGTTTATGACAGGAACCCAAACAGATAAGCAGGGGATGAAATACACTGCAAATGAAGATGGAACATCCTGTTCAGTCTCTGGTCATATTAATGAACACAAAACTTCAATAGTTATACCATCAGTTTATAAAGGACTGTATGTAACGAGTATACGAGAACAAGCATTGGCTAATTGTAACATAAAAATGCTAACAATTCCCTCCTGTGTGATGTCAATAGGAAATGGGGCATTCTCTAATTGCAACGACCTAACAGGCATAATGGTAAACTGGGAAGTCCCCATCGAAATCTCTGCCAATGTATTTTCTAATGTCAACACCTCTAACATAACCCTCTATGTACCCGCTGGTACGTTAGCAGCCTATGAGTCAGCAGATGTGTGGAAAGAGTTCAAGATAGCAGAGAAGTTTACTGGTACTGTGACAGACGAGCAAGGTGTCAAATATACTGCTATTGCTGGTGGAACAGACTGCTACGTCAACCGTCACGAGGACTCCTATAGTTCCACTATTACGATTCCCGAGTTTTATCAAGGTCGTCACGTTACGTCGATTTATAATAGTGCTTTCTCTGATTGCAGCAATTTAACATCGGTAACAATTCCCTCGAGCATTACTTCGATTGGCGCGTTTGCTTTCCGTGGTTGTAGCATAACGTCATTGGTAATTCCTGAGAGTGTGATATCAATTGGTGAAAGAGCATTTGTTAGTTGCGATGACATAAGATCAATAACTGTTGATGCAGGTAATCCAGTTTATGACTCACGAGAAAAATGTAATGCTATTATTAAGACTGCTGACAATTCTTTAATTTTGGGATGTAAGAATACAATTATACCTTCGAGCGTAACATCGATAGGCGAGTACGCTTTCTGTGGTTGCAGCGGTTTGACATCATTTACAATTCCTTCGAGCGTAACTTCGATTGGCAATCATGCTTTCTCTGGTTGTAGAGGATTAACCTCACTAACAATACCTTCGAGCGTAACCACGATTGGCGAAAGTGCTTTCTATGGTTGCAGCGGTTTTACGTCCATTTCGCTTCCGTCTAGCATATCATCAATAGAAAATTGTACTTTCTGGAAATGCGTTGAATTATCATCAATTACAATTCCTTCGAGCGTTACTTCGATAGGCGGACAAGCTTTTGAAGAATGTCGCAGTTTAACGACATTGACGATTCCTGAGAGTGTAACATCTATTGGCAACTGGGCTTTCGGAGGCTGTAGTGGAATAACATCATTGACAATACCTAGTAGTGTTACTTCAATTAGCTACTCTGCATTCATCAACTGCAGTGGCATAACGTCAATTGTGGTTGATGTTAATAATCCTGTTTATGATTCTCGGGATAATTGCAATGCAATAATTAAGACCTCTGACAATATATTGATAAGAGGATGTCAAAACACGATTATACCTAATAGCGTCACATCAATTGACAATTACGCTTTCAGTGGTTGTGTCGGTATGAAATCGTTATATATTCCTTCGAGCGTAACTACGATTGGCAATCTTGCTTTCATTGGCTGTAGTGGTTTACGATCAGTAATAATACCTTCTTCTGTAACATTAATAGGTAGTGATTCTTTTTTGAGTTGTACCAGCTTGACCAACGTAAAGGTAAACTGGGATACACCATTAGAGGTAAAATTCGATACTTATAGAAATTCTAGTTACAAGGAAGCGACCCTCTATGTTCCAAAAGGCACAAAGGCTGCGTATGAAGCAGCCAGCGTCTGGCAGGACTTCGGAACTATCATTGAGTATGATGAAGTTGTGGCGGTGACCGACGTTTCGGCTATAGACAACGTCATCTATATGGAACCGCTGAAGGTGACGAAGGGTAAAGAGGTGGACGTAACCCTGAAGATGAAAAACACGGCGGGGATTCGCGGCTTCCAGTTCGATATGTACCTGCCGATAGGCGTGACGGTGAAGAAGGACGGAAACAACCGCTTTGTCAGTTCTTTGAATAACGGACGCCTGCCAGAGGGCAGTGTACACACGCTGACGGTGAGCGAGCAGCCGGACGGTGCCGTCCGTTTCCTCTGCGGCTCACAGTATGACGAGACATTCACAGGTACGAAGGGCGATATTCTTACGGTACGTCTGTGTATCGATGAGCGGATGTTTGATGGCCAGTATCCTGTCATACTGAAGGATGTGAAGCTGACAGAGACGAATATTGACAACTACTACCTGACAGAGACGTTGCAGACGGCAATGACAGTCCTCTCGTACGTCCCAGGCGACATCAGCGGCGACGGTGAGGTGGATGTGAGCGACTACATCGGTGTGGCTAATCACATCATGGGTAACACGCAAGAGGGCTTCAACGTGGAGGCTGCCGACGTGAACAAGGACAATGTGGTGGACGTGCTCGACTATATAGGCATTGCTAACTTGATACTGTATAACTCGGTATACGGCAACACTAATGTGGAAGCTTCGCGCAGCACACAGCGACGGGCAGCCACCGATGTCAGCGTACTGAGTAATGCCATCTATATAGAACCATTTACTGCTGAAGCGAACGGCGAGACACAAGTTTCCATCAAGATGAAGAACACGGCGGAGATTCGCGGATTCCAGTTCGACTTGTACCTGCCCGAAGGTATGACAGCCAAGAAGGATGCTAACAACCGTATCGTCAGCGCGCTGAACAACAACCGTCGGCCTGCTGGCGACCAGCACACGTTGACGCTGAGCGAACAGCCAGACGGTGCCATCCGATTCCTCTGCGGTTCACAGTTTGACGAGACGTTTACAGGGACTGACGGCGAGATAGCCACGCTGACCATCTGCGTTGCAGCAAACGTTGCTACAGGCGAGAAACCCGTCTATCTGCGTAAGATGAAACTGACAGAAACGGATATCAGTAAGTATTACGTAACGAGCGAGGTGGAGACAACGGTGACGGTGACAGGTGCAGCAGACGGACGTATCGTTCTTAACGAGACTTCTACGACAGTTCCTGAAGATGCTACGGGTGCTGACGTCCGAGTGGTACGCACCATCACAGAAGACAACTGGAGTACCATCTGCCTGCCGTTCGCTATGACGGAGGCACAGGTGAAGTCGGCGTTTGGCAATGGGGTGCAGTTGGGCGACTTCACCAGCTGGAGCTCAATGTCGGCTTTACCACGGTGACAGCTATTGAGGCTAACCATCCCTATATTATCAAGGTGGAGGAACCTGTGACGGAATTTACCGTTGACGGGGTCAACATTGCAGCGAGTGCTGAGCCTAAAGTGCAGGTAGGTACAAAAGCGGCAGAACGCGGCTACATGTATGGCACCTATACGGCGACGAAGGTGCCAGGGGAGAATGTGTTCCTAAGCGGCAATAAATTCTGGTACTCCGTTGGCGAATCACCCATTAAGGCCTTCCGTGCTTACTTTGAGTTCCATGATGTGATAGATTCCTACTATGACACGGGCGAAGCCCGCATCACCTTCTCGCTTGATGGTAACACATTGGACGCTACGCTAGTGAATAGTGAAAGGCAACGGGTAGGCGCTTTAGCGGGAATGGGAGTGAATAGTAGAGTTTACAACCTTAACGGCCAGCGTGTAAACGTGCCGACAAAGGGCGTCTATGTGAAGAACGGAAAGAAAATGGTGATAAAGTAAGAAAGGAGGACAGAAGATGAAGAAAATATATATGACTCCAGCCGTTGAGGTGCTGGAATACATCAGCGAACAGATGATAGCCGCCAGCGATGCCAATGGTGTCAGCAGCGAAAATGGCATCGGCTATGGCGGCGTTGACAGTAATGGCTCGGTAGAGGCT
>CACZDV010000032.1 GCA_902780025.1 uncultured Prevotellaceae bacterium
GAGTTCGTCGTTAACAGCGTGGCCGTTGTCGGGGTCTTGCATGTGCGAGCACTGCGCATTGACCTTCAGCGGCTTGCCGTTCAGGTAGAACACATTGTCGCGCATTTCGGTCTCCTTGAAGCCCACGTCCTGACGTGCATCCTCGGACGTGCTTTCCGATAATCGCTTGCCGGTAGCAGCATCCACGAGGAACATTTTGAGCTCGTACAGATTCGGCGTCTCGGCAGTCCATTTCAAGGGGTTGGCAATATGCTTGTTCATGTTCAGCTTTAGTGTGGCGGTGCCAGCGGTGGCGTTGGCGAATGTAGCCGCCTGACTTTCCAATCGCGCCACTTCCTGTCCGTCGGCACCAGTCAGCACGGCCTGAACCTTCAATGGCGTACCTACAGGCTGCTCGTCATAGCTCCTGACGGTCACCTCGATGTTCAGGTCGGCATCACGGTAATCCTTGTCCAGGTCGGTCGTTACATACCAGTCGAACAGGCGGGTCTTGGGCGTGGCATAGAGGTATACATCATCGAAGATGCCGGCCAGGCGCCAGTAGTCCTGCCCTTCCAGATAAAAGCCGTCGCTGTATTTGATGACCTTCATGGCCAGCGTGTTGCGACCTTTCTTCAGATATGGGGTGATGTTGTACTCGGCAGGCTCCTGGGCACCCTCGTTGTAGCCCACCTCCTGACCGTTGATCCACAGGAACGAGGCCGACGCCACCTTCTCGAAGCGCAGGAAGACCTCCTCGCCGTTCCAGTCAGACGGGATGGTGAACGTGGTGCGATAGGCTCCCGTAGGGTTGTAGTCACGCGGGGTCTTTGGCGGGTCGGCCTGAAATGGTGCTGCCACGTTGCGGAACAGCGGGTCGCCGTAGCCTCTCATCTCCCAGTTCGACGGCACATCGATGGTCGCCCACTTCGCGTCGGAGAACTTCTCCTCGAAGAAGTTGGCAGGTATCTCCTGAGGCGTGTCACCGTAGAAGAACTTCCACCGTCCGTTGAGCAGGATATGATGTCCTGGAATATAATACGCGCGGGCTTCCTCCTGACCGTATTCAGACACGTCGAGGTTTTCGATGTAATGATAGAGGTCATCAAACCCAGTTGTCTTCTCTGTCTGTGCAGATGCCGTCACCACTGCGATGCCCAACATCATTGTAATCATGATCTTCCTCATATTTTACTATTTCATTCTCTCAAAAAACTACATGTTAATTTTAAGATTGCCAAAACGCCTTGTTTCAGGATTAATCTTTTTCATTTTGCTTCTCCAAGTAATCAAACAATTCAATGGTTCCTGCATCCTCTTCTACATTGAGTGACGGCACTTTCTCTACTATCCTTGTGGTGCCACTTGTCTTATTGACGTAGAAATGCACAAAGGCACCGGTATAGCTGCGGAATACTACTTGATACGTAGAATCCGTCTCTTCACCCATCTGTACATACATGATGTCTGGATTATCCTTCGCTACGCTCCAGTCATACGCACTATGACAATAATTGTTTATTCCCTCGTAAGCCATATCTGCCGTAATGGCTCTAAGTGTATCCACCGTTTGCACAACAGAGGACGGTGCCACATCGGCCTTATTATTACGGCAAGAGCATAAAGACAAGGCTATCAATACGAATGTAAAGGCAATATACTTCATCTTATTCTGGAATATGTGACATCACTCGTAATGTCTGATTCTTACGTCGATGCCATCGTCTTTGAGCTGGGCGGGAACACCGCTCACGTCTGTCTGCCCATAGTGATAAGGGAACATCACCTTGGGCTTCACCGTCCTTGCCGCCTTGACCAGCTGTTCCGTCGTCATCGTGTAGGGCTGGTTGCAGGGCAGGAAGGCAATGTCGATGTCCTTGATGGCCGACATCTCAGGAATGTCCTCCGTATCGCCGGCGATGTAGATCCTCAGGCCGTCGATGGTCAGGATATAGCCGTTGTCACGTCCTTTGGGGTGGAACTGCGTACGTCCTTCCGACGTATTGTAGGCAGGAACGGCTTCTACTGTAAAGTCATCGGCAAGCTTCATCGCATCGCCGTTAGCCATTGCCTCGCCAGAACCATACATGTCGGCACACCGCTTGTTCATAATCAGCCGTGTCTTTTCTCCTGACAGGGTCTTAAGGGCTCCTTTGTCGAAATGGTCGCCGTGCTCGTGGGTCACAAAGATATAGTCGGCCTTGGGCATTGCGGCATAGTCTATCACCTTGTTGCCCAACTTCGTCACGGGGTCGATCTCAATCTCCTTGCCGTCGTACTCAATGCGGATGCTGGCATGTACGAGCGCATGAAACTTTACAGTCTTTCCACTCTTGGTCTTGAATACGTCGGTTTCATAATTGGTCTGGCCGCAGGCTGTCGTCAGCCCCAAGGTGGCCAGCAAGCATGCTAAAAGCTTCTTCATAACTCTTATAATTCTGCTACGACTTCAATTTCAACTAATGCGCCCTTCGGCAGGGTCTTTACTGCAACGGCAGAGCGGGCTGGATATGGCTCTGCAAAGAACTCCGCATAGACGGCGTTCATGTCGGCAAAGTCAGCCATGTCGGCCATGAATACCGTTGTCTTTATCACATTGCCCATCGTCAGTCCTGCTTCTTCGAGGATGGCTTGAACGTTGGTCAACGACTGTCGGGTCTGCTCCTTGATGCCTCCCTCGACGAAGTTTCCCGTAGCAGGGTCAATGGGAATCTGGCCAGACGTATAGACGAGATTTCCCACTTGTATGGCCTGGCTATACGGGCCAATGGCAGCGGGTGCCTTTGTTGTACTAATCACTTTCTTCATAATTATAGCTTTTGCTGGGGTTTGATGATAAACAATCCTAAAAATCGTTGCAAATATAGCAATTATTCCGTAATAATTCGTAATTTTGCAAAGATTTTTTAGTGATTTTAGGTATTTATGACACCGAAAGCAACCAACAAAGTCGTTTCGCTCGTCGAAGAACAAAGAAATGAGCGTCTGGCTCAGACAATTATCAAGAACCTGAAGCGTCGCCACATAGAGGGCTTCTATTGTGCGACAGCAGAAGAGGCAGTAGAGAAGGTTTCCGAACTCATTGAGGACGGAAGCAGTGTGACATGGGGAGGCACGATGACCGTCCGCGACCTGGGCATTCCAGATTTTCTCAGGAAACGTGGTACGCTGGAAGTGCTTGACCGCGACCTCGTTGAAACGCCGGAGGAGAAGCAAGCGATGTATCTCAGGGCATTCTCCACGGACGTATATCTCACGAGTGCCAATGCCATCTCTGAGGATGGCGTCATCGTGAACATCGACGGCAATGGCAACCGCGTGGCAGCCATCACCTGGGGGCCGAAGAAGGTGATTTTCGTTATCGGCCTGAACAAAGTTGCCCAGAATGTAGAGGCAGCTCTCGCCAGGGCACGAAGCACGGCATCACCCATCAACGCAACCCGGTTTGATATCAAGACCCCTTGCCAGACGGACGGCGTGTGCCACAACTGCAACTCGCCGGAATCCATCTGCAACTACGTTCACTTCCTCAGGAACTCACCACGAGGCCGTCATGCCGTAGTGCTTGTTGGAGAATCCTTGGGATATTAAACCCTAATTATTCGTACCTTTGCGCCCGTGAAACTGACGAAGAAACAACAGATTGCCTCATGGTTGCTATTGGCAGTGTTTGTGCCAATGCTTCTGCTGTCGTCGGTTCACATCCATGAGACAGGTGAGACCATAACGACGGAATGCGCCGATTGTGAGCATCATAGTTGTCACGGCCACATGACGGTGACACTCCATTGGGCGCACGACTGCATACTGTGCCAGTTCCTCACATTGTCTACGCTGACAGCTGTCATGATGGCTGTCACGGTATATTTACATGTATGTAAGAAATATTATGCCCAGCCTTTGTGCGACTGTCATTTCGCCTGCTGTGGCACTTCCTTCAAGCGCGGTCCCCCGTCATTCTGATTTCTTGAAGGAGGATTTTTTTTCAGTACATTATTAGTTATATACCATTTACCAATTACAGAATGAAGACAAGATATATCATTCTGCCTTTGCTGTGTATATGCACGGCAGTGGCAGCACAGGAAGTGAGGCATAACCATGCGGAGGACTCGACAGACGTGTTCTTCCGCCATCTGAAGTTAAACGAATTGACGGTGACGGGCGTCACGGGCGACGTGAAGCTGAAGCACTCGACGGCTCCCGTCAGCATCATCTCGCCGCAGGTATTGCGGGCTACGGCCTCGACCAACATCATCGATGCCATCGCCCACCAGCCGGGTGTCAGCCAGCTGACCACAGGCGGCAGCATCTCGAAACCCATCATCCGCGGACTGGGCTACAACCGCGTGGTGGTGATGAGTGAGGGCGTACGCCAGGAAGGCCAGCAATGGGGCGACGAGCACGGCGTGGAGGTCGATGGCAACAGCGTCGGTTCGGTGGAGATACTGAAAGGACCGGCCTCGCTGATGTACGGTTCCGACGCGATGGCGGGTGTGGTCATCCTGCATCCGCAGCCGACGCTGGCCGAGGGCGAGATGAAGGGCAATGTCAGCACGGAATACCAGACCAACAACGGACTCTTCAGCTATCACCTGTCGATGGCCGGCAACCAGAAGGGTTTTGTCTGGAATGCCCGCTTCAGCGACAAGATGGCACACGCCTATAAGAACAAGTACGACGGCTATGTCCCTGGCTCACAGTTCCGCGAACGTGCCGGGCGGCTGATGCTGGGTATGAATAGGGACTGGGGGCACTCACGGCTGACATGGACGGCCTATCACCTGACGCCCGGCATCGTTGAAGGCGAACGCGATCCCGAGACGGGAGAACTCGTGTGCTCTTCGGCTTCTCCGAAGAGTTACAGCAAGGCTCTGCCTTTTCAGCAGGTAAAGCACTACAAGGCCGTCTGGGACAACTCGCTGAACCTCCCGACAGGCTATCTGAAGGCCATCGTCGGCTATCAGCAGAACCGCCGCCAGGAGTTTGAGGAGTCGATGGATGAATACGAGTTGTTTTTCAAGCTGCACACCCTGACCTACGACCTGCGCTACATCACCAACGAGCGGAACGGCTGGAAACTGTCGACGGGCATCGGCGGTATGTATCAGAAGTCGGTCAACGAGGGTGAAAGGCTACGGGTAGGCGAGCAAAGCTCGGGAATGGAATACTTGATTCCGGACTACCGGCTCTTCGACTTCGGCCTCTATGCCACCGCCACCAAGAACTTAGGTGACCGGTGGACGCTGAACGGTGGTGTACGCTACGACCACCGTCGGCTGCATGGCGACGAACTGATAGAGGACGACGAGCTGCGCTTCATGGATTTCTCACGCCACTTTAACGGCCTGACAGGCAGCATCGGTATTGTCAGTAACCTCAACGACCACTTTAACCTGCGTCTGAACCTCGCCCGTGGCTTCCGCACACCCAACATGAGCGAACTGGCCTCCAACGGTGTGCATGAGGGCAGCATCCGCTATGAGTTGGGCAATCAGCAGCTGAAGGCCGAATACAGCCTGCAGGCCGACCTCGGGCTCGACTTCACCTCGCGCTACGTCTCGGCACAGTTGGCCCTCTTTGCCAACCGTATCGACAATTATATATTCACCCATCGTGTTCCTGAAGAGATTGAAGAGGGTTATCTCACCTATGCCTATACACAGGGCGATGCCCGTCTGTTAGGCTTCGAGGCAGGCGTCGACTTCCACCCAGTCCATTCCGTTCATTTCTCCAACACCTTCTCGTATGTCGATGCCCGTCTTACCTCTGACATCTTACCTCAGACCTCTGACATCTTACCTCTGACCTCTGACATCTTACCTCTGACCTCTGACATCAAATACCTCCCCTTCACGCCTGCTCCCCACTGGTCGTCGGAACTGAAGTGGGAACTCTTCCACCATTCCCACACGACCGTAGCCCATCACCATACGACTGATGCCGCTCACCGCTCGCTGCTCAACAACCTCTACGTCGCTGCCGGACTTGACTGCTACCTGAAGCAGACGCATATCTACCGTGCCGATGACACAGAGACCGAGACGCCCGGCTACGGCTTGCTCAGCCTTTCGGCAGGAACGGACGTACAGGTGAAAGGCAAGAAGATAGCTGAGCTCTACGTCACCGCCGACAACCTGCTGAACAAGGCCTACCAAAACCACCTGAGCCGGCTGAAATATACCGACAAGAACGTGGTTACCGGTCGTCGCGGCATCTACAACATGGGGCGTAACATCACGTTCAAGGTCGTGATACCCATCACCTTCTGACATTGCAACTGAACACGCCGCAAGGCCCCCTGAGACTCAATAACCCCCTACTTTACTCCGACCAAACCACCCCCTTTGGTCGGAGTAAAGGTCGGGTTTACCCGGACTAAAAGTCGAGCTTACCCGCAGGTATGGCGTCAGAACAGAGGAAGTTTGTCACATATCACATATCACATTAAGGTTTTTCGAACAATTTCGTTTTGATGTAACACGATGTCTATATTATGTATATAATATAGAGGTATATTTCATAGAAAATGCATTGCTTTTACAAATTATTGTTTGAAGCTTAATGTGATATGTGATATGTGACAATTGTGACAATTGTCCCTAGTATGAATGGATGTGCGGTTCTCCACATACACTCTGACAAGTGATATAATCACTTGCAGAATTACCTATTTGTGTAGTGTCCTATTTTTTTTTTTTGAAAAATTTTTTGTACTTTTGCACAATATATATAGACAAGAATGATACTTTCGCCGTATGCACGGCGCAACAAATAGGGAAAATAACAATGAGTGACATAGTTCGGACAGACTCTTTCTATACGATGGCAAATAGCGTTGAGGGCATCACCGATGCCGACTATCAGCGCGTGAAGCCTTGCGTGGAGACGGTAAAGTCCCTTGCGCAGACCACCTACCAAAGTATTTACATCATCGACTTCTTCAGGCACAACTTCCTCTATGTGTCGGACAACCCGACGCTGCTCTGCGGACAGACTGCCGACACGATGCGCCACATGGGCTACGACTTCTTCCACACCTACGTGCCTGAGGAGGAGCAGCCGATGCTTGACAACATGAATGTGGCGGGCTTCAAGGCATTCTACGACGTGCCTGTAGAGCATCGCCGAGAGTGTATGTTGTCGTTCGACTTCCACCTGCGTCATGGCGACCATCTGATGCTTGTCAACCACAAGAGCACACCGATGGCGCTGACCCCTAACGGCAGTATCTGGCTGGTGCTCGCTATGGTGTCGATATCGCCGCATAAAGAGGCCGGGCACATCGAGTTCTTCCGCTTTTACTCGCGCGAGCGCCTTGAATACATGTTGGATACCGACAACTGGATTCATCGTGACACCGTCACGCTGAGTCCCGAGGAGCGGCAAGTACTGATGCTCTCGGCACAGGGATACACCATGAAGGAGATAGCCGTGCTGATATGCCGCTCGTTTGACACGGTGAAGTTCTATCGTCGTCAGCTGTTCAAGAAACTTAATGCGCAGAGTGTCACCGAGGCCCTGACCTTTGCCACCAACTACGGCCTCATCTGAGTTCTATATGCGAAGATATCTCGTCAAGACCCTCCTCGCTGCGCTCACCATGGTCAGCCTGACAAGTTGCACCCCCGAGCCGCCATTGCATCTCTACAATGCGAGGGAGGTCGTGATGGACATACCGCTGGTAGACCTCAACCTGGAAATCTATTGGGACTATGACATCGATACCGACTGGCAGGCCGAGTGGTACTACGGCTGGGACAGCGAGGACATCGAGCTATGGGGCGACATCGGCTATACCCCACCCTCGGTCTTCGAGCTGCGCCGCTACTATACCGGCAACGTGCCGATGGCACCCCATACCACCGTCATCGAGTCCGAGGTGCGCGGCACCCACTTCCAGGAGCGTTTCGAGTGGGGATTCTGGGACATCCTCTGCTGGAACCAAGTACACACCCTCGACGGCATCCGCAGCATCATCTTCGACGAGGAGTCGTCGTTGGACAGCGTCACAGTCTACACCAACCAGACCATGCGCTCGGCACGTTACAACGCCCCACGCTTCGCCTACGCCTTCTATGCCCCCGAACCGCTGTTCGCCGTCTATCAGCAGGGTATTGACATCAATGAGTCGCTCGAAGGGTTCACCTTTGACCCCGTGCGCAACATCTACGTGAAGAGGCTTGACGCCGTGCTGCGCCCCGTGACCTATATCTATCTGACGCAAGTCATCCTGCACAACAACCGAGGCCGCGTAGTAGGCATCGACGCCAACGCCTGCCTGTCGGGGATGGCACGTTCGACGACACTCAACAGCGGGCGGGCAGGCAGCGACGCCATCACCGTCGACTACCAGATACGCATGAAGCAGAACTGCAAGTACCGGGGCGAACAAGTAGACATCATCGGCGGGCGCCTGCTGACCTTCGGCATCTGCAACCTGAAAGCCAACAACGTGAGCCGTGCCGACGAGGTGGACGACCCCTACCATCACTACATGGACGTGAACATGCAGTTCAACAACGGTATGGACTCCACGCTGGTCTTCGACGTCACCCAACAGGTGCGCCGACAATACAAGGGCGGCGTCATCACCATAGAACTCGACATGGACAGCGTCCCGATACCTCAGCGATCGGGCGGTTCCGGCTTCGATGTCGAGGTAATGCCCATTGAGGACGGCGGCACCCACATATTCGAGATGTAGACAACAATCAAAATACGAAATAACATTATTAACTCTTTAAAATTTTACGATTATGAAGACAAAGTATTTCTTTTTCGCAGCATTGGCAGTCGGAGCACTTGCCAGTTGCACGGGCGATGAGCTCACGGTTGACACCAGTCCCATGAAGCAATCGCAGGAAGGCGCATCCATCAGTTTCAGAGGCGGGTCGCAGTATATAACGCGTTCAGATGTTAACGACATCACCAAATTGTCAGGTAACTTCATGGTGGCAGCCACCAAGACTGTTGGTAGCAGCAACCAGAAGGTGATCGACAACTACAAAGTGTGGAACAAGGCCAGTGGTGCCACCGACAACACCACCAACCGCTATGGCTGGGAGTATGTAGGCGATGCAGGTACTACCGGCCTCGGTGAGGGTAATATTGAACTTGATAAGAACCAGTCCATCAAATACTGGGACCTCTCGGCCTCGGCCTATCATTACGTGGCTGGCTCACCCACTAAGGCGTTCACTTTCAATTTCGACGCTTCGAATGTTATTACTGGCGCCACTATCACGGGCATTAGGGCTCACATCACTGCAGATCCCGCGACCGAAGCAGATGGCACTCCAATTACTGGAAATGTGACTCCCATTGGTGCCGTCTATGTGGCTGACCCCATCATATTGGATCCTAATGCCAACCATACTTCTGGAGGCAAGAACTATGAGAATGCAGTGAAGTTCAGCTTCACGGGACAGCAGGCGCTGGTGCGTGTAGGTGTATATGAAACCATTCCGGGCTATAAAGTAACATCCATTGATTTCTATCCCTATATTATTGGTACTGGCTGGAGTTCCACAAAAGCTCCTTACAACAATATCATCCTGAATTCGCTCACCAATGCGAGCTACTTCATTGGTGGTACGCTGAATGCTTCGTTGACTTATAACTGGACGGGAACGCCCTCTTACACGTTCTCATACACTTCTGCTTCAGAAGGTACTACTACTTCTAATCGTTGGTATGGCGGTTCACTCTATCTGAAAGCAGAAAAGCCGTTGCTTGAAACGTCGTCTTCTACCAAGTCAACGATGGCCCAGTTCTTCGGAACCGACAAGGAGATGCAGGAGTCTGGCTATTTCCCCGTCATGCCGACGGCATCAGGCACCACCAATTCACCATTGGTATTGAAGTGTGACTTCACCCTGACTTCTACCGACGGTTCAGGTGAGACCATTGAGGTGAAGGGTGCTACGGCAGCCATTCCTGCCAATTTCTCACAGTGGGAGGTGAACCACGCCTACACCTACTTGTTTAAGATTTCAGACAAGACGGCTGGTGAACAGGGTGTGCTCTATCCTATCCAGTTCGACGCCATGATTGTTGACGGTAAGAACAATCGCGATGGTTTCATCACCACCGTCAGTGTGCCCTCCATCACCAGTTATCAGTTTGCTTCACCTTATACCAATCTTGATGCGCAAGACCACGTCAGCGAGGTGGGCATCAAGTATGTTACAGGCGGGCCTATCTATGTCACTGTTCAGAACAATACTAATGGTGCCCTGAAAGCGTTGGCTGCTCTTGCTACTCCTGAAGCTGAGGGTATGATTAAGGTTTATTATTTAGGAACCACTGAACTCACAGAAAGTGACCTGCAGGTGAACCGTCCTGCGGAACATGCTGACATAAAGCCCGTGACAAATATCCCGACAACAGCATGGGACCTGCACGGCAAGAGCTTCAATAGCCCTTACTACATGACCTTTACCGCCAGTACTGAAGGTTACTATGCCGTGGAGTATGTGAATACCGCTTCTCCCGTGACTTATGCCTATAAGGTCATCAAGGTGGAGACTGCTCCTACGCAGACGCAAACACCTTCAAATAATCCCTAATTTGAATGAAGTACGCCACACTCATTAGTGTAATAGCCCTCGTGGTGCTCGTTGCCTGCTCAACAGGCGACGAGCCCAACGGTTCGGACACTTTCACGGATGCGATAGTGTTCGGATGCGGTACACAGGAAACCGAGAAGGTGTCGACACGTGCTGCCACCCCGCAGAACGATGTCGGCATCGGCTCGTTCCGTGTGTGGGCGTACAAAAATGACGGTGTGGGCACCACCGAAGACAACTTCACGAGCTATCAGACCGTTATCAACGGTTATCGCGTCTGGTGGGAGACCGCGCTAAGCACCAGCAACAAAAAGTACTGGGAATACGTGGACGGCACCTCGCAGACCATTAAGTTCTGGGACCCCTCGGCCCATGCCTACCGATTTATGGCCATAGCCCCCTCGACAGCAGTATACGCCGCCAGCATCAGCGGCGACACAGACCAAAGCCTAAACATCAGGATGCCCATCGATGCCACCAACGAAGCCGACGTACCCTACTATTCGAAATTGTGGTTCAGCACGGGGAACATTGTGGATTTCCCCGACAAGCCGTTCAACAGCGTCGTATTGATGAAATTCCTGAAACCCATCGCATACGTGCGCTTTATGTTCACGTATGATATTCACGAAGATGAAGAGCCACCTATCTTGAGCAACAAGAGCTTCAAGCCCACCGACGGTGGACTGATAGAACAGAAAGGAGATGTCACCATCTCCTACCCCCTTACAGGCACAGGCAACAGCCAGACACTTAGCGTAGCCACCACGGGACTCGACGGCGTCACCGCCTTCACCCAGGACTACTACGTCACGCCCGCCGATGCCCATGCCTGCACTTACTACACCGTGCTTCCTGCCATCAATCAGGGCAGCTATACCCTGAAGGTGAGCGTGAACGGTGAACCGAAGAGCCTGGTAGTGCCAGAGCAGTATATGGACTGGCTGCCGGGCTACGAATATACCTACGTATTTGAGGTGCGCTTAGATGGCAGCGTAGCCATCGACAACGTGCAATCGGCCTTCACAGGATGGGTCATCCATGAGGGAAATCGTACGGTTTATAACTGGTAGACTTGAAATTTAGAATTGAAGACGATTAGATATACATACCTGGCATTGATGGCAGCGCTGCTGCTGGCTTCCTGTTCCAATGATTCGGATGAGGACAGGGGAACCCGTGTCACATTCGAAGTCAGGGCGAGCGCACCTTGGTTTACTGAGGTGCCCCATAGTGCCGTAACCCGTGCTTGGGCTCCACCCACGGGCTACTACACCTACGAAGCCATCAATAGTCAGTTCGAAGGTCACCAAAGCATGCAAAACACATCCATTGAGACCTTCTTTACCAAGAATAGCAACACGCCTCAGCAGGGCACCTTCTTCTACGACAAGCGAAGCAGCAGTTGGAAATTGACGATGGACATCAAGGAGACGGGCAACTATTACCTCTACGGATTCATGCCCAAGGACGAAGCTGCTTCTGCCAGCGTGGCACCCAACAGCACCTACGGCAACGGTGCCGTGATGACGCTGCGCGGACTGAGCACCGTCACACCTGCCGACATCTGTTTCGTGATTGGAGCCAAAGAGGGTCTCAGCAATGACGATGACAACGGACTGACGTCAGGCAAATTCATGGTCAACACCCAAGCAACGAACGGCAACAACCACAACTACATCTTCCTGATGTTCGACCATCTCTATGCTGCCATGCGCCTGCGCTATACCATCGATGCCAACTATGAGGCGCTGCGTACCGTCAAAGTGCGCAAACTGGAACTGAAGGCGCTCCCCGATGATGACGGTATGGCGGTGAAAGCCAAGCAGAACGCGGTCATTACTCTCGAGGCTAATAACACAAGCACCTCGCCCGTCGTGGGAGACATCGAGTTCACGCCCGACAACACCAGTGCCGATGCCGAGTTGGAGCCCTTGTATGAAGGTGAGGTGGCGCTCAGCACCAGCGTTCCTATCAACTTCATGGGCAGTTTCATTCCCAGCAGTACTGCCTACTTCAAGGTGCGCACCACCTACGATGTATACGACAAGAAAGGCACCCTGCTCCGTGAGGGCAGCGAAGCCGAAAATACGATAGCCCTGCGCGACTTGTTCGAAATGTCGAACGTTGAGCGAGGCCACATGTACTCCATCACCTTCAAGGTACAACCCACGTATTATTATGTGCTGTCGGGCTATGACCTGAACACGCCAACGATGGAGATTGAGTAAAGTTTAGTGTTTAGAGTTTAGAGATTTGAGTTTGAAGACGAAAGGAATCATCATCAGCATATTGGCGCTTTGGACGGTGACTACAGTCCAGGCACAGATTACCATTGGTGGTAACGTCTATGGCGGCGGCAACATTGGCGATACGGGTAGCACTACCGAGGTGGTGATCTGTGCAGGCGATATCCAGGGCAACGTCTTTGGCGGTGCCCGGCAGGCCAATGTAGGTGGATCAGCGTTTGTCAATATCGACGGTGAGCACATGAGCGGCGACATCCTCATCAACTGTGTGTATGGCGGTAACGACGTAGCAGGTACCATCGGTACAGCCGAAACCCTGCCAGCCGACCTGAAACAGACCACAGAAAACGGCATTGACAACACCTACAACGCCTTTATTCTTTCGACTCCCGAGCGCACGGAGACTACGGGTGAAGCTCCAAATACGGAAACTACGCAACCTTTTAAGATTTATCTGGGACAGCTGTTCGGAGGTGGCAACGGCGACTACGACTACACCTCAGACAACAGTCCCTACAAGGGCATGACGCGCCCCGAGTTGGCCAAGACCTATCTGGAAATCCTGGGTGGTTCTTGCGTGCTGCTCTATGGTGGTGGTAATAATGTGACGGTGACCAAAGCCACCGATATCTGCATTGACAACCCCAGCGCCATTACCTATCAGGTGTATGAGCGTAAATCCGATGGCTCTGAAGATGAGACGAAGCCCAAGCTGACCAACGAGCGTCTGAAGGCGATGGGCGTCTATCAGTTGGGCGGTGCGGGCGAAGACGTGGCCAATAGTCCCGACTATCAGTTCTCGCGTGTCTTTGGCGGTAACAACAAGGCCCCGATGGCCATCCGTCCTACGTGGCACCTGAAGCGCGGAAAGATCCGTAACCTCTTCTCGGGTGGTAACCAAGGAGCTATGACCCACGAGAACGGTATAGTGCTGACCATTCAGAACGAGAATGTAGAGGTAGGCAATGTCTACGGCGGCTGCCGTATGGCCGACGTGAACCCTGCTCGCAACAATATCCATACCGAGACCATCGACGGTGTCTACTATCCAGGTGGCTATGCTGCCCGCTTGTATATCACGGCAGGCAACATCAAGAACGTCTATGGTGGTAATGATATCTCCGGAACGGTGTATGGCGGTAATGCCGTAAGCATCCACTGCGACATCCACGGTGATGTGTATGGTGGTGGTAACGGTTCTTATCCCTATACTGACAATGCGGCCTTCAAAAGGACGAAAGAAACTGTTGACGAGGAGCGTGTCGTCCTCTATGGTGACTACTATTATGACCCTGACGAGGTGCTGGAACAGGCGGGCGTCTCTGTTCCTACGGGTGCAAGCGATGGTATGAAGTCGGCCTTGGCACTTACAGAGTTCCGTCCCCATGCAGAGTCGGTGTCTATCTATATCTCTGGTAACGATGAAGACCATCCCGTCATCGTAGAGGGTGCCGTCTATTGCGGTGGCAACAGTGCCACGCTTCGCTCATCGAGCAGTACGTCGACAGCCGAGCTGAAGATTGGCTCCTACGCTTGGATTGAGGATATGTTCCTGGGTAGTAATGGCGCCAACATGATAACAGAAGATGTGCTGAAGCGCCTGAAGGAGACAGTTACGGTTGAAGGCGTAAGCTATGACTTCAGTCAGATGGACCTGACCGAAGCCGACCAGTTCGAGGAATATATGAAGGGCTGCGAGATGGAGGTGAAGCCCGATGTCATCTTCGTGAATAGAGAGCGTGGCGACCCCACTGACTATATCGAATACACCTCGTACTTCGGTTCGTTCTATTGTGGTGGTAACGTGGGTAGCGTGCGTACCAATGGTCTGAACAACATGACTTTCAACCATAAGGTCATTATTTTTGAGAAACTGGTGGGCGGCAGTAATAATGCCAACGTGCCGGCTACTCAGTACAATGCGGCCTATAACGGCGGTTTGCTGGGCGACCCCGACGAGAATGGCAACAAGTTGCAGTTCAACCTCTCGGGACTGAAGCTACAGCCTAAGCGTTGGAAGGATGAAACCAACAAGCATCTGGGCTTGGAGTGGAACATCTTCCAGAATGGTACCAAAGATACAACCGATCCCTCTTCGCTGTCAACAGGTACTTCCTCCGCCACTGACCTGAGCCGTCGCTTTGAGGGAGCAAATGTCTATGGCGGCTGTTATATGAGCGGTCATGTGGAGGGCAATGTGGTCATCAACCTGAATGGTACCCTCGTCGATGTCGACGGCACATACGGTGTGTTTGACTCGGTGGAAAAGGATGCCAATGGCGAGCCCGCGCAGGACGCAAACGGCAATTATAAAATTACGGAACGTCGATCGGGTGTCATCAACCACGAGCAGGGCTGGGACGAGCGAGGTGTGGCCTGTAACGTGTTCGGAGGTGGCTACGGAGAGAACTCTGAGATATGGGGCTCCACCACCATCAACCTGAACGAGGGTTATGCCTTCCAGCTGTATGGCGGTGGCGAGAAGGGTATTGTCGGCAAAAAGAATAGTCAGGGGAATTACGTCTACGATGCAGCCTACAGCACGACCATCAACCTGCATGGCAAGCGTCCCGGACAGGTAGGCGACTTCGACGACCTGGTGGAGTGTGAGTTCGTCTATGGTGGCGGATTGGAAGGTATTGTCTGTGGTGATACACAGGTGAACCTGGGCAATTGCCGCGTGTTCCAGTCGTTTGGCGGCGCCTGTATCGCCGATATCTTAGGACACACCGAAACCCATATCGGACGCGGAGGTTTGGACGCCGATGGCAACCCCATCCTAGGCTTCCCTTACGTGCGCGATAATATATATGGTGGAAACGACCTCGGTGGACATATCACCGGCAAGGGCAACTTCGAGGACTATGTGCTACCTGCTACACGCAGCATGATACACAGCACTGACGTGCTGGA
Source organism: uncultured Prevotellaceae bacterium (assembly GCA_902780025.1). Classification (GTDB taxonomy): domain Bacteria; phylum Bacteroidota; class Bacteroidia; order Bacteroidales; family Bacteroidaceae; genus Prevotella. Next base: position 15,713 of record CACZDV010000032.1, read on the forward strand.
GGCTTCTGCTTATGTAGGTTTCTTCCAAGGGCGTATTGTCAATATCTTCGGTGGCTGTTACGGTAACTACGACTACAGTGGCGACGACTACTACAAAACGGTGAAGAAGCCTTTCCTTGACAATGCTTTCATCAATATCACTCCCCGCCAACATACTGACAATGAGATTAAGAGTTACATCTTCGGAGCAGGACAGGGACATGAGGGTGAACGCGATGGCGACAAGATGCAGAACCGCAGCTATATCCTTATCGATATCCCCGATGAGTTGGAGCGCTTCAAGCGTGTGCAGGTGTTTGGCGCAGGTTCTTACGACGGTCTGGGCATGGGCGTGGATAAGACCGTAGCCGACAATCCTGCTACTGCCGATAAGGCTACGGCTGTCATCGACCTGCTGCATGGTCAGATAGATGCCGTCTATGGTGCCAGCTTCAACGAGGGCATCACTCGTAGAGCAGTAGTCAACGTTCCTTCTGGTTCCACCATTAAGCTGAACAATATCTTCGGTGGTGCCTACGGACTAAGCAACGAAAGACCTTGTGATGCCTACGAGACTTATGTGAACTGGAGCAGCAACAAGGCAGAGGTGAAGAATGCCATCTATGGCGGTAACAACAATGCGCGCCGTACGTTCTATGGCTTTGTCAACATCAACGATACCGTCTATTCGGATAAGAAAAAAGGCTACCAGGCTACTGTCTATGGTGCAGGCTATGGTGAGAATACCTGGTCACAGTATACCGAGGTGAACCTGAACGAGGGGGCAGTTGTATATGAAGCCTATGGTGGCGGAAATGCAGGTAGGGTGCTGAACAAAGCGTCTGTGACTGCATGGAAAGCAACCAACGGCTCGTTGTACACTAGTCTACCAGAAGGATATACCGACCTGGGACTTGAGACCAATCTCGTAAATGCAAATTCCTTAGGTGGCAAGACGAATACGAATGTCAACATCCGGCGTGGGGCCTATGTTGGTGGCTATTGCTATGGTGGCGGCCTGGGTGAGACGGCCACCGTGAGCGGTACGACTTTCATTGGCCTGTTGGGCGGTACCGTCTTCAAGGACCTCTATGCCGGTGGTACCAGCGGTGCCGTGATGAATGCCTATGAAGCCAAGGGCTCAACTACCTTTACTGCTATGACGAATGCCTATATTCTCGGCGGTTCGGTACGTAATGTCTATGGTGGCGGTTGGAAAGGTAGCGTAGGCAAGCATATAGGTGCCATCAGCGCTAGCGGCGATGGTGACATTGAGGGTAATACGAATGTGGTGATAGGTATAAGAAAAGAACTGTCTTCCAACTTTGCCGACTTCGGCTTCTATCGCGGCGTGCCCACCGTCCAGCGTAATGTCTATGCCGGTGGCGAGGGTGGCGCTGTGTTCGGTACGGCAAACCTCACCATCAACAACGGCTATATCGGTTATGTGTACCATCCGTTATGGCAGGATGACCCAACGACAGCATGGAACGAGCACTACGAAGAAAAACTGCACGACGAGACATGGACTGACCACATAGGCCATAATCGTCTGCTGGGTAGTGGCAACGCTTTCGGTGGCGGCTATATCGACAACAGTAGCGTGGACTTTACCAATATAAAGATGTATGGCGGCTTTGTGCGTAACAGTATCTTTGGCGGTGGCGAGATTGCTGCCATCGGACGTGGTACGGTGACGGCCACCGGCTATGAGAACAGTGAGCGTACGCTCGAAGGTATCTACAAATATGGAAAGACCCACATCGAAATGTATAATGGTCATGTCATGCGCGATGTCTATGGCGGTGGCAAGGGCTACAACAACCTCGGTGAGGTGGGCTCGCTCTACACCGATGGCTACGTGTTCGGTCAGACGGAAGTGTTTATCCGTGGTGGTGAGATTGGTACAACGGAGAACTACGAGGAAGGCTATGGTAACGTGTTTGGCGGCGGCGACGTGGGCTATGTCTATGGCATTGGAAGGAAGTCGTCGTTGAGTACGGGCTCGCCCGGACGTTATTACTATACGACTGACGGTTCGAACGGAGCCTCGTGGACAGAGGACTGCAAGGTGGTGGTAGAGCCCTACGCCCAGGTGCTGGCCGCCGAGGGCGTTACCATTGCAGGCACGCCCTACGCCCAGTATGACTATGTGCCTACCGATGCTTTGAACAAACTGAAGGGAAAGGAAGATATTGACGACAAGCCGAAGTGGCAGGCTCTTGACGATCACGGCATCATTATCCGCAACGCAGTGTTTGCAGGTGGTAATGTGGCAGTGGGTAGTGATAAGATTTATGCCAACACGGTGACCGTCTTCGGTAATGTGACGGCATCGTTGCGCGATGTCTACCGTCGTGACCTGATTTCCATAGGAACGGAGCATATCGGTGGACTGTATGGCGGTGGCAACCTCTCATTGGTTGATGGCTATCGTGAGTTGCACGTCTCGAACTACGGTACTGACTACTACGGACTGAAGCAGAGTATCGAGATGGATGAGTATAACTCGCTGACCGACCGCGAGCGCGCCTACTTCCGTCTACGCTTCACCTGTAAGAAAGCTTTCGAGGGCGGTAAAGACGAATTGGGCATCAGCTACTCCGGCCACATCGTCAACGACCAGATCTACGAGGACGAGTACAACGACCTGCCCGACGAGTACAAGACTATTGGTGAAAAGGGTGTCGACGACGGCGCCTACTGGTATCAGGACGGCTTCTGCTCCATCTATGCCGGCCGTCTGCTGAACACCATCCAGCGTGCCGACTTCGTAGGTGTCTTTGGCAGTCGCATGGTGCTGCAGGGAGCCCGCGACCGTGTGACCTCGGTGCTCGACTACAACCGCTACACTATCAACCGCGTGGGTGAGCTGACGCTAATGAAGGTCGATTCGCCTGCCGGTGAGACTGACGATACGAACAAGAGCCACGGCAACTACTTCGGTATCTACAGTATTGTGCACTATCTGGGCAACCTGACCAGCGATGTGAAGATGGACGACGTGCGTACGTCGGATACCAGCGATACCGACAATGCCACGACGTACTACCAGTGGAAGGCTGCCAACCCCAACAGCCGTAAGCGTAACACCGCCACTTGTCATAATGAGGTAGCACTATCATCAGGTGTGTTCCTCGAACTGACGACGGAGAACAGCACCGCGGAGCATAAGGAGTTTGGATATATCACCGGTGTGGTGGAACTCGACCTGATGAACGCGAAGGCCGACGAGGTGGGTGGTGGTTACGTGTATGCAAAGAACGAGCATGGATTACGTTCGCCTAAGAATTACACGATGGTGACGCTGTCCGACTACAACGACGATGCCCGTTCGTATAAGATGTATCAGTATAGCAGCGCTCCTGCCGACCTGCAGCAGATTCAGACCTCGGGCAACTTCATTCACGACAGTAAGAAGATTATCATCGACGACTGTTATCCCCACAACTTGGAGTATACCCCTGGCACGGAGAAATACTCTGAGGCCCACTACTGGTTCGTGAAGGGCTCTATCTATATCTACGACCAGGTGATCTCGGCCTATACCGGTTCGCCTACGGCCTATACCCGTGAGCAGCACATACCGCTGACCATCACGGCCAACTCGAACGGTAAGCTGAAACTCATAGACGTGAAGCCCAACCTCTATGCCTACTATGAGAACTTCGACAACAAGACTGTCATTGGTGAGGACGGCATCATGGTGGGCAACAACAGCACCACTTATATGCTCAACGATGTGATTACCTATTGGGACTGGAGTCAGCTGAACGACACCGAGAAGCAGCTCTTCGTGCCCGAGACGATAGTCAGCGTGGCTGAGTGCTCAATTCCCGCCACTGTGCCCGCCGGTTCCCCGACGGGATACCCCGAAGGAACGGTGATGCTGCCCGACGGATATGCAACGTTTAAGGCGTCGCTGCCTACGAAGGAGATTGACGGCAAGAATGTTCACTACGTCCACGACGTGAAGAAGAACGTGGATGTGGATGTGGACGATATTTTCCATCCCTCGAACAACGTGAGCCACAATACCGGCTATGTGGTGAACTTCGTCATGGACACGCCCCCGCAGTGGAACGACTGGTATACCCCTAATACCGGCGAGCCCACGAAGATCAATACTGCCGCCTACGAAGACTTGTCGACAGCCGAAAAGGCTAACTATAAGTTTGGTCCTACCTATCATACCACGCAGGCTGGTGTCTATGGCCAGCGTATGTATGACGAGGGCGAGGTTATCCCAAAGGCCACCGTCGATGCCTATACCAATCCGGGCACCAGCGACCAGGCCATTGTGTCTAGGGCCTACGTCACCAATGAGCCGGTCACGTATACCTACAATAATCAGCCGAAGACGGTGAATCCGGGTACGGCAATTTCTGAGACAGAGTGGGGAAGCCTTGAAGCAGACGTGAAGGCGAAGTTCAAGCCTGCCAAGATGTGTATTGGTACCTTCCAGCTGAACGAGGAGAACTACATTGTCTATGGTGACCTGCTCAATGAGGATATGGTGACAGAGTTGGCTGAAGCCTTTGATGGTGTCTCCGTTGCTAATATTAACAACGCACTCACCGAGGCCTTTATCTGCGAGACAGAGGGTCTGTATGGCGGTCGCAGCTATGCTACTGGCACCAACTACAGCGCCCTGGAGGGTTGGGCTGCGCTGACCTCAGCTGACCGTGCGAAGAACAAGTTCCAGTTCAACGGCGACGGCTTCGACGTGCTCTCAGATTCGCTTTATCAGGGTGATCCAACGAAATACGGTCATCCATACGACCAGTCACAGCCTGTAGAATATACCGCTGTTTATAATAGCGATACCCCGCTGACGGGAACGACGTATGGAACCATCAGCAAGGGCCGTACGCTCACTCGTGAGGAATACGAAGCGCTGACGAACGAGAAGAGCCACTATACCCCCGTGACGGTGACCACGACGGCTGCCGACGGTGACGACTACTATATTGCCAAGGAAGCCTTCTCGCGTGGTAATATGGCCTACGCCAAGGGACAGGTCATCAACTCGGGTACCTATCGTGCCCTGTCGGCCCAGGAGCGTCAGGACTGGATAACGGTTATCCGATTCACCAACCGTACTTCTGACGAAAAGACCTATTATTACTGTCGCGAGGATTACACAGGCTCTACCCCCGTTACCAACCGCAATAGTGAAGGTGTTGTGCTCGATGATACCCAGAATAGCCCAGGCACCTCGGTAAAGGAAGGCTGGGTCATCAAAGCAGACGACTATGCCAACCTGATTAACCAGCAGCGCGGCTTCCTGATTAAAGGTGATGAGCCTACGGAAACGACCACGCTTTACGTGAGCCGCGAGAGTAACATTCATGACTTGTCGAAGGAGAAGGTGATCACAGTCATCTATCAGTACACCTATAACGAGGGTGATGAATCGGGCGAGAATGTCAGTCTGGTGAACGAGCTCCACATCGTTAACATCCACCTGGAGTTCGAGAGCGGTGCGCCGATCATCGACCAGTTGCTGCCACCATCGACAGTACTGCCGGGAACAGCAGTCGGTATGAACCAGCCCAAGGTGACCCCAGGTGCTTATGAACTGCTTGGCGGTGGATGGGAAGTCTACGACAACCCCACCGATGCCGAGTTCCATCGCAATGGTGTCTCTTTCCGCAATAATGAGACACCGATTTACTGGTATCAGGATGGCTATTACGTGGCTTACTATGCCAAGAGCTATATCGGCAAATCGTACTCGAACCCCGTACAGTTCAGCGTGGCCAACTACCACGACCTAAAGGCGGTGATGGACGAGAAAGACCACCACTATTACATTGACCGTACCGACGTGAAGCGTGAACCGAAGATTTACATCAACGACTATAGTGCCGACGGTGTGAACGGTCTTGACGTGCTCTCCGACCTCTTCAAGCTGAGTCACGGTACGACGCTGACGGGCCATGAGCCGCTGGGTGAGCACGTGAAGGACTGCGAGAACCTGGAATTCTTCCTGCGTACCAACATCGACCATAGCAGCAGCTGGACGTCTATTGCCAATAATAGTGGCGAGTGCTTCAGTGGCATCCTGCATGGCGACGGCTATACCATCAACGGACTGAACAATTCGCTGTTCAACCACCTGTGTGGTGATGTCTACAACCTCGGTGTGACAGGCTCGTTCACTGGAGCCGGTATCGCCGAGACGGGCTCCGGCTATATGGAGAACTGTTGGATCAAGACCACGGGAACACCTGTATCAGGTGTCAAGGCGGTCTTCGGTGATCCTACACGTGGTGAGGGCACGCAGCTTGTCAACTGCTACTATCCGATAAGCAATGCTTATAGCGAAGTGTCCAATCCCCGCGGCAATGCCATGAAGATGCCCGACAAGTCGTTCTATAATGGTGAGGTGACCTATGACCTCAATGGCTTCTATCTGAAAGACCGTTACGACCGCAGCAGAACAAGTGGCGAGGCCATCAACGATCAGTACGTCAAGGAGCGCTTCATCGATGGTGACTTTGTCTATGCCAACGGAGAGATACCTGACGATAGGGATGTGCGCTATTCCGAGGAGAGCGAGACGTACACGCCCATCTGGCCCGACGACTATCTGTTCTTCGGACAGGCGTTGAATTACAACCATATCGAGGATCTGACCTACCAGCAACTGCCGTCACATATTATCAAGGACGGTAATTCGGTACAGACTTCGGCAGAGGGCAACCGTGTGCTCCGTGCGCCGGCCTATTTCCGTAACAGCAAGATGCGAGTAGCCCACTTCAATCCCTACGCCGTGTTTGCACAGAGCAAGAAGAACGATGCCACCATCGAGGCCTATAAGGGATTGACCGCTATCGACTTTACGGGTAGCAATGGTGATGTGGCTGGCGGCTATCAGAGAGGACGAACCTCTAACGCACCGTATGGCAATATCACCAATGGTGCGTTCTATCCGCCGTTGCTTGACGACTGCGGTCTAACAGGATTCGTTAATGCCGACTTGACGCAGAACCTCCTTGTCTATACCTTTGACCCTGACGGCGACGTGGCAGACAAGACGGGCACTATCGTTAGCAACTATCTGAAGGAGGACGACTACACGGAGACCCATGCCACCTATCGTACGGTTGGTTTGCAGAATATCTTGCACACGCATGGCCACTGGGTAAAGCAGTCTGGAGGTAGCTTCGTGGCTCCCTTTGACCATTCGCTTGTTGACAAGCAGGACTTCAACGCTCCCTTCAGCTATACGTTTGCCGATGATAAGCGGATGTGGTATCAGCGCACACCAGACTTGTATGCCGACCAGGTGAAGGGGTGGGAGGCTGTCAGTCTGCCGTTTACTGCCGAACTGGTTACTACGCAGCAGAAAGGTGAGATTACGCACTTCTATCAGGGCAGTATCAAGGGACATGAGTATTGGCTGCGTGAGTTTACCGGTATCGATACGTCCAAGAACCCGGCAGTGGCTGACTTCCCGTTCCCCACGGAGACTGACAATGATCCTCCCAAGACGGTGGAGAATACGTTCCTTTGGGATTATTATTATGAGGCGGCTTTGGGTCATCAGCAGCAAGACATGAACAAAGATGTTTACCAAACCTATTATAATGGCGCACGCGAGTACGAACACTATCCGTATTTGCAGAGCGGTACACCTTATATTATAGGATTCCCTGGTGAGCTCTACAACGACTTTGACCTGAGTGGAACGTTCGTTCCGACGACCACATCATTGCCTGCGCCCGAAAAGCTCAACAAACAGTACATCACGTTTGCTTCGGAAACTGGTACTATCATCGGCAAGAGTGATGATGAGATGGCTGGCGTGGAGCAGACACATGGCAACAACAAGTACACCTTCAAACCAAGCTATCTGAACATACAGCTGGAGGCTGATGCCGGTTACTATGTGTTGTCGGCAGACGGCAGCCAGTACAAAGTGGTGAGCGGTACTCCTGTGGAGAGTACGGCCTTCCGTCCATACTTCCAAAAGACCAGCGGATCAAATGCCCGTAGCGCCATCGTGTTCTCGATGGAGCAGTCGGAGATGTATGGCGAGCAGGAAGAAGAGAGCATCGACGCCGTTGGCAGTCTGGACATAAAGGTCAAGAACAGAACAATCATCGTCACGTCGTCGTTGCGCCATGCTGCCCAAGTCCTGATTGTCAATACGGCAGGTATAACCAAGGCTGCCTTCACCATAGAGCCCGGCGAGACCGTTGAGACCAACGTCTATAGCGGCGTTTACATTGTTAATAATAAAAAGGTAATCGTAAGATGAACAAGATAAAAGACATAGCAAGACTACTCCCGCTCCTCCTGCTCATGCTGCTGACCACACAGGCGGCATGGGGACAGACAAACTATTCGGGAATATATTATATAGGTGCTGTTACCCACGGTGATACACCTGCCGACAATTTCTATCTGTGTCCAACGGTAAACTGGAAATATTACCAATCATCATTTCCATACTATACCGATACAAACAATGGTCAGCCGTTTCTGACCACCTACAAGTGTCGTGGTACAGATGGTTATGATGCAAAAGAGGCCGTATGGTATATAGAGAAACATCCTACTTTAGATTACTACTATATCAAACATGCCAGCGATAACAAATACCTAACTTACAACGCTTCCTTTCTATCCAACGTTGGCCGTGCGCGTGTTCACCTTGAGGATACGCCTGAAGATGATTATGCATTGTTTAAGATTAGTTATAACTCTACGAAAAAGGCTTATGACATTATTTCTAAATATGCTGAAGATAATTATATTGATCCCGATAATAATAAAGCAAGAAAATATCTAAATGTCAATAAATCAAACCAGCAGTCTCTTGAAGGTACGAATGCTGATAAAACCACACCATTTTATTCAGGCGGTATCATAGGCCTTTGGACTGCAGGAGCTACTGAAACTAGTGGTACCGGTAGTTTCTTTCTCGAAGAAGCATTGTCTATTGCCCCTCCAACCATTACCAATAATTTTACCACAGAGAATACATTCACTATCACTGCAGCGGAAGGTGCAACCATCTATTATACCACAGATGGCACTACGCCAACAACCTCTACAACGACCACTGGCACAATTTCGGTCAATATAACTCAAACAGAGGACATGACGGTCATTAAGGCAATTGCCAAGGCGGCAAGTGATCCTGTCCCGACTCCCGTCGTCACCTATATCTTGCCTGTATGCCAAAAACCTGTTATTAATGCCAGTGGCGGTAATATCACCATCACCTGTACTACTGCGGGTGCAACCATCCATTATACGACAGATGGCACCCCGGCCACCACTTCGTCACCAACCTATAATGGATCGTTTGCCCAAGGTGACGCTACAACCATCAGAGCTGTTGCCACAAAAGCAGGTTATCTCGTTTCCAGTGAGGCCACCCTGATGCCTGCCACACCAGTGTCTTCTTCGAGTGAGATGACAGACATGAACGGCAACTATCTTCTTACCAGCAGCTTTACCTCTTCGGGGTCGGTAGGTACCTCTGCTAATCCCTTTAGAGGCACTATTGACGGTAATTGGATTCCGCTATCACTCAGTCATCCTCTGGTTGCCTACGCCGATGGAGCCACCATCAAAAATGTCATCATCGACAGTGTCAGCATCAGTAGCGGAACGAACGTCGGTGCTATCTGTGGCGAAGCTACGGGCGATACTCGTATCTATAACTGTGGTGTGTTGGATGGTAGCGTGGAAGGTGAAAACAACGTTGGTGGCATCGTAGGTCTGCTTGATGGCAGGTCACGCGTTATCAACTGCTACAGTTACGCCAACATCACTGACGGCTCTTATTGCGGCGGTATTGTGGGTTACAATAACGTGGCATCTACCAGCGGCAATTTGCAGACGATGGTGATGAACTGTATGTTCTATGGCAACATAGAAGGTGATAATGCTGCTCCTATCTATGGAGGAAAAAATATTCATAACAAATATGCCTCCGCAGACGATACAGGTCTTAACAACTACTGCTACTTCCTTTATGACGAGGAGAAGAACCCTTATGTGACATCGATTGCCACCGATAACTATCATGGTGCCCTTGGTGCGGAGGAACGCTTTCTGAATCGCTTCGAGTTCTTCCGCATGACGCTGAATTCTACACGCAATCTGGCAGCATATTATGTCACTGGCGATGCAACGCAGAAGGGAGAGATAGCTAAGTGGGTGCTCGACAAGAGCATCGCCCCTTACCCGATACTCAAAGTACACGCCAAGTACCCTTCTATCGTCAACCCCGATACCGATCATGCTACCACAAAGACAGAGCGGAATAAGGGAGGATTGCTGGGCACCTTGACAGTCGCCATCAGAGATTCTGAAAACGATGCCGTGTTCGGTGCACCCACGGGAGCCGCCATCACGACTGACAGCAAGGATCTCAACATCACCGACAAGGACGAAGACAACTTTAACTTCAACTACAAGAAGGTGCAGCTGCCCTATTACAACGACGTGGGGACGGGCAACTACACGGGTGGTCGTGTGGTGACGGGCTGGAAGATAGTAGAAATAAACGGTAGTTCAACAGGTAAAGGAAATTTCGTTAAGACTGGTACGGATGCGCCTGCCTTCAATTTCGTTGACCGAACCTGCACCAATAAGGATCTCTACAGCGTCAGCGGTCGCGTATTTGCACAGGGTGCCTATTGGGAAGTGCCTGACAGCGTGACGTCGATTACCATCGAGCCCTATTGGGCAAAGGCTGTCTATCTGAGTGATGCCAACTATGATATGACCTATACCATCACAATCTCTGGTACCGGATCAAATTCAACAGCCACAGCCAATAAATATGGAGTTACGGTTTGTGGCGCCTGCCCTGGGACTTGCAATGGGCAGACTGTTTACACCGATCTTGCTACTGCGATGACCAACTTAGGCAGCAATACCAATGACACTCCGTATGATTATGCGGTGGTGCTGGTGGGTAACTATCATCAGGCAGCTAACGATGCCCTTGTAGATGACGGCAGCCCGGTCACCTTTATGAGTGCCGACCTCGATGGCGATAACGAGCCCGACAATACGCTGTTCTATTACCATAATCAGCGTAGAAGTGTGTCCCCCATACGTTTTGACTTCCTCAACATACCAGGTATAGGCATGGTGAAGCGCACATACGATTCTTCGATGGACCCCGAACCAGGTATCTTCGTTCCCCAAGGCTGGTTTGAAATCACCAATACAGTGTTCGTCCGTTTTGGACAGTTTGAATATGCGGGCTCTAACTCATTCTTGAAAACGACCATGGCACCCTTGATTCTACAGGGTGGCATCTACGAACAGTTTGTATCATGTTGTCGAACGAATGCTCAAAACACCAACTACCTGCTTATTGGTGGTAATGCGTGGTTCCTGAATTTTGCAAATGGTTGCCACACAGCTCAAGCAAACAAAACGCCCAAAGTGCCTATCAATGTGACTGGTGGCGACTATACGAACTTCTACCTCACAGGTATTTACCAGCCAGCAACTAATGAAGCTTCCGAAAACGCAGAATGCTATATCGACGGTGGACGCTTTAAGGAGGTTGCCGGATCGGGTATGCAACAAATAAAAGGTAGTGTCACATGGCTTATCAATGCTGCCGACATTACAAGTTTCTATGGTGGTGGCATTAATGCGGCCAAACCTATTACCGGTAGCATCAGCACCACTATCACCAACAGCTACGTGGATGAGTTCTATGGAGGTCCGAAGTTCGGAGACATGACTGACAAGAAGACTGTCACTACCAATGCCACAGACTGCCACTTCGGTAAGTACTTTGGAGCCGGCTATGGCGGTACGGCTTTCAACCGCGTGGGATACAAAGACGAAAGTAACGCTAACAACAGTCGTACATGGGATACTTGGGTAAATACATACTACGACCGCAACTACAGTGGAGATAATAGCGGTATCAGTACCAGCTATGAATATGAATTCATTTTGCACTCTGACGGTAACCAGACCGTGGCACGTTTCTTTGTGAATTATGCTTCGCTGTCATTGGCTTCTACGCGAAATGTCACAAATACGCTGTCGGGGTGCACCATTGGCACCTTCTATGGCGGCGGTAGTCTGGGAGCTGTGAAAGGCGATGTCAATTCTACCCTTACCGACTGTAAGGTGACTGGCAATGCCTTTGGTGCTGGCTTCTCTGCATCTGTACCAACGGTTGAAGTATGGAATGCCGAAGCATATCTGGCTCCAAAGCCAAAATACAACCGAACGGCTAACGTATTTAATAATGCAAGCGTTAAAACGCCTAAGGATAAAGACGAATTTGTTGTATATACTTGGAGCAAAACCTACGGCACCAATGATGAACCATTAGTTGTTACTGAAGACGGAAAGCACTACATCCATACCGAGGAGTCTCTTGACAACCTTGGCGCCGTGACGGGTAGTGCCACACTCACCATCGAAGGCTCTACCACCGTTGGGGGAAGCGTCTATGGAGGTGGCGACGAGAGTGCTGTCAATGGCGGAACCAACATCGTACTGACAGAAAAAGCCATCATTGGCAACGACGAGGATGGAACGGGAGATATCTATGGCGGTGGTAACGTAGCAAGCGTTGGCGGCAATACGCAGATCAGCCTCAAGGGCGGCACCGTCATCGGCGATGTCTATGGCGGCGGTAAGGGCCGACTGGCGGCCGAGGCCGTGGGCACCGAGGGTCAGCCGGGCTATAAGCCTGCCGTGACGGCCGTAGCAGCCACCGTCGGCGCTGCCACCGTAGAACTGAACACAACGGAAGTTGACAATGGCAACGGCACGAAGTCTTATCCTGACAGCTGCGTCGTCAAAGGACGTCTCTTCGGGTGTAACAATCTCAACGGCACACCGCTTGGAGCAGTCACCGTGCATGTTCAGAAGACCTGTGGCTATACTGGTCACTATAGGACCGGACATGGGCTGACGGATGCTGATGATATAGAGGCAGCGCTAGAGAATATCGACGACACGCAGCACTCCTACGAGGTGGAGGCCGTCTATGGCGGTGGCAACTTGGCGGCATACGTGCCGACAGACCTCGTGAACGGCAAGACGCACGTTATCATAGACGGCTGCGATCTGACCAGCGTCCGTCAGGTCTATGGCGGCGGCAACGCAGCATCAGCACCTGCTGCCTGGGTCGAGATCAACGGCACCTACGAGATCGAAGAGGTCTTCGGCGGCGGCAACGGCAAGGACGACATCTCCCGGGATGGCGGTACGACCAACATCAAGAATCCTGGCGCCAACGTGGGCTTCAAAGACTACTGGGACTATGAAAACGAGTGCGACCTGGCAGCATACGACACCAAGCAGGAACGCCAGACAGATGATTTCATCGACAACTATGTCTACGGCTCTGGCGAAGCAACGGTCAACATCAACGGCGGACGCATCCATCGCGTCTATGGTGGCTCGAACACCAAGGGCAACGTGCGCGAGATAGCCGTGACGATGCTCGAAGAGACGGGCGGCTGCGACTTCGTGGTCGACGAGGCCTATGGCGGCGGCAAGAGCGCCAGCATGGACGGACAGTCGAAGCTGGAGATGGCCTGTATACCGGGCTTGAAGAACGCCTACGGCGGTGCTGAGAATGCCAACATCAACAATGACGTGACGCTCAACATCACCAACGGCAACTTCAACCGCGTCTTCGGAGGCAACAACGTCAGCGGTACCATCAACGGCACCATCACTGTGAACATCGAGGAGACGGGCTGTCACCATATCACCATAGGACAACTCTATGGCGGCGGCAACCAGGCACCCTATACCGGACCACTGAAGTCGGGCTCCAACACCGAGCGCCAAGGCCCCACGCTCAACGTGCGCTCTTTCTCCAGCATCGGTGAGGTCTATGGCGGCGGCTACGGTAAGACGGCCACCGTTACTGGCGATACTTACGTGAACATCAACGTCTGCGACGGTAAGGACTTCGGTGCCAATCAGACCACGGAACTGGCACGCACCAACACCTTTACGGGCAACAAGACTATTTCATTTGCCGAGTTCCGCCGTACCGATGATGGTGGCTTTGCCTTAGACAATCAGAACAACCGCATAATCGACTACAGGACCCTCGAGCTCTACCTGCCGCCGTTCACCAGCGGCATCGGTGGCATTAACAACGTCTATGGCGGCGGCAATGCGGCGAAAGTCATTGGCAACACGCATGTCAACATCGGCACTACCACGGGCGAGTCGGTTGTGTTCATCACCCCTACTTCAGAATCTCTTGATGCCAACCGCACGCACACCGTCAAGGGTGCCAACATCGTGGGCAACATCTATGGTGGTGGCAATGCAGCTCGGGTTACCGGCAAGACGAAAGTTCAGATAGGAAAGAAAATCCTACCAGCGGGAGATTAGTTGGTTCTGGTGGGGCAATGGTGCTGCAAAAAGGGATAAAAGAAACTCGGGAGTTCCTTCATAAAGGGACTCCCGAATATTAGAAGTGATTCCGGCGGGATTCAAACCCACAACCTTCTGATCCGTAGTCAGATGCTCTATTCAGTTGAGCTACGGAACCTCCGTTTTCTGATTTGCGGTTGCAAAGGTACACACTTTTTGGGAACTAGCCAAATTTTTCGACAACTTTTTTCGTAATTTGTATCTTTTCCAGTGATTTCTTTGTAATTTTGCACCCGAAATGAAACAATTTGTACTCATCATACTAACAATAGCGGCCGTATTCGTGGTCTCGGCTGCCTCGCTGAAGGAGGAATTAAAGTACTATCTCGACCGCCATAATGTTCAGGACGAGGGCTACGAGATGGTGGCTGCATACGCCGTGAACGGTGACACCCTGCTGACACAGTTGCCTGAGGCTCCGCTGCAACTGCTGAACATTGGACATTGGCAGGGTGTCAGCAAGCAAGGGACAGGCATGGAACGCGACACGCTGGGGCGTATCATCATAGGCGACTATGCAGCTGACACGTTGACCAGTGGCGTCAGGGTTGACACGATTGGTGCCTACTCGGGTGACTTTTCCCACGGTCTTGCCAACGGCCACGGATGCGCGATTACAGAAGACGGCACTTACTATGAAGGGCAGTGGAAGGACGACCGTCGGCACGGTTTTGGTTTTGCCGTGACTCCTGGCAGCCATATCCGCGTTGGGGAATGGAAAACTGACAAATTCTTAGGGGAACGGATGAGCTATACCAGCGAGCGCATCTATGGCATTGACATCTCACGCTATCAGCATGGAAAGGGTCGGAAGACGTATCCTATACTGTGGGATCGGCTACGTATCTCATATCTCGGCTATAAAAACCAGCGTCATGCTACAGGGACGGTTGACTATCCAGTATCATTTGTGTTTATCAAGTCGACCGAAAGTACCAATATCAGAAACCCCTTTTACTTCAGGGATTACACCATGGCGCGTCAGCGTGGAATTCCCATTGGTGCCTATCATTTCTTCTCATGCAAGGTGACGGGTAGTGCGCAGGCACAGCACTTTATCAACAACACGGTATTCCGTCGCGGCGACTTGCCTCCAGTACTCGACCTTGAACCTTATCCCAGCCAGATAGAAGCTATGGGCGGAACCGAAGCCCTGTTTCGTAATGTCCGTGCCTGGCTACTGGCGGTAGAGCGCTATGTCAAGGTGAAACCCATTCTGTATGTCAGTCAGTCGTTCATAAACCGCTACCTATCGGAAGCGCCTGACCTGAAACGCGATTATCAAGTATGGATAGCGCGGTATGGGGAATATAAGCCGGACGTGAAGTTAGCCGTGTGGCAACTCTCACCAAACGGTAGAGTGACGGGAATCCACGGTGAGGTCGATATCAACGTCTTCAACGGCTACCATACACAATGGGAGGAATTCTTAGAGGAAATGACCATCAAATAAAAACAATGGAGCCTCCAAACACAGGAATGTATGGAGGCTCCAATCGTTATCAAAATACCATCAGTTGTTGACCGAACCACCGACGATGTCGAGCAACTCGTTGGTGATGGACTGCTGACGGCTCTTGTTGTACTGTAAGTTCAACTGACGCAGCAGTTCGTCGGCATTGTCGGTAGCCGTCTGCATGGCTACCATACGGGCGGCATGCTCGGAGGCTACACTATCAAGAAGGGCCGTATAGAGCATCAGGTGGGCCAACTTGGGCAGCAACTGCGAGAGCACGGTGTTCATGTCGGGCTCGACGATGAAGTTGTCATTCAGCGGCGGCACCTCCTGTCCCTCGGCATTCACCCTCGACTTCTTCTTACGGTTCCTCTTCAAGTACTCCTGGCTCTCCTTCGTAGCCACAACCGTCGTGAGGTCGCGCTCATGGTCGCGCTCCAGTTCCTCCTCAATGTCGATGGGAAGAAAGGTCTTACGGGTGAGCACCTGCGAACCGGCTGACTTGAAGTGGTGGTAGATAAGTTCCACCTTGTCGACCTGACCCTCAGCAAACTTCTTACCCAACTCCATCGCAATGTCGATACACTGGCGGACGTTGGGCTTGTCAGCCAGCGCCGAGAACTCGCCCTGCACATCGTAGCCCAACTTCTTGGCCTTCTCGAAAACCTTGCGACCTATCGGATAGACCTCGACGTCGGTAACGCCCTGCTCGCGGTACTCGGCCACCACCTGCTGCATGCGCTTGATGATGTTGGCATTGAAACCGCCACAAAGCGACGAATTGCTGGAGAATACCAACAACGCCGCACGTTTTACCGGACGCGGCTGGTCGAAGATGGTCTGGGCTTCGGCCTCAGCAGCCAGGAACGACTTCAGGATATGCTCCAGCATGGTCTCGTAAGGCAGCATGTTCTGGATGGCAACCTGAGCATGGTGCAGCTTCGACGACGCCACCATCTTCATAGCCGACGTAATCTTACGCGTGGAATTGACGGAGGCTATGCGGCCTTTAATTTCTTTCAGGCTTGGCATAGGCTATCAAGCTTTGTACGTACCAGCGATGTCAGCCATGACGGCCTCGATCTTGGCAGTCGTTTCGTCGTCAATCTTTCCGCTAGCGAGGGTCTCGATGACCTCGGGATTGGCAGAGCGCAACTTGTCGAGGAACTGGTCCTGACACTGGCGCACCTTGTCGATGGGCACCTGACGCATCAAGCCGTGGACACCACAATACAAAATGGCAATCTGCTCACCAACGGGCATCGGACTGTACTGCGGCTGAATCAGCAACTGGTTGTTCTTACGTCCACGGTCGAGCGTCATGGCCGTCACGGCATCCATATCGCTGGAGAACTTCGAGAAGGCCTCGAGTTCACGATACTGAGCCTGGTCAATCTTCAGTGTACCAGCCACCTTCTTCATTGACTTAATCTGTGCCGAACCACCTACACGGCTCACGGAAATACCAACGTTGATGGCGGGACGGAAACCCTGATTGAAGAGGTCACTCTCAAGGAAGATCTGACCGTCGGTGATGGAGATGACGTTCGTCGGAATGTAAGCCGAAACGTCGCCAGCCTGCGTCTCGATGATAGGCAGAGCGGTCAGCGAACCGCCACCTTTGACGTGGCCCTTCATGCACTCCGGCAGGTCGTTCATCTTTTCGGCCACTTCCTGCTGCTCGTTCATCTTGGCAGCACGCTCCAACAGACGGCTGTGGAGATAGAACACATCGCCGGGATATGCCTCACGGCCTGAGGGACGACGCAGAATCAGCGACACCTCACGGTAGGCCACAGCCTGCTTCGAGAGGTCGTCGTAGACAACGAGAGCTGGCAGACCACGGTCACGGAAGTACTCGCCGATGGCGGCACCTGCGAACGGTGCATAGTACTGCATGGCAGCAGGGTCGGCAGCGGTAGCAGCCACGACGATGGTATAAGGCATGGCACCGTGCTCCTGTAGCGTCGAAACGAGGGCTGCAACAGTGGAAGCCTTCTGGCCAATGGCCACATAGATACAATAGACAGGCTTACCTGCCTCATAGAAACTCTTCTGGTTGATGATGGTATCCACGGCGATGGCGGTCTTACCCGTCTGGCGGTCGCCGATGATGAGCTCACGCTGTCCGCGGCCGATGGGAATCATCGAGTCGATGGCCTTCAAGCCGGTCTGCAGCGGTTCCTTCACGGGCTGACGGTAGATCACACCAGGAGCCTTGCGGTCGAGTGGCATTTCGAAAGCGCCAGTGAGGTCGATGTCACCCTTGCCGTCGATGGCCTGTCCCAGAGGGTTGATGACGCGGCCCAGCATGTTGTCATTGACACGGATAGAGGCAATGCGCTTCGTACGCTTCACCACCTGTCCCTCCTTGATGCCTGCCGTAGGACCAAGAAGCACACAACCGACGTTGTCTTCCTCCAAGTTCATCACGATAGCCATTGTCCCGTTCTCGAACTCCAGCAATTCGTTAGCCTCGGCATTACGCAGACCGTAGATGCGGGCCACGCCGTCGCTGACAGTAAGCACGGTGCCCACCTCGTCGAACTTCTCAGCGCTGGAGATTCCCTTCAACTGGTCTAACAGCACCTGGGATACTTCGCTTGGTTTGATTTTATCTGACATTGTTTTTCTTTTTTGGAGTTGAGGAGTAAGGAGTTGTGGAGTAAGTAGGTTACCTTT
>CACZDV010000033.1 GCA_902780025.1 uncultured Prevotellaceae bacterium
TCGTTGCCGTCGACGTCAATTTCCTGTGGCTCTTCGGCAAGTCGCCGTCGATGGAGATGATCAAGAACAAACGACCGGCACAGGCCTCGGAAATCTATAGTGCCGACGGTCAGCAGATAGGCAAGTTCTTTAGCGAGAACCGTACACCAGTCAACTATGAGGACGTGGCTCCCGTATTCTGGGAAGCCCTCATCGACACAGAGGACGAACGTTTCTACTCGCATCACGGCATCGACTATCAGGCCTTTGGTGCCGCCTTGAAAGATTACCTGCTGCACCACGACGCCCGCGGTGCCTCGACCATTACGCAGCAATTAGCCAAGAATCTCTTTCGCGTGCGTACCGAATATTCTACAGGACTCTTGGGCAACATCCCCGGTCTGAAGATGCTCATCATGAAGAGCAAGGAGTGGATAACGGCCTACAAGTTGGAATACTTCTTCACCAAGGAGGAAATCCTGACACAGTATGCCAATACCGTCGATTTCGGCTCCAACGCCTTCGGCATCAAGACGGCCGCCAAGACCTATTTCGGCACAACGCCCAAGGCGCTGACCGCCGAGCAGGCTGCCGTACTGGTGGGCATGCTCAAAGCCACCACCTATTATAATCCGCGCATCCATCCTGATAATGCGGTCAAGCGCCGTAACGTGGTACTTGACAACATGCGCCGCCATCATCATCTGACACAGACGGCCTACGACTCGCTCAAAATGACCGACATCGACCTTGACTTCAGCGTTGAGAGTGCCTACGATGGTCAGGCCAACTATTTCCGTGAGGCGGTAGCCAACGACCTGAAAGAGTGGTGCCGCGACAACGGCTACGACCTCTATACCGACGGTCTGAAAATCTACACCACCCTCGACACCCGTATGCAACGCTATGCTGAGGCAGCCGCAATCAAGCAAATGAAGCAGGTGCAGCGCAACTTCTGGCAGCATTGGGGCAAGACACACCCCTGGCAGGACGAGCGCCATCAGGAAATTGCCGGATTCATCGAGGACATTGCCAAGCGACAGCCATACTACAAGATACTCGACAAGAAGTTTGCGGGCAATCAGGACAGCATCAACTACTACCTGAACAAGCCCCATACGGTCAAGCTCTTCGATTATGAGCAGGGTACTATCGAGCGCGAGATGTCGACGATGGACTCCATCCGCTACATGGTCAGTTTCATGCATTGCGGCTTCGTGGCCATCGAGCCTAACACGGGCTATGTCAAGGCATGGGTGGGCGACATCGACTTCGACTCCTGGAAATATGACAAGGTGACGGCCATGCGCCAGCCGGGCTCCACCTTCAAGCTCTTTGTCTATACCGAGGCCATGAACCAGGGACTCACGCCCTGCGACCGCCGCCGCGACTCCTACTTCGCCATGAAGGTTTACGACGCCAAGCAGAAGAAAGAGGTGACGTGGGCACCCACCAACGCCAACGGCTACTTCACGGGCGACTCCATGCCGCTGCGCGCCGCCTTTGCTCAGAGCATCAACTCCGTGGCCGTCAAGTTAGGTCAGGAGGTGGGCATCAAGAATATTGCCAACACCGCCCACGCCATGGGTATCAAGAGCGAACTCGATCCCACCCCCGCATTGGCGCTGGGTTCCAGCGACGTCAACCTGCTGGAACTGGTGAACAGCTACTCGACGGTTATCAACGACGGTAAGGCTCACGAGGCTATCCTCGTCACTCGCATCCTCGACCGCGACGGCAACGAGATCTATACGGCGCCCAAGGAACAGAAGCAGGTCATCCCCTATCGTAGTGCCTTCCTTGTACAACAGTTGCTACAGGCTGGACTCCGCGAGCGCGGAGCCACTTCAATGAGCCTCTGGGGCTATGTCGGGAAGTATAACGATTCAGAGTTCGGCGGCAAGACGGGAACGTCCAACAACCACTCCGACGCCTGGTTCGTCGGCGTGTCGCCCAAACTGGTTTGTGGTGCCTGGGTTGGCGGCGAGTATCGCTGTATCCACTTCCGTACGGGCGCCCTTGGTCAGGGTTCGCGCACGGCACTTCCCATCTGCGGCTACTTCCTAGAGTCCGTTCTGGGCGACCCCGCCTTCAAGCAGTATCACGGCAAGTTCGAGAAAGCCAAGGAGCCTAACCTCACGGCCGACCAGTACCTCAATTGCCAGTACGTCTATACGCCGCGTGACTCTGACTCCCTCAGCGTCGACAGCTTAGGCTTCGGCGAGATGGAGCAGGAAATAGAACTCGATGAGAACGGAGCCCCCGTGGTTAGGCAACAGGAACCCGAGAAAGCCGAACAGGCTACACCGGCCGACGGCAACAACACCGAGGCCACGGAGCCTAAAAAGAAGGCACAGCCGGAATACGAGGACGTGTACTTCTAAATCCTCCTAAGACAACAGAATCTGAACGATACGCTCTGCGGTGCGTCCGTCCCAACGATCGGGAAGGGCGCACTTTTTCCATTGTCCTGCTACCATGTCTGACAAGGCAGCACGGAGTTTGTCTGTATCACCGCCTACCAGTACGTTCGTACCCACAGTGACCGTCTCCTGATGTTCGGTATAACTGTTCAGCGTGATGCAGGGAACGCCATTGAACGTTGCTTCTTCAGCCACATTGCCCGAGTCGGTAATGATGCCCTTGGCATGAGCCGTCAGCCAACCGAACTCCAAGTATGGGAGGGATGGGTGAAGGGTGATGTGGAATGGTTGAAGGGAGGTCTGTAGTTGTTTAACCACACCGAGTGCAGGTTCTCGTAGCGGGGCGATAACGGGCACGTCGCCCGCAGCCTCGGCTATCGCCCGTAGCATCTTTGCAAGATGTTCCTCATCGTTGAGCAGGGCACGACGGTTGAGCGTGAGTACCAGATAACGCTGCTCATCGACCTCGATGGCAGGACGACAGAGCCGCGGCAGGTTGAAGCGCAGCGAGTCCATCAGGATGTTACCCACCATATATGTATTGTTGCCGTCTGCCTGTTCCCGTGTGGCCACGCCCGTACTCTTGACGCCCGCCGTGAACAGATAGTCCGACAGGGCATCGATGACCAGGCGGTTCACCTCCTTCGGCATGGTGATGTCAAACGAGCGCGTACCCGCCACGAGGTGCGCCAATTTCACTCCCCGCTTCTTGGCGGTGATGGCAGCAGCCATCGTCGAAGCAAGGTCGTCCACCACAATCACCACGTCGGCAGGACGCTCGTCCAGATAGCGGTCGAAGGCACCCATCACCTGCACCGTAATCTCGTTCAAACGCTGGCTGTCTACGTCTAAACAGACGTCAGGATGCGGCATCTGCAGGTCGTCAAACAACGACGGTTCCAGCGTCGGGTCGCCCTCACGTCCGGCATATACCAGTTGATACTCCGCTCCCCCACTCTTCTGAATGGCACGAATCAGCGGGGCTACCTTCACGAAGTTTGGGCGTGCCCCCACAACAATACAAATCTTCTTCATCATTACATTCTCGTTTCGTAATTCTGCTGCAAAGATACAATTTACTAAATAAAATACCAAAAATATTCGCTCTTTTCTTACTTTCATTACATAATTGTAATTTTTATGCAAAGATTCTTGGCTGTGTCCCAAAAACTTCGTACCTTTGCAGCCCAGAATGGAACTTACAAACACAGCATTTATATGAAAAAGCAAATGAAAAAGGTGCTCGTTCTTGGTTCGGGTGCCCTTAAAATCGGACAAGCTGGCGAGTTTGACTATTCTGGCTCCCAGGCGCTAAAAGCGCTTCGTGAGGAGGGAATCTCCTCCGTGTTAGTAAACCCCAACATCGCTACGATCCAGACGTCGGAGGGAATTGCCGACAAGGTTTACTTTCAGCCTGTAACCCCTTACTTTGTCACAGAGATTATTAAAAAGGAGCGTCCTGACGGTATTCTCTTGGCTTTCGGTGGCCAAACGGCCCTGAACTGTGGTACTGAGCTCTACCAGAGCGGCGTACTGAAGGAGTATGGTGTTGAGGTGCTTGGAACCAGCGTCGAAGCCATCATGAACACGGAAGACCGTGACCTGTTCGTCAAGAAACTGGCTGAGGTCGACCTGAAGGTGCCTGTGAGCCACGCCGTCGAGAACATGGAGGATGCCCTGAAGGCTGCCCGCGAGATTGGTTTCCCCATCATGATTCGCTCGGCCTACGCCCTGGGGGGGCTCGGAAGTGGTATTTGTCCCGATGAAAAGGCATTTATTGAACTGGCAGAGTCTGCCTTCACGTTTGCTCCGCAGATTCTTGTAGAGGAGTCGCTGAAGGGTTGGAAGGAGATCGAGTTCGAGTGCATCCGCGACGCCAACGACCGCTGCTTCACGGTCGCCTCAATGGAGAACTTCGACCCTCTGGGCATCCACACGGGTGAGTCTATCGTGGTGGCTCCTACCTGTTCGTTGACCGAGGAGCAGGTGAAGATGCTGCAGGAAATCACCATTAAGTGTGTGAAGCACCTGGGCATCGTCGGCGAGTGTAACATCCAGTTTGCGTTCAACGCCAAGACCAACGACTACCGCATTATTGAGATAAACGCTCGCTTGAGCCGAAGCAGCGCATTAGCATCAAAGGCAACGGGTTATCCTCTCGCCTTCGTAGCTGCTAAAATTGCCCTCGGCTACACGCTCGACCAGATTGGCGAGATGGGCACTACCTCGTCGGCCTACGTCGCTCCGAGCCTCGACTATATGATTTGTAAGATTCCGCGTTGGGACCTCACGAAGTTCGTGGGTGTCAGCCGTCAGATTGGCTCGTCGATGAAGTCCGTCGGCGAAATCATGAGTATCGGCCGCTCGTTCGAGGAGATGATGCAGAAAGGTCTGCGCATGATTGGCCAGGGCATGCACGGCTTCGTGGGCAACGACCACACGAAGTTCGATGATCTGGACGATGCACTCCAGAACCCCACCGACCTGCGTATCTTCGCTATCGCACAGGCATTGGAGGAGGGCTACACGGTAGAGCGCATTGAGGAACTGACGAAGATTGACGTATGGTTCTTGGAGCGCCTGAAGCACATCGTTGACTTAAAGCATAAATTGCAGACATATAACAAGTTGGAAGATCTGCCTGATGAGTTCCTTCTGGAAGTAAAGCGCTGTGGATTCTCAGACTTCCAGATTGCTCGTTTCGTGCTGAAGCCCCAGAGCGGCAATATGGAGAAGGAGAACCTCGAAGTACGCAAGTACCGCAAGGAGCGTGGCGTCATGCCCTCAGTAAAGCGCATCCCGACGGTAGCCTCCGAGCATCCTGAGCTGACCAACTATCTCTACTTCACGTACACACATACGCCCGCGTTCAGCAACCCTGAAGGCGAGCTGTACAAGCCCAAGCATGATATCAACTACTATAATAATGAGAAGTCGGTGGTGGTGCTTGGCTCAGGTGCCTATCGCATCGGTTCTTCAGTTGAGTTCGACTGGTGCTCGGTGAACGCTATCAACACGGCGCGCAAGCTGGGCTACAAGTCCATCATGATCAACTACAACCCCGAGACTGTCTCTACAGACTACGACATGTGCGACCGCCTCTACTTTGACGAACTGAGCCTTGAGCGCGTACTCGACGTCATCGACCTGGAGTCGCCCAAGGGTGTCATCGTCTCGGTGGGTGGTCAGATTCCTAACAACCTGGCTATGAAGCTGCACCGTCAGGGTGTGCCCGTCTTGGGAACCAGCCCCGTCAACATCGACCGCGCTGAAAACCGCGACAAGTTCTCGGCCATGCTCGACAAGCTCGGTATCGACCAGCCCGCATGGCGTGCGCTGACTTCGTTCGACGACGTGAAGGAGTTCGTCAACCAGGTGGGCTATCCTGTGCTCGTACGTCCCTCGTACGTTCTCTCAGGTGCTGCTATGAACGTCTGCTACGACGACGAGGAGTTGCATCGCTTCCTCAATATGGCTACCGAAGTGTCGAAAGAGTTCCCCGTAGTCATCTCGAAGTTCATGACTGAGACCAAGGAGATTGAATTCGACGCCGTTGCCGACAAGGGCGAGGTCATCGAGTACGCCATCTCCGAGCATGTTGAGTATGCAGGTGTTCACTCAGGCGACGCCACGATGGTTTTCCCCGCCCAGCACATCTACTACTCTACTATTCGTCAGATTAAGAACATATCGCGCAAGATAGCCAAGGAACTGAACATCTCAGGTCCATTCAACATCCAATTCCTCGCCAAGAACCGCGAGGTGAAGGTCATCGAGTGCAACCTGCGCGCCTCACGTTCGTTCCCCTTCGTCAGCAAGATTCTGAAGCGCAACTTCATCGAGACAGCTACGAAGATTATGCTTGACGCACCCTACGAGCGTCCCGACCGTTCTGAATTCGACATCGACCGCATCGGCGTCAAGGCTAGCCAATTCTCGTTCGCACGTCTGCAGAATGCCGACCCCGTACTGGGTGTCGATATGTCGTCAACGGGTGAGGTTGGATGCTTAGGTGACAGCTTGAATGAAGCCTTGTTAAATGCTTTGATAGCAACTGGTTATCGTCTGCCGAAGAAATCGGTACTCATCTCCTCGGGTGCTGCCAAAGGCAAGGTGTCACTCCTTGAGCCGGCACAGGAGTTGGTGAAGAAAGGCTTCGAAGTCTACGCCACTGGCGGCACCGCCAAGTTCTTCAACGAGAACGGCGTAAAGGCCACGCCCGTCAACTGGCCTGATGAGGAAGGCGAGAACAACGTGATGGATATGATTGCCGCCCACAAGTTCGACCTCATCGTCAATGTGCCGAAGAACCACACGAAGCGCGAGCTGACCAACGGCTACCGCATCCGCCGTGGAGCCATCGACCACAATATCCCCCTGATGACCAACGTCCGTCTGGCCAAAGCCTTCATCGAGGCCTTCACCGCCATGAAGCAGGAGGACATACAAATCAAGCCCTGGCAGGAGTACAACAGCTAAGCAACTTTCTGCGGGAGTACAACAATTAAGAGATTAGTCCGTTCAAACCCGGAGTTTAGTCCGACTAAACCCGAGGTTTGGACGGACTAAAATATTGGGAATTACCTGTTAGTTGAATTAACTAAAACTGAAACGCTTTGCAATCCCAAGCCTTAGCGGCAACCGTCAGTCGCGGTCGTCGAGTACGCGGAAGCGGCTGCGGATGCTATCGAGAGAGGAAAAGTCCAGCGAAACGGTCTTTGCCTCTTCTTTATTAGCCTCGCATATCAGTATGGTCTCTCCCTGGGAATCGCATACGAGACTTTCGCCCAGGTAATGGCAGTATTGGTCGTCGCCCACGCGGTTGGCCCCGATGAGATAGCATTGATTCTCAACAGCTCTGGCACGGGTAAGCACCCGCCACGCCTGCTGGCGCTTCTCGGGCCAGTTGGCAACGACGATGATAGCGTCGTACTCTCCTGCCCTACCGTAGCGCGCCCAGAGCGGGAACCGCAGGTCGTAGCACGTCAGCAGCAGGAATCGGTGGCCCTGCCAGGTGGCAACGATATGGTCGGTACCTGCTGTGATGTACTCGTCCTCATGGCCGTAGGTGAAGAGGTGGTGCTTGTCATAATAATAGGTGTCGTCGGGGGTGACGAAATAATGACGATTGTGGTAAGACTCGTCTGCCGTGCGTATCAGGAGGCTTCCGGAGATGGCGCACGAATGTTTCACGGCCATCTGTCGCATCCAATTTAGTGCGATGGAATCTTCGTTTTCTGCAATATCATGTGGTGTGGTGGCAAAGCCTGTCGCCCACATCTCGGGGAGAACATAAAGGTCGGAACCTGCGGTTTCATCAAAGAGCCGCTGCACATTTTTGACGTTTTCATCGGGATTTGCCCAACTTACGTTTGTCTGTAGAATCGTTACTTTGAACATGGAAGAATTGGAGATTAGAGATAGAAGTCTTTTGTCAGTTGCTGATACCAGTCGGAGCGTTCGTTGGGTGCCATCTCGATGATGCCCTCCGTGAGTTCCAACTCGCAGGGATGCTTGCGGAAAGCTATCAGGTAGCGACGGGGCTGCTTGCGCGGCGTCGTATGGACGGCACACTCTCGCGACTTAAAAAATCCTGCCAACGCGGCCACACCTTCCAGACGTGACTTGCAGTCGAAGGGAATGACTACCGACAGTTCCCCGTCATCGGCCAGCAGTCTCCACGCTGTAGCCATCAGGTCGTGATAGGTCAACGAGGCAGTATGGCGGGCTAAAGTGCGCTGGCTGTCGGGACTTTCCAACGACTCGACGAAATAAGGCGGATTGGAGACGATAGAGGTAAAGGGGGAAGAGCTTTCGTGGACTGTGGAGTGTGTAGTGTGGAGGGAGATTTCTGAAGGGTGAAGAGTGCGTATATCGGCATTTATAATCTGAATCCGACTGGCAAATGGCGATATCGCGACATTTTCGCGAGCCTGGGCGACGGCATCGACATCCACGTCGACACCTACCACCTGCGCCTCCGGAAATCGTTGCGCCATCATGAGGGCTATCAGCCCTGTGCCTGTACCGATATCAAGCACCATCCGTCCCCCTCGTGCCCATGCACCGAGCAGGGTTCCGTCGGTACCCACTTTCATGGCACAACGGTCTTGACGAACCGTAAATTGTTGAAATTGGAAATAATTATTTGCCATAAACGGGTACAAAGTTACACATTTTTTGTTAATTCTTGAATCATCTTGCACTTTTCTTAATTAAAATGTGTAACTTTGCAAGCTCTTATTGATAGGAATAATATGTTTTTAGAAAGTCAGAATAACAAGGCATTCTCAATGATTGCCGATATTGAGGGAGATTTTAAGGACCTTATCAACAACGTGCCGACACCCGACGAGGTGCCCATCCTGGCCGTACGCAACCTGGTGTTGTTTCCTGGCGTAGTCTCGCCCATCCTCATCGGACGTGAGTCGAGTTCTACCCTTATCAAACGTGCTGAGAAGCGGTCGTTGGTGATAGGTATCGTTTGCCAGCGCGACCCTGAGGTGGATGAGCCCAGCAAGGATGACCTCTATGAATATGGTGTGTTTGCCAAGATTATCAAGCAGCTGACCTTGCCCAATGGCAACATCACAGCCATTGTGCAGGCTCTGGGTCGTCTGCGCCTCTTGGAAATTACCAACGACCAGCCTTTCCTGACCGGCCGTGTAGAACAGGCCCCCGAAATTCAGCCAGAGAAGGGAGACCGTGAATTCCGTACCGCCATGCAGGACCTTCGCCAGCAGGTGAACGACTATATCAACATGAGTGAGGAGATTCCCGACGAAGCTACCTTTGCCGTTCAGAATATCTCGAACGACGTGATGGCGCTGAACTTCACCTGCGCGAATATGCCTTTCAGCATCAAGGACAAAATGATGCTGCTGGAAACCGAGCTGGTCAAGGAACGCCTGTTTGCTACTATGAAGGTGCTGAACCGCGAAATCAACCTTCAGCACCTGAAGGCCGACATCCGCAACAAAACCCGTGAGGATCTGGACGAACAGCAACGCAACTACTTCCTGCAGCAGCAGATCAAGAACCTGCAGGCAGAAATGGGTGGCGAGTCAGCCCCCGAGAAAACGGAGCTGATGAAAAAGGCGGAGAAAAAGAAATGGCCGGAAGAAGTGGCAAAGGTCTTCTACAAGGAAGCCGACAAGCTGGACACGCTGAATCAGCAAAGTCCCGATTTTAACGTACAACTGACCTACCTGCAGACGATGGTCGACCTGCCCTGGGGCGAGTTTACCGAGGACGACCTGAACCTGAAGCGCGCCCAGAAGATACTCGACCACGACCACTACGGCATGGAGAAGGTGAAGGAGCGCATCCTGGAGCACATGTCCGTACTCTCGTTGCGTGGTGACCTGAAGTCACCCATCATCTGTCTTTACGGTCCTCCGGGCGTAGGTAAGACGTCGTTGGGCAAGTCGATAGCCTCTGCCATGAAGCGCAAATACGTCCGCATCTCCTTAGGTGGTCTGCACGACGAAGCTGAAATTCGCGGACACCGCCGCACTTACATTGGCGCCATGCCCGGACGTATCATCAAGAGCATCCAGAAGGCAGGTTCGTCGAATCCCGTCTTCATCCTCGACGAGATAGACAAGGTAACACAGAATACCCACAACGGCGACCCTGCATCAGCCCTGCTCGAAGTGCTCGACCCTGAGCAGAACAATGCCTTCCACGACAACTACCTCGACGTGGACTACGACCTGTCAAAAGTACTCTTCATAGCCACTGCCAACAACCTGGCCACCATTCCCGGCCCGCTGCGCGACCGCATGGAAATCATCGAAGTCAGCGGCTACATTACGGAGGAGAAGATTGAGATAGCCAAGCGCCACCTCATTCCACGCGAGATGGAAAACACGGGACTGAGCCTCGTGACGCCCAAACCCGCCTTTAACAAGGCAGCCATCGAGATGGTCGTTGAGCGTTATACCCGCGAGAGTGGCGTCCGTCAGTTGGAGAAGCAGATAAACAAGGCTATGCGCAAACTGGCCTTTAAACAGGCACTCAACGGCGAGATACCCTACACGAAAATTACGCCGACGGAGGTGGAGGAACTGTTAGGAAATCCCCCATTCTATCGCGACATTTACCAGGGCAACGACTACGCCGGTGTGGTGACAGGACTGGCCTGGACGAGTGTGGGCGGCGAAATCCTGTTCATCGAGACTTCGCTCTCGAAGGGAAAGGCCGGCAAACTGACGCTGACGGGTAACCTGGGCGACGTGATGAAGGAATCGGCGGTCATCGCCTTAGAGTATGTCAAGGCACACGTCAAGAAGCTCGGCGTCGACTATCGCATTTTCGACCACTATAACATTCACATCCACGTTCCCGAGGGTGCCACGCCCAAAGACGGTCCCTCGGCCGGCATCACCATTGCCACCTCGATAGCCTCGGCCCTCACTCAACGCAAGGTTCGTAAGAACACGGCCATGACGGGCGAGATTACCCTGCGCGGAAAGGTGCTGCCCGTAGGCGGTATCAAGGAGAAAATCTTAGCAGCAAAGCGAGCTGGGATTACCGATATTATGATGTGCCGCGAAAATGAGAAGGATGTGAATGAGATTCCCGACATATATCTGAAGGGTGTTACCTTCCACTATGTCGAGAATGTGCAGGACGTATGGGACTTTGCCCTGACTCACGAAATGGTGAAGAACCCCATGCCGTTTGAAATACCTGAGGAAGAAGAGAAAAAGGATTGAAGAATTGAAAACTGAAAATTGAAGAAGTGAAGTTCGAAGTACAACATACCGACGCAGCCAGCGATGCCCGTACCGGTCTGATAACAACAGACCACGGTCAGATCAAAACTCCTATTTTCATGCCAGTAGGCACGGTAGGGTCGGTCAAGGGCGTTCACTTTGCTGAACTTCGTGAGCAGGTGAAGGCTCAGATTATCCTGGGCAACACCTATCATCTGTACCTGCGTCCGGGGCTTGACACACTCCGCAAGGCCGGCGGACTCCACAAGTTCAATACGTGGGACCGTCCCATCCTGACGGATTCCGGCGGTTTTCAGGTCTTTTCCCTGACGAGCATCCGCAAGTTGCGTGAAGAGGGGTGCGAGTTCCGCAGTCATATTGACGGTTCGAAGCATATCTTTACGCCTGAGAACGTGATGGACACGGAACGTATTATTGGTGCCGACATCATGATGGCCCTCGACGAGTGTCCGCCTGGTCAGAGCAACTACCAGTATGCCAAGAACTCATTAGGACTGACCCAGCGATGGCTCGACCGCTGCATCAAGCGGTTCAACGAGACGGAACCACTCTATGGCTACCAGCAATCGCTGTTTCCCATCGTTCAGGGCTGTACTTATAAGGACTTACGCCGCGAGGCTGCTAAGCACGTAGCCGACAAAGGAGCCGACGGTAATGCCATCGGCGGTTTGGCCGTAGGTGAGCCGACGGAGGTGATGTACGAGATGATTGAAGTAGTCAACGAGATACTGCCCAAGGACAAACCCCGCTACCTGATGGGAGTGGGTACGCCGCAGAACATCCTCGAGGCCATCGAGCGCGGCGTCGATATGTTCGACTGCGTCATGCCTACCCGCAACGGCCGCAACGCCATGCTCTTCACCTATAAAGGGACAATGAATATGCGCAACAAGAAGTGGGAACAGGACTTCTCGCCCATAGACCCCGACGGCTGCGATATTGACCGCATACACACCAAAGCCTACCTGCATCACCTGTTCAAGGCGCAGGAACTGCTGGCCCTGCAGATAGCCTCCATCCACAACCTGGCCTTCTATCTGCGACTGGTGACCGATGCTCGCCAGCACATTGAGCAGGGTGACTTCACAACGTGGAAACGCGGCGTCATAGAACAACTTGGAAGAAGAAGATGAAGAAACGACAGAAGACATATAGCCAGATACGACGCCACCAGAAGCGTTACCATCGCCGCCGTGCCGTCAGTCGTGCCTTCCGAAAGGTCGGCCGCTGGTTCAGATGGTTGAAATACCTGAACCCTTTCCACTATCTGACGCTCCTTGACAGATACATCATCAAGAAGTTCATCGGCACCTACATCTACTCCATCATCCTAATTATCTCCATCTCCATCGTCTTCGACGTCAACGAGAACTTGGCCAAGTTCACCACGAACCATGCGCCGCTGAAGGCTATCGTCTTCGACTACTACGCCAACTTCGTGCCCTACTTCGCCAACCTCTTCTCACCTTTGTTCGTATTCATCGCCGTCATTTTCTTTACGTCGAAGCTGGCGGGTAACAGCGAGATTATCGCCATGCTGGCGTCAGGCATGAGCTTCAAGCGCCTGATGCGTCCCTACTTCATCTCAGCAGCCCTCATCGCTATACTGAACTACTATCTCGGTTCGTTTGTCATTCCGCAGGGAACTATCATCCGTCAGAACTTTGAGGTGCTCTACAAGAACAACGACAAGATAACCTCGGCCTCCAACGTACAGTTGCAGGTGGGACGAGGCATCATTGCCTATATTCAACAGTACGATGACAACACGAAGACCGGCTATGGATTCTCGCTTGACAAGTTTGAGAAGAAGAAACTGGTGAGCCACATGACGGCCAGCGTCATCCACTACGACACCATCAGCGAGTCGCGCTTCCATTGGCGGGCCCGCAACTACAAGATTCGAACGCTGAAGGGACTGCGTGAGGAAATCAAGTCGGGGGCCGAGATTGACACTACCGTCATGATGGAGCCTATGGACTTGGTGTTCTCAAAAGGTCAGCAGGAGACCTTCACCAGTCCCGAACTGTTGCAGTATATCTCGAAACAGCAGGAGCGTGGTTCGCAGAACGTCGTTCAGTATGAAGTGGAATATCACAAGCGTATCGCCATGTCGTTTGCCTCGTTTATCCTGACCGTCATCGGCGCCAGTCTGTCGTCACGCAAGCGAAAGGGTGGCATGGGACTCTACCTGGGTATCGGACTCGCTCTCTCCTTTGCCTACATCCTGCTGCAGACCATCTCGGCCACGTTTGCCATCAATGCCGGCACACCAGCCATGCTGGCCGAGTGGATACCTAATATATTATATGTGTTCATTGCCTACTTCTGTTGGCGACAAGCTCCGAACTAGAAGTGAAAAGTGAGAAGTGAAAAATGAAGTTTGAAGAAACATATCTGAATGACAATATACTCGATGCGCTCTACGACATGCGCTTCGACGAGATGACTCCCATCCAGGAAAAATGTATTCCAGAAATCCTCGATGGCTATGACGTTTTGGGCGTAGCCCAGACGGGTACTGGCAAGACTGCCGCCTACCTGCTGCCCATCCTCTCCATGCTCGACGACGGCGACTATCCCAAAGATGCCATTAACTGTGTCATCATGTCGCCCACACGCGAACTGGCCCAGCAGATAGACCAGGCCATGCAAGGTTTCGGTTATTATCTGGACGGCGTATCATCGGTGGCTGTCTATGGCGGTAACGACGGTAACCGCTACGACCAGGAATTGAAAGGGATGCGTTTGGGGGCAGACGTGCTCATCGCCACTCCAGGCCGACTCATCAGCCACTTGAAGGTTGGCAACCTTGACCTCTCACGCTGTTCCTTCTTTGTGCTTGACGAGGCTGACCGTATGCTCGACATGGGTTTTTCTGAGGATATTATGAAGATTGTAGCCCAGTTGCCCAAATCGTGCCAGCGTGTCATGTTCTCAGCCACCATGCCCTCCAAGATACGGGAGTTAGCCGTCTCGCTGCTCCACAATCCTGTGGAAATAAAGTTAGCTGTCTCAAAACCTGCCGAGAAGATTCAACAGTCGGCCTACGTCTGCTACGACCCGCAGAAACTGGGCATTATCGAACATCTGTTCAAGTCCGGCGACTTGCAGCGCGTCATCATCTTCAGCGGTAAGAAAGAACGCGTAAAAGACATCACCCGCCGGTTAAAGCGCATGAAGATAAACTGCGCCGAGATGCACAGCGATCTCTCGCAGGCAGAACGCGACGACGTAATGTACCGCTTTAAGGCCGGACAAGTAGATGTGCTGGTAGCTACAGACATCGTCAGCCGAGGCATCGACATCGACGACATCCGCATCGTCCTGAACTATGATGTTCCCCATGATGCTGAGGACTACGTCCATCGCATAGGACGTACTGCCCGCGCCGACCGCGATGGGGTGGCCATTACATTCGTCAGCGAAGCCGAGATCTATAAGTTCCAGGAAATTGAGCACTTTCTTGGCAAAGAAGTTGAAAAACGTCCCATGCCCGAAGGTCTTGGTGAGGCTCCAGCCTATATCAAGCGTGAGAAGAAGCGTTCCAACACCCGTCGTCATGGCCGTTGGCATAGTCATGGGAACGGTAAGCGAAACCAACGCCCACGCGGCAAGCAAAATCCTCATGGAGCCGCATAATCAACACGACAACGATTGATTTATACTCTTTTCCGTAATATCGTACGGAAAAGTTTGGCCTTTTGTTTTTTTTTGTGTACCTTTGCAGCGCCGTTGGAGAAGGCCCCACTCGTTAAAGGGGCACCGGCGGTAAGATAAATTGCATAGAAATATGAAAGTAATGAAATTCGGCGGAACGTCCGTAGGTTCCGTGAAAAGCATTTTGAGCTTAAAAGAGATTGTAGAGGCAGAAGCCGGACGGGGGCCTGTCGTAGTAGTTGTAAGTGCTCTGGATGGTATCACCGACAAGCTGATTGCCACGTCAGAAATGGCTAAGCGGGGCGATGACCGCTTTCGCGAGGAATTTGACGCGATGGTGAAACGCCACCACCAGATGATTGACACCATCATCCAGGACGACAAGAAGCGCGTAGACTTATTCAACAAGGTAGACCAGCTTTTCGAACAGTTGAAGAGCATCTATTATGGTGTGTTCCTGATTCACGACCTGAGCGAGAAGACGCAGGATGCTATCATCAGCTATGGTGAGCGTTTGTCTTCAAACATTGTCGCCACGTTGGTGAAGAACGGCGTACGCATGAACAGCCGCGACTTTATCCGAACGGAGCACAAGTTGGGCAAGCACGTCCTTGATACCGAACTGACAACAAAGTTGGTGAAAGAGGCATTTGGTCCTGTATGCAACGACCCTGCCGCCCAGAAAACCATCTGTGTTGTACCAGGATTCATCGCTCGCGACCGTGACAGCCATGAGACAACCAACCTGGGACGTGGCGGTTCAGACTATACTGCAGCCATCATTGCTGCTGCCCTCGATGCTGAGGTGCTGGAGATCTGGACGGATGTCGACGGCTTTATGACTGCCGACCCGAAGGTCATCAAGAGTGCCTATACCATCAACGAACTCAGTTATGTGGAGGCGATGGAGCTTTGTAACTTTGGTGCAAAGGTCATCTACCCGCCGACCATCTATCCCGTTTGCGTCAAAAACATACCTATCAAGGTCAAAAATACTTTCAATCCCGAACACCCCGGAACCCTTATCAAGGACCATATCGAGAACGATCTGAAACCCATCAAGGGTATCAGCAGCATCAAGGGTACTACGCTCATTACCGTTACCGGTCTCTCGATGGTGGGTGTCATCGGCGTCAACCGCCGTATCTTCACGACCCTTGCCGACCGTGGTATTTCCGTATTCATGGTTAGTCAGGCTTCTTCAGAGAACTCTACCAGTATTGGCGTACGTGATGAGGATGCCGAAGCAGCCGCAGAAGTACTCAACGAAGAGTTTGCCAAGGAGATTGAAACGGGCGCTATGTTCCCCATGCAGGTAGAGAGTGGTCTGGCCACCATTGCCATCGTGGGTGAAAACATGAAGCAGACGCCGGGTATCGCCGGTAAGCTGTTCGGAACGCTGGGACGTTCAGGTATCTCCGTGATTGCCTGTGCCCAGGGTGCCTCTGAGACCAATATCTCGTTCGTCGTCGATGGCCGCTTCCTGCGCAAGTCGCTCAACGTGCTGCACGACTCGTTCTTCCTGTCAGAATACAAGGTGCTCAACCTCTTCATCTGCGGTATCGGAACCGTTGGCGGTATGTTGCTTGAGCAGATTCGCACGCAACAGCAGTTCCTGATGCAGTCACGTCGCCTGAAGCTGAACGTAGTCGGTATCAGCGATGTGGATAACTTCGTACTCGACCGCGACGGCATCGACCTCGACAATTACGAGAAAATCCTGCGTGCAGGCTATCCTGCCAATACCGAACACATGAAGGAGGAGATTGTGAAGATGAACATCTTCAACTCGGTCTTCGTCGATTGCACCGCCAGCCGTCAGATAGCTCAGCTTTATCAGACGTTCCTGGAACACAATATTTCGGTGGTGGCTGCCAACAAGATTGCTGCTTCCAGCGACTACGACAGTTATCTGAAGCTGAAGCAGACCGCCCGCGACCGTGGCGTCTGGTTCCGCTATGAGACCAACGTTGGTGCCGGACTGCCTATCATCGGCACCATCAACGACCTGTGCAACTCAGGCGATAAGATACTGAAAATCGAGGCCATTCTGTCAGGAACGCTCAACTTTATCTTCAACGAGATTGCCGCCGACGTTCCCTTCTCTGAGACCGTCCGCCGTGCCAAGGAACAGCGTTACTCCGAGCCCGACCCGCGTATTGACCTTTCAGGTACTGATGTTATCCGCAAATTGGTCATCCTGACCCGTGAGGCAGGTTACAAGGTGGAGCAGGAAGATGTCGAAAAGCACCTGTTCGTGCCTAATGACTTCTTCGAGGGTTCTATCGATGACTTCTGGAAGCGTCTGCCCGAACTCGATGCCGACTTCGAAGCTCGCCGCAAGGTATTGGAAGCTGAAGGCAAACGCTGGCGCTTCGTGGCCACGATGGAAGCCGACGAGGAGAACCAGTCGTCATTCAAAACCAGCGTTGCCCTGAAGGAAGTACCCTCCGACCATCCGTTCTATCCGTTGGAAGGCTCTAACAACATCGTACTGCTCACCACCGAGCGCTACAAGGAATATCCCATGCTCATCCAGGGCTACGGTGCAGGTGCTGCCGTTACAGCTGCAGGTGTGTTTGCCAATATCATGTCTATCGCCAATATCTAATAATGAAACACCTTATTATATTAGGCGACGGTATGGCCGACCACAAGGTGGAACGCCTTGGTGGAAAGACATTATTGCAATACGCCCGTCCTGAATATATGAACCGCCTGGCACGTGAAGGCCGTTGTGGACGGCTTATCACGGTGCCCGACGGTTTCCCGCCCGGTTCTGAGGTGGCTAATACCGCCATCTTAGGCTACGACCTGAATAAAGTGTACGAAGGCCGTGGACCGTTAGAGGCCGCTTCCATAGGCTATGAGATGGCAGCCGATGACTTTGCCATCCGCTGTAATATTATCACCCTTGAGGAGGGTCGCATCATCACTCACAACGGCGGCAATCTGGAAACTGCCGACGCCCGTGTGCTTATTCAGTATCTGAACGAGCATTTAAGTAATGACCGTGTACGCTTTATTACCGGCATCCAGTATCGGCATCTGCTCGTTATCCGTGGTGGTTCGAAGCACATCGTCTGTGCTCCACCCCACGATCATCCCAACGAACCGTGGCGTCCGCTCTTGGTGAAAGCTGAGGAGAATGCTCCCGTCGAGCCTGGCCGGTTGACCGCTCAGGAGACGGCCGACTTGATAAATGAACTGATTCTGAAATCGCAGGAACTGCTGGCTAATCATCCGTTCAACGTCGATCGCGCCAAGCGTGGTGAGCGTCAGGCTAACAGCATCTGGCCGTGGTCAGGCGGCTATCGCCCCTCGATGAAGTCCTTGCAGGAGTTATATCCGCAGGTGAAGACGGGGGCTGTCATCTCGGCCGTTGACCTCATTCGCGGTATCGGCCATTATGCCGGACTGCGTATCATTGAGGTACCAGGAGCCACGGGACTTGCCAATACCAACTATGAAGG
This sequence comes from uncultured Prevotellaceae bacterium, assembly GCA_902780025.1. Classification (GTDB taxonomy): domain Bacteria; phylum Bacteroidota; class Bacteroidia; order Bacteroidales; family Bacteroidaceae; genus Prevotella. Next base: position 18,277 of record CACZDV010000033.1, read on the forward strand.
CAAGGCACAGGCAGCCATCGACGCCTTGAAGACCGACGACTTTGTCTTTGTCCACGTAGAAGCTACCGACGAAGCGGGCCACGACGGTGACGTCGAGCTGAAGGTAAGAGCCATCGACTATCTCGACAAGCGCCTCATCAAGCCCGTTCTGAAAGCGATTCAGCAGATGGACGAGCCGGTCTGCGTGGCTGTTCTTCCTGACCATCCTACGCCAGTCGAACTGCGTATCCATGTCAATGAGCCGGTACCGTTCATCATCTGGCATCAGGGCATCACTCCCGACGACGTTCAATACTACGACGAGGAGAGTTGCGTCAGCGGTTCTTACGGTCTGCTGCGTCTGCAAGAGTTCATGCAAACATTTATCAACGAAGGATGATAGCACACACACACTATCTTAGAATGTTGCTCACGGGCATGATCAGTATCATGTTCATGCCGCAGGCAAAAGCCCAGCAGTACGATGCTGTGAGCTATATGGATAGTGTGGAGTTCTCTCTCATTACATGTTCGCCTCATGAGGAGATTTATAGTCTCTACGGCCATTCTGCCCTCCGTATGCATGATCTGCATCAGGGGAAGGAGGAGGATGCGGTATTCAACTGGGGCATTTTCAACTTCAACAAGCCCTACTTCGTGCTCCGTTTTATCTTCGGACTGACGGATTATGAGTTAGGAGTTGCCGGTTTCCCTGGGTTCTGCGAATACTATCGCCGTTGGGGCAGTAGCGTGACGGAGCAGGTGCTGAATCTCACTTCCGAGGAGAAATACAGACTGAGCCAAGCGCTCGAAACAAACTACCGTCCTGAGAACCGGGTCTATCGCTATAATTATTTCTACGACAACTGCTCTACCCGTCCACGTGACATGATAGAGCGTTGTATTGATGGTGAAGTCGTCTATGAACCTCATGACGACTATACTCCGTCGTTCCGTGAAATGATTTACGAGAAGACCAGCCATCATCCGTGGGTTGTCTTCGGCAACGACATGCTGTTAGGAGTTAGAGCCGACTTGAAGACTACCCGTCAGGAGCAGGAATTCCTGCCTGAGAACTTGCTTTATGACATCGATCATGCCCGTATCAAGGGAGCAGACGGCAGTTGGCGCCCGCTTGTCAAGACACGCAATATTCCGGTAACGCCGGGGGTACAAGTGATAGAACATGATTTCCCGCTCACCCCGACTCATTGTGCCGTTATCCTGCTGATGGTCTCGCTGACCATCTTACTCTGGGAATGGCGGCGACGCAAAACCTGCAAATACTGGGATGCGTCAATCATGCTGCTGGTAGGACTGGCAGGCTGCGTCCTGTTTGTCATGCTGTTCTCACAACATCCCACGACCAGTACCAATCTTCAGTTGCTGCTGGTGAATCCCGTTCACCTGTTCTACCTGCCTGCCGTTCTGAGGCGTCGTAAGACACACTATTGGTATGTGCTGTTGGCGATGGTGTGTCTATTCTTAATTGGTGGCATCTTCCAGCATTATGCTGAGGGGCTTTTGATTTTGGCATTGTGTTTGCTATTACGTTTTTGGATACATTTGAAGAATGAGAAATAAATACCTGTATATCACCCTGCTGGCCGTTCTCGGTTTTACACCCGAGATGTTAGCCCAGGCCAAGATACAATACGCGCCGCGACTGGTCGTCAACATCACGATTGACCAATTGCGAACGGACTATATGGAGGCTTTTGCCCCGCTCTATGGCAACGACGGTTTCAAGCGATTGCTACAGCAGGGAATGGTATTTACCAATGCCAATTATCCGTTCAGTCCCATCGACCGTGCATCGGCGATGGCTTCTGTGGCAACGGGAGCCACACCTTATTATCACAGCATCGTCAGCGAGAAGTGGCTCAGTCGTGAGACACTTCGCCCCGTCTACTGTACAGGTTCTGATTTGACGCCCGTCGAATTGTCAACGTCTACTCTTGGCGATGAGTTAAAAGTGTCTACCGAGGGAAAGGCCAAGGTCTACAGCATCGCTCCCTTTAACGATGCCGCCATTTTGTCAGCAGGACATGCTGCTAATGGCGCATACTGGATTGACGACAAGGATGGACTGTGGCATACGTCAGTTTACTATCAGGCACAGATGCCTAGCTGGCTCCTGACGTTTAATGCCCTACATGCTCCTGCTAATGAGAGTGGCCGTCAGACGTGGGAACCAGTCATCGAACTATCAGGAAAGTTCAACTACTTCCAGCATACCGAAAACGCCCAAAAGCCCTTCAAACATAAGTTCTCTGGGGCTTCGCGTTTCCCGCAGATGAAAGCCAGCGGACTTATCAATGCCTATGTTACCGAGTTGGCGCAGCAATGTGTCACTCAGGAGTCTATGGGTACCGACCGCGTGACTGACTATCTGGCAGTCAACTATTATGCTGGTACATTCAACCATCGTCCTGTGTCAGAATGTCAGATTGAATTACAGGACACCTATGTCCGCCTTGACCGCGAATTAGGCCGTATCATCAGCGGCATTGAGAAGAAGGTGGGCGCAGAGAACGTGCTCTTTGTTGTCACCTCTACAGGCTATAGCGATGCCGAGGGAGCTGACTACGAGAAATACCGCATACCGACGGGTACGTTCTATATGAATCGTTCGGCCAATCTGCTGAACATGTACTTAGGAGCCATCTGGGGACAGGGACGCTATGTGGAATCCTGCTTCCGCAACCAGATGTTCTTGAACCAGAAGTTGTTGGAGTCGAAGCGCATCTCCATGAACGATGCCTGCCAACGCGCTCAGGAGTTCTTGGCTCAGTTGTCAGGCGTACGCAACGTTTATAGCGGTCTGCAATTGCTGACCAACATCAACGAACAAACCCAGAAAATACGTAACGGTTTTAATGCCAGTCGTTGTGGCGATATACTCATTGAGGTGTCACCAGGCTGGAAACTCTATAACGAAGACAATCAGGACACCCAGCTCTCACGGGCTTCGTTCGTCCAGTTCCCCATCATTTTCCTTGGCGCAGGAACCAAAGCGGGACGTATCAGCGACCATGTAACCGTCGACCGCATTGCACCAACGATTGCCAAGTCCATCCGCATTCGAGCCCCGAATGCATGTTCCTCGGAACCCTTGTTCTGACCCATCATTACCCATGGGCCTCATAAGCCCTATTAGCCCCAAATATTAATAAAAAAACATCAAGATATGAATTTTACAAAGATTTTGAAATCATTGTTCGGCGACAAATCGTCGCGCGACATGAAACTGATTCAGCCTCTCGTTGAGAAGGCTAAGTCATTCACGCCGCAGGTTGAGGCCATGAGCAATGACGAGCTGCGCGCCCGTACCAAGGCCATCCAGCAGCAGGTTCAGCAGTCTGCCAAGGAGCAGAAGGATAAAATCGCCGAGCTGAAAGCAACGATTGAGGACACGCCCATCGACGAGCGTGAGACCATTTTCAATCAAATTGATAAATTAGAGAAAGAAGCCCTTGAGGTCTATGAGAAGGCCCTCGACGAAGTCATGTTCGAGGTATTCGCCATTGTCAAGGAGACCGCCCGCCGCTTTGCGGAGAACGAAGAGACTGTGGTTACCGCCACAGACTTCGACCGCGAACTGGCTGGTGACCCGAAGAAGGATTTTATTACTATCGACGGCGACAAGGCCATCTACCACAACCATTGGACAGCCGGAGGTAACGACCTGAAGTGGGAGATGATTCATTATGACGTTCAGCTCTTCGGTGGTACCGTCCTCCATCAGGGTAAGATTGCCGAGATGGCTACTGGTGAAGGTAAAACGCTCGTCGCTACCCTCCCCGTTTTCCTAAATGCCCTGACGGGTAACGGCGTACACGTGGTGACCGTGAACGACTACCTGTCGAAGCGTGACTCTGAGTGGATGGGACCGCTCTATATGTTCCACGGTCTCAGCGTCGATTGTATCGACAAGCATCAGCCTAACTCCGAGGCTCGTCGTCGTGCCTATCAGGCAGACATTACCTTTGGTACGAACAACGAGTTCGGTTTCGACTACCTGCGCGACAACATGGCTACGTCGCCCGCCGACCTCGTACAGCGCTCTCATAACTACGCCATCGTCGACGAGGTTGACTCTGTGTTGATTGACGATGCCCGTACACCGCTTATTATTAGCGGCCCCGTGCCCAAGGGCGACGACCAGATGTTCGAGGAGTATCAGCCACTGGTCGAAAAGCTCGTCGGCGTACAGCGCCAGCTGGCCACCCAGTATCTGGCTGAGGCCAAGCAGAAGATTTCCGAGGGCAACCGCCTCATGGAGGCCGGACAGAAGAAGGAAGCCCAGCAGCTGCTCGACGACGGTTTCCTCTCGCTCTACCGTTCCCACAAGGCCCTGCCTAAGAACAAGCCGCTCATCAAGTACCTCTCTGAGGAGGGCATCAAAGCCGGTATGCTCAAGACCGAGGAAATCTACATGGAGAATAACAACCGCCGTATGCCCGAGTGCGTAGAACCTCTCTACTTCGTCGTCGAGGAGAAACTCAACTCCTGCGACCTTACTGACAAGGGTACGGCCTGGCTGGCCAATCAGGTGAACGATGCCGAGCTGTTCGTCCTGCCCGACATTGCCGGACAGCTCTCCGCCCTCGAGGGCGACAAGTCGCTGAGCGACCAGGAGCACATTGACCGGAAAGACGAGCTGATGGCCCACTACGCCGTACAGTCAGAGCGTGTACACACCCTGCAGCAGCTGCTCAAGGCATATTGTATGTTCAACAAGGACGACGAGTATGTGGTCATCGACGGCGAGGTGAAGATTGTCGACGAGCAGACGGGCCGTATCATGGAGGGCCGCCGCTGGAGTGACGGACTGCATCAGGCAGTCGAGGCCAAGGAGCACGTCAAGGTGGAAGCCGCCACGCAGACCTTTGCCACCATCACCCTCCAAAACTACTTCCGTATGTACCACAAGCTGGCCGGTATGACGGGTACGGCCTCTACCGAGGCAGGTGAGTTCTGGGACATCTACAAGCTCGACGTGGTGGAGATTCCTACCAACCGCCCCGTCATCCGTAACGACCAGGACGACCGCGTCTATAAGACTGCCCGCGAGAAGTACAAAGCCGTCATCGACGAGATTGTCGCTATGCGCAATGCCGGTCGCCCGACGCTGATAGGTACTACCTCGGTCGAAATCTCAGAGTTGCTGAGCCGTATGCTCGATATGTACGTCAATCCTGAGACTGGTCGCCGCGAGGGTATTCCCCATCAGGTGCTGAACGCTAAACTGCACCAGAAGGAGGCTGATATCGTGGCACTCGCCGGTCAGCAGGACTCTCAGGGACGAGGTGCCGTGACCATCGCCACCAACATGGCCGGTCGTGGTACCGATATCAAGCTGTCGCCTGAAGTGAAAGCAGCAGGCGGTTTGGCTATCATCGGTACGGAGCGTCACGAGAGCCGCCGCGTCGACCGCCAGTTGCGTGGTCGTGCCGGACGTCAGGGTGACCCGGGTTCTTCCGTCTTCTACGTTTCTCTTGAAGACAAGCTCATGCGTCTGTTTGCCTCTGAGCGTATCGCCTCCGTTATGGACCGCTTAGGCTTCAAGGAGGGCGAGATGATTGAGAGCCCGATGATCTCGAAGAGCATCGAGCGTGCCCAGAAGAAGGTTGAAGAGAACAACTTCGGTATCCGTAAGCGCCTGATTGAGTACGACGACGTGATGAACAAACAGCGTACCGTCATCTATGAGAAGCGTCGCCACGCCTTGATGGGTGAGCGTATCGGCATGGATATCTCGAATATCATCTGGGACCGCATTGTCAACATCATCGAGAACAACGACTATGCAGGTTGTAAGGAAGAGTTCCTGCACATCCTGTCGATGGAGGTTCCCTTCACCGAAGAGGAGCACATCAATAAGCAGCGCGAGCAGTTGGAGGAGGAAGCCTTCCAGGCAGCTATCGGCAACTTCAACCGCAAGACAGAGCGCATCCGTGAGGTGGCAAACCCCATCATTTCTCAGGTTTATGAAAACCAAGGAGCCATGTACGAGCGCATCATGGTGCCCCTGACCGATGGTCGCCGTATGTACAACATACCGTGTAACCTGAAAGAAGCCTACGAGACGGAGTCGAAGTCCGTCGTCAAGGAGTTCGAGAAGGCTATCCTGCTGCACATCATCGACGACTCTTGGAAGGAGAACCTGCGCCAGCTTGACGAACTGAAGCATTCCGTTCAGAACGCCAGCTACGAGCAGAAAGACCCGTTGCTCATCTTCAAGCTGGAGAGTGCTAAGGTATGGGATTCTATGATTAACGAGATGTATAATCGCATTACGTCAATCCTTACCCGTGCCCAGATTCCTGAGGTACAGCAAGTACAGGAGGCAGCTCCCGAGCAGCACACCCAGCGTCAGCAGTACACGGAGTCGAAGCAGCAGGTTGGCGAGGAACAGCTTAGCGATCCCAACCAGCGCGCCGCCGCACAGCAAGACACCCGCGCCCAGCAGCCTCGTACGCCCATCATCAAGGACAAGCTGCCCGGACGTAACGATCCCTGCCCCTGCGGCAGCGGCAAGAAATTCAAGCAATGTCACGGTCGCGGACTGGTATAAGCCGTCTTTGCTTTACCCTGTCCTCTGACATCTGACATCGCTAATAAGATTCCCCTATATACCACCCCCTTTGCTCCGACCAAAGGGGGTGGTTTGCTTGGACTAAAAGTGGAGTTTAGTCCGACTAAAATGTTTCGCATCCGCAACATTTTGATAATTATTCTTGGAAGTTTCGGGAAAAAAACTTATATTTGCACACAGAAAGTGTAATCCTTTTCCGAGCCTATGAAGAAAGACAGCCTGCTCTACCGGGTGTTCGACCTCTATTACGACGGTTTCCGCAACATGAAGCTGGGACGGACACTATGGGCCATCATCATTGTCAAGCTGATCATCATCTTCGCCGTGCTGAAGGTGTTCTTCTTCCCCAACTTCCTGAAGGAGCATGCCCAAGGCGACGAGGCAGGCTACGTGGCGACTCAAATCTTAAACCAATAACATTATGACAAACATCCTATTAAACATTGATGCCGGGACCATCGACTGGTCGAGAGCGCAGTTTGCACTCACGGCAATCTACCATTGGCTCTTTGTGCCCCTGACGCTTGGCTTGGCGGTCATCATGGGCATCATGGAGACCTGCTACTATCGTACGAAGGACGACTTCTGGAAAACTACCGCCAAGTTCTGGCAGAAGCTCTTCGGCATTAACTTCGCTATGGGCGTGGCTACGGGTATCATCCTGGAGTTCGAGTTCGGAACCAACTGGTCGAACTACTCGTGGTTCGTGGGCGACATCTTCGGCGCGCCGCTGGCCGTCGAGGGTATCGTGGCCTTCTTCATGGAGTCAACGTTCGTGGCGGTCATGTTCTTCGGCTGGAAGAAAGTGTCGCCGGGCTTCCACCTCGCCTCGACGTGGCTGACGGGCTTAGGTGCCACCATCTCTGCCTGGTGGATTCTGGTGGCCAACGCGTGGATGCAGTATCCCGTAGGCTGTGAGTTCAATCCTGACACGATGCGCAACGAGATGGTGTCGTTTGCCGAGGTGGCGCTGTCGCCCTTCGCCGTCTCCAAGTTCTGTCACACGGTAACGTCGGCCTGGATCATCGGCGGCATCTTCTGCGTAGGCGTCAGCTGCTGGTACCTGATGAAGCGGCGCGAGACGAAGATGGCGTTGGAGAGCCTGAAGATTGGTGCCTGGGTAGGATTGGTCGCTGCCGTGTTAGCTGCTGCTACAGGACATAAGTCGGCACAGGACGTAGCCGAGGTACAGCCCATGAAGCTGGCCGCTATGGAGGCGCTATACGACGGCGGTACGGGACAGGGACTGAAGATTATTGAGGGTATTGAGGTGCCCTACGCCCTGTCGTTCATGGCTACCAACGATTTCGACGGCTACGTGCCGGGCATCAACGACCTGCTGAACGGCTACACCACGCCCGACGGCAAGACGGAACCGTCCATAGACGAGAAGATGGAGCGCGGCCAACAGGCTATTGAGGCGCTGGCCGCGTATCGCAAGGCCAAGGCCGAGGGTGCCGATGAAGCCACACTCTCCTCTTTCCTCGCTACGCTTAACGACAACATGAAGTACTTCGGCTACGGCTACATCAAGGACAAGGAGCAGGCCGTACCGCCTATCGCCGTCAACTTCTGGGCGTTCCGCATCATGGTGGGCATGGGTTGCCTGTTTATCCTGTACTTCGCCCTGTTGCTGGTTATTTCCTACAAGATTCCGTTCCTGACCATCTTCACACGCCGTCTGCTGGCCACCATCGGACTACTGCCTGAGACGGAGGCCGACGGCTACGACATCACCCGTCTGCCCGACTGGCACTACTGGCTGGCTATTGCCCTGATACCATTGGGCTACATCGCCTCGGAGAGCGGCTGGCTCGTGGCTGAGTTTGGCCGTCAGCCCTGGACCATCCAGGACATGCTGCCTACGTGGGTGGCTGTCAGCGACCTGAAGGCGGGAAGCGTGGCCCTGACGTTCCTGCTCTTCCTCATCCTCTTCACTACTATGCTTGCAGTCGAGATTAACATCATGCTGAAGCAAATCCAAAAGGGTCCAGAGTTTAAATCGTAAATTGTAAATTGTAAAATTGTAAATATGAGTTACGAATTCTTACAGCACTACTGGTGTTTCATCGTTTCACTCCTTGGTGCAATATTAGTGTTCCTGCTCTTCGTGCAGGGAGCCAACTCCGTGGCCCGCTCCTTGGGCTATACGGACGAAGGGCGGCGGCTCGTCTACAACTCTACCGGCCGCAAGTGGGAGTTCACGTTCACCACGCTGGTCACCTTCGGTGGTGCCTTCTTCGCCTCGTTCCCGCTGTTCTACTCTACGTCGTTCGGCGGAGCCTACTGGCTGTGGATGCTCATTCTCTTCACGTTCGTACTACAGGCCGTCAGCTATGAGTTCCAGAACAAGATAGGAAACATACTCGGCCCCCGCACGTTCCAGTTCTTCCTCACCCTCAACGGCATCGTAGGCCCGCTGTTGCTGGGCGGCGCTGTGGCCACGTTCTTCGAGGGTTCGAACTTCATCGTCGAGAAGAACAACATGATTGACATCGGCGCGATGACGCCCATCATCAGCCGCTGGGCCAACGCCTCGCACGGTCTCGATGCCCTGCTCAATCCGTGGGTATTAGTCTTTGGCTTCGCCGTTGTATTCCTGGCTCGTACGTTGGGCATCCTCTACGTGATGAACAATGTCGACGACGAGGACATCCGCAGTCGCGGTAGTGTCCGGCTCATCGGTGCCGTCGTTCCCTTCCTCGTCCTGTTCGTGGCCTATCTCGTCCACCTGCTGTTGAAGGACGGTTACGCCGTCAATGCCGACGGAATCGTCTATATGGAGCCTTACAAGTATCTGAATAACTTCTTAGACATGTGGTACCTGACCATCCTATTATTAATAGGTGTCGTTCTGGTGCTCTTCGGCATCGGCAAGACCATCATGGACAAGAACTACAACGCCGGCATCTGGCCTGCAGGCATCGGCACCGTACTTACCGTACTGGCCCTGCTGCTCAGCTGCGCGTGGAACAATACGGCCTACTATCCCTCGACGGCCGACCTGCAGTCGTCGCTGACGTTACAGAACTCCTGTTCGAGTGAGTTCACGCTACGCACCATGTTCTATGTATCGCTGCTTGTGCCCTTCGTCCTTGCCTACATCGTTTACTGTTGGCGGGCCATCGACAAGAAGAAACTGACGAAGGAGGAAATACAGACAGACCACGCCTATTGACAAAATAAAATCCCCGAGTGTGTTTGCTCGGGGATTTTGTTTTGTTTACTTCAGCGTCTCAAACTTCGCGTTCTTCTCGATAGTCCATTTATCGCGCTTCGACAGTTCGCAGTCAGCACCCTTGAACATCTTGGCAGCCTGCTGGTCACCCTTCAGCTGCCAGTTCAGCCAGGCTAAGGCCACAACGGAGAACTCGCCACCGTGAGGCTGACGATAGGTGCCGCCATGTCCGACGGGGAAGTTCGTGGCGCAGGCGGGAACATGGTCGATTCGGTGGAAGTCGTCCATACCGTTGCCGTATGCAATATCCGTCTCGCCGCCGAGGATGTAGATAATAGAGGAGTGTATCTCCTTCAGCTTCTCCTTCGGGGGCATCGGCATACCGCCGACAGCCTGTCCGGCATTCTGCTGGTTGAAGAGTCCGCTGTTGCAGACCATCAGCGTCGTGATACGGGGGTCAGCGCAGTTGTAGAGCGTCTGCAGACCACCACACGACATACCGGCAACGGCAATATTCTTCGTGTCAATCTTCTGATAGTAGGGCGAGTTCTTGTCCGCATTCTGAGCGAAGGCCCAGTCGATGGACTCTATCTGCTGCTCGGTGGTTGACATCGGGCCGCGATAGGGCTGCTCGTCCATTGGGATATAACCCGTAGCCAAGACGATGTAGCCGTAGGAGGCAATCTCGTTCAGGAACTTGTAGTGCTCCCAAGGCGAGTTGGTACAGGCACCATTACCCCATACGAGGACTGGCAGTTGCTTGTCCTTTCCGAACTTCGACAGATCCTGAGGCACGAACACGGTATGGGCAGCCAGCGAGGCTTCCTCCTTCATGACGGCCTTGTAGGGACCCGTTCCGCCGTCCTCGACGACACGCGACTTTTCCTCGGTTGTGAAACTCATGCAGACGCCACACAGCATCAGCAAAACTACTGTTGAGCAAAGATTTTTAATTGTTCTCATGTTATGTAATATTTAAATCGATGCAAAATTATGGAAAAAACGCCGAAGTGTCATACACTAATGTATCAGAATCTATCAAAAATGTGCCAAAAGGTTGGTAAGTAACGGATTTCTTTGTATCTTTGCGGCGTAAATCAATCACGAACTAAAATATTCCTATCATGAAACAATTATTCGTATCGCTACTAATGACAGCAATCGCAGGAGGCATGGCCACCACGACACAAGCACAAGAAGCTGACAACCTGTACCAACTGAAGACGGGCGACATGACGATGACCGTCAACATCAGCAAGGGCGGAAAAATCCTGTCGCTGAAACACAAGGACAACGAGGTCATCTCGCAGTCGCGCTTCCCCGAGTCGTTCGGCAGCACCTTCTGGACCAGTCCGCAGAAGGAGTGGAACTGGCCGCCCGTACCCGAATACGATAAGATGGCCTATGATGTCGTCGAGCAGAGCGACTCGAAGCTGGATATCAAGAGCCAGGTATCGGAACGCCTGAAGTACCGGATTGGCAAGACCTTTACTACTGACGACAAGGCGGGAGCCTTCGTCATCACCTATACCATCAAGAACGAGGCCGACGAGACCCGCAAGGTGGCTCCTTGGGAGATTACCCGTGTGCCCAACAACGACGGTCTCATCTTCTTCGATGCCCCGTTGGACGGCATCACCCCCGCTGGCCTGATGAACTTCACGGCTCAGGACGGCGCCGTATGGTTCAAGACTGACGAAGCCCCGCAGAACCGCAAAATCAACGCCGACGGAACAGGATGGCTGGCCTACGCCAACAACGGTCTGCTGCTCATCAAGCAGTTCGAAGACCTCAAGGCTGGCGCTCCCGCCCCCGACGAGGCTGAGATTCAGGTCTACCTGAACCGCGGCAAGACCTACATCGAGCTTGAGAGTCAGGGAGCCTACACCACGCTGGCTCCAGGCGAGCAGCTTAGTTGGACCGTCCGCTGGTACTTGGTACCCGTCAGCGGTGAGGCACAGCCCTCAGCCAATCTGGTCAAAGTCGTGAAGGCCCAGCTACGATAATACTACAATTTGATTTCCGCTAATCGCTTGGCCTTAGCCTGAGACTCCTTACTAAGCGCGCCTTTCAGGTATTGCTCAATGATGAGACCTGCCATCGGGGCAGCCAAGTCGGCACCGAAGCCACCATGCTCAACGTAGACGCTGACGGCAATCTTCGGCTCAGCCATCGGGGCAAAGCCGATGAAGGCAGAATGGTCGCGGCCGGGATTCTCGATGGTACCTGTCTTGCCGCAGATGGGGTACGTGGTCTTGATGCTGGTGGCAGTACCCTTTTCAACAGCCAGCCGCATACCCTCGACAACAGGTGTGTATGCTTCAGCCGCGACTTTCGTCTGGCGACGGGTCAGGTAGCGTTTGTTGGTCGTTTCCTTATGAATATGGGGAATATAGTACCACCCTCGGTTGGCTATGGTCACAGCCAGGTTGCACAGCTGCAGGGGCGTACAGGTAACGTCGCCTTGTCCCATACCTGCCCACCAGATGGTTTTGCCGTCCCAGCCGTCCTTATAGCGGCGGTTCAGGTAGTCGGCACCTGCCAGTAGCCCGCCTTGCTCGCCCTCGATGTCAATGTGCATCGGACCGCCAAGCCCCATCGACTGCATATATGAGCGCCACGTCGTGATGGCTTCTTCCTTCGTCTCATACATGAAGTCATCATTAATCATCGAGGCAAACGTCATCAGAAACCAGGTGTTGCACGACTGGGCCAAGGCGTCCTTCAACGTCAGGGGTGAACGGTGCTTATGGCAGCCCACCTTGATATTACCGTCGGTGATACCCTCATGACACTCTACCGCCGTCTGCAAGTCGATGATTCCCTCAGAAAGCAGCACCAGCGCCTGCGCCGTCTTGAACGTCGAGCCGGGTGCTTGCGGCTTGCCGATGGCCTGGCGGACGTTGCTGCCCTGAGGGGTGTTCGTCGCTATACAGAGTATTTCACCATTGTCGGGCGATATGGCTACGATGCTGCCCGTCTTGCCACGCAACAAGCGTTCGCCCAACTGTTGTAGTGTGGTGCGGATGGTCAGCGGTCCGTCGGTGGGTAGTCCCTGTGCCCATATGGCTATATGTATCAGAAGCAAGGCTCCTGTTATCATTTGTCTCATCTTCATAGCGGCTGCAAAGGTAGGCATTTTTTCCCAAATTCTTTGCAGACTTCAAGAAAATATTGTACCTTTGCAAACCATATTTGAAGAAGAAATGACAGTTTGCATAGCAGAGAAGCCCAGCGTTGCCAAGGATATTGCCCGGATTATCGGGGCAACGGCCTCGCACGACGGCTATATGGAAGGTAACGGATACCAGGTAACGTGGACTTTCGGTCACTTGTGTACGCTGAAGGAGCCGGGTGACTATACGCCGGCGTGGAAGTCGTGGGCGCTCACGCAACTGCCGATGGTGCCCCAGCGCTTCGGTATCAAGCTGATTCCCGACCGCGGTATTGAAAAGCAGTTTGCCACCATCGAGCGGCTGATGCAGGCGGCTGACGGCATCGTCAACTGCGGCGACGCCGGACAGGAGGGTGAGCTGATTCAGCGGTGGGTCATGCAGAAGGCCAAGGCTACTTGCCCCGTGAAGCGACTCTGGATATCGTCGATGACCGACGAAGCCATCCGCGAGGGTTTTGCCAACCTGAAGGACCAGCAGGACTACCAGCCGCTCTACATGGCCGGACTCTCACGCGCCATCGGCGACTGGCTGTTAGGCATGAACGCCACGCGCCTCTACACGCTGAAGTACGGACAGAACCGCCAAGTGCTCTCTATCGGTCGGGTGCAGACCCCTACCCTCGCCCTCATCGTCAACCGCCAGAAGGAGATTGAGAACTTCAAGCCCGAGCCCTACTGGGTACTGGCCACCGTCTATCGCGACACCACGTTTACGGCAACTAAGGGGAAGTTCACCTCGAAGGAGGAAGGCGAACAGGCCTTCGCCACCATCGAGGGCAAGCCGTTCACGGTAACGAAAGTAGAAAAGAAGGAGGGCAAGGAACAGCCGCCGCAACTCTACGACCTGACGTCGCTGCAGGTGGACTGCAACCGCAAGTTCGGTTTCTCGGCAGAGACGACGCTGAACCTCATCCAGAGTCTCTACGAGAAGAAGTACACCACCTATCCGCGTGTGGACACGCAGTACCTCTCAGACGATATCTATCCGAAATGCCCGCAGACGCTGAACGGCCTGTATCAGACGAAGTTCGGCGGCGTGGCTCCCTACGCGGAGTTCATCAAGCCCATCGGCGGCAAGCCGCTGAAGAAGACCAAGCGCGTCTTCGACACTTCGAAGGTGACCGACCACCACGCCATCATCCCCACAGGAGTAGTGCCGCAGTATCTGAGCGATGCCGAGCAGAAGGTCTTCGACTTGGTAGCCCGCCGCTTCATCGGCGTCTTCCTGCCCGACTGTAAGTTCTCGACAACGACGGTGCTGGGCGAGGTCGACGGCATTGAGTTCAAGGTGACGGGTAAGGAGATTCTGGAACCCGGATGGCGCGTGGTCAGGGAAAAATCCCCAGAATCCCAAAATGCCCAAGAAGCCCAAGATGCCCAAGAAGCCCCAGAAAAGAAAGACGACGAAGAGGAGCGCACCCTGCCCACCTTCGTCAAGGGCGAGAGCGGCGACCACCAGCCGACGCTGACGGAGAAGTGGACGACACCCCCACCATATTATAATGAGGCCTCCCTGCTGCGGGCGATGGAGACAGCAGGCAAGTTCGTAGAGGACGAGACCCTGCGCGCCGCCATGAAGGAGAACGGCATCGGACGACCTTCCAGCCGTGCTGGCATCATCGAGACCCTCTTCAAGCGCCACTATATCCGCCGCGACCGTAAGCGCCTCATCGCTACGCCGACGGGCATCGAACTCATCGACCTCATCCGCGAGGAACTGCTGAAGAGCTGCGAACTGACGGGCATCTGGGAAAAGAAACTGCGCGACATCGAACACCAGAAGTACGACGCCCAGCAGTTTATCGAAGAGCTGAAGCAACAGGTGTCCGAGATTGTCAACGAGGTGATGAGCGACCCCTCGAACCGCCGCATCACCGTCACCACCGACGAAGACCTGAAGAAAGCCAAGAAACGCGCGCCCGCCAAGAAGAAAGCCGAAGCCGCCGACCCGCTCGTTGGCCAGCCCTGTCCCGTCTGTGGCAAAGGCCACATTATCAAGGGCAAGACCGCCTACGGCTGCTCAGAATGGAAGAACGGCTGCACTTATCGTCAGCCGTTCACATAGATCATCACTTCTTCACTTTTCACTCTTCACTTTTCACTTCTTCACTCTTCACTTTTCACTTCTTCACTCTTCACTTTTCACTTCTTCACTTTTCACTTCTTCACTAGCGAAGCGCAAAGCGCGAGCGCTTAGGGCTCCGGCTCCGGATCGGGCTCCGCCTGCTGAATGTTGTACGTGCTCAGCGGCGTAC
>CACZDV010000034.1 GCA_902780025.1 uncultured Prevotellaceae bacterium
GGCTTACCAGCTCGTGAAGACCCTCTACAAGATGGTCGACGGCAAGAAGAAGTCGTACCAGCAGCGTACGCCGCTGAGCACGTACAACATTCAGCAGGCAGAGCCGGACCCGGAGCCGGAGCCCTAAGCGCTCGCGCTTTGCGCTTCGCTAGTGAAGAAGTGAAGAGTGAAAAGTGAAGAGTGAAAAGTAAGAAGTTAGAGGGACTCCGAGCTTGCTCGCCTGAGCACCGAAGGAGCGCAAGAAGAGGAATTCGCCGCTTCCCGCATAAATGCTGGGGGCGGCGATTCTTTCGTTATTCAAGTTTCGCAAGTTGAGAGAAGTCATGGGAAGTCATAGGAAGTCATCGCGGTCTTCGACCGCTCAAGAAGTCATGAGACGATAGTCCTGCTCCATTCAAGCCGTCATGAGACGATAGTCCTGCTCCATTCAAGCCGCTACTTCCTCTAACTTCTTCTAACTTCCTCTAACTTCTTAAGGTGAGCGAATGCGAAACTTGAATTTCGTTATTGTTCAATTACCTGCAGCTGGGTGTCGCCGGGCTTAAAGAGGAGGCCGGTGCAACGGGTAGCAGCAGCGCGGTAAGGACGTAGCTCGATGGCGTTCCAGTCTATCTGGTCGGTACGCTGAGCGAGGGGAGCATGGGGGATGAGGGAGCCGTCGCGAACGAGGATAATGGCGGGAATGGATCCTGCCTCGATGTGCTGGTAGCCACCGTCGTAGACCTGACCGCTCTGATAGTCAATCCACTTACCACGAGGCAGATAGACATCACGGCCGCTGCCGCTCTCCATCAAAGGGGCAACGAGCATCTGGGAACCGAACATATACTCATCCTCGACAAGCCAGGCTCCGGGGTCGTCGGGGAACTCGACGAGCAGGGCGCGCACCATAGGCAGACCACGCTCGGAGCAGTCCTTGGCCTGGGCATAGACGTAGGGCATGAGCTTATACTTCATCTCGGCACACTGGCGGAAAGCATCGGTGAACGACTCGCTGATAAGCCAAGGCTCAGTAGGCGGGGCACCGTGGGCACGGGTATGGGAACTGAGGAACCCGAAGGGGAGCCAGCGGCGATAGATATCCTCGGGCGAGGCGGTGACGAAGCCGCCCATGTCGTGACTCCAGAAGGAGAAGCCGCTGAGACCGAAGGACAGACCACCGCGGAGGTCGCCCAACATGCCGATATTATTGGTGGCAGCATCGCCACCCCAATGGAGGGCGTAACGCTGGGAGCCTGCCCAGGCAGAGCGGGCCCAGATGATGCCGGCACCGGGATACTGCTGACTGACAGCCTCCCAGAGGGCTTTGTTGTAACGCAGGGGATAGAGGTTGTGCTCGTAGAGTCCGCCACGACCGTTATGGTAGAAGCCGTTGTAGGGGGCTGCCTCGCCGAAGTCGCACTTGATGGTGGATACACCCTGACGCAGCAGACCGAGAATCTTCGACTGATACCAGTTGACGGTGGCGGGATTGGTGAAGTCGAGGATGGCATCCTCTACGGGCATACCGCCGTCGGCATTGCGGATGTGGAGGTTACGCTCGATAATCTCGGGGAAGAAACGGTTCTTGGGCGTGAAGTAAGGCAACTGCCACAGGCAGGTGTGGAAGCCGTCCTTGGCCAATTGCCGGAGCATCTTCTCGGGATTCTCGAAGCGATCCTTAGCAAACTGGTAGTCGCATTGCCAGTCGACGCCGAACCAGCCGGTATCGAAGTGAATGACATCGGAGGGTATGCGGTGGGCGCGCAGCTGACGGGCAATCTCGAGACCTTCCTGCTGGGAGAAGTAGGTAATACGGCTCATCCACGTGCCGAAACTCCACAGGGGGAGCATAGGCGACTTGCCGGTAATGTCGGTGTACTCGTTGAGGATGTCCTTGGGTGAACCAAAGAACACGAAGAGGTCAACCACCTCATCGGCCATGAACAGGCGCTGGGCTCCGATATAGGAGGCTCCGAAGTCGGCGGTGACGGGAGCCGAGGTGTGCATGAAGATGCCGTAGCCGCGGTTGGAGAAATAGAAGGGCACGGGCTTGTACATACCGTCGGTCTCAGGTCCCTGAGGGTCGGTGACGGAGAGATGCACACGCTGTCCCACCTTATTCAAAGAGGTGAACGACTCGCCACAACCATAGATGCGCTCGCCGGGCGAAAGCAGGAACACGGGGTTGACGCTGCGGGAGTTGTCGCTGCCGCGCTTGATGAACGAGAAAGGCAGCAGCTTGACCTGCGTGGAGTCGTTGTCAATGAGATGACGCGACTGGGTAAGGATGCGTCCCTTGGCATCGCGGAGCACCAGGCGGAAGGGGTACTTCTGAATCTCGATGGTGCCGTAGTCGGATTTATAGGTGACTGTACCAGCCTGCTGCGAGGCCATCCACAGCTTGCTCATCCGCTGCTGCAGCGCAGTACTGGATGCCGGTGAGGCCGCCAACTGCTTGAACTGGTCGCAGAACATGGGGTCGTCCTGGTCGGAAGTACGGGGGATTGCAGGGGTGGTATAAAGCCTGATGCGCGCCGTCCGCGGGGTGATGAGGTCGACGCTTATCTTCAGCCGGGGGTCGTTATCGTAGGCAGCATCGGGGAAGTCGAGCATCTGCATACGCACAGGCCAGTAGCCATTAAGGTTGAAGGCCTGACGGGGTGACAGGCGGTAGCGTTTCCACTCTACCAGTCCCTCGCCCTTTATAGCATCAAACTGAGTCAGGGAGTCGGCCAGGAAGTAGGTGTTCGACAGGTCGCTGAAGTCGGTAGAAACATCCTTCGGCATACATTGCAGGTACTGGATGCCTGCGTTGGTCTGAAGCTGGGCGGTGGCCACGTGCCAGCCGCCAACGGCCAAGAGGGACAGAACGAATCTCTTCATGGGTCAAGCGTGTGTTAGAGGATTACTTGGATGCGGCCGTGTCGTCGAAGGTGAAGACGAGGTCTAAAAGTGTGCAGAGCGACTGGTCCTTGAAGTCGGAGTGGAAGACGAGGAAGATGGCATGCTTGCCAGCAAGACCGTTGTTCTTGACCTCGTCGGAGATACCTCCTGCCACGTCCCAGACGTTCCCGTTCATGTTGGTGGTGAGGCGCATCTCGCCAATCTTCTTTCCACCCTGCGACTCCCAAGGACGATCCATCATGATGTCGATGGTGCCCTCGAGACCCGCGGGAATGAGACGTACGACAAGCATCAGGTTGTCGTCGGAAGCCAGACGCTCGGCAGGGAAGTTGAAGTACTTATAGCCGACAATGGAGCCGTCGGTGTTGTTGACCACGGGGTTGGTGTTATAGCGCAGGTCATAAGGAGCATCATACTTGGCCGTCGAGGCAAGTGCCTCCTGCTTGTCCTGACCGTCCTCGCCGCCATAGGTAGCATCGACGTAGGAGCCGTAGAACGTGTTGTTAGGCCACTCGTGGGTAGCAGGCTTCGGGCCTGTGTACCAGCAGGCGATACCAGCCGAATGGCGCTCGAAGGGGTCAAGACCGTTGAGGGCAAAGCCCTGACTGTTGTACTCACCCTCAGATATCTCAACCTTGCCGCCTTTGCCTTCCTCAACCTTTACGTCGATGGGAGCGACCATAGCCTGACGGGCATATTCGTCGGTGCCCGTCTGACGATGATAGAACACATACCACTGGCCGTTCACCTCGCAGATGCTGCCGTGGGTATTGCCGTCGGGGGTGGCCGAAGCAATCACGTTGCCCTGCTCATCCTTCTCGCGGGCACGACCATCGATGATGGTACCGCCATAGGTCCAGGGGCCAAGGGGATTGTCGCTGTAGCAGTAGGCCAGCGTGTAGTTGCTGGTAGGCAGGCCAAACTCGCCATCCTCAGTAAAGCGGCTGTAGATGAAGACGTATTTGTCCTTGATCTTACGAATCGACGAAGCCTCAAAGAACTTGAAGCGACCAGGCTGGTTGCGACCGGAAATCATATCCTCAATAATCTGGGTGCCAGGCTTGACGGTAGCCATCGTCGTGGGGTCGAACTCGGCAGCATAGCTCCGTTCAAAGCCCCAGTAGCCGTAGACACGTCCGTCGTCGTCGACAAAGACTGCGGGGTCGAACTGCAGCACACCGTCTACCTGATTAGGATTATCCTTGCTCCAGTTGCACACCTCGAAGGGACCGTCAGGACGGTCGCTCTTGGCTATCAGCCCATTGCGGAATCCCGTCTGGTCGTTGGGGAAGAGATAGTAGGTCTTCTTGCCCGTGGAGTCGGTCACCAAGGTCACATCAGGCGCATAGAGCACATCGGCAGTACCGGCAGAGTCGAAGGGCTCACCCTTGGCATTCTTGTCGACCACAAGGATGACACCGTCGTAGCGCCAGTTGTTCAGGCTGTCGACAGAGGCCGACCACACCACCTGATCGCGCCCGCAGTATTCCGAGATGAGGTCGTCGTGGGAGCCGTAGACATAGACACGATACTTGCCCGGCTGGTCGGGGTCCTCAAAGACGTAGGGTTCGCCATCGGGGATGTGCTCCCAAAGCGGCATATAGGGGTTACCAACGGTGGTAAGGGGTGCGGGGTTTGTGTTAACGGTTGAAGGGTTTTTGGCACACGAAACGGCCAACAGGGTGCAGCAGGAGGCTGCGGCGAGGGTTGTTAAAGCTTTGTTCATAATGGTAATATTAATAGTTTGTGTGCAAAGTTACGAAATAATGAGGGAAATGCAAAAGAAAAACGGTTTTTCTTTTGTTTTCTCACAGAATCTGTGTACCTTTGTAGCCTACAAGTAAAGACAATGATTGACAGGGCGACAGTAGACAAGATCATTGACGCGGCGCAGATAGTCGACGTGGTGAGTGAGTTCGTGACGCTTCGCAAGAGCGGCGTGAACTACAAAGGACTGTGCCCGTTCCACGACGACCGCAACCCGTCGTTCATGGTCTCGCCCGCCAAGAACATCTGTCATTGCTTTGTGTGCGGCAAAGGTGGTACGCCTGCCGGTTTCCTGATGGAGCACGAGCAGATAACCTACCCCGAGGCGCTGCGGTGGCTGGCCAAGAAGTACCACATAGAGATTGTGGAGAAAGAGATAACCGACGAGGAACGGCAGCAGCAGAACGAGCGTGAGTCGATGTTCATCGTCAACGAGTGGGCCAAGGACTGGTTCCACCAGACGCTGAAGAACGACCCTGACGGCATTGCCATCGGCAAGCAGTACTTCCGCAGTCGTGGCATCCGCGATGATATCATCGAGAAGTTCCAACTGGGCTACTCTCCACAGAAGCGCGACGCGCTGGCAACGGCGGCACAGAAGGCAGGATACAAGGCTGAGTTCCTGGTGAAGACAGGGCTGTGCTTTGAACGAAGTGAAAAGGGAGAAGTGAAAAGTGAAAAGTCGTCACTACTCGACCGCTACTCCGGCCGCGCCATCTTCCCCTGGCTGAACGTCAGCGGTAAAGTGGTAGCCTTCGGCGGACGCGTATTGGACTCCCGGACAAAAGGTGTGGCACAGAAGTACGTCAACTCGCCCGATTCTGACATCTACCACAAGGAGCGCGAACTCTACGGCATCTATCAGGCCAAGAAACAAATCGTGAAGGAGAACCGGGTATTCATGGTCGAGGGCTATACCGACGTCATTGCCATGCATCAGGCTGGTATCGAGAATGTCGTAGCCAACTCGGGTACGGCGCTCAGCGTCTACCAAATCAAACTGCTACGACGCTTCACGCAGAACATCACCTTATTATATGATGGCGACGAGGCAGGCATCCATGCTGCTATGCGCGGTACGGACATGCTGCTCGAGGAAGGCATGAATATCAAGGTGCTGTTGCTGCCCGACGGCGACGACCCTGACTCCTTTGCCCGCAAGCACTCGACGGAAGAACTGAAAAGCTATATCGAGCAGAACCAGCAGGACTTCATCTCGTTTAAGACACGACTGACGGTAGACGGCGTCAGCGACCCCGTAAAGCGTAGCGAGGCCATCAGCGGCATCGTGAAGAGCATCTCCGTCATTCCCGACACCATCCTGCGCTCCACCTACCTTAGCGACCTGGCCTCACGATTAGGCTTGAAGGAACAGACGCTGCTGACGACGATGAACAACTATATCCGGAAGGATATTGAGGATAAGAGGAGAGAGGAGAGAGGAGAGAGGAGAGAGAATACTCCTGCCCAAGAGGGAACGCTTACACAGGAGGGAACGCCTGACCAAGAGGATACAGGAGAGGGGTATAAGGCCCCCAACGCTACTGTACAGCAAAACAAGCCTCTCTCCTCTCTCCTCTCTCCTCTCTCCTCTAAAAACCCCGTCGAGACGCTCCTCATCCGTGAAGTCATCCGACACGGCGAGGAGATTATCTACGACAACGTGGAGACAGAGGACGGAAAGACCATCAGTTTCAACGTGGCACAATACGTGGACTACGACTTAGGTCAGGACAATATCCTGTTCTCGAATCCGCTCTACAACCAGATACTGGCCGAGGCCGTAGCACACAGCAGCGAGGAAGGTTTCAAGGCGGAGAAATACTTCATGAACCATCCTGACATTGAGGT
Source organism: uncultured Prevotellaceae bacterium (assembly GCA_902780025.1). Classification (GTDB taxonomy): domain Bacteria; phylum Bacteroidota; class Bacteroidia; order Bacteroidales; family Bacteroidaceae; genus Prevotella. The sequence continues at coordinate 6,505 of CACZDV010000034.1, forward strand.
GAGCCAGTTGGCTACACGACTGGCCATCGACCGCCATCAGTTGGCTGGACGTTTCGTGGTACAACAACGAGAGGGCTCGCTGCGTCAGCGTGTGGTCCACTTAGTGATGGATTTGCGAATGGACCTAATAGAAGGTAAACTGAAGGAAATTCAGAATGCTATGCGCCAGGCGACGGGCAACATGGAACGCGTGATGAAACTGATGGAGGAATACCGCGACACCCAGCTGCTTCGCGACATGCTGGCACGAAAATTAGGAAGTGATGTAATGAAATAAATATGTATTACGTTCAGAAGAAAATAGAGATTTCTGCTTGTCATAGTCTGGAACTGGACTACGAGAGCAAGTGTACGAGGGTACACGGCCATAATTGGATGATTATGATTTACTGCCGTTCGAAGGAACTCGACCGTAACGGCATGGTCATTGACTTCAGCGAGATCAAGCGGCTCATCAAAGAGCCGTTAGACCATCGCATCCTGAACGAGGTGCTGCCCTTCAACCCGACGGCCGAGAACCTGGCCCGCTGGTGTGTGGAGCGTGTGCCCCATTGCTACAAGGCAACGGTGCAGGAGAGCGAGGGAAACATTGCAACCTATGAAAAGGATTAACGACATCTTCTACTCGCTGCAGGGCGAGGGTTACAACACGGGCAGGGCGGCAGTATTCATCCGCTTTGCGGGCTGTAACCTGCGCTGTTCGTTCTGCGATACGGAGTTCGACACTTATCGCGAGATGACCGACGAGGAGATTATCACGGCCATCAAGGATTATCCAGCCCGTTTTGTGGTGCTTACTGGCGGTGAGCCAACGTTGCAAGTTGACGAGGCTTTCGTCGACCTGCTCCACCAGCACGGCTTCGAGGTGGCAATGGAGAGCAACGGCACACGTCCTGCTCCCAAAAACCTGGACTGGCTGACGGTATCGCCGAAGTTGTGTAGAGGAGAGAGGAGAGAGGAAAGAGGAGAGAGATTACCTGATGAGCTGAAAGTAATCTTCGACGAAGACACCACGCCAGAATCATTTCTCCCTCCTCTCATTCCCGAGCTCTGCTCGCCTACCCGTAGCCTTTCCTCTCTCCTCTCTCCTCTTTTATACCTCCAACCCTGTGACACAGGAGATGCCGAACGCAACGCTACCATCATCAACAAGTGCATAGACTACATCAAGGAGCACCCCCAGTGGCGACTCTCTTTACAGACACATAAACTGATAGGTTTCAAGTAATCTCCCTTCACCAATAACCACTTACCCTTCACCCTTCACCAATAAACAACATGCACGGACTGAACCTCATATTAGCCATCATCCATTACATCATAGCCGTGGTGGCTGTCATTCATGTGGTGATGGACAACCGCCAGCCAGCCAAGACGATGGCCTGGGCATTGGTGATATGGTTCGTGCCGTTTGTGGGTGTTATCCTCTACCTGTTCTTTGGCGTCAACACCCGAAAGGAGCGACTCGTCAACCAGCGACAGCTCGACGAACTGTCGAAACGCTCCATGTTAGGCTTCGTAGAACAGCAGGGCCTCAAACTGCCTGAAGAGCACAAGCCCGTCATAGACCTTTTCGTCAATCAGAGTTTCTCGTTGCCCTTCAAGCTGAACGAGGTAGACATCTATACCGATGGCTATCAGTTCTTCCCTGAGTTGTTGGCGGCTATCAGTCAGGCTCGAAGCCATATACATATCGACACCTACATCTTCGAGGACGATGCCTTGGGCAACCTCATAGCTGATGCATTGATAGCCAAAGCGCGCCAGGGTGTGGAAGTACGGCTCATCTACGACGATGTGGGTTGTTGGAATGTCAGTCATCGTTTCTTTGAGAGGATGCGCGAAGAGGGTATTGAGGTGGCACCTTTCCTGCCCGTACGTTTCCCCTCGTTCACCAGTAAAGTAAACTACCGCAACCACCGCAAGCTCATCGTCATCGACGGACTGACAGGATTCCTCGGTGGTATGAACATTGCCCTGCGCTATGTAAAGGGGACAAAAACACAGCCTTGGCGCGACACCATGTTACGGATGACCGGACCTGGAGTGTATGCCCTGCAACGGGCTTTCCTCATCGACTGGTATTTTGTTGACCGTACCCTACTCAACGACAACAAATACTATCCACCCGTCACCACTCACCCGTCACCCGTCACCCTTCACCAAATAGTTACCAGCAGTCCTGTAGAGCCCTATCCGGAAATCATGCAAGGCTTTGTGCGCATCATTATGGCAGCAAAGCGATACGTGTACATAGAAACACCTTACTTCATGCCCACAGACTCCGTATTGTTTGCATTGAAAACGGCTGCAGTAGCAGGCATCGACGTACGTATCCTGGTACCTAAGGAAAACGACGCATGGTTTGCCGACTGGGCAGGGCGCAGTTATCTGCGCGAGATGGTCGAAGCTGGTGTGAAGGTGAACTTGTACACAGCGGGATTCTTACATTCCAAGTTAATGGTGTGCGACGACAACATCTCAACATGCGGCTCTACGAACGTCGACTTCCGGTCGTTTGAGAACAACTTCGAGGCCAATGCCTTTATTTACAGCGAAGAGGTTGCTCAGCGACTGAAACAGGTGTTTCTCGACGACGAAACGCAGTCGGTGACCCTGTCATCGCTGCCCAAGCGCATAAAGCCAAAGTTCCTGACTCGACTGTTCGAAAGCCTTATTAGGATGCTGGCGCCGCTAATGTAAAGATACTGAAGTTGACACTACCGTAACTGCGATGTTCGCTGAAGTTAGGATGCCCAGAGAAGTCGTAATCCTTGCCGTGCTCAAAAACAAACACCCCACCCTCTTTCAGCAATCCTTTCTCAAATATCAGGTCGGGAATCGTGGGCAGTTCCTTCAATGCATAAGGTGGGTCGGCAAAGATAAAGTCATACTGCTGCTTACAGGATTTGATAAAGCGGAAGACATCGCCGCGGAGAGGCAAACAGACTTCATCTCCCAACTTTTTTACACACTCACAGATGAAGCGGTGGTGGTCGCGATCCAGTTCAACGCTGACCACGCGGCTACAGCCTCGTGACAGCAGTTCGAGGGTGATGCTGCCAGTACCCGAGAAAAGGTCAAGCGCTGTAGTGCCCTCAAAGTCCAGATAGGCCGTCAGCACGTTAAAGATATTCTCCTTGGCAAAGTCCGTCGTCGGTCTTGCCTTGAACGTGCGGGGAATGTCGAAATGGCGTCCCTTGTATTTCCCAGTAATAATCCTCATAGTTCTTACCTCTTCCTTCTAACCTCTTACCTCCCTGTCACCTTCCCTTAGTAAACAAGGCCATCAAGTCGAAGGGCATACCCTTGAGCTTTGTGGCTGGTGCCCGGTTAAAGTCGGCCGACGGATTGACGACATAAACATTCTGCAGATAGCGGCGCAATCCTGTTACCAACTCGTTCTTGTCGTCGACAAGTCCTTCACCAGCAAGGTGCAGCTCGTCCTGCTCGGCACTGAGCATCAGCTGTTTCCATACATACATCAGGAAATACGTAGTGTCCTGAGTACGGTTGGTATCAAACTGGTTGCAGAACTTGAACCGGTTTTGCTGGAAAGCGAACACATCGAGTTTCTGGTCATGCAGATAGCCGTAGAGCTTGTTGCGGGTGCCGGTAAATGACCGGTGGTGGAAATGGCGCCATACGGGTGACATGGCAACGGTAATCTTTAGGTCGGGGAAGTTATCGTCGAGTACAGTCTTCAAATCTTTGTTAATGGCAAATACTGCCACAGCATTCAGGTCGGGCAACACATTGTAAAGCATCAGTTCCTGCTCCTTCGGCGGAAACGACTGGCTATACATTGTTGCCATCTTTCCCTCTTCAAAGATTTCCACAGGAATCAGCAGAACGGGAGCATCAACCATCACCAACGCCTTCCTGATACCCATCTGCGAGAGCCCGGCACCTTTCAGCGCCTCACGAAGGTTGGCAGCCATTGATATACCGCTCTTGACGACATAAGGCTCGTAAGTGATGGGCTGTTCAGTGGACATTGGGTCGATGGACGAAAACGACAAGTGGTGCCGGCCTATCCGTATTACGATGCGTTCTTTCCTATTTTCCATGCTTTTTGTGCCTGATTAGAAATATTTTTGTTACCTTTGCGCCTGCAAAGATAATAATTATTTCCGAAATATGATAGCCGAAGAGCTAAAATATCGCATCAGACAGTCATTTGGGCATGTGCCGACAGCAGAACAGGAGCAGGCAATAGGTATCTTTGCCGACTTCATGGCCGACCGTGACCCTCATGCTGTCATGTTGATACGTGGCTCGGCGGGAACAGGAAAGACCACATTGGCAGCTGCCATCGTGCAGACGATGACGGCATTGAAACAGAGCATCGTGCTCTTAGCTCCCACGGGACGTGCCGCCAAGGTATTCTCGCTCTATTCAGGCTGTCCGGCTTATACCATCCACCGCCGCATCTACCGTATGAAAACGATGATGGGGGGATTCGAACTAGGCTACAACCCAGCCCGCAGCACCTTGTTCATCGTCGATGAAGCATCGATGATAGCCAATGGCGATACCTCGCTGCTGGACGACCTCATCAGCTTTGTCTACAATGGAAACGACTGTCGGCTAATGCTTATCGGCGACAATGCCCAGCTGCCACCAGTGGGCGAGACGGAGAGTCCTGCCCTACAACCGTCGACTCTGCGATACTATGGGCTTAGCGTCTATCAGTGTGAACTCAGCGAAGTGTTGCGCCAGAGCCAGCAGTCTGGTATTCTCATCAATGCCACCTACATCCGCAACCTGTCGGAAATGATGCTACCAAAGATTCGTCTCGCCGGCTTCTCCGACATCCAAGTTGTTCCTGGCAACGAACTGATTGAGCACCTGGCATCCAGTTATTCCAAAGCGGGAACGGACGACACCATCGTCATCACCCGCAGCAACAAACGGGCCAACATCTACAACCGGGGAATCCGCTCTACCATTCTTGACCGTGAGGACGAATTGTGTCATGGCGACCGTCTGATGATTGTTAAGAACAATTATAGCCTCTCCCTACCCTCCTCAAACTGGAGGGGGGATTCTGCCTCAGAGGAAGCCTCCCCCGGTGGGGGGAGGATGGAGGGAGCCTCCTTCATCGCCAATGGCGACATGGCCACCGTCCAGCGAGTGCGTAACATCCATGAACAGCACGGTTTTCGTTTTGCCGAGGTCACTCTTCAATTCCCCGATTACGATGACTATGAACTGACGTCAACCGTGTTGCTCGACACCCTTTATACCGAAGCTCCCGCCCTGACCCGCGAACAGCAGGAGCAACTGTTTAGCAAGGTGATGGAAGACTATCAGGACATTCCTCGGAAGGATGAGCGAATGAAAGCGGTGAAACAAGACCGCTATTTCAATGCATTGCAAGTGAAGTTCGCGTATGCTGTCACCTGCCACAAAGCACAGGGCGGACAGTGGTCGCACGTCTATATCGACCAGGGGTATATGTCGGACGACATGTTGACTAACGACTACATTCATTGGTTGTATACAGCTTTCACCCGTGCCACTGACCGGTTATTCCTTGTTAACTGGCCCTCAAACCAGCTTGATGATAATGAACGAAAACATGGAGAGACTGTGGAATAAGAACTATTGCAAGGTGATGGCAGCGAACTTCTCGCTGTTCTTTGCCTTCTACGTGCTGACACCGTTGTTGCCACTCTACCTGAGCGAGCACTTCGGAGCCACAAAGGACGTTATCGGGCTTGTGTTGTCGGGCTATACCATCACAGCCCTACTGATGCGTCCCTTCAGTGGATACATGGTCGACTCCTTCCCCCGCAAGACGGTGCTCATAGCGAGTTTTACGGCTTTTGCCGTATTCTTCGCGGGTTATCTGGCCGCCTCGACGCTACTGCTATTCACCATCGTGAGGACACTACACGGCGGACCGTTTGGCGCATTGACGGTAGCCAATTCAACGGTAGCCATCGACGTACTGCCCTCCTCACGGCGCACAGAGGGTATCGGCTACTATGGACTGTCGAATAACTTAGCGATGGCCATAGCACCGACGGTAGGCATCTTTATCTACCGATACACCCATAGCTTCGAACTGCTGTTCTGGATAGCACTTATCGTGGCCGTTGCAGGATTGGCGGTGGATGCCAGCGTCAGGATCAGCCATCAGCCATCAACCGTCAAACATCATGCCTCCACCATGTCGCTCGATCGCTTCTTTCTCGTCCGCGGTTGGCTGTTAGGTTTGAATATGGTGGCGTTTGGATTCTGCTTCGGCGTACTAAGCAACTACCTGGCTATCTACAGCAAGGAGGTAATGGGTATTACTGGCGGCACAGGCACCTACTTTATGCTCTGCTCCGTGGGACTGATTCTTTCACGGCTGCAAGGGGGAAAAGCGCTTCGCCAAGGGCGCGTAACACATAACGCCGCAACAGGAATGGTCATCTCGCTCGTGGGCTACACCTTATTTATATTAGTACCGGGGATGGTCAGCTACTACGCCTCGGCCTTGCTCATCGGACTGGGCAACGGTCACATGTGGCCCGCCTTCCAGAATATGACCATCAGCGTAGCACCTAACAGTCAACGCGGCACGGCCAACTCCACCATCCTCGTTTCGTGGGATGTGGGCATGGGCTTAGGCATCCTCCTTGGCGGTATCATCAGCGAACTCGCAAGCTACTCCGCTGCTTTCTGGACAGTAGCCGCCGTCAACGCCGCAGGTGTAGCTCTCTTCTTCCTGCGTACACGCCGTTTCTTCTTAGCACGTAACCTGAATAACAGTGTGAAGTGAATCGCCACTTCATCACTTCTTATAGCTCAGTGCAGCCCCGATAGCAGTACAGTACTGTGAGTACTTAGGAATATGGTAACGGATGTTGTAAAGTTCCTCAAGGGGCGGGAATACATCCTTACACTGCGGCAGCAGGGTCAGGTTACCAATGAGTACGAAGTCACGGATATCACTACCACGGCTCGACAACCATGCAGCAGAACCGATGGTCTGCAGCACCATCGTGATGATGCCTGCTGCAATATCCTCTTTTGCCGCATCGCTTTGTGCCTTTGCCAGTATACTGGCCGTAGCGTCCATCGGCAGTCCAGGCAGCGGTTCTGCTGAGATATCGCCAATAAGCAGGTTCACATTCTTGATATCCCCCTGCATAGCCATTGCCGAGACGGCTTTGATGTCACTGGTGTTCAGCAACAGCCGCGACAATCCGGCCAATGTACCACCACCCACGCCGATACCGCCAATATGGCGCATATCGTCGCCGTCACACTGTACGAAGGTGGTACCCGTTCCCATAGAGACAACGATAGTGTGATCGAGCTTCGACTCATAGCGGGCACCTAAACCGTCGGCCACAAACTCCTCAACCTTTCCGGTTGGCAGTCCGTAGACAGGGCCTTTGATGTAAGCAGAACCCACACCCGTCAGCATCACCTGATTCACGTCCTGCAGGGCGATGTCGTTGTCGTGCAGATACTTACCAAAGGCTCCGTAGAGCGACGTGATGGGGTCGGCAGCTGTGATGCGTGTCGGTGCTGTAATGCGGCCGTCTTTCAGGCCAACAATCTTCGTGGTTGATATGCCCACGTCAATTCCAATGATGATTCCCATAGTCTTATAATTCAGTTAATTAATCAATGAATCGGCGGGTAATGTCGCCATACTGGTCAATACGACGGTCGCGGAGGAAAGGCCACCAACGGCGCACCTGTTCGGAGTGTGCCAAATCCAGTTCAACGATGATGCTTTCCTCCTCGTCTTCAGAGGCTTCATAGATGATTTCGCCCTGCGGACCGCAGACGAAACTGGTGCCCCAAAAGGGGACTCCGTCCTCGTCACCCACCCGATTGACAGCCACCACGGGCAATCCGTTGGCAACGGCATGGCCACGCATCACCGTCTGCCAGGCACGGCGCTGGCGCTGCTGCTCGTCGGGGGTGTCCTCGGGAGCATAGCCAATGGCGGTGGGATAAATCAGGATGTCGGCACCTTGCAATGCCATCAGCCGGGCAGCCTCGGGGTACCACTGGTCCCAGCAGATAAGTACGCCCAGACAACCGACGCTGGTCTGGATGGGGTGGAAGCCCAGGTCGCCAGGGGTGAAATAGAATTTCTCGTAGTAGCCAGGATCATCAGGGATATGCATCTTACGATAACGTCCGGCAATGGTGCCGTCACGCTCAATGACGACAGCTGTGTTATGGTACAGGCCGGCAGCACGACGCTCGAAGAGCGAGGTAACGATGACCACCTGATATCGTTTAGCCAGCTCGCCGTAGATTTCGGTCGAAGGACCGGGAATCGTCTCGGCAAGGTCGAAGTTATTGACATCCTCTACCTGACAGAAGTAGAGCGAGTTGTGCAACTCCTGAAGTACGATGAGTTCGGCACCACGCTTGGCGAGGTCGGCAATGCCGTCGGCCAAGCGCTCGATGTTGTTCTTCACATCGGCCGTGTTGTGCTGTTGTAAGAATCCTATCTTCATAATGAGGCGTTTTTGGTGGGACTAATGGGACTTCTTAGGCTTCTGGGTATGATTCCCTCGGGATATTGCATAGTGCAGCAGTGCAGCGAGCCATGCTGCCGGATGATGCTGCAGCAGTCGATGCCAATAATATCACGACCGGGGAAAGCCTCGCCAATGAGCCGCAAAGCCTCAGCATCGAGGTCGGGCTGGTCGTAGGTGGGACACAGCACGGCTCCATTGATGACGAGGAAGTTGGCGTAGGTAGCGGGCAAACGCTCGCCGTCGTCATAAATGGCAGCAGGCATGGGAAGCTTCAGCAGATGGTAGGAACGTCCGTCCAGCGTATGTAGACTACGCAATTGCTGCTCCATCAACCGCAGTTCTTCGTACTGCTCGTCCTGCGGATTATCACACCCTACATATAATAAGGTATCGTGGGGGCATACGCGCACCAAGGTATCAATATGTCCGTCAGTATCATCGCCAGTCAGTTGACCATGATCTATCCAGACAATACGCTCGGCACAGAGGCGGCGTTTCAGCTCGTCCTCTATCTGCTGCTGGGTCAAGGGCTGGTTGCGATGGGGTGCCATGAGACAACCCGTGGTCGTAAAGATTGTTCCCTGACCGTCGCTCTCGATGGAGCCTCCTTCCAAGACAAAGTCCAGTTGGTCAACATACTCGCCACGAACGCTCCCCTCATCGTAGAGACGGCGGTTAATAGCATTGTCGAGCTCGGCAGGAAATTTCTCGCCCCACCCGTTGAAGCAGAAGTCAAGGAGTCGAGGTGCGAGGTGCGAGGTGCGAGGTACCAGCGTAATAAAGCCGTGGTCTCGTGCCCAAGTGTCGTTGGAGGGCGGTTCCACGATGAGTACTGGCTCATAACGCTCAATGGCTGCAGCCATCTGGCGATAGGTCTCGGTTATCTCGTCGAGCATAGGTGCCCAGTCGGTTGCTGCGTGAGGCCACGTCAGCTGTACACCGCTTTGCGGCTCCCATTCGGCGGGTAATCTGTAGCGTTCGTTCGTAAACATGGTGCAAAGTTACGAATAATTTTTCACTTTCACTTTTCACTTTTCACTTTTTTTCGTAACTTTGCAACCAAATCAGAGAATTATGGTGGAATTAAAGGATGCAACACTGACGTTAGGCGACCGCAGGCTTTTCGAAAACCTGTCGCTGATGGCCCAGGATGGACAGCTGACGTGCATCACAGGTGCCGAAGGCACGGGTAAGACAGCCGTCATAAGAGTGATGTTAGGATTCCAGCCGTTGGACGAGGGGCTGGTCAGCGTCGATGGCGAACTGCTGACCCCGCTGTCGGCACCGACATTCCGCAAGTTGATGGCCTACATACCTCAGCAGCGGGAGGTGAAGCTCAATCCCATGATACCCGACACGAAAGGGCTGGAGACCGTCTGGTCACTATGGGGCTACGCTCATTACCAGCTGACGCCCATCAACGAGCACTTAGACGTTCCCCCCATCGCCTCAAAGCCTATCATCATTGCCGACGACCCCTCCCCTGCCTTGCTCAGTACGCTGAAATCGCTGGCCAATGGCGGACATACAGTGGTCATAGCCACACAACGTGAGGAGTTCATCAATCTGTCAGACAAAATAATCACACTTGGAAATAATGACACTGTCTTATCTTAATCTGCTATTAGGGTTGCTGCTACTGGTCATCCCTGGCTATCTGCTCTACACCTACGACCGCCTGACGCTACCGAAAGCCGCACTGGCCGTCGTCCGAATGATGGTACAGCTGAGCGTCATGGGCGGTCTGCTATGGTTGCTCTATCGTTTCAACTCCGTGTGGCTCAACCTGTTGTGGCTATTGTTGCTGGTTGTGGCGGCGGCCTTCTTGATGGTCAGTCGCACCCAGATTCGCAGTCGGATACTGTTCCTGCCGGCCTGTATCAGTATGTTTGTCAGCGTACTGGCTGTCAGCGCCTACATTCTCTTTGTGGTGCTACGGCCCGAGTCGCCGATGAGCGCCCAGTGGTTCGTCCCCGTCACGGGAGTCCTGATGGCTCATGTGCTGATGACCAACATCCACGCCGTGCGTACCTATTTCGACAGTCTACGGCAAGACAGTCAGCCTTACTATACGCTGTTGGGCAACGGAGCCTCACGGCTGAAGGCCCTTACCCCCTACTTCACTCGTGCGCTGAAAAGTATGACGGTGCCGGCAATGGCCAGTCTTTCGGCTATGGGACTCTTCGTACTGCCCATGCTGCTATCGGGATTGTTGATGGGCGGTATGCCCCCAGTGACGGCAGTTGCCGTCTTCATTCTGCTGATTATCGCCAGCATCACGGCCTCTGTGCTCTCGCTGGCAATGACAATATGGCTGACGGGAGAAATAAAAAGTCAAAAGTGATATGAATAGCGAACAATGTTTCCTGCAGGCACAGGAGTGTATCAAGCAGCAGAACGTGGTGGGAGCCATCGCCCTGCTGACACAAGCCATCAGTATCGATGAACGTTACACGGAAGCCTATCTGCTGCGCGGTCAGATACTTTACAGCATAGGCGACAAGGCCGGTGCAGAAGCCGACATGCAAAAGGTGCTGGAACTGGACCCTGAACGGCTGTCAACCGTCAACGGCGAATACTCTACCAAACGAGCGTCTTGTCATTGATGGGACTGACGTCGTCCTCCCCGTACAACTTGAAGGAAAAAAGCAATCGCGGTGTTTGGCGGTGTCTGAACTTTTTCGTACCTTTGCACCTATTATGCTTAACAATATACTTACCGACGAGCAGCAGCAACTGCTGGAGGGGCTGATCAAGGACGCCCAGAACATTATCATCACCTGTCACCAGAATGCTGACGGCGACGCCATCGGCTCGTCGCTGGGATGGGCGGAGTACCTGAAACTGCAGGGCAAGGAGCCCACTATTATCGTGCCCGACCAGTACCCCGACTACCTGCACTGGCTGCCAAACTCGGAGAAGGTGGTGCGCTACGACAAGCACCGCGAACAGGCTGACTTGCTGTTCAAGATTGCCGACCTCATTTTTTGTTTGGACTTCAACACGCCGGCCCGCGTCGACGAGATGGAGACTGCGCTCCGCAATTCTCCTGCCAAGAAGGTGCTCATCGACCACCACTTAGGCCCCGACGTCGAGACGGTGCTGACCGTCAGTCGCCCTGAAGCGTCGTCGACCTCGGAACTGGTGTTCCGACTGGTGTGGCAGCTCGGCGGCTTCGAACAGTTGAAAAAGCACTTCGCCACGCCCATCTACTGCGGCATGATGACCGACACGGGCGGCTTCACCTATAACTCGTGCGACCCGGCTATCTACTACATCATCTCGCAACTGCTGACGAAGGGCATCAACAAGGACCGCATCTACCGTAACGTATACCATAACTTCTCTGAGAACCGCCTGCGACTGACGGGCTTCGTCATGCTGGAGCGGTTGGTGGTCGACGGCGAGCGCCACGCCTCCTACTACGCCCTGCGCCGTGAGGACCTGAAGCGGTTCCACTTTGTCAAAGGCGATGCCGAGGGACTGGTCAATATGCCGCTGCAGATCAAGGGTCACAAGCTGAGCATCTCGCTGCGCGAGGATACTGACAAGGACAACCTGGTGTGGGTGTCGCTGCGCTCGGTTGATGACTTCCCCTGCAACAAGATGGCTGCCGAGTTCTTCAACGGCGGCGGCCACCTCAATGCCTCCGGCGGTCGGCTGTACTGCTCCATCGACGAGGCGGTCAAGATAGCACAGCAGGCCATCGTGGCTTACGAAAGTTTGTTAAAGTAGTTCAAAACTGTGGTCTTTAACTCCGTTAACTCCCTAAAAAGTTGTAACTTTGCAGCCAAATTGAAACAAAGCACCAATGAGAAAGAACATCTATACACTGATTGTGCTGGCGGTCACCCTGCTGACGACTGCCTGCAACGATTATGAGACCTACGGCGAACTGAAGGAGAAGGAGCGCGACAACATCCGCCAGTTCATAGCCGACTCCTCGTTCGTCGTCATCGACGAGGCCCAGTTCCACACCCAAGGCAACCTCACCGTTGGCACCAAGCAGTTCGTCTACCTCACTAAGAGCGGCATCTATATGCAGATACTGAGCAAGGGCTGCGGCGAGATGATCAAGGACGGCGAGACGCTGAGCGTCAACTGCCGCTTCTCGGAGCTGGGCATCCAGGACTCCTCCGTCGTGGAGAACTACAGCTGGGCCTACGACGTTGATATCCTCAACGTTACGCGCAACGGCAGTACCATCACGGCCTACTTCACCGAAGGCACGATGCTGCAGGCCTACGGCTCCAGCGTCCCCGAGGGATGGATAGTGCCCTTCAACTACGTCAATATCGGCCGGCTGAAGAAGGCTGACGACGAACTGGCTCATGTGCGGCTCATCGTGCCCCACTCTCAGGGAACAACCAGTAACGCCAAATCGAACGTCAAACCCTATTTCTACGACATCACATTTCAAAGAGGAAGGTAACTCACTATGACACTCATCAAATCCATTTCAGGCATCCGCGGCACTATCGGCGGACATACGGGCGATACGCTCAACCCCTTAGACATCGTTAAGTTCACAACGGCATACGCCACGTTTATCCGAGGCAAGAAGATTGTCGTCGGTCGCGACGGCCGCATTTCGGGTCCTATGGTCCGCGACGTCGTCTGTGGCACCCTCGTCGGCATGGGCTACGAGGTCATCGACATCGGACTGGCCACCACGCCGACCACCGAGCTGGCCGTGCGCTGGCACGAGGCCGACGGCGGCATCATCATCACCGCCTCGCATAACCCCACCCAGTGGAACGCCCTGAAGCTGCTGAACAGCGAGGGTGAGTTCCTGACGGCTGCCGACGGTGCTGAGGTGCTGCGCATAGCCGAGGCTGAGGAATTCGACTACGCTCCCGTCGAGCAGTTAGGTCACGTCACCTTCGACGACACCATGAACCAGCGCCACGTTGACAGCGTGCTCCAGCTGCGGCTGGCTGACGTCGATGCCATCCGCAAACGCCACTTCCGCGTTTGCGCCGACACCATCAACTCCGTCGGCGGCATCATCCTGCCCCAGCTGTTTGAGGCGCTCGGCGTCAGCTATGAGATACTCAACGGTGAGTGTACGGGCCAGTTCGCCCATAATCCCGAACCCCTTGAGAAGAACCTGCAGGGCATCATGGAGCGCATGAAGTCAGGCGACTTCGACCTGGGTATCGTCGTCGACCCCGACGTCGACCGTCTCGCCTTCATCTGCGAGGACGGACGGATGTTCGGCGAAGAATACACACTGGTCTCCGTAGCCGACTATGTGCTGGGTACCCCCCTGTCGTCCCCCGAGGGGGACACAAAAGCCTCCCCTCGGGGAGGTCTGGAGGGGGTCTACACCGTCAGCAACCTTTCCAGCACCCGTGCCCTGCGCGACGTCACCGAGCGTCACGGTGGCCAGTATACTGCTGCAGCCGTTGGCGAGGTCAACGTCACCACGAAAATGAAGGAAGTGGGAGCCGTCATCGGCGGCGAAGGCAACGGCGGAGTCATCTATCCCGAGAGCCACTACGGCCGCGACGCCCTCGTAGGCATTGCCCTCTTCCTCAGCAGCTTAGCTCAGAAGGGCTGCACCGTCAGCGAACTGAGAAAGACGTTCCCCGACTACCAGATAGCCAAGAACCGCATCGACCTCACCCCTGAGACCGACGTCGACGCTATATTAATAAAGGTAAAGGAGATGTTCGCCCAAGACCCCGAGGCTCAGGTCAACGACATCGACGGCGTGAAGATCGACTTCCCCACCCGCTGGGTTCACCTGCGCAAGTCGAACACCGAGCCCATCATCCGCGTCTACAGCGAGGCCCAGACCATCGAGGAAGCCGACGAACTCGGCAAGCGCCTCATGCAGGTGGTCTACGATATGCAGTAAGATCATCAAGAAGTCCATCCTGGAATCCGACTGACAACGAACAATCATCATGGAAGGATATAGTCAGAGAATAACGGAGGGACGCGTGAAGCGTTACGTACAGTTCCTGGAAATCAGCGATGACCCGCAGCTGATGGCGCAGTATCGGAAGTGGCACTCTGAGGAATACCACTGGAAGGAGATCCGCGACGGCATCAGGGAGGTGGGCATCCTGGAGATGGAACTGTATATGCTGGGCAACAAACTGGTGATGATTGTCGACGCCCCTGCCGACTTCGACTGGGAGAAGGCAATGGCCCGACTGGCCACGCTGCCCCGTCAGGCTGAATGGGAAGCCTTTGTATCAAAGTTCCAAGGCTGCGCAGCCGACGCCCGTAGCGACGAGAAATGGCAGCCGATGGAACGGATGTTCAGGTTGTATTAAGCAAAAGCTTTATTATCTGTTACTTGGCCGCAAGCTGACCAGCGCGGTCAAGGGCGATGTTGATGTGGGAACAGATGTTTTCTGAGCCTACCAACTCGTCGAACTTGGCACGGTGGAGGACAGCCTGCACCTTTTCGTTGACGCCGGAAAGGACTACCTGGATGCCCTCACGCTGCGACATAAGACAGAGGTTGGTGAGGTTGTGGATGCCGGTGGAGTCAACGAAAGGTACCTTTCTCATACGGATGATACGCACCTTGGGACGACCTCCGCGGCCCAGCGCTCCCATGATTTCCTCAAACTTATTACCGGCTCCGAAGAAGTAGGGACCGTTGATTTCGTAGACCTCGACACCCTCGGGAATGGTCAGGTGCTCAAGATTGCCCAGCTGGAAGTCACTCTCCTCCTCAGCGGGATTGATCTCGTCGCTGATGACCTTGACGTCGGTGGTCTCAGCCATACGACGCATGAAGAGCAGACAGGCACAGATGAGTCCTACCTCGATGGCGACGGTGAGGTCGAAGATGACGGTCAGCAGGAAGGTGACCCAGAGCACGATGACGTCGCTCTTGGGGTTTTTCATGATGCTGGTGAACGAACGCCAGCCGCTCATGCCGTAGCTGACGATGACAAGCACACCGGCCAGACAGGCCATCGGGATGTACTGAGCCAGGGGCATGAGGAAGAGGAAGATGAGCAGCAGCACGGCTGCATGGATGATGCCAGCCACAGGGGTACGGCCACCATTATTGATATTGGTCATCGTACGGGCAATGGCACCAGTGGCGGGAATGCCGCCGAAGAGGGGCGAGGCGAGGTTGGCCACGCCCTGGGCAATGAGTTCGGTATTAGAGGAATGGCGGTCGCCGATAACACCATCGGCCACGGTGGCCGAAAGCAACGATTCGATGGCACCAAGGATGGCGATGGTGATAGCGGGCGACACCAGTCCTTTAATGGTTTCCCACGACAGCACGGGCATCTGCGCCTCGGGCAGCACGTTGGATATGGAGAAGCGGTCGCCGATGGTCTCAATAGTGGTAACACCGGCATACTGCTTGAGCAGCAGGGCGACGACGGTCATGACGATGATGGCGATGAGCGAGCCGGGCAGCTTGCCCGCCGCACTCCGGCGCGCTATTTTCGGCCAGAGGGCAATGAGGGCCACAGAGCCGATGCCGACAGCGGCGCTCCAGGGGTCGATAGTCGGGAAAGAACCAATGTAGGCTATCCACTTCTCAATGAAGTCGGAGGGTACGCTCTCCATCGTCAGGCCGAAGAGATCCTTGATCTGCGTGGTGAAGATGGTGAGGGCGATACCCGAGGTAAAGCCGACAATGATGGGATAAGGTATGTACTTGATGATGGTACCCAGGTGAAGTACGCCGAACATGATGAGGAACACGCCCGCCATCAGCGTGGCAATGGTCAGGCCCTCGAAGCCGTACTGCTGTATAATGCCATAGATAATAATAATGAACGCGCCCGTGGGGCCGCCAATCTGTACCTTCGAACCACCGAGGACAGAAACGATGAGACCCGCCACGATGGCGGTGATGATACCCTTCTCAGGCGTCACACCTGAGGCAATACCGAAAGCGATGGCCAGCGGCAGGGCTACGATACCCACGATGACGCCGGCCAGCAGGTCGGTGGTGAACTGCTTCTTACTGTAATTCTTGAGCGTCTGGGCGAGCTTAGGCTTGAACTCTAATGTTGTCATTCTTTTCGTCTTGTTATCTTGAAAACAGACTGCAAAAGTAAGAAAATAGTTAAAAAGCACAAAAGAAAATAACAACTTATTTGAAAAAAGGCTAAATTTGCCAACGTAAATCAAGAATATTGAGAAATTATTCATTATAGTATTAACAATTAAAGGAGAAAGCAAAATGAAAAAACTAATGTTCGTAGTGATGGCTGCAATGGCCATCGGGTTCACTTCGTGTGACAGTAAGAAAGCTCAGCAGGCTCCCGCCGACGAGGTGGCAGCAGCTGACTCAGTAGCAGCCTTTGACCTGGAAACAGCTATCGGCGAGGCTACCGCCCAGTTGTCGGAGCCGATTGAGGCCAAGGATGCCAACAAGCTGCAGCAGGCCATCGAGGCCGTCCAGGCTAAGATTGCCGAGATTCTGAAGCAGAATCCTGACGCCGCCAAGGAGTATGTGGCCAAGGTTCAGGACTTCCTGAAAGAGAACGCTGAGAAGATTAAGGAAGTGGTGGGCGACAACGCTGCCGTTCAGGCTGCCGTCAATGCGCTGACCGCTGCTCCTGCTGAGAGCATTGTCAACGGTCTGATGAGTACCGTCGAGGGTGCTGGTGAGGCTATCGAGCAGGCTGGTCAGGATGCTGTCGACGCTGCCAAGCAGGCCGGTCAGGATGCCGTTGACGCTGCCAACGCCGCTGTCGAGAATGCTGCCGAGGCTGCCAAGGACGCTGCCAAGGAGAAAGCTAACGAGGCTATCGACGCTGCTGCCAATGATGCCAAGAAGAAGCTGGGACTCTAAGCGCTCGCGCTTCGCTGAATAAAACGGGGGATTCGTTGAACGGATTTGCCCCGTTTCTTTTTTTTCATTATCTTTGCAGCGTCAAAACAAATTGATTACGATTATGAAGAAAACAACCATCATGGCCATGTTACTCGCAGCAGGCACCGTCACCACACAGGCTGCCGACTACAAGTACCTGACCATCGAGAAGAAAGACGGCACGGCCGTATCGATGACAGCCCAGGGACTGAGCATCACCTACGCCGACGGCAGCATGAAGGCCGTCAACGGTGCCGAGTCGGCCTCGTTTACGCTGAGCGACCTGAAGCGCATGTACTTCAGCAACACCAAAGCCGACGGCGACGCAACGGCCATTGAAGCAACCGCAGCCGACTGGAACGACGCTGAGACGGAAATCTACGACCTGAGCGGTCGCCGACTGCCGCAGGGCACGAAGCCTGCCCGCGGGCTCTATATCTTCAAGAAAGGAAACACCACCACTAAAAAGTTCGTCAGATGAAGCAGCTATTAATGACCTTGGCCTTCGTGCTGACGACTATCGGCACCACGGCGCAGACGCTGAACGTACAGCAAGGCAGCGTCACCTATGCCTTCACGGCTAACAGCGACGACATGAACTATACGGACGACGGCCAGACACTGACCATCGGCGGACGCTCGTTCGCCGTCAGCGACATCACCCGAATCACCGTCGACGCTACCAGCGTGACCAAGAACACCGTCAGCATCAGCTACGACGGAACGTCGGCCAACGTCGTCATACCGGGCAACGTGGCCAGCTACGTGACGGCTACCGTCAGCGGAGCGCACGTCGCCATCAGCCAAACGAATACTGACGACGTGGACGGCAAGGAGATTACCTACGTCATGAGCGGCAGCAGCACCGACGGCGGACTGACGCTCGACGGTTCGTACAAGTGCTCCATCCAGCTCGAAGGCGTCACGCTGACCAACCCCTCGGGGGCTGCCATCAGCATCAGCAACAAGAAGAGAATAGAGATCAGCGCCAAGAACGGCACGGTGAACAGCCTGACCGACGGCGCCGCCGGTTCGCAGACGGGATGCATCTACAGCAAGGGCCAGCTGCAGTTCCAGGGCAAGGGTACGCTGAACGTCAGCGGCATGAAGAAACACGCCATCAAGTGCGGTGACTACGTGACCGTCAAGAACCTGACGCTGAACATCACGTCGGCAGTCAACGACGGCATCTCCTGCAACAAGTACTTCGCTATGGAGAGCGGACAGCTGACCATCAGCGGTGTCGGCGACGACGGCATACAGGCCGACTACGAGAGCGATGACGACAAGACCGGCATGACCACCAAGCACGAGGACGAAAACAGCAGCAACGTCTACATCGAGGACGGTACGCTCACCATCACCACGACGGCCAACGGCACGAAGTGCATCAAGTCGGAGAACACCGTCTACGTCAACGGCGGCACCCTGACGCTCAACGCCAGCGGCAACGTCGACACCAGCGATAGCAGCGACCCCGCCTACGTGGCAGCCATCGGCTGTGAGAAGTTCGTACAGAACGGCGGCACCATCACCATCAACGTCAAGGGAGCAGCCGGACGCGGCATCAAGGCCACCGACATCGAGACCAACGGCGGCACACTGAGCATCAACAACGCTGCCACCCCCACCACCCTATCGAGCGACGTAAAGGGAGCCAAGGGACTGAAAGCCACGAACATAGCCCTCAACGCCGGCACCATCAGCATCACCATGACGGGCAATGCCAGCAAGGCCATCCGCTGTGGCGACGGCACCCAGTCCACCAGCGGCGGAGGCGGCGGAGGCGGCTGGGGCGGCTGGGGCGGCTGGGGCGGCCCCGGCGGCGGTGGCCCCGGTGGTGGCGGTATGGGCGGCGGAACCACCTGGACCAACATCACCGGCAGCTACACCCAGGGCAAGGCCGACGGCACGGGACCCACGCTGACCGTCTCGCAGACGGGCGGCACCTACAGCTCATCATCGGCCAAGGGTATCAAGGCCATCTGCGCCGTCACCATCTATGGTGGCGAAACTGTTGTTAATACGACCAAGAGCGGCGGCGAGGGACTGGAGTCGAAGACCAGCGTCGACATCCGCGGCGGCAAGCACTACCTGAAGTGCTACGACGACTGCATCAACTCGGCAGGCAAGATCTTCTTCAACGGCGGCGTTACCGTCTGCTACTCCAACGGCAACGACGCCGTCGACTCGAATGCCGGCACGTCGGGAGCCATCACCATCGGCAATGGTTGTGTCTTCGCCTACATGACCAAGGGCGACCCCGACGAAGGACTGGACTGCGACAACAACAACTACATCCAGATAACGGGCACGGGCATCGGCATCAGCGCCGGAGGCAAGCAGAGTAGCGCCTCGGGCACCATCTCGGGAGCCAAGCAGGGCTACGCCTTCCTGTCAAAGCCCAGCAACTACGCCGCCAAGACCTACTACACATTGGCCGACGCCCAGGGCAACAACCTCGTCACCTACAGTTTCGAGGCTGCGGTGAAGAACTCTCTGTCGCTCATCACCGCCACCGGCATGACGTCGAAAGGGTCGTACACCATCAAGTCGTCGACCTCGGAACCCACCGATGCCGCCACCGCCTGGCACGGTCTCTACCTCGGCTCGACAGCCGCAGGCACCACCAGCGTCACTAACTTCACAGCCCAATAACCCATGCAGCTAAGCAAGGACAAACGACAGGAGACACTCGTCTATCTGGTACTATGGGGACTGCTCTTCGCGACACCGGTGCTGAGCCTGTATATCCGTACCGTCAACACCCCCGGCCAGTCGTTCGACTGGAGCGAGGTGTTCGTGGTTTGGCGGCAGTTCGGTCTCTTCTTCGTCATCTTCCTTGTCCACAACCACCTATTGGCCCCGCTGTTAGTGTATCGTCAGCGTAAGTTGCTCTACTTCAGCATCGTGGCCGTCGTCGTCGCCCTGTTCGCCGTTTACCAGTTCAACACCGGACCTGACGACATACCCAGGCGCGGCCCTCGTCACGAGATGGCCGAAGGTCACCGACCGCCGGAGATGAGAGATGGCCACCGACCGCCGGAAATGAGAGACGGTCACCGCCCGCCGATGTTCGACGACGGACGGCCCCTGGAGCGACCGCCGCACAAGCCTGACGGCAAACGGCCCCCGTTCCTGCTCAACCCCCACGACCTGACGGCCATCGTCGTGCTCGTCCTGATGTTGTTTGCCAACCTCGGCATCAAGCTCTACTTCAAGCAGCGCCGCGACCAGCTCCAGATGACCAAGCTCGAGAAGCAGAACCTGGAACAGCAGTTGCAATACCTGAAGTACCAGCTGAACCCCCACTTCCTGATGAACACGCTGAACAACATCCACGCCCTGGTCGACATTGACGGCGAACGGGCCAAGGAAACCATCATCGAACTGTCGAAGATACTGCGCTACGTGCTCTATGAGAGCAACAGGGAGCGGGTGCCGATGGCGAAAGAGGCCGAGTTCATGGAGAACTACACCCATCTGATGCGCATACGCTACACCGACCGTCTCCGCTTCACCGTCAGCCAGCCCGACGACATCGGCGGCATCGTCGTTCCCCCGCTGCTTTTCATCTCGTTTGTAGAGAACGCATTCAAGCACGGCGTCAGCTACCAGCAGGACTCCTACATCGACATCAGCTGCCAGCGCCTCAAGGGAAAGGGCGGCGAAGACCGCCTACTGTGGTCATGTCGCAATAGCAAGCATCCCAAGCCCGACACCGACACCGGAAGTCCCCGTCAGGGCGGCGTAGGACTGGCCAACGTCCGCCAGCGCCTCGACCTCATCTACGGCGACAACTACACGCTCAGCGTCAACGACGACGAAAAGAAGTACGAAGTGATACTCGACATACCTGTAGAGGCATAAAGAATCACAAAAAACATACTTCTGATAAGAGAGGTGATTACGTCTGTATCAGCCTAACTTTGCGTCGATTCTCTGATGGCCTGACTGCGAAGTGGAGCCAGTAGGTGCCGCGAGGCGAACGCTCCAGCAGGAGTTCATCGAAATCCTCACAGGACTCGTCTGAGATGTCGAGCAGGATGGTGGCGTAGCGCACCAGTTGCTCGATGCCTGCCACGCGGATGTCAGCGGCGCAGCCTGTCAGATGGTTCGAGCCTTTCACACCGCCTACGGCCTTGTTCACCGCCTCAGACCTGTATCCCGAATTGATGATAATCGGCTCCTCGTCCCCTCCCCCCGGGGAGGTCGGGAGGGGGTTATACCGCTTATTATATCGCCTTCTCAGTTCTTCCAACCACCCGCAGAGGCGCTTCAAGTTCTCCACTTGTGCCTCATTGGGCACGTTTTCTAAGTTCACTTTTGTCTTGCACATCTCAGCGAGCGTAAAGTGTTCGCTGAGTCGTGCCTGTTTGTTGACTGTTACTTCCATACTATTCTCGTTTAGAAAAACCTTATGCAACTGCGTCACAGTGTCACAGTGTCACACCGTCAGTGCATTACCAAACCAGTTTTCTTGTACATAGCCTTAGTTGTGCCGTTATCTACGTACTCGTCCACCTTCACCACCAGATTGTCCTTCATCAGACGCACCACCCTTGAACGTGCCGAGGTGTTGTTCTTCAGCGCGAAGCACTGAATCACATCGTCGATGGTAAACTCCTCAGGCAGGCGGTTAAAAGCCTCGATGGTCTTCGCCTTGCGCGGCGTGTTGGCAGCGGCATCGCGCGTCTTGTCGTCAAAGTACTTCTCGGCCAAAGCCCCAAAGTAATGACGCTGGCAGGCGTACTGGATTGTTACCAACAACTCCGTCAACTTCCAGTCTGTAGCGTCCGTCTCAAACTCACCACACCAGTACTGGCCGTCCTGATGGATGTCTGCCCAATGGCGCATCACGATAAACGGTGCTGAGAAATTCAGCCCATGATAGGCGCAACGCTTCAGCAGCATTTCGTCTGCCTTTGAGTTGTTCTCCTTGGCATCCATCATGCGACGTGCCGTCCAGTCGTACAGCTCATCCACGATCTTCTGCACAGAGAGTTCACCCTTCACGCGATCCAACTTGAAAGCCCACGTCTTCAGCCTTTCATCGCTCTCGAAATCAACAGTGCTCTCACGCTCCATCATCTCAAAGTTCGTAGAAGGCAGCGGAATGCACGTCAAGCGCGTAGCAAGACCAGAACCAAAGTTCTGAGCATTCACCTTCTTCTTCAGGGCCATAGGGGTACCTGTGTAGATATAGTTCCATGTGACGATAAAGTTCTGAACTACGCTATCCAAGTTAGAGTATGCCTGACCATCCTCCTCATTATGGAAGGCCTTCAATTCCATC
>CACZDV010000035.1 GCA_902780025.1 uncultured Prevotellaceae bacterium
GAACCTTCTTGAATTTTGCGGCCGTTTCCTTCATCTGTTCATCAGACAAAACGGGAGTTAAAATGAAAACGGTTTCGTATTGATTCATACTACGTTAAATAATTAATAAAATGTTATGTTTGCTCTAAAGCGGGTGCAAAGGTACTGATTTTTAATGAGAAATAAGAAATGAGCGATAAGAAATGCCCATTTCTTAACAGTATTTAGTACTTCTGGCCGCGTTTCTGCAGCCAAATATGCAAAAAGTAACCGGCTACGACAAGCGCAAGTCCTATCAGGAGCTCTGTGTTCGACTGCCAGCCAGCGACTTTAAATACAATCAAAAGGATGGCGCCGATAGCCATCAGCGCCAATCCTCCATATTGTTTCAACAGACTGCTCATTCCTCTTCGGGCGTGATGAGCTTGTAGCCCTTACCGTGGATGTTGATAATCTCAATCTGCGGGTCTTCCTTCAGGTGCTTGCGCAGCTTGGTGATGTAGACGTCCATCGAGCGGGCGTTGAAGTAGTTGTCGTCAATCCAGATGGTCTTCAGAGCGAAGTCACGCTGCAGGATCTCGTTGGCATGCGAGCAGAGGAGTGCCAGCAGCTCGTTCTCCTTCGTCGTCAGCTTGGTCTGCTTCTCACCGATGGCGAGCAGCTGCTTCTGGGTGTCGAAGGTGAAGTTGCCGATGTGGTAGAGCGTTGACTCCTTGTTCTTCTTGCCACGGACACGGCGCAGGATGGCCTCAATACGGAACACCAGCTCCTCCATCGAGAAGGGCTTGGTGATGTAGTCATCGGCACCCAGCTTGAATCCCTCCAGGATATCCTCCTTCAGCGTCTTGGCGGTCAGGAAGATAATAGGAATCTCGGCATTAGCCTGGCGGATTTCCTGTGCCAGTGTGAAGCCGTCCTTCTTGGGCATCATCACATCGAGCACACAAATGTCGAACTTCGTCTTCAGGAAGGCCTTGAAGCCGGCCTCGCCGTCAGCACACAACTCTGCCTCATAGCCTTTGGCGGCCAGATACTCACGAAGCAGCATTCCCAGGTTCTCGTCGTCCTCACAAAGTAGAATCTTCAACTTGTCGTCCATAATCTTTCAGTTTTTTATGTTAATATTATGTTGTTTCTTGCAGAATCGGCAGCGAAATGGTAAACTTCGTGCCTTTTCCGAGTTCACTCTCACACTTGATCTCGCCCTCGTGCAGGTCGATGATGCGTTTGACGTAGGCCAGTCCCAAGCCAAAGCCCTTCACGTCGTGGACATTACCAGTATGCACACGGTAGAACTTATCAAAGATCTTGCGCACGTTCTCCTTCTTGATACCCAGTCCTGTATCACGGATTGAGAAGCACAGACGGTCTTTCTCATTCCACGTCCGGATATACAGGTCAAGCGGCTCGTCGGGCTTACGATACTTCACGGCGTTGTCCATCAGGTTGGTGATGGCGTTCTGGAAGTGTACCTCGTCCACGTAGATGGCTGAGTCGACCGCCTCAATCTCCGTATAGATCTTGCCGCCGGTATGCTCCACTCTCAGCGAGAACGTAGAGGCTATCTGCTCCAGCAGCTCGTTCAGGTCAAGTTCCTTCTTCTTGAACGACACCGTCTTACGGTCGAACATCGACATCTGCAGTACTTTTTCCACCAGGAAGCGCAGTCGCTTTGACTCATCGTTGATGACACCTCCCAGGTGCTTCTGCATCTGCGGACTCTTCGTGACAGAGTCATCGTTCAGCATCTGTGCTGCCAGCGAGATGCTCGAGATAGGAGTCTTCAGCTCATGCGTCATGTTGTTGATGAAGTCATTCTTAATCTCCGTGTAGCGCTTCTGCCGGAAGATGACCACAATCGTAAAGATAAACGTGATCAGCAGCACGACGGTAAAGACGATGGCAGGTATCATGAATCTCACGCTCGACATGATGTAGCTGTTCATATCGGGGAAGTGAATCTTCACCACGCCCATCTTCGACGACGGGTCGTTGCGGAACAGCACCTGCGTATAGCTGTACTGCAGTCCCTCTTCCGAGTAGTCCGGACAACGGTAGACTTCGCGACCGTCGGCAGTCGACACCGTCAGGTGATAGGCAATATTAATACCGTTGTTCAGCAGCTGGGTGTTGATTTCCTGGTCCAGCAGCTTGAAGTTCACGCGCTCCTTCAGCGGTTTCTCACTGGCCTGATAGAGGATGTTGTAGACCACCTCGTCCAGCAGCGCCTTCTGGTAGATATAGCGGTTACGCACGATCTCCTGCAACGACTTCGAGGCTTCGTCTATCGAACTCTTGTCCGAGCGCAGGATCATCGCCTTGGGAACGGTCGAGGGTTTCGTCGTAATGGTCTTCAGCTCGAACGATGAGTAGACCGTACCGTCCTTGCCGGCTACCGAGTACTGGTGGGTATGCTGGATGACGTCGTTCAACTGACCAGAGCGGGCCATGATGGAGTCCTGCCTGAAGGCTCGACGCTCCGTCTCGTTGACGTCCTTCTCCAGGTAGCGCAGCGTCTCGTTCATCTCCAGGTTGTGCGATGCCTGATACAGGCTGCGGCTTACCGACTCGTCAAACTGCTCTTTTTTCATCTTCGCCATCTGCTCGATGTACGAGATTTGCAGGTAGAGCAGTCCGAGGAAGGAGAGACCCATCACTATTGCTATGAACCAGATTGTACTTTTCTTCATGGCTGCAAAGATACAGCAATTCTTAAAACCGGCAATATTTTAAGTTAATTATTTTGCGGGTTTTCAGCGAAATTAACAAATATGTCACATTTTAGTTGCTCATATAAAAATAAGGTATGGAGCGAAAGTTCTTCGCCCCATACCTTATTATTATATCGTACAAGGATATTAATCCTCTTCCTTCATCTCAGCCTCATGCAGCTTGATGAGCTCCTGCTGGATGTCGTTCGGCACAAGCTCGTAGCTTGAGAACGATGTCGTGAACGAAGCACGTCCGCCAGTCAGCGAGCTGAGGGCGATAGAGTAGCTGGCCAGTTCCTTGAGAGGAATCTTGGCACTCAGCTTCTGGTAGCCAGCCTCAGAGTCCATACCCATGATGATGGCGCGGCGACCCTGCAGGTCACTCATCACATCACCCATATAGTCGCCGGGCACGAGCACCTCGAGGTCGTAGATAGGCTCCAGCACCTTAGGACCGGCCTCCTTGAAGGCTGCCGAGAAGGCGTTACGGGCTGCCAGCATGAACGAGAGTTCGTTAGAGTCAACCGGGTGCATCTTACCGTCGTAGACGATGACACGGACGTCGCGGGCATAAGAACCCGTCAGCGGGCCCTGCTCCATACGCTCCATCACACCCTTCAGGATAGCGGGCATGAAGCGCATATCGATGGCACCACCGACCACAGAGTTGATGAAGACAAGCTTGCCGCCCCACTCCAGGTCCTTCTCTTCCTTCGACTTGATGTTCATCTTGAACTCCTGACCGTTGATGGTGAAACTCGTAGGATCAGGCATACCGTCGGTGTAAGGCTCCACAATCAGGTGTACCTCACCAAACTGTCCGGCACCACCCGACTGCTTCTTGTGACGATAGTCGGCACGGGCCATCTTGGTGATGGTCTCACGATACGGAATCTTCGGCTCCTGGTATTCTACCTGGATCTTCTCATTGTTCTCCATACGCCACTTCAAGGTACGCAGGTGGAACTCACCCTGACCGTGAACGATAATCTGGCGCAGTTCCTTAGACTGCTCAACCACCCACGTCGGGTCTTCCTGACGCATGCGCTGCAGGGCAGCCATCATCTTCTCAGTCTCCGACTCGTTGACGGCCTTGATGGCACGCGAGAACTTCGAGTTAGGATATTTGATAAAGTCGAACTTGTTGTCGACGTCCTTGCCGTTCAGCGTATTGCCGGTCTTCACGTCCTTCAGTTTCACAGTGCAGCCGATGTCACCAGCGCGCAGCTCGTCAACCTGGATACGGTTGGCTCCTGCACAGGCATAAAGCGTACCCATGCGCTCTTTCGAACCACGGTCGGCATTCGTCAGGTCGTCACCACTCTTGACGACACCGCTCATCACCTTGAAGTACTGCACTTCACCGATGTGGGGTTCCACACCCGTCTTGAAGAAATACAGCGAGGTGGGAGCAGAGGCGTCGGCGGGAACATCCTTGCCGGCAGCATTCTTGATGACAGGCATCTCGCTGACGAAGGGAACCACGTTGCCGAGGAACTCCATCAGACGGCGGACACCCATATCGCGACCTGCGCAGACGCAGAACACGGGGAAGATCGAGCGGGTGACCAGACCCTTGCGGATACCTTCGCGCATCTCGTCCTCAGTCAGGTCTTCGCTCTCGAAGAACTTCTCCATCAGCGTGTCGTCGCCGGCAGCAGCAGCCTCTACCAGGGCGGCCTTCATTTCCTTGGCCTTCTCCAACTGGTCGGCGGGGATATCCTCGATGATGGGAGCGCCACCCTCGGGCTTCCAAGAGTACTTCTTCATCAGCAACACGTCGATGACGGCGTTGAATCCGGCACCAGTGGCAATGGGATACTGTACGGGAACACAGTTGGGACCATAGACCTCCTTTAGCTGATTCAGGATCTGGTCGAAGTCGCAGTTGTCGCGATCCAGCTGGTTAACGAGGAAGATGACGGGCTTCTTCAGCTTGTCCGTGTTGCGGAAAGCATTCATCGTGCCCACCTCGGGACCATACTGGCCATTGATCAGGATGACGGCCTGGTCGGTGACGTTCAGAGCGGTGATGGCACCACCCACGAAGTCGTCAGAACCCGGACAGTCAATGATGTTCAGCTTCTTGTTGTTCCACTCTACATGAAAAACAGTAGAGAACACCGAGTAGCCGTACTCCTGCTCAACAGGGAAGTAGTCGCTCATGGTGTTCTTACTCTCTACGGCGCCGCGACGCTTGATGATGCCAGCTTCGTAGACCATTGACTCGGCAAGAGTAGTCTTGCCGCTACCCGCACTGCCAATGAGTGCAATGTTTTTGATTTCGTTAGTTTGATAAACTTTCATATTGGTTATGTTTTAGGTGTATATTCCGTAAGCGTCGCCGAAATTAGTCATTTTCTGCGAAAACACCAACGAAACCTTTAAAATATTAAACTATTTTAGTAATTTTGCAGCCGATATGGCAGGAATCTACATACATATACCCTTCTGCAAAAGCCGCTGCATCTATTGCGCGTTCTACTCCACCACCGACCCCAGTCTGCGTCAGCGCTACGTTGATGCGGTGTGTCGGGAGATGGTGATCAGAGGAGAGAGGAGAGAGGAGAGAGGAGAGAGAATTGACACGATATACCTCGGCGGCGGCACACCCAGCCAACTGACCGCCGACCAACTGCGTCAGCTCTTTATATATATAAATAAGGTGTATAAGTTCCCCCCACCCTCGGGAGGGGTTGGGGGTGGGGTTGAAGTCACCATCGAATGCAACCCTGATGACATTACCCCTGAGTATGCCGAGGCCGTGTCCCAGCTCCCCGTCAACCGCGTCTCGATGGGTGCCCAGACCTTCGACGACCAGCGCCTCCGCTTCCTCCATCGCCGCCACACCGCTAATCAGGTGCAGCAGGCCGTCAGCCGACTGAGGGAAGCCGGCATCTGCAACATCAGCATCGACCTGATGTACGGATTCCCTGGCGAGACGCTCAGTCAGTGGGAACGCGACATCGACAGCGCCCTTAGCCTCGACGTAGAGCATCTTTCAGCCTACTGCCTCAGCATCGAAGAGGGCACCCCACTCCACCGGATGATGAAGACCCCCTCTAACTCCCCCTGTTTAGGGGGGGAATCAGAGTCCGCCCTAAACAGGGAGGATTTAGGAGGGTCGGAAGAACTGCAACGCCAGATGTACTACCTGCTGATCGACCGGCTTACCGCTGCCGGCTACGAGCACTACGAAATCTCCAACTTCGCCAAGCTCGGCTTCCGCTCACGCCACAACAGTAGCTACTGGACGGACGTGCCCTACATAGGACTCGGCGCCGCCGCCCACAGCTATGACGGACAGCAACGCCGATGGAACATCGACGATATCAACGTATATATAAAAGGTATAGAAAACGGCGAACCCGCCTACGACTACGAACTTATTGACGACACCACCCGCTATAACGACCGCGTCATGCTCGCACTCCGTACCTGCGAGGGACTCGACCTTCAGTCGCTCACGCCTGCCGACCGCGACTATCTCCTGCCCTTGGCCGACCGTTACATCGCCGACGGGCTGCTCAGCAACGACGGTCGCCGTCTTCGTCTCGCCCGCAGCGGCCTCTTTGTCAGCGACATGGTCATCAGCGACCTCATGCGCATCAACGACGACTAAGGAATCAGCAGCGACGAGTCGCCGTAGCTCAGGAAGCGGAAGTCGTGGCTCAGCGCATAGTCATAGATACATCGCCAGTCGCCATGAACGAAGGCGCTGACCAGCAACAGCAGCGTCGACTGCGGCTGGTGGAAGTTCGTCACCAGCATTTTTACTATCTTATAGTCGTAGCCCGGCGCAATGATAATCTGCGTACTGCTGTGCAGCACACTCAGCCCCCGACGGTCCATCCAGTCCAGCAGCGCCCCAAGACACTCCTTCACCCCACACTTTTCACTCTTCACTTCCTCACTATTCACTAGAGACGAAGTCTCGCCATACGGTTCCCACTGGCTCACGTGCAGTTCCTCCTCCGTCACGTCAGGGTTGTGCAGCACCTTCCGTCCCATGTAGTACAGGCTCTCCAGTGTACGGACGCTGGTCGTGCCGACGGCTATCGCCTGGCAGTCGTGCTTCAGCAGCTTTTCGATGGTCTGCCGACGCACCGCCACGTGCTCCGTATGCATGGCGTGTTCGCCGATGGTCTCACTCTTCACCGGCTTAAACGTTCCTGCTCCTACGTGCAGCGTCAGTTCCTCGCGGTCGATACCTTTAGCGTCGAGATCGGCCAGCACCTCAGGCGTAAAGTGCAAACCAGCGGTCGGAGCCGCCACACTGCCCTTTATCTTCGAATACACCGTCTGGTACGTCCGTTTGTCGCTCTCCTCCGTCTTGCGGTTCAAGTACGGCGGGATGGGCAGCTCACCCATCGCGTCGATAACTTCAGCAAAGGAGAGCGTCTCTCCCCCTAAACAGGGGGAGCCGGAGAGGGTCTTTCCCCATTCAAACTCAATAATCTGACTCGTCCCATGCTCTCCCATTCGCGTAGCCCTCACCACGAACTGCTCACTCGTCACTTCCTCACTTTTCACTTCCACGCTTTTCACTTCCACGCTCCGCTCCAGCGCGCCCTCCTTCCACTTCTTCAGATTGCCCACCAGACAGAGCCACTGACAGCGGCCCCGCGTCTGGAACATCTGCTCGTAGTCAGCAGGCAGGTAAGGCTCCAGCAGGAAGATCTCGATGAGTGCACCGTCCTGCGCCACACCCTTCCGGAAGTGCATACGGGCCTGAATCACCCTTGTGTTGTTAAACACCATCAAGGCTCCCTGCGGCAGGTGGCTGCTCAGGTTACGGAACACGTCCTCACTCACCTCGCCCTGTTCATAGACCAGCAGCTTCGACTGGTCGCGCTGCGGCAGGGGATATTTCGCTATGCGCTCGTCGGGCAGCTCATAGTTATAGTCGCTGATTGTAATCTCTCGTGTATTCATCATTTCATTTTGGGGCTGCAAAGTTACTGCTTTTTACGGAAACCGCCAAAGCCCCGCCCCACTTCTCTCCGTCGCAGCGTTAAGAAAACATAAAAAGCCCCGTCTGTCATCCCGCATGCTAACTGTACCTATTGATTATTTCGTACCTTTGCAACCAAAACCAGCACCTATGGATATACAAGAGTTACTGAACCGTACCGATCGCTTTGCAGCTAATGCAGGTTGCAAGATTACAGAGTTAGACGCCGAGCATGCCGTAGCAGAGATGACGGTGACGGCAGAGCACCTGAATGGCGGAAATGTATGTCAGGGAGGAGCCTTGTTTACGTTGGCTGACCTGGCCATCGCCGCCTTGATGAACTATCGTGGACAACTCACCTTCGGCATCGGCAACAGCATCATGTATGTGTC
Source organism: uncultured Prevotellaceae bacterium (assembly GCA_902780025.1). Classification (GTDB taxonomy): domain Bacteria; phylum Bacteroidota; class Bacteroidia; order Bacteroidales; family Bacteroidaceae; genus Prevotella. The sequence goes on from CACZDV010000035.1 coordinate 8,037, forward strand.
AAGCGCCAGGGAGGGCGACCTGCTTCGCGCAGAAGCCGTCAGCGTAGCCGACCACCCCAAGATCCCCTCCGTAGAAGTACGTGTCACCAATCAGGACGGCCGTCTTATCTGTCACGTCACAGGAATGGGTTATCGCAAGCCTATCCCAGTCCCCACGGAATAAGGGAGAATCCTCTTACCTCTTTTTCAGTTGGTTTTACTCCGACCAAACCTTGGGTTTGCTCCGACCAACGGTCGGGTTTACCCGGACTAAAGGTTGAGTTTTCCCGAAGGTGTGATACAGGTGTTCTATTGAATGTTGAATGTTTAATGTTTAGTTTTTGAAAAATGATAAGTGCTAATATCTGTTAATTTTCTTTTGTTTAGTTTATAATATCATATTATATATTACAATATATAATATGATATTATAAACGTATTACGAAATTAAAAAGCAAAAACTAAACATTCAACATTCAACATTTTCATCTCAACTTGCTTATAATTTCGAAATATTATCTATATTTGCACCATCAACAATAATTGAATACTGAAACGATGAAGAATATTGCTATCTATACACTCACCTCTGAACTGCACGACGAGGCAGCGGTGGGAACGGTGACGAAGGAATTCTTAGGAAGCCTGGGAATTGGGTATGAGTTTCGCGGCAACGACTATGCGGACTACGGGAGCCATACGCTCAGCCTTATCTACGTACGGACAGGAGGAACGGAGGGCATCTTCCTGCGACTGCTGCCACAATTGCTGGAGAAGTCGCAACGGCCGTTCTACCTGCTGACGTCGGGCAAGAGCAATTCGCTGGCGGCCTCGATGGAGATCCTGTCTTACCTGCAACAGCACGATTTGCGGGGAGAGATTATTCACGGTAGTGCGGAATACATCGCCCGCAAGATAGCGGTTCTGGAGAAAGTCGGCAAAGCGCGGCAATGGTTAGACGGCGCGCGACTCGGCATCATCGGCAAGCCTTCAGACTGGCTCATCTCCAGTCAAGCCGACTATGAGGTGGTGAGGCAGCGGTTGGGCATCGAGTTGGTGGACATCCCCATGCAGGAGCTGCTCGACAGCGTGGTGGATGGCGACATCTACGGAGCGCTGAAAACGCTCATAGGCCGCTACCGCCTGCAGGGCTTCACGCTCCGCTGCTTCGACCTGCTGACAGCGTTGAAGGACACAGGCTGCATGGCGTTGGCCAAGCTGAACGCGGAAGGCTATGTGGCAGGATGCGAGGGTGACGTTCCGGCTATGTTGTCGATGATGATGGTGCGCTCGCTCTTAGGGGTGTCTGGTTTCCAGGCGAACCCTGCCCGCATCGACCCAGAGAAAGGAGAGATGCTCTTTGCCCATTGCACCATACCGCTCGACATGGTGGAGCGCTACGAACTGGACACCCACTTCGAGTCGGGCATCGGCACTGGCATAAGGGGCTATATGAAAGAAGGGCCTGTCACCATCTTCAAGGTGGCAGGCGACCTCTCACGTCACTTCATTGCCGAAGGACAACTGGTACGCAACGAATCGAAACCCGACCTCTGCCGTACGCAGCAGGTCATCAGTCTCTCAGACAAGCGCCAGGCAGACTATTTCCTGACGCAGCCCATTGGCAATCACCACATCATCATGCCTGGTCACCAAAGGGCATTGTTAGAGAGCCTCATCGGCTAAGCATTTCACAGACAAACGCTGCATCAGAAGGGCAGGTCGTCGGCAGAACCCTCGGCAGGAGCATCACTGGCAGGAGGGAAGGGAGCCTCGGCAGCAGGAGCAGCAGCGGCCTGCGGCGGGAAGGGCTCAGCGCCAGCTACGGGAGCAGCGGCAACAGGAGCCACCTGACCACGGATGATGTTATAGGCACGGACATCGTTGAACCAACGACCCTGATACTCGTGGGCGTCGATGTCGAACTGGACGGTGACGTCCTCGTTCATCTGAAGGTTAAACTGCTTGATACGGTCTTCGCCAAAGATACGGAAGACGCAACGCTTGGGATACTGTCCGGGCACCTCGATGACATAGTCCTGCGACATCCATGAGTTACCTGTACGAGCAGAGACGCCACTTTGTGCCGGCAATACTGCAATGATTCTACCTGTTAAATCCATATTATTATAACGTATTAAATTTGTAATTTTTTCGGTTTGCGACCGCGAAAGTACAAAAAATTGTTTGAAAGGCATAATTTTTAAGCATAAATTTTTCTAATTCGCATAGATTTTGTATCTTTGTGGTCAAAATTCGAGAAAACGAAAAACTTAAATATTATGAGATTTACAGTATCAAGCACCGCACTGAGCAGCAAGCTCGTTGCACTCTCAAGAGTGATTAACAGTAAGAACGCCTTGCCCATCCTTGGCGACTTCGTCTTTGACATTAACGGCCAGACGCTGAGTCTGACGGCCTCGGACAGCGAAAACACGATGCAGACCACCGTTGAGCTGACCGACTGTGACGGCGACGGCCGCTTCGCCATTGGCAACCACGACCTGCTGGAGGCCGTGAAGGGATTCTCTGAGCAGCCCATCACATTCGACGTTGACCAGCAGCAGAACCTGGCAAAGATCAGTTACCAGAACGGTCTGTTCTCACTGCCCATTGAGAATGCCGACGAGTTTCCGACAGCCCAGACAGTGGGTGAGAGTGCCTCGACCATCGTCATCAGCAACCAACTGCTAAACGAGAACATCAACCGCAGCGTCTTTGCTACGGCTCAGGACGAACTTCGCCCCGTGATGAACGGTATCTACTTCGACCTGACTCCAGACTGTCTGGCAGTAGTAGCTTCCGACGGTCACAAGCTGGTGCGCAACAAGATTTTCACGATTAAGAGCGACCAGCCCGCCTCGTTCATCCTGCCTAAGAAGCCAGCCTCGCTGCTGAAGAACCTGCTGGGCAAGGACGGCGGTGACGTCGTCATCCGTTTCGACGATCGCAATGCCGAGATCAACTACGGCGACGGTATCATCCAGTGCCGCCTGATTGAGGGACGCTACCCCAACTACAATTCGGTCATTCCGCAGAACAACCCCAACGAATTGCGCGTAGACCGTAACGGACTGTTAGCCGCCCTGCGCCGTGTGCAGCCGTTTGCCAACGATTCGAGCAACCTGATCCGTTTCCATGTCGAGGGCTCGACGCTGCAGTTGGATGCTGAGGATTACGACTTCTCGAAGACTGCTACTGAGCGCATGACCTGCGACTACAACGGTCAGCCCATGAGCATCGGTTTCAAAGGCTCATCGTTCATCGAGATACTGAGCAACTTCGACTGCGCAGAGGTCATCATCCAGTTGGCCGACCCCAGCCGTGCAGGACTGGTGCTGCCTTCAGAGCAGCCTGAGAATCAGGATGTGCTGATGCTGATGATGCCCATGTTGATTAATGATTAAGCGCTTCGCTGGAATGAAACTGAATCTGAAGAAGCCACTGGTCATCTTCGACCTGGAGACCACGGGACTGGACTTGGTAAAGGACCGTGTCATACAACTCTCATATATTAAGGTGTACCCTGACGGCCGCGAGGAACGAGGCGATGAGTTGATTAACCCTGAAATGCACCTAGACCCTGTCATTACCCAGTTGACGGGCATCTCGGACGACGACTTGAAGGACAAGCCAACGTTCAAGCAGCTGGCACAGACGCTGGCAGCGAAATTCGAAGGCAGCGACTTCGCGGGTTTCAACTCCAACCACTTCGACATCCCGCTACTGGCCGAGGAGTTCCTGAGAGCAGGCGTGGACTTCGACTTCTCGAAGTGCCGCATGATTGATGCGCAGACCATCTTCCACAAGATGGAGCGCCGTAACCTGGCGGCGGCCTACAAGTTCTACTGTGGACGCAAGATGGAAGAGGACTTTGAGGCTCACCGTGCCGACCAGGATACAGAAGCCACCTATCGGGTGCTGATGGGCGAACTGGACAAATATGCCCCTGGCGTGAACGAAGACCCTGAAAAGGTGTTGGAGAACGACATGGACAAACTGGCGGAGTTCTCGAAGATGAACGACAACGTGGACTTTGCCGGACGCATTGTCTGGGCTGAGGTCAATGGCCAGCGCACTGAGGTATTCAACTTCGGCAAGCATAAGGGCAAGCCCGTCAGCGACGTCTTACGCTTCGATCCCGGCTACTATAGCTGGATACTGGGCGGCGACTTCACCTACAACACAAAGCAGGTGCTGACGCGAATCAAGTTGCGCGAATCAAATTTAAACAAATGACCAGACTGTTCATAGTCCTTGCCACCTTGCTGTTTCCGGCTCTTGATATTCATAGTCAGGAGTTGGAGGCCAAGATCAACATCAACCACTCGAAGGTGCAAGGCACGGACGCCTCGGTATTTGAGAACCTGAAGCAGACGCTGGAGCAGTTCATCAACGAACGGCAGTGGACAGAACTGCAGTTCCAGAAGAACGAGCGCATCGTCTGTAACTTCAACATCACCGTCGACAAGTATGTGCAGGCCGACAACCGCTTTGAGTGTACGGCTATCATCCAGGCTAACCGCCCTGTCTACAATTCGGCCTACACGACGACCATCTACAATAACACTGACAAGCAGTTCCAGTTCAACTTCGTACAGTTCGACCAGCTGAACTTCAACGACGAGTCGGTGGACAATCAGTTGACGGCGCTTTTTGCCTACTACGCGTACCTTATTATTGGTATTGACCTCGACACCTTCTCGCCTTTGGGTGGCACCGATGTGCTGCAACGCTGCATGTACTTGGTGAACAACGCCCAGGACTTGGGATTCCCCGGCTGGAAGTCGTTTGAGGACTCGCGCAACCGCTTTGCCATCATCAACGACTATCTGGACGAGGCCATGCGCCCCTTCCGCCAGTTGCAGTACGACTACTATCGCAAGGGACTGGACGAGATGGCCAACAACGTGGAGCGTGGACGGACGGAGGTGACCACCGCCCTGCAGAATGATCTGAAGACAGCCCATGAAGCCAAAACACTGAGCCTGCTGCCACAGATATGGACGGACTACAAGAAAGAGGAACTGGCTAATATCTATAAGGGTAAGGGTACGCAGAAGGAGAAGGAGTCCGTCTACGACATCCTGTTCTCCATCAATGCCTCCCAGAACAATACGTGGGAGAAAATCAAGCAATGAGACAAGCATGAGCACACCCGACAAAAGAACGACATTCAGCCTGGTAATGACCGTTCACGACCAGGCAGAGGAGATACGAAACGAACTGCCGCGACTGCTGGAACAACAATATGAGGACTACGAGGTGATTGTCGTCGACGAGCACTCAAGCGACGAGACTGCTGACCTGCTGAACTACATGAAGACAGACCACCCGCAACTATACACTACATTCCTGCCCAAATATCAGTTCCAGCAATTCCGCCGCCGACTGGCGTTCACCCTCGGCGTGAAGGCTGCGCGGAAAGAGTGGATTGTCTTTACTGACCTTACTACTACCCCACCCTCGCACACATGGCTGGAGGAACTATCGGAGTACACTGGCGACTCAGTGCTGATACTCGGCTACGTCAATCGCAAGAGCGGTGACGTGAAGCTCAAGCTGTTTGATGAAATCAACGCAGCAAAAAGCATCATCAGCAAGGCCGAGCACTGGCGCGAAGGCATCGGGCACAACAACTGGATGCGCCACCTGCAACGCTCCACCTACTACGACTTTATTGCTGTACGTGCCGATTTAGGACACGAAGCATTGAGGCTCTTTGCATAACACGGAGAAGATGACAATAAACATTCAGCACCTGTTTCCCGACAACGACCCGCTGATAGCCCGCCACGTCAGTATGATAGGCAGCGGACAGCACGACGGCAAACCCGATATCGTGCATGTTCACGGCTGCTGGCAGTTCAAGGTGGTGAGACAGGCACTGCAAGCCCACCGCCAGGGAGCGCGCATCGTCTTCACGCCTCACGGCGGACTGGAACCGTGGATTATCAACGAACGCCGACTAAGCGAGAAACTGTGCAAGACGCTGTTGTGGCAACGGCGGCTGGTTGAATGTTCTTATGTCGTTATTGTCCAAGGCAGCATGGAAGCAGAAGCCCTGCAACAGTTAGCCTGGAACCCACGGATAGAAGTGGTGCGCAATGCAGTGGTCACCAACTCCATCACACCAGAAGCAATGGCCCAGCAGACGAAAGAAGTCTACCGTAAGGTGATGGACTCGAACACGCTGGCCCTGATGTCGGCAGACACCCGTCGGCTGATGACGCTACTGCTGAAAGCCGGCATCACTGGCGACAGACGGTGGACAAGCGGCGACATCCCGACAATCGACGAACAGGAATGGCGGCGGCTGCTCATCTATGCCAATCAGGAAAACGTACGCACCGTCGTTGACAAAGGTACACATGTATTAGGCATCAGGGAGCCCTACATTGATACAAACCAGATTAAGAGCTACCTGCCGACAGACTATAAGGAGCCAAAAGTGGAAGCACACGACCTGACGGGCCTCATCGGCGAGATGCACAGAGGAAACCTGACCCTGCGCCACTTCGTAGAACTGGACCGCGCCCTGAGGCGCGACGATGTCGAGGACGACCGACTCTGCGACACGCTTGACGAGAACCGTCAACTGAAGTTCTTCCGCCGGCTGCTGTTCGTGCTTCATGAACTGACAGACCTTGACGAAGGATTCATGCCTGCCAAGCCCCTCGACGACCGGCAGACCAAGATCATACGTAACCAACTGACAAATCACTTGAGAATATGAACAACACAGATATGCACTACCTGAACCTGTTGTCGCAGTCGTTCCCCACCGTTGCCGATGCTGCCAAGGAAATCATTAACCTGGAGGCCATCATGAACCTCCCCAAAGGTACGGAGCACTTCCTGGCTGACATCCACGGTGAGAACGAAGCCTTCGAGCATGTGCTGAAGAACGCCTCGGGAAATATCAAGCGAAAGGTAGGCGAAATCTTCGGAAACAGCATACGCGAATCAGAGAAGAAGGAACTGTGTACGCTCATCTACTATCCGGAACAGAAACTGGAACTGGTGAAGGCCGCCGAGACGGATATCGACGACTGGTATCACCTGACCATCCATCAGTTGGTAAAGGTGTGCCGCGATGTATCGTCGAAGTACACCCGTTCGAAAGTGCGAAAAGCACTACCCGAGGAGTTCTCATACATCATTGAGGAATTGCTGCACGAACGTCCCGACGACCAGGACAAGGCGGCCTACGTGGCCGTCATCGTCGACACCATCATCTCGACGGGCCGTGCCGACGACTTCATCTGCGCTCTGTGCAACGTAATCCAGCGCCTGGCCATTGACCAGTTGCATATCCTCGGCGACATCTACGACCGCGGCCCAGGAGCCCACATCATCATGGACGTCATGCGGCGCTACAACTCGTGGGACATCCAGTGGGGTAATCACGACATTCTGTGGATGGGAGCCGCTGCTGGCAACGATGCTTGTATCTGCAACGTATTGCGACTGTCGCTGCGCTACGCCAACCTGGCCACATTGGAGGATGGCTACGGCATCAACCTGCTGCCGCTGGCGACCTTCGCACTGGAAACCTACGGCGACGACCCCTGCGAGGAGTTCATGCCCAAGCTACTGAAAGGCAACAAGATGGACGACAAGACCCAGCAGCTGACGGCCAAGATGCACAAGGCCATCTCCGTTATACAGTTCAAGGAGGAGGCGCGCATCTTCCACCGCCGCCCTGAGTGGCAGATGGAGAACCGTTGCCTAATGGAGGCTATCAATCAGGAGAAAAAGACCTGCCGCATCGATGGTAAGGACTATGTCATGAAGGACTGCAATTTCCCCACCGGCTGTGCTGAGCTGACTACAGAGGAAGCCGAACTCATGCAGAAACTGCACCACTCGTTCCGCGTCTCGGAGAAACTGCGCAAGCATATCCGTACCATCCTGAGTCACGGCTGTCTCTTCAACATCTGTAACAGCAACCTGCTCTACCACGCATCAGTACCACTGAACGCCGACGGTTCGCTGAAGGATGTCGAGATCTTAGGGCAGCGCTATCAGGGAAAGGAGTTGATGAACTACATCGGGCAGCTGGTAAGGGCAGCCTTCGAGAGCGACACAGAGCCTGAGTTGAAAGCCTACGCCAAGGACTATTTCCTCTACCTGTGGTGCGGCAAGGATTCACCCTTGTTCGACAAGTCAAAGATGGCCACCTTCGAGCGTTACTTCCTGACCGACCAAGAGACCTACAAGGAAGAGAAGGGAGCCTACTTCCAGTTGCGTAACAACGAGGAGGTATGCGACCGCATCCTTGATGCCTTTGGCGTAAAAGGCAAGAACCGCCACATCATCAACGGACACGTGCCCGTCCACGCTTCCAAGGGCGAGAACCCCATCAAGGCGGGCGGCAAGCTCATGGTCATCGACGGCGGCTTTTCGGAGGCCTACCACTCGGAAACGGGTATTGCCGGCTATACGCTCATCTACCACAGCCGCGGTTTCCAACTGGTACAGCACGAACCGTTCACATCGACCAAGGACGCCATCCTTCGAGGTACCGACATTAAGTCAAGCACCCAGATTGTCGAGATGTCTGCCCACCGTATGCTCGTGGCCGATACCGACAAGGGTGAGGAACTACGCGAACAGGTGAGCGACCTGAAGCAACTGCTACATGCCTACCGTCATGGTATCATCAAAGAGAAACGAAACTGACGAAATAACGAAATACCGTAATAACGAATAAATTTAAAGCTTATGATTACACTAACAATGATCCTCCAGCTCTGTATCGTACTCGGTGCACTCTGGGTAGGTTCGCGCTACGGCTCACTGGCCCTCGGCGCCATCTCAGGCATCGGCCTGGCCATCCTCGTCTTCGGCTTCGGCCTGAAACCCGGCTCACCGCCTACCGATGTCATCTACATCATCATCGCCGCCGTTACCTGTGCCGGCATCATGCAAGCCTCAGGCGGTATGGATTGGCTCATTCAGATTGCCGAGCGGCTGCTACGCAAGCATCCTGACCGCATCACATTCCTCGCTCCGCTCTGCACGTTCTTCCTGACGGTGCTTGTAGGAACAGGCCATGTGGTCTATACGCTGATGCCGATTATCTGTGACATCGCCCTGAAGAAAGGCATTCGCCCTGAGCGACCCTGTGGCGTAGCCTCTATCGCCTCTCAGGTAGGTATCACCTGCTCGCCTATCGCTGCCGCTGTCGTGGCCTTCGTCAGCATCTCTAACACCAACGGTTTCGACATCACCATCCCGCAGGTACTGATGATTTCCATCCCCGCCTGCATCTGTGGACTGATGGCTGCCGCTACAGCATCATACCACCGCGGTCTGGACCTCGACAAGGACCCGCAGTTCCAGAAGAAACTGCAGGACCCCGAACAGCGCAAGTACATCTACGGTTCCAGCGCTACGACCCTCGACAAGGAGATTCCTCAGTCGGCCAAAAATGCCGTCTACATCTTCCTCGGTGCGCTTGCCGTCATCGTGTTCTTCGCCATTTTCCAGGAAGCGCTGCCTTCCTACAAGACCCTACGTGCCGTTCATGATGCCAATGCCCTTTATATAAACCCGGACTTGGCCGTAACGGGCGACCAGCTGGTGAAGGCTGATGTTTTCCTGAAGGGCACCACCGAATGGTATGACAAAACGCTGCCTATGAACCTTGTCATCCAGATTGTCATGATCTCTGCAGCAGCCCTGATGATTATCTTCTGCAAGGCTGCACCCAAGAAGGCCGTTGCAGGGCCCGTCTGGCAGTCGGGTATGGTGGCTGTCGTCGCTATCTACGGTATCGCCTGGCTGGCCGACACTTATTTCTCGAACTATCTGGGAGAGATGAAGCTTATGCTGGCTGGCGTTGTCAGTGCCTATCCCTGGAGCATCGCCCTGGTGTTCTTCCTCGTCTCCGTGCTCATCAACTCGCAGGGAGCCGTGGTCGTGGCCATGCTTCCACTGGCCTATCAGCTGGGCATTGCAGGTCCCGTGCTGCTGGGTGTACTGCCCTCTGTCTACGGTTACTTCTTTATTCCCAATTATCCCTCGGACATTGCAACGGTGAACTTCGACCGTTCAGGAACGACCGTCATAGGAAAATACCTGCTGAACCACTCGTTCATGATGCCTGGCCTCATCTGCGTCATCACCTCGACCATTGTGGCCTACGTGCTTTCCACGATATTTTTCTAAACAACAAGAAAATGGGCGGTAGCACTTTGCTATCGCCCATGAATATAATTCTCATACTCATCCTGCCCGTCTGTATTCGTGAGGTCCACCTCATCAGGGATGTCAGGAATATCTATCAGCGGTTCGTCCAACGGTGCTGGCACTGAGTCCGGAATAGCTATCGAGCCTTCTTCTTGATGCTCGGCAGCGGCAGCAGCAGAGTCAACGACAGGCCGCGCATGGATGACCTTGTAATCGCGTTTGCACCCCGTCAGACACAAGGCGGCTACAAACGGCAACAGTAATAGTGCATGCTTCTTCATAAGCAGTAGTTCTTATTATTTTTCCAATAATGTCTGGGTACGGACTCGAGACAACGTCTCGGGAGTCATCTGCAAATAAGAGGCAATGTACACCAGTGGTGCACGGAGTACTAACTGGGGCGAACGCTTCACCAGTTTCTGATAACGGTCGATGGCCGATTCAAAGCGGAGCATGTCGGCACGTATCTGACTGAGAATAAGACTCTCCTCCAATATCTTACGGTAGAGTATCTGGATATTGACGCTCTTCATGGCAACAGCCTCAAGTTTTGCCTTGGGCAGACAATAGAGAATGGTGGGTTCGATAGCCATCATCTGCAGATTGGTGGGCTGTTCGCGGAACAGGCTCTCAATGCACATACAGATGGTATTCTCCGTAGCCATATACTCTGTCAATTCCTTACCATTCTTATAATAGAACTGACGCACGAGCCCCTTGACAATCCAGTATATATTTTCACAAACCTCGCCTTCAGTAAGGATCTTTTCGTTCTTGGCATATTTCTTTGCCACGAGGATACTCTCTAACATATCGAGCTCATCGTGTGTCATCGTACTGTAGCGCCGTGCGAGTTCACGGGCCACGTCTCTTGGTGCAATGCTAATAGTTGGCATAGGCTATATTGATTTGACTATTTGACTTTTTAACAATTTGATCATTTAACAATTTCTCATTTCCCTTAGTCGAGTTTCAATACGGCAAGGAAGGCCTTCTGCGGCACCTCCACATTGCCTATCTGTTTCATACGCTTCTTACCGCGTTTCTGTTTCTCAAGTAGTTTGCGCTTACGGCTGACGTCGCCGCCGTAGCATTTGGCTGTCACATCCTTTCGTACCTGCTTCACCGTCTCGCGGGCAATAATCTTGGCGCCGATGGCAGCCTGGATGGCGATGTCGAACTGCTGACGCGGTATGAGTTCCTTCAGCTTCTCACACATACGGCGTCCAAAGGTGACGGCATTGTCCTGATGGGTCAGCGTTGAGAGAGCATCGACAGGCTCACCGTTCAGCAGGATGTCGAGTTTCACCAGCTTGGAGGGACGGAAAGAGTCGACGTGATAGTCGAACGAGGCATAACCCTTGGAGATGGACTTCAGCTTGTCGTAGAAGTCAATCACGATTTCGCCCAACGGCAGCATGAAGTGCAGCTCCACGCGGTTTCCGGAGACATACTGCTGGTCGATGAGTTCGCCGCGCTTGTCGAGGCAGAGGGTCATGATGGGGCCAATGTAGTCGGCGGCGGTGATGATGCTGGCGCGGATATAGGGTTCCTCTATGCGCTCTATCATGGTCTGGTCGGGCAGCCCCGAGGGATTATGGACTTCGCGCTCTTCGCCCTGCTTGGTATAGCACATATACGACACGTTGGGCACGGTAGTGATGACGTCCATATCGAACTCACGGTCAAGTCGCTCCTGGATGATCTCCATGTGGAGCAGACCAAGGAAGCCGCAGCGGAAACCGAAGCCAAGGGCTACGGAGGACTCGGGCGTAAAGGTCAGCGAGGCGTCGTTCAACTGCAGCTTCTCCAACGATGCGCGCAGGTTTTCATACTCCGTCGGGTCGATAGGATAGACACCGGCAAAGACCATCGGCTTCACTTCCTGGAAACCTTCGATGGCAGACTTGCAGGAATTGTCAACATGGGTAATGGTGTCACCCACCTTCACCTCTTTCGAGTTCTTGATACCGCTGATGATGTAGCCCACGTCGCCAGTCTTGAGTTCCTGACGGGGAATCATATCCATCTTCAGCACACCAATCTCGTCGGCATCGTACTCCATTCCCGTATTGAAGAACTTCACCATGTCGCCCTTGTGTATCGAACCGTTCACAATCTTGAAGTAGGCAATGATACCGCGGAAGGAGTTGAACACAGAGTCGAAGATAAGCGCCTGCAGCGGAGCCTTCGGGTCACCCTCGGGATGGGGTACACGGTCGACGATGGCATCGAGTATCTCCCCTACTCCCTCACCCGTCTTGCCACTGGCACGGATAATGTCGCTGGGGTCGCAGCCGATGAGGTCGACAATCTCGTCCTCCACCTCGTCGGGCATGGCCGAGGGCATATCTATCTTATTGATAACGGGTATGATTTCCAGATTATGGTCGATGGCCATATAGAGATTAGAGATGGTCTGCGCCTGTACGCCCTGCGTAGCGTCGACCACCAACAATGCACCTTCGCAGGCCGCAATGCTTCGCGACACTTCGTACGAGAAGTCAACGTGTCCCGGAGTGTCAATCAGGTTCAGGATATATTTCTCATCACCGCGCATATATTCCATCTGGATGGCATGGCTCTTGATGGTAATGCCACGCTCACGCTCCAGGTCCATGTCGTCGAGCATCTGCCCTTCAGTCACCTGAATGGTGTTTGTAGCCTCCAACAGGCGGTCAGCCAGGGTCGACTTTCCATGGTCAATATGCGCAATGATACAGAAGTTTCTTATGTTGTCCATTTGTAATTCACAGCTATTAATTTGCAAAGTTACAATAAAAAATGCTTTTTCTCTAATTATTTAGCTTTTTTTTGGAGTTTCCACGATGAAATTTAATATTTCTGAGTATCTTTGCACCCAGAATAAAGTATTAATTATGAAAAAATTGTTTGTATTAGCCCTTGCGGCACTCACTTTTATCGCTTGCCAGGAATCGCTCGACGAGAAGGCAGCACAGGAAGCAAAGTTGTACACCCAGAAAAACTGCCCGGCTCCGATTGGCGAGAACCTGACGATTGACAGCCTCACCTTCGAGGCTGCTACCCACACGCTTCATTACTTCTATACCCTCTCTGGGGCTGCTGACAGCGTAGGACTGCTAAACAAGGACGATGCCCGTCAGGCCCTGCTCACGGAACTGAAGAACACGACCACTATGATGGCTTATAAGGAGGCTGGTTTCAGCTTTGCCTATACCTATCGTTCGAAAAAGGATCCGAAAACCATCCTCTTCGACACCACCTTCAGCGAGAAGGATTATAAGAAGAAGTAAAAAAGTCAAAGGCTGAAAAACAAGAAAGGCGGGACTTGACGTTCCGCCTTTTTTATGCTGTGTGCTGTATTACTCCTCGATGGGTTCGGGCTTCATGTTGGTGTAGACCGTCTGCACATCGTCGAAGTCCTCGAGGCGCTCCACCATCTTGTCGATGGTCTCACGCTGCTCGGGCGTCACGTCCTTCAGGTCGTTGGGGATGCGGGTGAACTCAGCACCCGTCACCTCGAAGCCGTTCTCCTCCAAGTGCTTCTGGATGGCACCGAAGCTGGAGGGGTCGCCATAGATGGTGATGCTGTTCTCCTCTTCGTCCTCGTCGTACTCATCCTCCACACCGTAGTCAATCAGGTCGAGAATCATCTCGTCCATATCCAGACCGTCCTTCTTCTTGAAAGTGAACACACACTTGTGGTCGAAGAGGAACGAGAGTGAACCCTGCGTACCCAGGTTGCCGTTAAACTTGTTGAACACCGAGCGGACGTCGCCCACCGTGCGGGTGGTGTTGTCGGTCAGGGTGTCAACGAAGATGGCAATACCGTGAGGGCCGTATCCCTCGTAGGTCACTTCCTTGTAGTCGCTCTGGTCCTTACCCATAGCGTTCTTGATGGCACGCTCGATGTTGTCCTTCGGCATGTTCTCACGCTTGGCATTGGCGATGATGGCGCGCAGTGCCGGGTTCATGTCGGGCTCGGGACCGCCAGCCTTCACGGCAATGGCAATCTGCTTACCGATCTTAGTAAAAGTCTTGGCCATGTGGCCCCATCTCTTCAGCTTTGCAGCCTTACGATATTCAAATGCTCTTCCCATATCTTTAATCCATAATTAATAATTCATAATGCATAATTAACGGAGTTCTGCGTTGAGTTGCTTCTTCAAGTTGGCAATGAGTTTCTGCATGATGGCATCAATCTGCTTGTCACCCATCGTCTTCTCCTCGTCTTGCAGGATGAAGTTGACGGCATACGACTTCTTGCCGGCAGGCAGCTTATCACCTTCGTAGACATCGAAGAGCTCAACGCGCTTCAGCAGTTTCTTCTCTGTCTGAGAGGCAATCTGCTCAATCTGGGCAAACTCCACATTGTTGTCCACCAACAAGGCGAGGTCGCGGCTCACGGCGGGGAACTTGGGAACCTCCGTGAAGGTCACCTCGTTCTTCTTCGTCGCCTTCATCAGTAGCGTCCAGTTCAACTCGGCATAATAGACGGGATTGCTGATACCGAACTGCTTCTGCAGTTTCTTAGTCAGTACACCCATCTCACAGAGCACCTTGCCACCTCGGTTCTCGATGGTGATGCCAGCAGAGAAGACAGGATTCTCCGACTTCTTGCGAACGGTCATACCCGGCTTCAGGCCGATGCGACGGAGGACGTTCTCGACGTAGGCACTCAGTTCATAGAACGTAGTGTCCTCATCCTGATGAGCCCATGAGCCTTCCACGCGCTTACCCGTCACCCAGAGTGCCAGGTGGTTCTGCTCCTTGTAAGCCTGCATCGGGTCGTCATCGCTCTTTTTCTCAGGGTCGAAGTAGTAGACGTTACCGAACTCAAAAAGGCGCAGGTTCTGATTCTTGCGGTTGGCATTGTGGGCAATGCTCTCCAAACCGCCATAAAGCAAGGTCTGACGCATGACGTTCAGGTCGCTTGAAAGCGGGTTCATGATCTTCACCAGCTTTTCAATATCATCATAGTATGCGGCCTTCGTCAACGAGTTGTTCAGGATTTCGTTGAAGCCCTCGCCCACCAGCTGCTCGCTCACGAGGTTGGCCAGCTTGTGCTTACGGTCTTCATCGCCCTTGATGACGAGCGAGCTCTTCAGCTGCGTGGGGATCTCCACATTATTATATCCGTAGATGCGCAGGATGTCCTCCACCACGTCGCAAGGACGCTGTACGTCCACACGGTAGGCAGGCACCTCGACGGTCATTCCCTCTGCTGTTTCAGAGAGAATCTTCATCTCCAACGAGGTGCAGACATCCCTAATCGTCTGATGAGGTATATCCTTGCCTATCAGCGTCTTGACATAGTTGAAGTCAAGTTCTACTTTGGCATTCTCAATGGGTGAGGGATACTCGTCGCGAATCTCCATCGACACCTTACCACCTGCCAGTTCGCGGCACATGATAGCAGCCTGCTTCAAAGCATAGATGACGCCGTTGGGATCGATGCCGCGCTCGAAGCGGAACGAGGCATCAGTCGACAGGCCGTGACGGCGGGCTGACTTGCGAATCCATGTGGGATGGAAGTAGGCCGACTCCAGCACAACGTTCTTCGTCGTCTCGTAGGTACCGCTACCCTTACCGCCAAAGACGCCGGCGATACACATAGCGTCCTCAGTATTGCAGATAGCCAAGTCGCGGTCTGACAGCTTGTGCTCCACACCGTCCAACGTCTGGAACGGCGTACCGTCGGGCATGGTCTTTACCACAATCTTATGACCCGTCACCATGTCGGCATCGAAACAATGCAGGGGCTGACCGTAGGCGAACATGATGTAGTTCGTAATGTCAACGATATTATTAATAGGACGCAGGCCGACGGTCGTCAGGCGCGTCTTCAGCCACTCGGGCGACTCCTTCACCTCGCAGTCGGTGATGCTGACGCAGGCGTAGCGGCGGCAAGCCTCGCTGTTCTCAATAACCACGTCGATGGGCAGGTCGTTGTTGTCGACGCTGAAAGCCGACTCGTCAGGACGGTGCATCTTCGTCTCGTAGCCATTGCTCTTCAGCCAGGCATACAGATCGCGGGCCACACCCCAGTGAGAGAGGCCGTCGGCACGGTTGGCGGTGATGTCCACCTCTATCAGCCAGTCGCTCTCCAAGTGGTAGTACTCAGCAGCAGGCTGACCCACGGGGGCATCCTCAGGCAGCACGATGATACCGTCGTGCGAGGTTCCTACACCAATCTCGTCCTCAGCACAAATCATACCGTTGGACTCCACGCCGCGCAGCTTCGACTTCTTGATGACGAACTCGTTGTCGCCGTCGTAGAGCACACAGCCCAGGTCGGCCACAATTACTTTCTGTCCGGCTGCCACGTTGGGGGCGCCACAGACAATCTGGCTCGGCTCACCTTTGCCCAGGTCAACGGTCGTTACGTGCAGGTGGTCGCTGTTGGGATGGGCCTCACAGGTCAGCACCTTGCCCACATACAGTCCCTTCAGTCCGCCGCGGATGCTCTGCACCTCTTCCAGTGCATCGACTTCCAGTCCTGTTGACGTCAGCGCGTCGCACACCTGTTGCGGTGTCAGGTCGAAGTCAACGTAGTCTTTCAGCCATTTATAGGAAATATTCATATCTCAATGTTCAATTTTCAATCTTCAATTTTCAATTCAAAAACGAATGACTGGACACTGAGCCGAGAGCCCGATGTCCAGTCAGTGTTTCTGCGAACTTCAAATGAATGACTTAAGCCTCAGCGGGAGCCTCCTCAGCAGCGGGAGCCTCGGCAGCAGCGGCCTCAGCAGCCTTTGCAGCCTCCTCCTCAGCCTTAGCGGCAGCGGCAGCAGCCTTCTTGTCGGCTACCTTCTTGGCGATTTCCTCATTCACTTTCTTCTCGGCATCGAGAGCCTTGGCGGCAGCCTCCTTCTTAGCCTTAGCCTCAGCGTCGGCGATCTTGTTCAGACCGTTCTGCTTGTCAGCCTTCCAGGCGTCGAACTTCTTCTGTGCCGTAGCCTCGTCGAAAGCGCCCTTCTTCACGCCACCCTTCAGGTGCTTCATCAGGTACACGCCCTCACGGCTAAGAATGTTGCGTACTGTGTCCGTGGGCTGGGCACCAACCTCAACCCAATAGAGAGCACGCTCGAAATTCAAGTCTACTGTGGCAGGATTGGTGTTAGGATTGTACATACCAATCTTCTCAGTAAAACGACCATCACGTGGTGCTCTTGCGTCAGCGATGACGATGCGGTATACGGCATAGCCCTTATGACCGCCACGCTGCAATCTGATTTTTGTTGCCATTTAATCTTTAATTTTTTTGTAATTAACTTTGATTTCGTGCCATTATCTCGTAATAGCGGGTGCAAAGGTACAAAAAAAAAGTGAAAAGTGTACAGAGTAGAGTGAAAAATTTGCTTAAATCTTTCATTTTTTGTACTTTTGTACCGCAATGAAGCACGAATTGTCTATTCTCATACCGGTCTTCAACACCGTTTGCGTCCAATTGGTCAGCAACATCAGGCAGCAGGCGCTGGATGCAGGCATCACCTTCGAGGTCATCGTGGCCGACGATGGTTCCACCGACCCGCAGACCATTGAGGCCAACCAAGCCATCAACGCGATGGAGCATTGCCGCTACATCTGCAGGCAGCCGAACGCCGGCCGTGCCGCCATCCGCAACTTCCTGGCCCGCAAAGCCCAATACCCGCGGTTGCTCTTCATCGACAGCCACATGTCCGTCATCAGTCCCCGGTACCTGCAGGGCTATCTTGACGCAGAAGGTGAGGTGGTCTACGGAGGCTACATCGTGGGCCAGGGCGACGCGTCAAGCCTGAGATACCGCTACGAGAAAGACTGCGAACCCCAGCATCGCGCTACAGAGCGCCGCAAGCGTCCCTACCAGCACTTCCACACCTGCAACTTCGCGGTCAGCCGCGACGTGATGCTCGCCTACCCCTTCGACGAGCGCTTCCGCCGCTACGGCTACGAGGACGTGCTCTTCGGCAAACGGCTGAAGCAGGGCGGTATCAGCATTACCCATATCGAGAATCCCCTGGGCTTCAACACCTTCGAGCCCAACCAGCAGTTCCTGCGCAAGACCGAGGAAGCCCTCACCACCCTCCACGACTTCCGCGACGACCTGCGGGGCTACTCGCAGATGCTCACCCTGACCGAGGGCATCCACATCGGATTTGTCAAGTTGCTCATCCGGCTGTGGCACTGCCTCGCCGGCCCGATGGAGCGCCGCAACCTCTGTGGACGGCATCCCAACCTGACCATATTCAAACTATATAAAATAGGTTATTACTTATCAATTAAAAACTAAAACAATTATGACACGCAGATTCGCATTCAAGATGAAACTGAAGCCCGGCTTCGAACGGGAGTACCAAAAGCGCCACGCCGCCATCTGGCCCGAGCTCGTAGAGATGATCAAGGAGCAGGGCGTAGGCAACTACAGCATCTACTGGGACCGCGACACCAACATCCTCTTCGCCTATCAGGAGTGCTCGAAGGAGGGCAACTCGCAGGACACCGACAACGTGGACCCCATCACCCAGCGTTGGTGGGACATGATGGCCGACATCATGGAGGTGAACCCTGACAACTCGCCCGTCACCATCCCACTGGAAGAGGTGTTCCACCTCGACTAAACAGCATCGCGTTTCTACCAGGAAGTGGGTGAGCTCCGTTAGAAGCCCACCCACTTTTCTGAGGTTATGCAACGTTACTACCAGATTCCGCCTGGCTGTGTAATCTGGTCCTGTTCCTGATCGAAGATGTCGAGGGGCTTTTCTTCTAATTCGTCGTAGCCGCTGGCGCAGACGATGCCTACCTGCAGCAGTCTCTCCACCTCAATGGCGGGACTCACATAGCGCTTCTTCATTTCAGTACCTCCTTTCTACCTTCGTGGATATAGATGCCCTTTGCCGACGGACTGCCGTTGATGCGGCGGCCGTCGAGGTTGTGCCAGGCGTCTGCGTCTTTGCCGCCTTTCACTTCCCTGATGCCATCGGCTTCGTCAAACACGATGCTGAAGCCGCGGGCAGGGGCTGACGCGCCGCTGACCAGCAGATAGGCCTTGCCGGCGGCCATCGTCGTACCCGTGTACTGATGGAAGCCAAAGTGCGAGTTCTGGTTGCCCAGCACGTAGAACGTGCCTGTGCCCAGCGTCGAGACGGCTGTTGCATCATCCACGCCGCGCAGGTCGTTGTCCACGTTATACGTTGCCGACGAAGTGTCATCCTTCGTCATGCTGACGGCGTTGTCCTCGCCCACGATGATGACGGCATTGTCTGCCGGAACCACCTTGCCCAGTTTGTGCAGCGTCAACGTGCCCACCTCGTTGGCCACGCCATAGGTGGCCGTGTAGGCGCAGGCGTTCTCGTTGTCGTCAATCCTGTAGCCTGCCTCGCCGCAGTAGAACGTCGTCCAGTAGTTGCCCTCGGCAGCATTGGCCGTCAGCGTCTGGGCAGCGGGAGCCGGAGCCTTCACCTTGATGCTGAAGCCTACCGCTGAGCACACGTGGCTCTCAGCCTCGGTATTGGCCGTGCGTACAGTATAGAGACTGCCGTTGAAGCTGCCTGCCTGCTGTCCCATGGTAACGGGCAGACGCAGCAGTATGCCATCACCAATCTGTCTTAAGTCCATGTTGTAGAGGACAAAGAGGCGGTTACCATTGTCTATCGTCTGTACCGACAGCGTATGGTCGCTGACCGCCAAACCCTTCGTAATGGCACTTTCATTGAGTATAGTGCCCTCAGGCAATGCAAGATTAAACTGCAAAGCCGTTACATTGCTCATCCCGCTGGCACTGATTACCAGTTCTGTCTGCTCACCAGGCTTTGCCTCAACAGACGCTACCCTGAACGTCTGTGCCGTCGCACTACTAACTATCGTCACCAGTGCAACTATGGTTTGTATTATTCTTTGTTTCATATTTTATTAACATCTTGCATATAGATTTTGTGTAGCACCAGCAGCTTGTTGTCTACCCATACGTTTAACAGTATATTCAATACCATTTAAAGTAAATGTTGAAACATCTGCTAATGACATTTCTGATCCATTTAATCCATCATATATTTTAACATTCCACTCGGTTGGGAAACAATAATAGATTTCTAAGACATAAACAAGAGTAAGACATATAATAAATGTTAAGAGGTGTCATTTTCTTCATTTAGAGGCTTGAGACAACGTTTTTTGCTGTAGCGA
>CACZDV010000036.1 GCA_902780025.1 uncultured Prevotellaceae bacterium
ATCTTTGTGGTACCAACACCACGGCCTGTCAGATACTGACCTTCTACCTCTACCTTGTCTGAAGGAATCAGGGGTACACCACGCCACAGAACCACGCGAGTACCGAAAAGGTCGGTCGTCACAGGCGGAACACCACGCCAGGTGCACTCACGCTCGAAGGCGGCAATGGCTCTCGGATGAGCGATAAAGAATGCGGGCTCCTTCCAGACTAATGACAGCAACTCGTCGAGGTCGTCGGGCGTGGGCGAACCATAGCGTGTGGTAATGCGGTAGGCGGGGTTGGCAGCAGCCAATAGACCGAACTGTTTGTTGTTGATGAGTTCCCACTCCTGACGCTCCTTGATGCTCTCGATCGAGAGACGCAGCTGTTCTTCGAGCTGGTTGTAGGGATTATTATAAAGATCGCTCACGCGGGTATGTACACGAACCACCGTCTGTAGCGTATTCAGTGAATACTCCGTCGGATTCTCCTCGTAGTCGATGTAGGTCTCGGGGATGATGTTGTCCTCCTCGTGGCCGCTGACGAGGTCGATGTGCTTCTCGCCGTTGTCGTTGACCGATGCCTTCAGGCGCAGTTGCTTGTCGACCGCTTTCTCGAACGTGTCGCGGAAGTCGGGCACCTCTTTAATAAACTTGATTAACTCCTTGAGTTTCAGCCCAAGGAACACGGTGGGCGTGATGGCGCGGACGCTGACCGTCGACTCCTGTTCGTCCAACAGGTCAGCCTCGCCGAAGTACTCGCCGTCGCCCAGCAGGGCAATCCGCAAGTCCTCGCCGTGAGGGCCTTTGCTGATGACCTCAGCCTGTCCGCTTGCCACAATGAAGAAGCGTTGTTTGTCCTTGCCCTCCTCTACGAAGAACTTATCCACATCGACCTCCTTGGTCTCGAACGAGCTGACGAGGCGGTTTAGGATTTCGTCGTCAAACTCAGAGAACAGAGGTATCGCTTTCAAGTTCTTTGCTGTAAATGACGGTACGCCGTTGACATACTGAATGGGCAGGCGGTCGTTCTTGCGAAGTTCGACCTTTGTGCGGTTCACACGGAACGTTCCGCCGCTGACTTGTACCCAGGGTAATAACTTCAGGAGTAATCTCGGGGTGATGGAGCCCATCTGCGGGGCGGTCTTGGTGGTGGTTGCCAGACGTCTGGCGGTAGCAGTAGTCACACTGCGCTGAAGATTTGAATCTGCCATAATTGTTTGAGTTTTAAATGTTTTACCTTTTTATTTTTTTACTTTTTTATAGTTACTTTATGCGTCGTCCCTTCGACGTGCTCGACGGAAAGGACATTATAACCCTGCTCCTTGGCATTGCGGGGAACGTTGTCGAGAGGCTCGCCCTCAGCGAGCAATACTTCCAGAATGTCGCCCGGCTGGAGCTTCGAGAGTTCGATCTTGGTCTTGACGAAGGTCATCGGGCAGTGCTCCTTCGTAATGTCTAATACCTTTGTTGCCATATCCTTACCTTTTTACTTTTTTACCTTTTTACTTTTAAATGAATAATGTTTGTCCGCCTTCGCTGAGGTTGAGGAACGAGGCCACGCCGAGGACGTCCTTCACCTCAGGGATAAAATCCTCTTTCTTGAGGCCGAGCACGTGCATGGCCATTTCGCAGGCGTAGAGGTTGATGCCGAGGGCCTTGGCTGCCTCGACGAGTTCCTCGAGCGTTGCCACGTTGTTCTTGCGCATCAGATAGCGGAAGATCTTCGGGCCGGCACCCAGGAAGTTGAAACGGCTGGTGGGAGTGACCTTCAGTCCGCCCATCATGAAGCCGAAGAGTTTGGTGAGCCAATTACCGCCCGTGAACGAGCGGCCCTGCTTCTGCTTGATGGCGTCAAGACCCCAGAAGGTGAAGAAGATGTTCACCTCATAACCTACTGCTGCCGCGCCCGTACCTAATGTAAATACTGCCGTCAGTTTGTCGAAATCGCCGCTGAAGGCGATGATGCTTAGTTTCTTGTTTTCTGCCATAAAATATACGTTTGAGTTCTGGGTGCAAAGGTACGGCGATTTCCCCGATGCCACAATCCCACGGGAAGGGTAAATCGCATACCATACAGTTGGTATGCAGAATGCCACGAACGTGCGATTGCGGGAGTGCCGATTTCGCCGTACCTTTGCAGACGAATTCAAACTCAAACGATTATGGCAAAGATTTATGTAAATGGAGACGTGCAGGAAGTGAGCCTGCCGCTCAATGTGAGTGAACTGATTCTGCAGCAGAACGTGCTGCAGCCCGAGATGGTCAGCGTACAGGTGAACGAGGAGTTTGCCGAGCGCGAGGACTGGGAGAGTATTCAACTGAAGGAAGGTGACAAAGTCGATTTCCTGTATTTCATGGGAGGAGGGACTATTTAGTTAAGAGTTAAGAATTAAGAATTATGATTGACTTTACAGAAGAACAGATACAGCGTTACTCGCGACACATCCTACTACAGGACGTCGGCGTGGAGGGACAAGAGAAAATAATGAACGCGCGTGTGCTCGTAGTGGGTGCCGGCGGACTAGGTGCTCCCGTGTCGCTCTACCTCGCTGCGGCAGGCATCGGCACCATCGGTATCGTCGATGCCGATGTCGTCGATTTGAGCAACCTCCAGCGTCAGGTGATCCACTTCACGAAGGATGTGGGCGTGCCAAAGGTGAAGAGTGCCGAGGAGAAGATCAAGGCCATCAACCCCGATGTGAAGGTGGATACCTACTACGAGTTCCTCGACTCTTCGAACGCGCTCGATATTATCAAGGAGTACGACTTCATCGTCGACGGCACGGACAACTTCCCCGTGAAGTTCCTCATCAACGATGCCTGTGTGATGGCGGGAAAGCCCTTCTCGCATGGTGGCATCCTGCGTTTCAACGGCCAGACGTTTACCCACCTGCCTGGCACGGCCTGCTACCGTTGTATGTTTAAGGAACCGCCTCCCGTGGGAGCCGTACCTACTTGTTCGCAGGCTGGTGTATTAGGAGCCATTGCGGGTATGTTAGGTACGATTCAGGCTGCTGAGACCCTGAAGTATTTCACGGGTATCGGCGAACTGCTGACGAACCGTCTGCTCACCTTTGATGCCAAGACGATGCAGTTCCGCACGGTTCCCGTGAAGCATCGCGACTCGTGCGCCATCTGCGGCTCGAATCCCACCATCGACCACCTGATAGATTACCAACAGGCCGCCTGCGACCTCAAAAACCACTAAGCGATGAAGATACCACAAAATATTATAGATGAATTGATTAGCCAGGCCCGGCAGGACGCACCCAATGAGACGTGCGGATACCTGCTGGGTATTAGCAGCGAGGATGGCGACAAAGTGACGGAAAACTACTGGATGGAAAATATCGACCATTCCCCAGAGCACTTCTCGTTTGCCCCGAAAGACCAGTTTGCGGCATTGAGGTATGCCCGGCAGAATGGCTTGAAGATTCTCGCCAACTGGCATAGTCATCCTGCCTCGCCCTCGCGACCTTCGCAAGAAGACCTCCGTCTAGCCAACGACCCCACCATCCGTTACGCCATTCTCTCGCTCCACGAGGGGGTTCATCTCAACTCCTTCAAGATTCTGAACGGTGAGGTCGTAGAGAAAGAGGTGCATCTGTAAAGAAAACGCACGTAATATTTGGGAGATTCGGAAATAATGCGTACTTTTGCACCTGTAATTGACACATTAAACATTAACTAAACAGAAAAATGGGAAAAAAGATTGTTTTAGTGACTGGTGCCAATAAGGGCATCGGCTACGGAATAGCAAAACACCTCGGCCTCAGCGGCTGGAAAGTCATCATCGGCGCACGTGACGAACAGCGCGCCTCGAAAGCCGTCGGCGAATTGCAGTCGGCAGGTGTTGACGTGTTAGGCTGGGTAGGTATCGAACTGAAAGACCTTGACGGCATCGAAAAGGCTGCTCAGGAGATCAACGAGAAATACCCGGAGTTGACGCTGCTCGTCAACAATGCCGGTATTCCTGGCGACATGAGCGTCGACAGCGAACACACAGAAATCAGTGTTATCCGTGAAACGCTCGACGTGAACTTCATCGGCACCTTCGCCCTCACCAAGGCGCTGATACCGCTGATCGCCAAGAATAATGGCCGCATCGCCAATGTCACCGTTCCCTCAGAGATCAGTCCCTACTGGCACCCTCTGGCATACGTCGCCAGCAAGGCAGCCCAGAATGCCATGATGGGGGTGATGGCGATAGAATTTGAGCAGAGTAATACCCCTGTGGAAATTTTCTCCGTTCACCCGGGTCCTACCACCACCGACCTGAACGGCAATATGGCGCTCCCCGGTTTCCACGACATCGAGACCGTCGGCCAGAAGTTTGCCGGACTCATCAACGATGGTCAAAACCACCAGGGCGAGTTCATCGAACTTTATCCGATAGTAAAAGAGGATTAAGCCTTAATGGCGTCCTGGATCACCAGCCCCGCCAGCGTGAAGCCGAAGATGGCGGTGATGTGAGCTAATGAGCCATTCGTTTGTGGCTTGTTGAATAATGAGGGTGTCTCGTCGGTATCTGGCGGGCACCCTTTGTTTTCAAGCAGTTCGTCGCTATACACCACCTGGAACTTCTTTTCGGGGAACCGTCCGCGATACTTGACCTTCGGTCGAGCCTCTTCATGCTCGGAAGAGCTGATGCAAGCATCGCTCTCCTCTCGCTTACTCAGAGCCTTGAACTTCTTTCGTAAAGCGCGAGCCAACGGGTCGCCCTCCACCTTCCAGAACTCCGTTACCTTGATGCGCGTCGGGTCCATCTTCAGGGCTGCGCCCATCGAAGAGAATAGCTTGGCGTTCGTCTTGCAGGCCAGGAGGATGAGCGCCGCCTTGTCCTTCAGCGAGTCGATGGCATCGATGATGTAGTCGTAGCTATCAAGGTCAAACTCCTCGGCAGTCTCTTGCGAGAATATCTTCTGCAATGCCATTATCTCTGCTGAGGGATTAATGGTGAGCAGACGCTCTTTGAGAGCCTCTACCTTTACTTGTCCAACGGTCTTGGTGGTGGCCATCAGCTGGCGATTGATATTGGTGATGCACACGCGGTCGGAGTCAACGATTGTCAACTGACGTATACCGCTACGCACCAGGCTCTCGGCGCACCACGAGCCTACGCCGCCCACACCAAAGATGATTACGCGCTTCTGGGCGATGCGGTCCATCGCCTCATTGCCGAGCAGCAGCTCACTTCTGCGAAATATTGCACTATCTATTCCCATCGTTCATATTTTGGGCTGCAAAATTACTGCTTTTTCTCCAAATATTAATGATAATTGCCACAAAATTAACGAAATACCATACTCGTAGTACACGAATGCCGTGAACGGGGGATTGTGAGGATAAGGATTTCGCCGTACCTTTGCCCACGAATTAAATCATAGTATTGGTAATTAAAATTAATGGAATTATGAGAAAAGTAAAAGGATTGTTTTTGATGATGATGGCTGTGGCATTGACAGCCTGCAGCAGTGACGATGAAAGTGCACCCTTAACGGTGAATGCCCTTGCTGGCGAGTATATCGGAGAGGCTACTGGTACGCTGGTTTCAATTAATGAAAAAGGCGAGCAACGTAGTAGTGACGTCACGCCACAGGGTACAGAGACAGCGAAAATCACAGTGAATGATGATGGAAAGATAACCCTGGTACAGCCCACGTTCTATGTTGGCAAAGGAGCCTATCCTGGCGCTATCATTTACAATATCCCTGCGGCGCTGGCAGATAATGTTATTACCTTTTCTATTAAAGACTATGGTAGTATGAATGGTGTTTATACGGTTGCTGGCGACCTCGCCGGAGAATATAGAGATAATCGTTTGGTGCTTGATTACACATTCAAGCATGCTGGTTCATTGGTGGGTACCATCCATTTTGAAGGCATCCGGAAATAGATGGAGACTATCGGACAGCATTCTTCTGCCGGCATTTCGCCAAGCGCATCGGTTCTCCCCTTTGCGCTCTTCGTAACGACAGCTATAGGGCTGTCGTTTTTGGGGATTGTAGATATCAATCTATTGATAGCTGTTGGAATAGTGGCTATAATCGGAGGGGCTGCTCTTGCCTACAATAAACAAAACTACTGGACAACCATCTTTACTTTCTTTGGTAGCAGGACGGCCGTCACAGCATCCCTGCTATGGCTGATAGTTGGCGTGTATGGCAATATTCTGAAAGAGGGACATATCGTAGAAGGGTTGGTATGGGCAGCTGGCGTCTTAGATTTGAATGGAGCGGAATTTACATTAGCCACCTTCCTCTTCTCGGGTTTGTTCGCCATATCCACAGGCTCAGGTTTTGGTACTATCAGTGCCATGAGCCTAACGTTATTTCCTGCAGGTATTGCGGTGGGGGGTAATGCGGCTCTTTTGGGTGGAGCCATTCTTTCTGGTGCTGCCTTGGGAGACAGTATCTCACCAGTTTCTGATACTGCCGTAATTGCTGCAACTACCCAACAATATGATGAGGAGGGAAGTGTGGCTGATGTGGGTGGAACGGTGCGCTATCGTTTACCTATTGTTCTATGGTCCACTATTTTATCGGTCATTGTTTTTTGTGTGGCGGGATCATGGAACGCAGAGACGTTATGCTCAGCGATTGAGATCCATCCTGACGATTATAAAGGTCTTTTCTTGCTGTTGCCTACGTTGGTGATTATGGTGTTGGCTTTCCGAAAGGTTAATATCTTTGTGTCGCTTCTCATAAGTATTGTTGTGGCTGTGGTTCTTGGACTGACTATGCATCTTTTTTCGCCTGCCAACCTGATAGGTATGGAAGATGGACATATTGACGGAGCTGTTGTCGACGGCATTGGCAGCATGGCAAATATCTGTTTGCTTCTGATGGCCGTGGTGTCGCTATCAGGTATTATCATCCGTAGTGGATGCATGGAACAGATGATCGCACACCTGAACGCATCTATTACGCGGTCGCAGAGAAAGACAGAACTAACCATCTTCTTCCTGGTAACCATTGCCGGCATTCTCGTAGCAGCTGTCAATACCATTGCTAACATTTGTGTTGCTCCTTTTGTTAATGATATCGGACGACAGCAGGGCATCCATCCTTATCGTCGCTCAGCGATTCTGGCTACCGTTGTCTGCACATTTCCCTTTATTCTCCCCTATGGCGGTTGTCTGCTTTTGCTGATGAAGGGCGTGGAGGCCTCAGGAACAGGCATAGAACTGGAGACTACAGATATGTTCTTTACAGCCTTTTATCCCTGGATACTGCTGATATGCAGTCTGGCAACTTGTTTTATTCATCCCAAAAACAAATATGAGAGAACTGACGAAACTGATAATTGACGATATGCGCCCAGCATTGGGTGTCACAGAACCAGGCGCCATTGCCTTTGCCGTTGCTACGGCCAAGAAGTATATCGGAGGCAGTCTGAAGAACATTCGGCTTACGTTGAATAGCGGTATGTATAAGAATGCTTTCACTTGCGGTATCCCCAACAGTAACGAGATAGGCATTGCTCATGCAGCAGCTTTGGGCTATGTGGCAGCTCGTGCAGACAAGAAACTGGAATGTCTTGACGAAGTAAGGTCTGTGCATAATCGTCAGGCCAGGAAAATTGTCGACGAAGGCAAGATACTAGTGACAATGGGTGATATCTCCAGTCGTATCTTTATTCATGCTATCATCACAACCGATGAGGGTGATGCAAGCGTCACCATAGAGGATGCCCATACAAACATCACAGAGATAGTGTGTAATGGAAAGGTCGTTTTTAAGGCTACAAGGAAAAAGAATATTCGAAATATGACATCTGAAAAGCCCCCTCACATTCATCGCTATACCCTTCGTCAGCTAATGAACTATGTAGATAGGGTTCCCGTTAGCGAGATTGCCTTTATCAGACATGCACATGATTTGAACCTTGCCCTCTTTCAAGAGGCACTCAAAAGCAGCAAAGCTACCATTACTGATTATCTCTATTCACAAAACCATCAGCAAGTTATCTCTGCTGACGAACAGAAGACGGCTTCTCTTCTCTGTAATGGAGCCATCGAGGCTCGTGTTCTTGGCTTGTCGAAACCTGCTATGAGCATCACGGGTAGCGGTGCACACGGCATCATTGCCACGCTCCCACTTTATGCATCGAGTCAGGTGAATAACTATGGGGAAGAAGAGCTACTTCGTGCTACGGCCCTCAGCTACCTTGTCTGTATGTATATCAAGGAATATTCCGGAAAACTCTCGGCCTTCTGTGGATGCGCTATCGCTGCAGGCACAGGTATGGCTTGTGGACTTGCCTATCTGAAGGGTGGAACACACAAAACGCTGACATTGGTCATCCAGAATATGGCTTCGAGCATCACAGGGATGATATGTGACGGAGGCAACCACGGCTGCACGATGAAAGGTATTGTAGCGGTTGACGCTGCCTACCAGTCAGTCAACCTAGCACTTTCTGGCATTGCTATTGAGCGTCGGCATGGCATCAATGGCTCTTCGGCTGAGAAAACCATGCATAATATTGGGTTGATTGCATCGCCTGGAATGACGCAAACTGAGGGGGTTATTGTTGATATTATGCGCCATAAATAGCTTTTTCCAGCGAAATACCACACGTTTGGTATGCGAATGCCGCACACATGGGATTGTGGGAGTGCAAAAACCGCCGTACCTTTGCAGCGTGATTCAGAATTGGAAGATTAAAGAAGTTAATAATTGAAGTTAAAGGTATGAAAAGAATAACATTCACACTCGCATTACTGGGCCTCGTGCTGGGAAATCTCCTGGCAGAGGAGAACGTCCCCGAGAGCACGTCGTCCACCATTATTAATAATGTACGCACGATTAAGGCTCCGCGCTTTGCACGTCCGCTGGTAGAAAAGTGGATTGAGGAGTACGCCAAGACTGAGCCAGGCGTGGAGTTCCAGATAGCCAAGGGTCAGGTAGAGAGCGACCTCAGCGTGGGCATTGCAGACCAGCAGAATGCCGGGACAGACAACTTTTGCCATTTGTTATATATTGGAGAGACGGCCGTGCTGCCTATTACTGCGCGCAGTTCAGAGGCAGCACGGTTGCTGGAGGGAAAACATCTGAATGCGAAAAAACTGAAGCAGCTGTTCTTCCTTGGCGACGAGTTTGACGATGAGGTGAAGAACAAGGCGTTTGAGCGCATCATCGTCTACAGTGGCAGCAACGCTTCATCCGTCGCCAGTTCCTTCGCCCACAATTTCGGCGAGGAGAGCACGAACTTCCGCGGCAAGCGCATCGCTGGCGACGACCTGTTTCTGAACACCGCCATTGCGAAGGATCCGCTGGGCGTGACGTTCAATACCCTGTCGAACATCTTCGACCTCCAGAGCCGTCATCTGAAGAGCGAGCTGTCGCTCGTTGGTCTCGACCTCAAAAAGGATGTAGCCAATAGTTTCAATGGTACGCTCGACGAGGTGCTTACAATTCTCGAAAACACCAAGCCCGCAGAGGTGGCCGTTGAGAAGGTGGGTATCACCTTTAACAACAACGACGAGGCTGTGAGGCGCTTCCTGCAATGGGTGCTCGAGAACGGCACGAAGTATAACCATCAGTATGGTCTGCTGAACCTTGACCAGAAGGTGGCCGAGGCACAGACGGACAAGGTTCAGAGCAAGTTGACAGCACAGAAGTGATCATCGCATCATAAGGTAAAAAGGTTTAAAAGGTAAGGATATGGTAAAGAGATTGTTTATTGCAACGGCTGTTGCAATCAGCCCCCTCTATGCGCTGGCGCAAGGGCTGATAACAGGCAGCATCAAGGATGCACGTAGTGGTGAGGCACTGATTGGTGCCTCGGTCATCGTGAAGAGCGAGAAGGGTAAAGGCGTCGTGACGAACATTGACGGCAAGTTCGCCCTCCAGACGAAGAAAGAAGCGCCGCTGACGCTGAGAGTGGAGTACGTGGGCTACCGTCCGATAGACGTCGACGTGTACGACTTCGAGGAACCCGTGGAAATCACGCTCATCGACAATAGCAGCCGCATAGACGAGGTGGTTGTGGTAGGCTACGGCACACAGAAACGCAACCAGCTGACGGGTAGCGTGACCACCATCAAGGCCGACATCTTCGAAAAGGCTGTTGCCCCCACGCTCGACGGGGCTTTGGGCGGACAGGTGGCCGGACTGGCCGTCACCGCTACCAGCGGACAGCCGGGTGCCGACAGCCATATCCGCATCCGTGGCGGCAACTCGGTGAACGCTTCCAACGAGCCACTCTACGTGGTGGACGGCTTCATCTACTTCAAGGACGCCGCCAACAACAGCACGGGTATCGGCGCCATCGAAGGCAGTCTGAATCCGCTGGCCACCATCAACCCCAATGACATTGAAAGCATCGAGGTCTTGAAAGATGTGTCGGCCACCGCCATCTATGGATCACGCGGTGCCAACGGTGTCATCCTCATTACCACCAAAAAGGGTAAGTTAGGCGGGGGTAAGGCTCACATCAGCTACAACTACAGCTTCGGCGTCAGCAACGCCACCAAGAAGCTCGACCTGCTCACCGCCTCGGAATGGGCTCAGTACCAGAAGGACTACTTCAGCAACAAGGGTGGCTACACCGACGCCGAGATTGCCGCTTTAGGCAAGGGCACCGACTGGCAGGACGCCGTGCTGCGCACCGCCATCCAGCAAACCCACGAACTGAGCATCAACGGCGGTACGGAGAAGAACCGCTACGCCTTCTCAGGCAATTACACCGACCAGGACGGCATCATCCTGAACTCTGGTTTCCAGCGTTACAACTTCCACACCAATGTGGAGTGGGAGCTGCAGGAGGGACTGCATTTCGGCGTTAACGCCACCTACGGCCGTTCGAAGCAGAGCGGGCTGACCACCGCCGAGGCGAAGGTGTTTAATTCATCGCCCTTCTCGGCCGGCATCACCAACAGCTTTGTCTATGCCCTGTTGATGCCGCCCGTCGTCAGCGTCTACAATCAGGACGGAAGCTACAACTTCAAGAACCCCTACGAGTACGCCTACTTCGCCATCGGCGACCATGCCGCCAATCCCGTCTATGACCTCAAGGAGAGCGTGGCCGAGAATATCAACAACTACCTGCTCTCCAACGTCTGGGCTACCTTTACGATTGGACACCTGACGCTGAAGGCATCGCTCGGACTGAACAGCGAAAAGCTCACTCAGAACTACTTCTCCGGCGCTTACACCTCACTGGGACTGGCCACGCAGGGCATCGGCGGCACGGGTAACCGGCAGACCGACGTTTGGCAGCAGGAGTACACCGCCACCTACACCCGCGACTTCGGTCATCACCATGTGGAGACCCTCGGCGGCTTCACCCGCCAGACGCAGACCTCGACGTACAGTGCCATCCGCACCAACCACTTTACCAATGAGACGCTGAAGCAGTATAACCTCGGTGACGGCGCGGAAATCTACACCCCGCAGACGGGCATCTCGGAATCAACGCTCAACAGCATCATCGCCCGCGTCAACTACACGCTGCTCGACCGCTACAACGCCACGGCCACCTTCCGCGCCGACAACAGCAGCCGCTTTGCCGCCGATCACCGCTGGGGCTACTTCCCCTCGCTCGGCCTGTCGTGGAACGTCGACAAGGAGCGCTTCCTGCGCCGCGTCCGCAGCATTGACTATCTGAAGGTGCGCCTCTCGGGCGGACTGGTAGGCAACCAGGAAATCAGCGACTACGCCTTCAGCACCAGCTATGCCACGGGCTCTTACGCAGGCAGCAGCAGCTACTCGAAGCAGAATACGGCCAACGACAACCTGAAGTGGGAGACCACCGCATCGTATAACCTCGGTATCGACCTCGGCCTGTGGAAAGACCGCGTCAATGTGGTGTTCGATGCCTACTACAAGAAGACCAGCGACTTGCTGCTCATCGTTCCGATGGGCTTCGCCTCGGGCGTCACCACCCAGTTGCAGAACGTGGGCAACGTCGTGAACAAGGGCGTCGAACTGGCCGTCAGCACTACCCTCATCCAACGCAAAGAACTGAACTGGACGGTATCGGCCAACGCCGCCTACAACCACAACGAGATTACCGATATGGGCGTGACCAATAACGTCATCCAGGGCGCCGACAATCAGCAGATACTTCGCAAAGGCGAATCGCTCGGCTCGTTCTACGGCCTGCAGTTCATCGGCATCGTGCAGCAGGATGAAGACGTTACGAAGCTGCCCACCGTCAACGGACAGACGCCCAAGCCCGGCGACCTGAAGTTCCAGGACACCGACGGCAACCAGCGCATCGACGGCAACGACCGCGTGATACTCGGTAGCACCCAGCCCGACATCGTCTACGGCTTCTCCACGCAGTTCACGTGGCGCAACCTCGACGCCTCGGCATCGTTCGCCGGCAGCTACGGCAACGAAGTGTACAACGCCCTGGGTCGCCGCTTGGAACTGACCAACGACTCTTACAACGTGCTCGCCACGGTGAAGAACTCGTGGACACCGCAGAACGGCAGCAACACCCTGCCCTTGGCTTCGAACGCCCGTCCCCTCGGCTTCATCGACAGCCGCTACGTACAGAGCGCCAGCTATCTGAAGTTACGCAATCTGACCATCGGCTACCGATTGAAAATTGAAGAATTCAAGAATTTAAGAATTGAAGGCATCCGAGTCTACGCCACCGCCTCGAACCTCTTCACTATCACGCCCTATAAAGGTTACGACCCAGAGGTGGCCAGTGGCACCGACAGCGGCGCATACCCCTCATCGCGCAGCTTCATCTTCGGTGTGAATGTGACGTTGTAAACGGCGATTACCATTTGTTTGGTATGCGAAATGCCACGAAATGGCGATTGTGGGAGCGAGAAAACCGCCGTACCTTTGCACCCAGAAAACAATATAAGCAAAATAACGTATTAATTAATAAGGTAAAAAGGAGATTTCAGTATGAAGAAGACAAACATCATTCTCAGTGCCGCTTTGGCAGCAACCCTTTCATTAGGTTTCGTATCGTGCTCGTCTGACGATGACGACGACAACAGTAGTGCAAACAACAATCAGGTGACCGACGAGAATGTCGTGGCCGACGATGCCAGCGCCCTCTCTCTCGTCAACGGCGTGTACAGTCACTGGCAGCCCCTCAGCTCGTCGTTCTCGTTCATCATCGAGCTGAACTCGAACAAGCTCATCTCTTTCGAAGGCGAGGAGAGCGAAGCTGGTCCTGTGAACAGTCGTTTTGAGCAGGAGCCCACTACCTGGTATCAGGTGAAGATCTTCAACCACCTCTTCCTCGGTATCGCCCAGGACAACGAGGCCATCGCCACCATCGACAACTCTCTGAAGGCCGGCAAGGTCAGTCAGACTGGTTATAATGCCGCCGTGGGTAAAGCCAAGTTCCTGCGTGCCCTGGCTTATCTGAAGCTGGCCCAGTTGTGGGGTGAGGTGCCCGTGTTTACCGAGAAGGGCGGCAGCACCACCGAGCGTAAGAGCATCGACGAGGTCTTTTCACAGATTGTTAGCGACCTGACCGATGCCGAGCAGCTGCTCAAGAACTATGACGGCGATCCCCGCGTGCCCTCGAAGCAGGCTGCCCAGGCGCTGCTGGCTCGTGCCTACCTCGTATGGGGCGACAACCCTCTCTCGGCTGCTGAGGTGCAGGCCATCGCCAACGGTCAGACCGACCCGCAGTTCTCGAAGACCGACAGTCGTCTGGAGAAGGCTGTGGCCTATGCCGACAAGGTGATCAGCAGCGGTCTCTTGAAACTCGACCCCGACTACACGAAACTCTATGGTCGTGACTACGAGAGCAACAAGCGTGGCACCAACGAGCATCTGTTTACCATTGCCCACGATGGCGACAAGGTAGATGCGCAGGGTAACCACCAGACCCACTGCTCGTGGACCTTCCCCTTCCAGAACGGTGAGAACGGCAATGGCTATACGCAGAACCATACTGAGGTGGCCGACGATGACCTCTACGACGACTGGAAACGTGAGCAGCCCAACGACAAGCGACTGGCAGAGACTTACTTTGTGGAGATTAAGAACCCTGAAGATGGCAAAACCTATCATTACTACTCGCCCGTCTATACCCCCATCAACGGCAAGGGCGTGGATCAGAGCTACGAGAACTCTGAGAACCTGGAGATCACCAAGAACTCGGTTGACCGCATCGAGATTCGCTATGCCGAGGTGCTTCTCACCAAGGCCGAGGCTCTGGTGCAGCTGGGTCGCAACAGCGAGGCTGCTGAGCCCTTCAACCAACTGCGCCGTCGTGCAGGCATCGCCGAGGTCAGCGCTCCCACCTTCGACCAGATTAAGCGCGAATGGGACTACGAGTTCACTTACGAGCAGTTCTCCGTGCTGAACAGCTACCGTTGGAAGGACCTCATCTCGAGCGTGAAGCAGGTGAAGAACTACAAGCACTTCGCCGACGACTGGAAGACCTCACTCGGCAACACCTACACAGCCGACCAGGAGGCTTACTTCACCAAGGTGCACAACCACCTGCGCGCCAAGTATAACAACGTTCGCGGCAAGCACTACCGTCAGCCCATCCCCACGGGCCTCAGTGGCGAAGACCTCGGCATCGCCCAGAACCCTGGATACTAATAAGCTACGTACACCAAAATAGAATAGGATTGGCATTGTCAGTCCTATTCTTTTTTTGTGTAAATACCTCTTTCGTGGTATGCGAATGCCTTAAACGTGGGATTGTGGGAATGCGGAAATCGCCGTACCTTTGCACTCGATAAATCTCGTGCGAAGATGCTCACGCTCGGCAGAGCTCAAACGAGTTTGGCTCTGCTCTCGCTCAATCGCATCATTGCATCGTCGGAAAGACATAGTAAAAAGTATTCATTTTTAACGGTAAGGATTATGAAAAAAGTAAAAGGATTGTTTCTGGTTCTGGTCGTTGCAGCGCTGACAGCCTGCAATAGCAACGACGACGGTGTGCAGGCAGGTATTGAAATTCCCGGCATCACGATAACAGATGATATTGACTGCTGCTCGGCCGAGGAGGCGCTGCAGGTGTATAAGTTCTTGCAGACGGTGAAGATAGTGCCTGAGCTGTCGACGGAGATTGATGGTAAGTACAATGTCTTTGCCTACACCACGACGGGTGGCTTCCACAATGGCTACAACGAGATCTTCTTCGTGGCCACCAAGAAGGTGACGGGCAACTACATCAAGAACTTCGACATCACGGGCCTGACACCACTGATGCACATGGTGAAGATGGACATGTACCACAGCACGCCCGTAGGCCCCGATGCCGCCAGCTTCAACGACGGCTATCTGGCCGTGAAACGCACGTGGGTGTCGTTCGTGATGAACACCAGCGAGGCGGGCTCGTGGACGCTGTCGTACGACGCGCTGGTATTGGGCAAGACGGGCGGCATCGAGAAGCGTGACCTCGTGGTCGATGCACTGCCCGACGGACAGGCGTGGCTGAAGTCGTTCAAGGTGGGCAATGATACCTACTTCCTCTCGCTGGTGAACCCCCTCGACTTCAAGACCGGCACGAACACCATCACGGCCTACGTCTCGAAGAAGAGTGCCAAGGCCACCGTGCCTTATCAGATAGCAGAGGAAATCTTCACCGTGGACATCGACCCGCGCATGCCCGACATGGGTAACCACACATCGCCTGACAATACGCCGCTCACAAAGCAGGCCGACGGCAGTTATCAGGGCATCATCAACCTGACCATGACGGGACTCTGGCGCATTCACCTCACGGTGAAGGATAGCGACGGCAACATCGTGGCAGGAGGCGAAGATTTAAGTACACTTTATTGGGACGTGACGATTTAAGTGAAGAGTGAAAAGTGAAAAATTTGCTTCCGCACAGATTGTATGGTAGGATTGTTATTATTTATGATAGGACTTCAGGCAGACACCATCGCCACCTCGTCGCAGAAATTGGACGAGGTGGTGGTCGTTTCGCGCGGACAGGGCGGCAAGCGGTCGGCCAAAGGACAGGTGGCCACGATAGATGAGCACCTGCAGGAGCTGAACCACGTCGAACTGGTGCGCCGAGGCTCGTATGCCTGGGAGCCCATGGTGAACAACATGCAGACGGAGCGACTGTCGACGACCATCGACGGCATGAAAATCTTCTATGCCTGCACGGACAAGATGGACCCCGTAACGAGCTACGTGGAGAGTGGCAACCTGCAGAGCATCAGCCTGAACAGCGGACTCAACGGCAACCCTCAGGCCACGGGCAACATAGGTGGAGCGCTGGACCTCAGACTACGCAAAGCAGGCTTTTCAGACAATGTCCTGAATGGACTGAGTGCGCAGGCTGGCTACGAGACCAACGGCAACGTGCAGGTCTATGGTGCTGACGGTTCGCACTCCTCGCGCCGGTTCTACGTCAACGGCGGCGCCTTCTATCGCCATGCCGACAACTACAAGGCGGGCGATGGCAAGAAGGTGGAATTCTCCCAGTTCCAGAAGGTAAACGTTTTTACGAACGCAGGCTTCAGTTTTCCCCCCAGTGGGGGGGACGGAAGGGGGGCTCTTGAAGCCACTTTTATCTACGACCGTGCCTCGGACGTGGGCTATCCCGCACTGAACATGGACGTGGCGAAGGCCGAGGCCTTCATCACCTCGCTGGCTTACAAACATCTGTTTCCCTCCAATGGGGGGGACGGAAGGGGGGCTTTGGAGACGTGGGAGACGAAGGGCTACTACAACCATATTACCCACGTGATGGACGACACGACGCGCCCCGACGTCGAGATTCACATGGACATGCCGGGCGAGAGTTGGACGGCGGGTGCCTACTCGCTGTTGATGGGCAGCTTCGGACGGCATCAGGCACAGCTGAACCTCGACGGCTACTACAACCGTCTGTTTGCCGACATGACGATGTATCCGGGTGGCGCGGCACCGATGTATATGGTGACGTGGCCCGACGTAGGAACACTGAATACGGGCGTAGCACTGACGGATGTCATTAGGCTTCCCTCCTTCGGGGGGACGGAAGGGGGGCTTTTGCACCTCTCTGGCAAACTCTCATGGCAGCACCAACGACTGAACAACGACGAGGGCTACAAGGCCCTGAGCGTCTTCTTCCCTGGCATGCAGCAGGCGTATCACCAGACCACGGGCCGCATTGCTGCCAACTTCAATTCTTCAATTCTTCAATTTTTCAATTTTTCAATTGGAATGGGTTGGGGCAGTCGTGCGCCTACGGTAACGGAGGCCTACGGCTACTATCTGAACAACACGTTCGATCAGTACGACTATATCGGCAACCCGCGTCTGAAGAATGAGAGCGCGATAGAATTGAACACCAATTATCAATTCATAATTCACAATGCACAATTCACAATTGATGCAAACGCGTTCTTCTTCTCGAACTATATCATCGGGCAGCTCGAACGGCGCCTGAGTGCGATGACCGTCGGTGCCGAGGGTGTGAAGGTTTATGGTAACATCGACCACGCCACCATCGCCAACGCCTCACTTACGGCAGAATGGAAACCTGTCAATGGCCTACGTTGGAGTGCAAAGGGCACCTACAGCATTGGCCGTGACGACGAGGGCGACCCACTGCCGCTCATCGCGCCGTTCACCTATCAGTCGCGCCTGAGCTACGCCACTGGTCCGCTAAGCCTTCAGGCCGAAGTGAAAGGTCACGTCCGACAGGCAAAGTATGGTAAGAAATATGGGGAAAGGCTACGGGTAGGCGACGGCACGTCGGGAATGACGGAAACGGCTGCCTGGACCATCCTCAACCTATCAGCCAACTATCAACTGTCAATTGTCAATTGTCAACTCATCATTCGTGCCGGCGTTGAGAACCTATTCGACAAATACTATGCTACTTATGCCGATTGGTGTCATATTCCCCAGAAGGGACGCAATATATACGTGAATCTTTCGTTTGAAATATAGTATGACTCAACTTTCGCAAGCTCCGCCTTGCTTAGTCTCGTTAGGGGTTAGAAGATAGAGGTTAGGGGTTAGAGAATAGTTGGATAAACGCAGAGTATAAATAAAAGACAACGGATGGACGGGAGTAAGAGAAGGTGTGAAGAGAGTAATCTCTAACCACTAACCTCTAACCACTAACCTCCAAAAAGTAGAGCATGTGAAACATGCGAAACTTGAATAATATGAAAAGAACATTAATATGGATAGGAGCGCTCGTCGTGGGTGCTATATTAGGCTTGTTGGGCATTGCGTGGCTCAACGAGGTGATGAACTTCGTGGCAACGGTCTATACGCGGCTATTCCAGCTGCTGGCCGTGCCGACCATCGTACTGGCCGTCATCACCACCTTCGCCACCTTTGGCTCGAAAGGCTCGGGTAAGATATTTGGTCGTACGCTGACCTATACGTTATTGACCACCTTCGCCGCCGCTGCCGTGGGTGCTGCGCTCTACGTTATCGTAGACCCCTCCAACCTCCCCTGTTTAGGGGAGACTTTGAACACTCCCCCTCAGCAGGGGGAGTTAGAGGGGGTCTCATACTCCGACCACCTCCTCTCCGTCATCCCTAACAACATAGTGAAGCCGTTCCTCGAAGGTAATGTACTGTCGCTGCTGTTGTTGGCCTTCGCCGTCGGCATCGGCCTGTCAAAGCTGTCCGACTCGGAGAACAAAGCAGTAGTCGTGAAATTCCTGATGGGTTTGCAAGAACTGCTCTTCCTGCTCATCCGTTGGCTCATCTGGACGCTGCCTCTCGGCATCATAGCCTTCTCAGCCCAATTATCGGCACAAGTGAGTGCAGGCATTGTTGCCGATTCTATCGGCAAATACGTGTTGGTGGTCTTAGGCGGCAACGTCATCCAGTTCTTCGTCGTCCTGCCGCTGTTCCTTTTGGCACGAGGCTTGAACCCCATCCATGTGTTGGCCAAGATGATGCCCGCCGTACTGATGGCCCTCTTTACCAAGAGCAGTGCCGCCACCCTGCCCGTGACGATGGAAACGGCGGAAAAGCGACTGGGCGTCAGCCCGAAAGTGGCCCGCTTCGTACTGCCCATCTGCACCACCATCAACATGAATGGTTGTGCTGCCTTCATCCTCGTCACCTCCCTCTTCGTGATGCAGCAGGGCGGTATGTTCTCACTTCAATCCTTCAATTTTTCAATTCTTCCATTCTTCCTCCTCTGGCTGCTCATCTCCGTTGTCTCTGCCGTCGGCAACGCCGGCGTACCCATGGGCTGCTACTTCCTGACGCTCTCGCTGATGTCGGGCATTGGTGCTCCTGTCGCTGTCCTCGGCATCATCCTGCCCATCTATACCATCATCGACATGGTGGAGACGGCCGAAAACGTATGGTCCGACTCCTGCGTGGCGGCGATGGTCAATCAGGATTTGTCGAGACAAGAAGTCTAAGAAAGATTGATGTCCTGGATCACCAGCCCCGCCAGCGTGAAGCCGAAGATGGCGGTGATATGAGCTAATGAGCCGTTCGTCTGTGGCTTGTTGAATAGTGAGGGTGTCTCGTCGCCATCAGCTGTCGGTTGATATTCATGATGCTGACGCGGTCGCTGTCGACAATCGTCAACTGGCGGATGCCACTGCGCACCAAGCTCTCAGCGCACCACGATCCT
Source organism: uncultured Prevotellaceae bacterium (assembly GCA_902780025.1). Lineage (GTDB taxonomy): Bacteria > Bacteroidota > Bacteroidia > Bacteroidales > Bacteroidaceae > Prevotella. The sequence goes on from CACZDV010000036.1 coordinate 19,486, forward strand.
ACACCGCCTACGCCAAAGATAATGACTCGTTTCTGGGCGATACGCTCCATCGCCTCATTGCCCAGCAGCAGCTCACTCCTACGAAATATTGCCTGTTCCATAGCCATCGTTCTATCAGAATTCGGGTGCAAAGTTTTTTTACTTCTGTTTCTTGCGGAACTCGTCCAGTTGCTTGAAGCAGTGGCGGTCGATGATTTCCTCTAAGCGGCGGTCGTGGTTGTGGTGGAGTCGGGGCTTGGTGCCGCCCAATTCCAGCAGTTCGCCGTTCTCCTTGGTGTAGGGATGCCAGTCGGGCAGTCCGGCGGTGTTGGGGTTGCCGTCGTGGGCGAACTTCGCCCATACGTCGCTCATCTGCGTGGCCCAGACTTTGTTTTCCTCAACGGTGGTCGGCGACAGCTGGTTCGTGTAGTGGTGGAGCACGTCGAAGCAGTACTTCAGCTCAGCACCGTGGGTGGAGCCTTTGAAGCTGTCGTCCTTGCCCCGCTCGTTGACGGTGAACATATAGACGTAGGTGTCGGCCTTGCGACGGCCACCGATGGCGTCGGTGGTGATGATGGTCTTGGGGCGGAACAGCCAGTCGATGCTCAGCAGGTCTTGTGGCGTGTGGTCGGGATAGGCTTCCTTGAAGGCTTCGATATAGGCATCGGTCTCGTCGCCAAACGTGCGCTGCAGTTCGGTGCGGGCCTCGTCGAGCGTCATCGGCTGGTTGTAGCGTTGGCGCTGCAGTTCGTTGAACGTCGTGCCGATCATGATGGGGATATCGTCGCTGAAGTCAGGGAAGGCGGGCTGGAAGGGCTGCTGCATCAGCACCTTGCCGTCGGGCGTAGGGCCGAAGCCCCACATCATCGGGGTGCCAGGACGGCGGGTGCCGATGCTGGCGGCCATGGCGCGCTGACCGGCAGCGTAGAGCTCCTTATAGGGCACGTCCTTAATTTTATCCACATCTGCCTTGTCGATGCCTAACTCCTTCAGCACGGCCTCGCCCAGTTCCTCGGTCATGGCCTTGGTATTGACGTTGAGGATGGTGCCGCTCATGATGATGGCCTTATGGAAAAGACCGCGGGCAGGAGGCATGCAGAGCAGGGTGCCCACCTTGCCGCCACCGCCCGATTCGCCGAAGATGGTGACGTTATTGGGGTCGCCGCCGAACTTGGCAATGTTGTCGCGCACCCATTCGAGGGCTGCCACGCAGTCGAGCATGCCCACATTGCCAGAGTACTGATACTTCTCACCGCAGGTGGAGAGGTCGAGGAATCCGAGGATGTTCAGACGGTGGTTGACGCTGACCACCACAACATCCTTCTGTGCCAGGCACATACCTGGGTCCCAAGCCGACGTGCCGCTGTCGAAGCCGCCACCGTGGAACCAGACCATGACGGGAGACCCTCCTAAATCCTCCCTGTTTAGGGAGGACTTCTGTTCTCCCACTAAACAGGGGGAGTTAGAGGGGGTCTTCTTGGTCCATACATTCAGCACACAACACTGTTCGGACATTTCTGCCTCTGTCATCGGGCGGTTAGTCTGCTGCATGGCCTGTGGGCCCCAGTGGTCGCAGAGACGGACACCCTGCCACTTCTCAACGGGCTGAGGCGGCATGAAGCGTTCTACTCGTGCATAGGGAATGCCGAGGAAGGCGAGGCTGCCCTCCTGGACGATGCCCTGCACCGGTCCGTTGGTGGTGCTTATCGTAGGTACTTCGATGAAACCGTCCATGATGGCTGTCGGCTGGGCCTTGCTGTTGAAGGCGCCTAACCTGTAGCCTCCAGGCAGGCATTGCGGTTCCCAGTAAAAGACGCCGCGGCAGTGGCCGTCGGTCTCTGTGCGGGCCTCGCGGACGACACGTGCCAGTTGCCGGCACCCTTCTTCCATCACTTCGGGGTGCTGCTCGTCCACCTCATAGCCCGTCTCGACAATCATCACGTCACACTGGTACTTACGACTGACGTGACGTATGTTGCGTATGCAGTCGGTGATGATGCTGTCGGGGTTCAACTCGGGGTGGTCCTTGCGCGCCCAGTAGGGGTAGAGCGACATGCCTATCATGTCCCAGCGTCCGCCGTACTTCTTCACGATATCCAGGTTGTAGTCGTAGAGCGACTGCTTATGACCACGATCCAGATGGACGATGACGAGGGCCTCGGGGAATACTTCCTTTACGGCGTCGTAGCCCGCACGGATGAAGCCCGCATACTGCTTGGGGTTCTTCTCGATATGTCCCATGGGCCAGAGCAGTCCGTTGGCCGTCTCGTTGCCCACCTGCACCCAGCGTGGCGTCACACCGTTCTGCTTCAACAGCTGCAGCACGTCGATGGTGTGTGCTCGCAAGTCGCGTTTCATCTGCTTGTAGCTGTGTCCCTGCCAGGCAGCGGGAATGGGTTGCTGACCGGGGTCGGCCCACGAGTCAGCATAGTGGAAGTCCACCATCAGGTCCATACCTAATGCCTTTGCCCTCAGGGCCATTGCCAGTAGCTCATTCTTGTCGTTCGTGCCGTTCTTGGGGTTTAGCCAGACGCGCATACGGATGGCCGACAGCTGGTAGTCGGTCTTCAGCAGTTCCAGGCACTCGCGTTCCTTGCCGTTACGGTCGTGGAACACGACGCCGCGCCGTTCCTGTCCTGTCAGGAACCCTACGTCGGCACCTTTTACGAAGTCTTTCTGTTGTGCATGGGCCAGCAGTGCGAGACATGCCAGCAGACTGGCGGTGATGGTTCTCAGTTTCTTCATAGTCGTCAGTTTTCTTATTTTACTTCTTCCCATTGCAGTACGGCACCATTGCGACGGGCGGGGTCAGGACCGGCGAAGTCCCAGGAGTAGGGGCTGCCCGTGGTGGGACTCTTGCCTAAGTAGCGGTGGTTCTTCAGCGAGAGGAGCATGAAGTCGTGGTCGAGGAAGTCCTGCCAGAGGAAGGTGGTGCTGTTGATGTCGTCGGTGGTGGGAAGCAGGGCGTTCCCGTCGGAAGAAGCGACGGGCACGAGGGTGGTGGTGAAGCGCACGTCGCCGGGCAGGCCGTCGCCATAGACCTTGATGTAGCGGCCGTCGGCACATTGCAGGGCGACCATGCCCTGTCCGCGGTCGATGACCTTGAACTGCGTCAGTTCGCTCTTGTCGCCAGCGTGGGTGTCGTAGAGCACACCGTGCTTGAGGGCGATGGCGGGACGGCCCGTGGCCTTGTTGATGATGCGGATGGTCTTGCCGTAGGGGATGTTTTGTGAGCGGTCGGCGCAAGGCTCCTCAACGGTAAAGTTGTCGAACTCGGCATAGCCGCCCTGCTTACCTTTTGTATTATACGCGAAGAGGGCGTGACGCGAGCCTTGGAAAGTGATGAGCTGATAGGTCAGCGGCATTATGCGGCCCAGCGTCTGGAACGTCACGCCGTCCGTTGAGTAGGCGTACTGCATCTGGTTGTTGTCGTAGTCGCCGATGCAGCGGAGGAGGATTCTGTTAGAGGAGAGAGGAGAGAGGAGAGAGGAGAGAGAAATTTCTGTCGTGTCGTTGGTCATCTGTTCGAAGGAGCGGAGGGTGAGGGTGTTGCCCTGCTTCACGATGCCGATCCACGAGCAGGGAACGTTGATGTTGCCCAGACCACAGACGTCGCCGTCCTTCATGCCCTTGGTATATAGTTCGACGGTGGCGATGCTCTTAGGACCGATGACGCGCTGCGTCAGCGTGTTGCGGGCCCACATCAGCTGTTCAGAAGGCTGCGACTGGATGCGCAGACGGCCGCCCTTCAGGCTCCACAACTTGTCGTCAGGATTATGGTTCCACTGCCAGATGGGCTTCAGTGCCTTGCCGTTGAAGTTGTCAGAGCGGTCGTAGGGGGCGCGTCGTATCGTTTGTTGCTGTGGCACAGCAACAGACTCGACGCCTGGTTCGACGCCTGGCTTGAACCACGTGCGGGGTGCGCGGCCAGGATTACCCTTCAGTCCCACCATCGGCCAACCGTCCTCCCACGTCATCGGCATCAGGCAGACGGTACGGCCTACGGAGTGGAAGTCCTGCATCAGGAGTGCCCACCACGTGCCGTCCTTCGCCTGCACGATACCACCCTGATGGGCATTGTCGCAGCCCGTGGCGTCAGGACTGGCGGGAGCGACGCCGAACTTCGTGCCGTCGCTGCCGATGCGGTATTTCTCGCCACGAGGCACCGTCGTACGTCCTACGCCGTGGTAGCCGTAGGTCTCATCGGCCTCGATGACGCGCGTCTCGTAAGGTCCCCAGATGCTCTTCGAACGTGAGCAGAGTGTGCGACCGTTGGGGGAGTAGTCGGTGGAGATGAGGTAGTACATGCCGTTGATCTTATACATGTGGTGACCCTCGCCCACGCCGTTACCCTCAGGGATGATAACCCGGTCGGTGCCCTCCACGGGACCGCTCATGTCGGGCTTCAGTTCCGTGCAGTGTACCTCGCCGTACTTGTGGATGGCGTAGATCTTGCCGTCGTCATCGAAGAGTACCGAGAGGTCGTAGATGTTGCCCTGCATGTTATGATGCGTCCACGGTCCATGGATGTCCTTGGCCGTGTAGCACTGCAGCCCCTTGCCGTTGATGTTGGAGAAAACGTAGAACTGACCGTTGGCATAGCGGATGGCAGGAGCCCAGATGCCCTGTCCGTAGATTTCCTGATGGTTGCGGAGTGCGAACCTGTCCTCGGGGAAGTCGAAGCGGTCAAAACAGTAGGAGGCAAACTCCCAGTTCACCAGGTCCTTTGAGTGGAGGATGACGAGTCCGGGAACGGTGTGCATCGTCGTGCCCGCCAGATAGTAGTCGTCGCCAACGCGGATGACGTCAGGGTCGGAGAACTCATCGTAAAAGAGGGGATTGGTGAACGTGCCGTTACCGTTGTCGGCCGTCCACGACTTCGTCTGTGCATGGGCACTCAACGCCATGCAAGCTAATAGGCAAATGCCCAAGAATCTTGCTTTTTTCATTTTAGTAGTTCTTTGTTTTCAGTTTTCTGTCTGCAAAATTAGTCATTTTTCCGCAATCTACCATCGTTTTGGACAAAAAAATGGTGCAACACTCTCTGCGAATGTTGCACCACCAATCAACTTATTGAAACCTAAAACCTTTATGAAACTTCTATTGACTTTGAAACCTTGGCCTCTTTCTCCTGCTTCGGCAGGGTGACGGTCAGGATGCCGTTCTCTACGCGGGCCGAAATCTTGTCCTTCACCACGTCCTCAGGCAGCGTGTAGTTCTGCTGGTAGTTGGTGTACGAGAACTCACGGCGCAGGTAGTGCTGCTTCTTGTCCTCCTCCTTGTGCTCCATCTTGTTCTCAATGGCAATCGAGAGATAGCCATCTTCTGTCAGGTTCACGCGGCAGTACTCCTTCTTGATGCCGGGAGCGGCCACCTCCATGGTGTAAGCCTTCTCATCTTCTCTGACGTTAACGGCCGGAGCGGTCGTCTTGCAGGTATTTGGAGTGAAGTCGTTCATTAAGTCGTCAAACACGGTAGGAAACCAACTGTTCTTAAACATTACTGGTAGCATAATCATTACCTCCTAATTTTATTGTTTTAAAGGGTTTAACTTATTGTTCTTTTCTTTGATTGCCTTGCGGCTTTCACCCTAAGAAATGCAAGTTATGTGCCAGCGTAAAAAATAATGCCAGAATGGCAGATTGTGCTGTCATTCTGGCAAAATGGGTTGTTTGTGTCTGATGGCTCAGGCTTAACGAATCACCATCTTTTTACCATTCTTGATGTATAGTCCGTCACGAGTGGGACGGCTGACGCGACGACCCGATAAGTCGTAGATGGCATCATTGTCGGTGGTACTGTCGACTGTCGGCAGGGTGGTGATGCCTGTGGCCACATAGCTCTTGGCTGTCAACGTAAGTCCGCCAATCATGCCGTCGCTCCATTCTGCAGCGTCGGCGTATGCAGCGATGACGTAGTTGCCCTGCGTAGTAATGTCGAACTCAAACTGCTGTTCGGTGACGCCAGTGAAACTGTTATCGACCTTATTGCCGATGTTGACGGTCGGCGTGTAGGTGGTGCTGGCTATGGTCGTACCTGAGCGGGTCTCGATGGCGAACTCCAACGGAGAGAATTCTTCGCGGTTCCAGTTGCAGGCCTTGTATTTCAGTACATAGTGACCAGGGTCCAGCGTGAGTGTGGCGCCAGCATCGGCCAGGCCGTACTTGGCATAACCGGCGTGCTTCGTGCCGTTGATGTTGCGGAAATAGAGACCGTAGCTGAAGGACTTGGACGCGCCTGTCAGTTGCAGGATACGACAACCTTGGGAGAAGCCGTTGCTGTAGCCCACACGCTTCTCAGAGCTATCGTAGGTAACCCAGCCAGTAGGAATGCAACCGCCTTCCTTGAACTGCGACTGTGATGCCAGAGCCAGCGACTGCGGAGCCGACAGCGTGACGGAAACCGAGGCCGAGGACGTCTCACCGTCGTTGTCGGTAGCCACTACTTTGAGCGTGTGAGTACCCGACTTGACGCCTGTCAGCGTAGCCTTGTATGGCTTGGCGGTACAGGTAGCCAGCAGCGTATTGCCGTCGAAGAACTCTACCTTCTCGATAGTGCCGTTAGGGTCGTCGGCATTCGCCGTGATGGCGATGTCGGGAAACGTAGCTGTGCCCGACGGTGCAAAAGAAGTATAGCTGAGGCCAGCCTTCGGCGAGGTGATGCTCACGCTGGGCTTTGTGCGGTTCAGTGAATAGTTCTTACAGAAGTTCCAGATTTCCTTACCCGTATACACCTGTGGCTCCTTGCAAATCCAGTGACCTTTGTCCTTGAGTTCTATGAGCCGCACTTCGACGCCATCATTGCCTGGACCCCAGATGTGCAGTTTGGCACCGCTGAAGCCGTTGTAATTGTTAATGACCTTATCCGTCGTGGAACATCCGTTGTGCTTGATCCACGGATTGAGCGCAGGCTGGACACCCCCCCAGTTGTCGGCCGTTCCCTGAATATGCAGCAGGGGTATCGGACGTAAGCCGGTTTTTGGTGTGATGACTGACGGGCCGCTGCAGGAAACGAAAGCAGCAATGATGTCGGACATCTTGTTGATGGCGTTGTAGGTCAGCATGCCGCCCATCGAGAATCCACCGAGATAGATGCGGTTGCGGTCAATCTTGTGTTGTGTCACCATCTTCTCGATGATGGCCTTGATGAAGTTGATGTCGCGGTCGCCGCCAGTGTCCCACGCGCGATCAATACCATTGGGGAATACGACCACGAACTTGGCGGTGTCGCACACGGCTTCCATACTCACGTTGTCGTTCTTGAACTCGCTGTTCTGCATCCATCCGGCATCCTGGTTGTAGCCGTGACAGAAGATGAGCAGCGGACGGCCCTCGCCCAGGTTCTTGGGTGCATAGACATTGTACGAACGTTGTTGGCCGCCCACGGTGATGTTGTCTGCTATCAGGGGCAGCAGGCCTGCCGTCAGCAGGCAGAAGGTTAGTAATGCTTTTCTCATATTGGTTTTGGTTTTTGATTTCAGCTGCAAAATTACAAAGAATGCAACAAAAACCATGAGATTTTTGTTGCATTAACTTTTGAATATCGTTCAAGATGCGAAACTAAATCTTGTCGAGTGCCTGCTTGATGTCGTTGAGGATGTCCTCCACGTCCTCGATACCGACGCTCAGTCGGATCAGGTCGGGGGCTACGCCGGCCTCCAGCAACTGCTCGTCGCTGAGCTGGCGGTGGGTATGCGAGGCAGGATGCAATACGCAAGTGCGGGCATCGGCCACATGGGTCACGATGTTGATCATCTCCAGCGAGTCCATCCACTTGATGGCCGTCTCGCGCGTACCTTTTAAACCAAAGGCAATGACGCCGCATGAGCCGTCGGGCAGGTACTTCTGTCCCAGCTCGTAGTAGGGGTCGTCCTTCAGTCCGCAGTAGTGTACCCAGGCCACCTTCTCGTTGTCGTGCAGGAACTCTGCCACGCGCTGGGCGTTCTTGCAGTGCTGGGCCATGCGCAGATGGAGTGTCTGCAGTCCGAGGTGCAGCAGGAACGAGTTCTGCGGAGCGGGAATCGAGCCGAGGTCGCGCATCAGCTGGGCCACCAACTTCGTCGTGTAGCCCATCTTGCCGAAGGCCTTCACGTAGGTCAGTCCGTGGTATGACTCATCGGGGGTGCAGAGGCCGGGGAACTTCTCGGCATTGGCCAGCCAGTCGAAGTTGCCGCTATCGACGACGACACCACCCACCTGGGTGGCCAGACCGTCCATATACTTCGTGGTGGAGTGGGTGACAATGTCGGCACCCCACTCGAAGGGACGGCAGTTGACGGGCGTGGCGAACGTATTGTCCACGATGAGGGGCACACCGTTCTTGTGGGCTATCTTGGCGAAGCGCTCAATGTCAAAGACGGCGCAGCCGGGGTTCGAGATGGTCTCGCCGAACACAGCCTTCGTGTTGGGACGGAAGGCAGCCTGAATCTCCTCGTCAGTAGCCTCCTGTGAGATGAACGTGCAGTCGATGCCCAGTTTCTTCAGCGTCACGCCGAAGAGGTTGTATGTGCCGCCGTAGATCTCGTTCGAGGTGATGAAGTGGTCGCCGGCCTGACAAATGTTGAACAATGCGTAGAAGTTGGCTGCCTGACCTGAGGAGGTCAGCACGGCACCCACACCGCCTTCCAGCGTGGAAATCTTAGCCGCCACGGCGTCGTTCGTCGGGTTCTGCAGGCGGGTGTAGAAGTAGCCCTCCTTCTCTAAGTCAAACAACTTTGCCATCTCGTCCGAGTCGTCGTACTTGGAGTGTTCCCTGCTTGAATTTCTTTTCCATTTTTATTTTTAAGTTGTTGATTACTACTTTAACTGCCTCAGCAGACACTCGCACCCCTCCAGCACGTCGCGCCACGTTGCCTCGAAGTTGCCCGTGTACCACGGGTCAGCCACGTCGCCAGAACGGTCGGTGAAATCCATCAGCATCCGGATTTTTCCCTCAGGGTCGCCGCCGCTGATGCGCGTCATGTTGCGGATGTTCCATGCGTCCATACCTATCAGCAGGTCGAAGCGGTCATAGTCGCGTCGTGTCATCTGCCGGGCTGTCTTGCCCTTGCAGCCGATGCCGTGCTCTGCTAGTTTCCGTCGGGCCGGCGGATAGACCTCGTTGCCTATCTCCTCCGTCGACGTGGCCGCCGACTCTATGTAGAAGTCATCCTCGCGCCCTGCCTGGCTGACGAGTTCCTTCATGACAAACTCTGCCATCGGGCTACGACAGATGTTCCCGTGGCAGACGAAGAGTATGCGATGCATGACCGTGCGGTTACTTCTTCAGCAGCGATGCCACATAGAGGATGACAACGGCGCCGATGATGGCTGTGCCCAACTGTCCGAGCAGTCCGCCCCACTGAACGCCTAACAGGTCGAAAATCCAGCCGCCTAAAGCACCGCCGAAGAGACCCAACAGCAGGTTCATCACGAAGCCGAAACCACCGCCCTTCATCAACTTGCCGGCACAGAAACCAGCCAGACATCCGATAACAATAGATAAAAGTATTCCAATCATAGGTCAGTTGTTTTATGATGATCTTCATTAATTTCAGTGCAAATGTACCACTTTTTTTCTTTTCAGCAAAATAATTGGAGAAAAAACACTATCTTTGTAGCCGATATGAAGAAAAGATACCGTTTTTTGTCATCTGCATTGTTCGTTGCCATGCTGTTGTGGGCATCCGTCGCCAACGCCCAGAACCAGGACGATTTTTTCAGTAAGGTGGTGGAACTGCTCAACGAAATGTCGGACGAGGAGAAAGCCTACGTCCGTGAGAACATGCTAGTGGTGCCAGCGAAGTACACCGCCAGCCATAACCATCCCTCGTCCTATCTGATAACGCCGAACCCAGCGCCTGACACCCAGACGAAGGTCGAGTGTGCCGCCTGTTCCAGTGCCTACCTGCTGCGGTTTTATGGGGAGGAGGCTAATGGTGTCGAGTTGTATCATCAGGACTCTTTCCCCAACAAGTACGAAGGCGGTGCCTTCCCCCGCTGCTTCAAAACGTTCTTCGAGGAACTGCACAAGGGCTACACGACGGAATATTACACAGGAACCACCGACGACCTGAAAGACGCGGTCAGTCAAGGCATCCCCGTCATCGCGCTGCTGCTCTATAACCGCAAGTCGATGCACTATGTCCCCGTCGTAGGCTACGACGAGTCCCACTTCTTCATTCAGAACTCCGTTGAGAAGTACAGGAACGTAAAGGACAACCCGTCATACAACGAGTCGCTTCCCATCGACCAGTTCGACGCCATGTGGAACATCCCTATTGAGTGCTGCCAGCGCCTCTTCGTGGTGGTGCGGAAGGCGGAATGATCATGTTTCTTTTATAGGAAGAACTTTTGGAACTCGCTCTCGAAATTGGGAGTGAGGATGCCCTGTCCGATGGCGCTGCGTATCTCGTCGAGCGTCCAGAAGCGGCCGCCGTCGAGCTCTTCGGCTGAAGGGCGGACGGGGCCGTCGTAGGTGGTGCGGTTGACGTAGACCAGCTCGCGTTCGCGGCGGCTGTCGAAGACGTACTTGCCGATGCGCTCGGGCTGGAAGTCGGTGATGCCGAGTTCCTCGCGAACCTCTCTCGTCAGTGCCTGCTCGGGCGTCTCGCCGTAGTCCATGTGACCGCCGACGCTGGTGTCCCACTTGCCTGGTTGGATGTCCTTCCATTCAGGTCGTTTCTGCAGGTAGACCTCGCCCCGCGAATTGAACACATGCAGGTGGACCACTGGGTGGAGCAGTCGTGAACCGTTGTGGCACTCGCCTCGGGTAGCCGAGCCGACGACGCGCCCCTCGTCGTCGACTATCGGAAACCGTTCTTGCTTGTTGTCTTGCATCGTCACAATCCTCGTGCTTTAAGGAGGCTGGAGGCATCGGGCTGAGCCATGCCCGTAAAGTCAGTGAACATCTGCATGAGGTCGCCCGTGTTGCCTCGGCTCAGAATCTTGTCGCGGAAGTCCTGACCCGTCTCAGGCTTCAGGGCACCGCGCTTGGCGAAGACGTCGGCAATGTTGACGGCCAGTACCTCCGTCCACAGGTAGCTGTAGTAGCCGGCTGCATAGCCGCCGCCCCAGACGTGGTTGAAGTAACTGGTATGATAGCGTGGCGGAATCGGAATAAAAGGATTCAGAAGTCCCACCTTACGCAACGACTCTGTCTCGAACTCCATAGCCTTGTCGGGTGTGGGAACATCCTTCGAGGCGAGCATGTGCCAGGCCAGGTCGACACAGGTGGCAGCGAGGTTCTCACCCAGGGCGTAGCACGGCTGGAAGTTGATGCTCTTGAGCATGCGCTCCTTCAGGTCGGCGGGCATGGGCTCACCGGTCTCGTAATGACGGGCGTAGTGGTCGAACACCTCAGGGATAGCCGCAAACGACTCATTGAACTGCGAGGGCATCTCGACAAAGTCGCGGGCCACGCTGGTACCGCTCAGACGGTAGTACTGACAGTTGGAGAGGATGCCGTGCAGGGCGTGGCCGAACTCATGGAACATGGTTGTGACCTCGTCCCAGGTAATCAGTGAGGGCTTGCCCTCGGGGGCCTTGGCGTTGTTGCACACATTAAATATGATAGGCATTGTACCGCGCTGACGGCTCTGCTTCTGGAAACCGTCCATCCAGGCACCGCCGCGCTTAGAGGGTCGACGGTAGTAGTCGCAACAGAAGAGGGCGATGGCCTTGCCGTCCTTGTCGCTTACCTCGAAGGCCTTCATGTCGGGATGGTAGAGGGGGATGTCGTCGCGCTGCTTGAAGGTGAGGCCGTAGACACGGTTGGCAGCATAGAACACACCATTGAGCAGCACGCTGTCGACATTGAAATAGGGCTTCACCTCGTCGTCGCTCACGTTGAGCAGCTCCTTCTTCATCTTGGCGGAATAGTAGAAATAGTCGTAGGCCTGCAACTGGAACTCGGGACCCTGAGTTTTGCGGGCAAAGTCCTCAATGGCCTTGGTCTCGGCATCAGCCTTGGGCCCATAGGCCTTAATCAGGTTCATCAGGAAAGCACGGACATTCTCAGGCGTCTTGGCCATCGTATTCTCCAATGAATAGGCAGCGTAGTTAGGATAACCCATGATCTCGGCCTTCTCGGCACGCAACTTGGCGATTTCGCAGACGATGTTGAAGGTGTTGTACTTGCCGGTGCCGTCAGCACGATGCACGGAGGCCTCGAACACCTTCTTACGCAGTTCACGGTTGTCGAGACTGGCGAGCGGGGCCTGCTGGGTGGTATTGACAATGACAATGGCGTAAGGGGCCTTGCCGCCACGACTCTCAGCATCCTTGGCACACTGGGCGATATCAGCCTTGCTCATGCCTGCCAGGTCTTCCTTCTTATCTACCCAGACGACGGCATCGTTGGTGGCATCGGGGAGCACCTCGCCCCACTGTGTCTGTAACTCAGAGATGCGCAGGTTGATTTCCTTCATACGCGCCATCTTATCGTCGGGCAAGAGGGCTCCCTTGCGCACAAACTCCTTGTAGGTCTCTTCGAGCAGTTTCTTGTCCTCGCCCTGAAGCGACTCGTACTGGGCATCGTAGACCTTCTTGATGCGCTCGAAGAGGGGTTTGTTGAAGGAAATCTCATTCTCGAGGTCGGTGAGCATGGGCTGCACCTTCTTCTCGATATCGGCGAGGGCAGGCGTCTTGTCGGCCTCGACGAGGGCGAAGAACACGCGGCCGACGCGGTCGAGCAGCCGTCCGCTCTCCTCGAGGGGCAGAATGGTGTTCTCGAAGGTAGCCGAGTCCTGACAGTCCACAATCTTCTGGATGTTCTCGCGCTGCTGACGGATGCCCTCCTCGATGGCGGGCAGGTAGTCCGAGGGCTCAATCTTGCTGAAGTCGGGTGCGCCATAAGGCAACTGGCTCTCCACGAGCAGGGGATTTTCACGCTGTGCCTGCTGACAGGCACCGAACGGCATCATTGCAGCCGTAGTCATTGTGATGGTCATAAGGGTTTTTGATAGCTTCATAGCTTATTGTTTTTGGTGTTTGATTCGCAAATCTGTGCGCAAAGATACAACTTAAATCTGACATCAACAAATTTTTTTGTTATCAAAAACTTGCATTTCTTATCTAAATGTTGTACCTTTGCCTTCTCTTAGTACGCAAACATCAAGAAGAACGAACAGTATGGAGGAATCCGCCAACATACCACAGGAGTGGAATCAGTTTCTGTTGAAAGACGTGTCGTTCGTCAACCTCATGACGCGGCGCATCTTCAATGTGCTCATAGTAGCCAACCCTTACGACGCCTTCATGCTGGAGGACGACGGACGCATCGACGAGAAGATTTTCGATGAGTACATGGAGCTTGGTATGCGCTATCCGCCCACCTTTACGCAGGTGTCGACGACGGAGGAGGCTGATGAGGTGTTGAAGACGACGGACATCGATCTGGTCATCTGTATGCCGGGTAATGCCGACAATGATGCCTTCACCGTTGCCCGTGGCGTGAAAGCCGCTCATCCCAATATCCCCTGTGTGGTGCTGACACCCTTCTCGCACGGCATCACGAAGCGCATTGAAAATGAGGATATGTCAGTCTTCGACTACGTCTTCTGCTGGTTAGGTAATACCAACCTCATCATGTCCATCATCAAGCTGCTGGAGGACAAGATGAACATTGAGCACGACATCCGCGAGGCAGGTGTGCAGATGATACTCCTGGTGGAGGACAATATCCGCTTCTACTCCTCGGTTCTTCCCAATCTTTACAACTACATCCTGGCACAGTCGAAGCGCTTCTCGACAGAGGCGTTGAACCCTCACGCCGCTGCCCAGCGTAAGCGTGGTCGTCCCAAGGTGGTGTTGGCCACGAACTACGAGGAGGCGATGGATCTCTACGAGAAGTATCACGAGAACACCTTGGGTGTCATCAGCGACACGCGCTTTCCTATGCGTATCACGCCTGGCCGTCTGAGTCATGTGGAGGAGGGCGACCCTGAGGCTGGCCTGAAGTTGCTGCGCGAGATTCGCAAGCGCGACGAGTATGTGCCGCTGATTCTCGACTCGTCGGAGACCATCAATGCTGCTCGGGCACGGGCAGAGGGATTCCATTTCATTGATAAGAACTCGACGAAGATGAACGTCGACTTGCACCACCTCATGGAGGAACACATGGGATTCGGCGACTTCATCTTCCGCGACCCGAAGACCCACGAGGAGATAGCCCGCATCACCTCTTTGAAGGATTTGCAGGACAATATCTTCAAGATACCCGCCGACTCGCTGTCGTACCACGTCATGCGTAATAACATGAGCCGTTGGCTGACGGCTCGTGCCATTTTCCCTGTTTCTGCTTTCCTGAAGCATGTCACATGGCACAAGCTGCAAGACATAGATGCCCACCGGCAGATTATCTTCGACGCCATCGTGCAGTATCGTCGCATGAAGAACATTGGTGTGGTGGCTGTCTTCGACCGTCTGAAGTTCGACCGCTATGCCCACTTCGCCCGCATCGGCGAAGGTTCGTTAGGAGGAAAGGGTAGGGGCCTGGCCTTCCTCGACCGCATCATTAAGCGTCATCCTGAGTTGAACCAGTATGAAGGTGCCGAGGTATCGATTCCCAAGACCGTCGTGCTCTGTACAGACTTCTTCGATGAGTTTATGGAGAAGAACAACCTGTACCCCATTGCCTTGAGCGATGCCCCGGATGAGGAGATTCTGCAGCATTTCCTCCGCGCTCAGTTGCCCGACTCGCTGATAGCCGACTTCTTCACGTTCTTCGATGCCGTGAAGTCGCCTATCGCCGTACGCTCCAGTTCACTTTTGGAAGACTCCCACTACCAGCCCTTCGCAGGTATCTATTCAACGTATATGATTCCTTATTTGGAAGACAAGTACGAGATGCTGCGCATGCTGGCCTGTGCCATCAAGGGCGTCTACGCCTCCGTTTACTACAAGGATTCGAAGGCTTATATGATTGCCACGCAGAACGTCATCGATCAGGAGAAGATGGCTGTCATTCTGCAGGAGGTTGTTGGTCATCAGTATGGTGACCACTACTATCCGACGTTCAGCGGTGTGCTCCGCTCGCTGAACTACTATCCCATTGGCGACGAAACTGCCGAGGAGGGCATCGCCTCGTTGGCATTAGGACTGGGCAAATATATCGTCGACGGCGGACAGACGCTGCGCGTGTCGCCCTATCACCCCACGCAGGTGTTGCAGACCTCGGAGATGGAAATGGCACTACGCGACACGCAGACTCGTTTCTATGCACTTGACATGAGTCATGTAAGTGCCGACTTCAAGGTCGATGACGGCTTCAACATCAAGAAACTCCGTGTGAAACAGGCTGACGAAGATGGTTCGCTGACCTATATCGCCTCGACCTTCGACCCTGTCGACCAAGTTATTCGCGACGGCATCTACGAGGGTGGACGTAAGATTATCTCCTTCTGTGGCGTACTCCAGCAGGGCATCTTCCCGTTGCCGGAACTCCTGCAGATGGTACAGAAGTTTGGTTCCGAGGAAATGCGACGGCCCGTGGAGATAGAGTTCGCCTGCAATTTGAATGATGACAAGACAGGCGAACTGTATCTGCTCCAGATACGTCCTATCGTCGACTCCAAGCAGATGCTCGACGAAGACCTGCAACAGATACCTGACGAACAATGCCTCCTTCGTTCCAACAATTCATTGGGACACGGCATTTCTGAGGATGTCTACGATGTGGTCTACGTCAAGGCTAGCGAGGACTTTACGGCTTCCAACAATCCTACTATCGCCTCGCACATCGAGAAGATAAACCAGCACTTCCTCGACGAAGGCTCTTCTTATGTCCTTGTAGGTCCGGGGCGCTGGGGAAGTTCTGACTACTGGCTCGGCATCCCCGTGAAGTGGCCCCATATCTCTGCCGCCCGCGTCATCGTGGAGACGGCCCTGAAGAACTACCACGTGGATCCCTCGCAGGGCACTCATTTCTTCCAAAACCTCACCTCGTTCGGAGTAGGTTACTTCACCATTAATACCTATACGGGCGACGGCATCTTCCAGCAGGAAGTGCTTGATGCAATGCCTGCCGTCGAGGAAACAGAATACGTCCGTCATGTCCGCTTCGACCATCCGTTGAAAATCATGATGGACGGCAAGAAGCAGACGGGCGTCGTGGTGTTTTGATAAGAAGGACTTTTATGATATGACAATACCAATAACGATGAAAAAAACTCTATTATTTGCACTTGTCCTGTTCATGATGGGTTGGAGTGCTGTTTATGGCGAGGACGGTAGCCGTCTCTGGCTACGTATGGAAAACGCCAACACCAAGCCGACGGTCACGGGTGTCAAAGGTACGGCTATGACCGAGTTGCAAACCTACTGGCAGGGCGATCCTGTTGTGCTGAAAAAGCAGAAGGGACTGGCTCGTGACGGCTATACCATCAAGTATCAGGGTGGCAAGATTCAGATTGCGGCATCTACCGACGCCGGACTGCTCTACGGAGCGTTTCATCTGCTGCGACTGTATTCTACGGGGAAGTCGGCCGCCTACGATAGTCATGGTGCCTACCTTGACATCAAGGAGGAACCCTTCTACGACCTGCGCATCCTGAACCACTGGGACAATCCCAACGGAACGGTGGAGCGCGGCTTTGCCGGAAAGAGCATCTTCCTGAATCCCGACCCGGAGCGTATGAAGATGTATGCTCGTGCCAATGCATCGGTAGGCATCAACGGCACGGTGCTCAACAATGTGAACGCCAAACCCGAGGCGCTGTCGACGGAGAGCCTGCAGAAGGCCAAGCAGATTGCCGACCAGCTGCGCCCCTATGGCATTCGCGTGTACCTGTCAATCAACTTCGCCTCGCCCATTAAGGTGGGTGGGCTGAAGACCGCCGACCCGCTCGATGCCGAGGTCAAAGGCTGGTGGAAGGAGAAGGTCAACGAGATTTACCGTCTCATTCCCGACTTCGGCGGCTTCCTTGTGAAAGCCAATTCCGAGGGTGAGCCTGGCCCGCAGGACTTCGGACGTACCCATGCCGACGGTGCCAATATGCTGGCCGACGTGCTGAAGCCCCACAAGGGCATCGTCATGTGGCGCGCTTTCGTCTATAAGCCCCAGAGCAGCGACCGCGCCAACCAGGCCGTAGAGGAGTTTATGCCGCTCGACGGCCAGTTCCGCGACAACGTCATCATCCAGATCAAGAACGGCCCCGTCGACTTCCAGCCCCGCGAACCTTACAGTCCGCTGTTCACGGCCATGCAGAAGACGCAGATGATGGTTGAGTTCCAGATTACGCAGGAGTACCTCGGCGCCGCCAACCACCTGGTCTATCTCGCTCCGATGTGGCAGGAGTTCTTCTCGTTTGTGAAGCCCGCCAGCCTCAGGGCGATGGCAGGTGTGGCCAACATCGGCGATGACACCAACTGGTGCGGCCACCACTTTGCGCAGGCCAACTGGTACGCTTTCGGACGTCTGGCATGGAACCCGTCGCTGAAGCCTGAGGAGATTGCCGACGAGTGGCTCTGGCAGACAATGTCCCATTATGTGATGGGCATCCCCTTGGTCCCTGCGATTCCGATTTCTGAGAGACGTATAGATCCTGCAAAAAAAGAAAACCCCTGGGGAACCCTGATTGACATGATGATGTCGAGCCGCGAGGCCTGCGTCAACTATATGATGCCGCTGGGCCTGCACCATATCTTTGCTGGTACGCACCACTACGGCCCTGAGCCTTGGTACGCTCCGCGAGGTGTTCGTGCCGACTGGACACCGCCCTACTACCATAAGGCCGACAGCATCGGACTGGGCTTTGACCGTACGCTCACGGGCTCGGCCAACGTCAAGCAGTACCCCGACGAGCTCTGCAAACAGTACAACGATATCAACACCTGTCCCGAGAACCTGCTGACGTGGTTCCACCATGTGCCTTGGGACTACAAGATGAAGAGTGGCCGCACTTTCTGGGACGAACTCTGTCATAAGTACGACGACGGTGTGCAAGAGGCCCGCCGCTTCCTGAAAATCTGGGATGCCATGCAGCCGTGGGTCGACGAGCAGCGCTTCAATGAGGTGCAGCGTAAGCTCCGCATCCAGGTTCGCGACAGCGAATGGTGGCGCGACGCCTGCCTGCTCTACTTCCAGACCTTCTCCAAGCGTCCTATCCCTCAGGACGTGGAGCATCCCGTCCATAACCTCGACGAGATGATGAAGTTCCGCATCCCCATCAGCATGTATGAGAATCCTGAGAGTGGGTATAACAAGTAATATAATAAGGTGTAACCTCCCCTCTCATTTGTTCTCTATTGGAAATGAAAAATCGCAAGTGCTTTCTACTCAGCAACTTGCGATTTTTCTTGTTGGGGTACCCGGACTCGAACCAGGAAAGGCAGGACCAGAATCTGCAGTGTTACCATTACACCATACCCCAATTTCTGTTTTGCGGGTGCAAAGGTACTACTTTTTCCGAAACTACCAAAACTTTTGGGGAGATTTTTTTAAAAATACTCAAAAATTCTGCCATTATGTGCTTGAATCGGATAAAAACCACTATCTTTGCACCATATTATATAAACAATTATTAATGGAACAAGCAAAACAATTAGTAGAAACAATTACCAAGGGAATTCAAGAGAAGAAAGGCTCGGGCATCGTCGTGGCCGACCTTAGTGGCATCGAAGGCACCATCTGCCATTATTTTGTAATCTGTCAGGGCAATTCACCGTCGCAGGTGGAGGCCATCACGGAGTCGGTGGGTGAGTTTGCCCGCAAGGAACTGGACGAGAAGCCCGCCCACGTCGTCGGGCTGGGCAATGCGCAGTGGGTGGCAATGGACTATACCGACGTGCTGGTGCATATCTTCCTGCCCGACGTCCGCGAGTATTATGACCTGGAACACCTCTGGGATGATGCCAATCTGACGTATATTCCCGATTTAGACTAACGATATGGAACAGCAGAAGCCAAACAACAATAACGGGCCGAAGATGAATATGCCCAAGTTCAACATGAACTGGATATACTTCATCGCCATCCTCACGCTGGCTATGCTCTACCTGACCAGCTCCGGCGACGGCGTAGGCACCCCCCAGGCGCATACCGAATCGACGTACACCGACTTCAAGGGCTTCGTGGAGCACGGCTATGCCGACAAGGTGGTGGTGAACAAGAACCAGAACACGCTGAAGATGTACGTCAAGGCGGAGCACATCCGCGACGTCTTCAAGCAGGGGCACAAGCAGACGGGGACGGAACCCTACGTGAGTGTCGAGATAGGCTCCGTCGACCAGGTGGAGCAGTTCATCGAGAAGATGCGCGAGGAGGGTAAGTTCAAGGGTAAGCTGAGCTACGACAACAAGTCGGGCGGCAACACCTTTGGCGATCTTCTCTATAGTCTGCTGCCCACTATTTTCTTCATCGGCCTCATGATTTTCCTCTTCCGCCGCATGGGCGGCGGTGTCGGCGGCGGCATGGGTATGTTCAGCGTCGGCAAGTCGAAGGCCAAGATGTATGAGAAGGGTGGCGAACTGGGCATCACCTTCAAGGACGTCGCCGGACAGGCGGGTGCCAAGCAGGAGATGCAGGAGATAGTGGACTTCCTGAAGAACCCGCAGAAATATACTGAGTTGGGTGGAAAGATTCCCAAGGGTGCGCTGCTCGTAGGACCTCCGGGAACGGGTAAGACGCTGCTGGCCAAGGCCGTAGCCGGTGAGGCCGGTGTGCCGTTCTTCTCGATGTCGGGTTCCGACTTTGTGGAAATGTTCGTGGGCGTGGGTGCGTCACGAGTGCGCGACCTCTTTGAACAGGCCAAGACGAAGGCGCCCTGCATCATCTTCATCGACGAGATTGACGCCGTGGGCCGAGCCCGCTCTAAGAACCCCGCCATGGGTGGCAACGACGAGCGTGAGAATACGCTGAACGCCCTGCTGACTGAGATGGACGGTTTCGGCACCAACTCGGGTATCATCACCCTGGCCGCCACCAACCGTGCCGACATGCTCGACTCGGCCCTGCTGCGCGCAGGTCGTTTCGACCGTCAGATACACGTCGACCTGCCCGACCTCAATGAGCGCAAGGAGGTGTTTGCCGTTCACCTGAAGCCGCTGAAGCTGGCCGACGATGTGGATATCGACTTCCTCGCCCGTCAGACGCCGGGCTTCTCGGGTGCCGACATTGCCAACGTCTGCAACGAGGCTGCCCTGATAGCCGCCCGCTTCAACCGTGAGAAAGTGGGCAAGCAGGACTTCCTCGACGCCGTCGACCGCATCATCGGCGGACTGGAGAAGAAGACGAAGGTGATGACCGAGTCCGAGAAGCGCTCCATCGCCATCCACGAGGCTGGTCACGCTACCATCTCGTGGTTCACGGAGTTTGCCAACCCGCTGGTCAAGGTCAGCATCGTTCCCCGTGGTCAGGCCCTTGGTGCCGCCTGGTACCTGCCTGAGGAGCGTGTGCTGCAGACCAAGGAGGCCATGCTCGACGAGATGTGCTCGCTCTTAGGTGGCCGTGCTGCCGAGGAACTCTTCGTGGGCCATATCTCCACGGGAGCCATGAACGACCTGGAGCGCACCACGAAGCAGGCCTACGGCATGATCGCCTATGCCGGTATGTCGGAGAAGCTGCCCAACATTTGCTACTACAACAACGCCGAGTACCAGTTCCAGAAGCCTTATTCCGAGACGACGGCGAAGATCATGGACGACGAGGTGCTACGTATGATCAACGAGCAGTACGAACGTGCCAAGCGTATCCTGACGGAGCATGCCGACGGTCACGCCCAGCTGGCTCAGCTCTTGGTCGACCGCGAAGTCATCTTCGCCGAGGATGTCGAGCGCATCTTCGGCAAGCGTCCCTGGACCAGTCGTGCCGAGGAACTCCTTGAGGCTCAGATGCGCGCCGATGCCGAGCGTATGGCCGAGGAGAGGGCGAAGGAGCTTGAGGCTGAAGCCAAGAATCACCCAGAAACCCCAGAGGTCCCAGAAGTCCCAGAAAAATAAACTGTTATGAAAAACTTCATAGTCCGTACCATCACCAGCGTGTTTTTCGTGGCGGCCATCGTCACCAGTTTCCTCAATCCCCAGGCCATGACCCTGCTCTTCAGCATCGTCACCGGCATGACCGTCTGGGAGTTTGCCGGACTCGTCAACGAACGGCCCTACATCAGTATCAACCGCTTCATCTGCACCGTCTCGGGCGTCTATCTGTTCCTCGCCATGATAGGCTACAACAGCGGGATGACGCCCGCCACCGTCTTCATACCCTACCTGGTCAGCATCGTCTACCTCATGGTCGCCGAGCTCTACCTCAAGGCCAAGGACCCCATCAACAATTGGGCCTACACCATGCTGTCGCAGCTCTACATCGCCCTGCCGCTGTCGCTGCTCGGCGTACTGGCTTTCCGCTCCGACGGCTACCAGACGCATTACAGCTACCTCATGCCGCTCTCCGTCTTCGTCTTCCTGTGGATCAACGATGCCGGCGCCTACATCTGCGGCTCGCTCTTAGGCCGTCACAAGCTGTTCCCCCGCATCTCGCCGGGCAAGTCCTGGGAGGGAAGCATCGGCGGCGGACTACTTGTCGCAGCCGCCGCCGTACTCATCTGGTATCTCACTGACCACTATCAGGTCAACGACCTCGGGCTCACCGCCTATGAGTGGGCCGGCCTGGGCATCGTCGTCGTCGTCTTCGGCACGTGGGGCGACCTCATCGAGTCGCTCTTCAAGCGCACCCTCGGCATCAAGGACAGCGGAAATATCCTGCCTGGTCACGGCGGTATGCTCGACCGTTTCGACTCCACCCTCATGGCGCTGCCCGCCGCCGTGGTCTATCTCTATACGCTCACTTTATTTTAATACTCTTACTTCTTACCTCTTACTTCGACTTCCCCAACAAGAACCGGTCAATAAACCGCTCGACAATCGGGAACTGCACCTCGGGCAGCTGGCAATGACCATGTCCGCCGACGATGTCGCAGCCCATGCGGTCGCCGATGCCGAAGAAGTCCCACACCTTACGCGCCTCCTGAGCCGACACCTCCATCGACGGGTCAGCAAGCCACTCATAGTCAGGATTTCCCAGCAGCAGCAGGGCGCGCGGACAGACCATCGCGCACAGCTCGTGCTGGTCGTAGGGCAGGCGGTAGACCGAGTCGCCGCGGAAGTTCTCCTTCTGACTCTCCAGGAACCAGTGGTAGTCCGTCTTGTCGATATCTTCTAAGTTCTTGCCTGCTAACGTCAGTTCGTGCGACTTACGCCATGCTGCAGCACCGCCGCCGCCTGGCTCCTGGGCAATGGTCAGCGCGATGCGCTCGTCGAAGGCTCCGCAGTACAGCGCCATCTTGCCCGCATACGAGCAGCCCGTCACGCCGATGTGCCGCGTGTCAATCTTCGTCACCTCCGGTCCTAACTGCTGCAGTCCGTCTATCAGTCGGCTCATGCCCCATGCCCATTCGCTGTAGGCTCCGTTCTTCGTCAGCTGCGGATACAGGCGGTCGAAGTGGTGCTCGCCGCGGTCGTGATGCTTGCCAAACTGCTTGTAGTCGTTCACCTGTGCCGACTGGAAGTTCATCGTGGCAATAGGTCGCTCGGCAAACAGCTGTCGCGGCAGTGCTATCATGTCCGTGCCTATCATTACCGCGTAGGGTGCCTGTCCCGTCTTCGGGTAGCGGATCTCTGCGCGCAGTGTCAGCGTCTCGCCGCCCACCGTCACGTCCACTACCAGCGTGTCGCCCGCCATGCGGGCCTTCACCTGTCCCGGCTCCACCGCCGGTTTCTGTCCGATGCCGTAGTGCTGAATCATGTGTCCGATGTCGCTGCGGCGCTGTGCCCACTGCTTGAACGTCTTCACGCCCTCCAGCGCGTTAGGCAGTTCGCGGACCTCGGGCAGCTGTTCGGGCTCCGCCATCTTCGGTGCCTTCATCTTGGCTCCCGTGTTCTCCACGTCGTACACTAACGGCAGCTCCGCTCCGTTTTTCTGCGCCTGTGCCGCCGTCAGCGTCGCCAGCGCCATCCCCAGTAGTAATACTTTCCTTTTCATCATGTTTTAAGTTATGTTTTGGTTGATATTTCGGGACAAAGTTACGAATTAAGATTGTAAACGCAAAGCGTTTTTGAAAGATTCTTCAATTTTATCAATTGGCATTTCTTGCACTGATTTTCTTTCCTTCCTTGTTCCATGTGAATATCCAACTGCCTTTGCGGCTGGTGATGGTGCTATTGGAGACACCAACAATCTCACCAACGTTCGAAACGCTCATTGTTTTCAGCGTCTTGCCCTTGGCATTGCAGATGTAATAGTAGGAATGGCGCTTCGACACGAAAAAGTCGCTGCCCCAGCCTTTGAGTTCGCCCACGCTGCTGCGCGACAGGCCGCCGACCCGCTTGCCCTTCTCGTCATAGACGTAGTACCAGTTCTTTGTCTCCTCGATATACGAAATCTGCTGACAAAGCCCTCGTGTAGCTATTGCCAATAGCAATAATAGAATTGTAAACAGCCTTTTTGTCATAATGTGGTCTTTAGTTGTTTTAAGTTTCACGTTGAGTGCAAAGATACGAATTATTTCGTAAAGTCGTATGCAAATCTGAAGAAAAATCGGTTTAGTGCTGCTTGTTAATGTGATATATTACACCCGCTGAATCAATTTTCCCAGGGTTTACTCCGACCAAAGTGGGGTGTTTGGTCGGAGCAAAGGTCGGGTTTAGTCCGACCAAACCCCCGCTTACCTAACCCCTCACGCTGAGGTCTGTTGTATACGAATGTAACATGTAACATATAACATTTAGATGTTTGCATAAAAGTGCCGCACAATTTTTACATTATATATTATATATATATAATATATAATGTAATTAAAATATGAGAGAATTGTTGATGAATTTACTATTTACGTTTGACGAAAAAGCTTAATGTTATATGTTATATGTTATATTGTTATGTTGGGGTGTCAACGATACTTCCCCCCTGTTTTTTTGCGGAAAGTGGCGAATAATTTTGGTGTTTACCGAAAAAGTTGTATCTTTGCATGCAGAATCTAAAACAAGCGCTATGACAGATAACATCCGTAAAGTGTTAAGAAATGTTATAGGGGGGGGGTAAATCGTGTTGCTCCGCCCTACTACTCTTATTAGCCCTTTCGGGCATTGCGGCCTGCACGGAGGACTCGCCCGCAAACCCTGAACCCCAGAACTTAGTTGAAACACGCACCACCGCTGACAGCACCGCCGTCGGCGACACCTCTGCCGTGCCCTCTGGCGAGCTGCAGACGGACACCACGTGGGCAGGTGAAGACGTCTATGACT
The DNA here is from genome assembly GCA_902780025.1 of uncultured Prevotellaceae bacterium. Lineage (GTDB taxonomy): Bacteria > Bacteroidota > Bacteroidia > Bacteroidales > Bacteroidaceae > Prevotella. Next base: position 43,680 of record CACZDV010000036.1, read on the forward strand.
ACGACGGCAACCTCCTGATACCCGTCACCGAGGGTGAGGTAACGACGGGCGACGCTGCCGACGCCGTATAACCCGTTGGCCGCGTATGCCGAGATACAAGCCCTACTCCCAGGCCGAGGCGCAACGTCTCGCCAGCTTCCTGCAGTCGACCATCGACGGCAGCCGCATCGTCGAGACCGCTGAGGGCTACGACATCTGTACTGACGACAGCCGCGAGGGCCACGACCAGCGCGTCCACCACACCGTCAGTTACCAGCACGAGGGCGACAATCCCCATCCCGAGCATCGCGACCAGCAGCTGCGCACCCTCCGTGCCACTTATGCCCTGCATGTCGCCCTTCGCGATGCCGGTGTCAATCCCACCGACCTCTCCAAGCAGCTCTTCGGCGACCGCAACACCCTCCACGTCCTCCTCCACGCCCAGCATCCTCCCGTCACCGCCGACCAGCTGATCCTCATCGCCGACGCCGCCGGGCTCGAAATGAAGTTTGAGAAGAAATAAAAAAAGATATATGGCAAAGAAAGAGAATACCACTTCTATTGGATTTGAAGATGCGATATGGCGGGCAGCAGACAAGCTGCGCGGCAACCTGAATGCTTCGGAATACGAAGGTGTGGTGCTTGGATTGATTTTCCTAAAGTACATCAGCGATAATTTTGAGGCGAAATATCAGGAGCTGCTGCAGGAGCCCGATGCTGACGTAGAGGATAAGGATGAATATGAGGCAGAAAATGTGTTTTTCGTTCCTCAGGAAGCTCGTTGGCAGGTCATCTCGTTGGCAGCTCATACACCTGAAATTGGTAAGGTGATTGATGATGCTTTGGAGGCAATAGAACGTGAGAACACCAAACTGAAAGGTGTACTTCCTTCCAATTATGCCCGTCCTGAACTTGACAAACGTCGCCTGGGTGATGTGGTTGACCTGTTTACCAATATCCACATGCTGGCATCAGGTGATGAGAAAGACCTGTTGGGTAGAGTCTATGAATACTGCCTGCAGAAGTTCGCTTCTATGGAAGGTAAGAATGCTGGAGAATTCTATACTCCCAGCTGCATAGTCCGCACCATTGTAGAAATACTTCAGCCCTATGCAGGTCGTGTCTATGACCCCTGCTGTGGTTCAGGCGGTATGTTTGTACAGAGTGCCAAGTTTATACAGAACCATCAGAAGGATATCAACAATATCAGCGTATATGGTCAGGAGGCAAACCCTTCTACATGGAAGATGGCGCACATGAATGTAGCCATTCGAGGTTTGGAAGCCAATCTGGGTAAGTCGTATGCAGATACCTTCTTTGATGACCAGCACCCTACATTGAAGGCAGACTTCATTATGGCAAATCCTCCTTTCAATCTCAGCGACTGGGGAGCAGACAAACTGGAAAAAGATGTCCGTTGGAAGTTTGGCATCCCACCAGCAGGCAACGCCAACTTTGCTTGGATGCAGCACATGATACATCATCTGTCGCCTGTAGGCCGTATTGGCTTGGTATTGGCCAATGGTGCATTGAGCAGCCAGACAGGCGGCGAGGGTACCATCCGTCAGAAAATAGTAGAGGCCGATTTGGTGGAGGGCATCATCGCTTTGCCTTCGCAGCTATTCTATAGCACGGGCATTCCTGTATCTCTTTGGTTCCTCTCTCGCAACAAGCAACAAGCGGGCAAGGTATTGTTTATTGACGCCAGAAATATGGGAACGATGGTGACTCGTGCCGTTCGTGAGCTGACGCAGGAAGATATTCTCCGCATTGCGGAGACATTCGATTCCTTCCGCAATGGCACCCTTGAAGACGAAGCCGGCTATTGTGCCGTCAAGACCTTGCAGGACATCAAGGCTCAGGACTACATCCTGACTCCTGGCCGCTATGTAGGAATAGCAGAGCAGGAAAATGACGGTGAGCCCTTTGAGGACAAGATGAAACGTCTGACCTCTGAACTCAGCGGTCTCTTTGCTGAAAGCCACCGCTTAGAGGATGAGATTAAGAAGCAGTTAGGGAGTATTGGATTTGAGATAGCGTAAATTCCCATTTATGGAAGAGTGGAAAGAATATAAGATTTCTGATGTTATAGATGAAATATCAATGGGGCCATTTGGCTCCAACATTAAGGTTGATAATTTCATTGATGCAGGCGTACCAGTACTAAACGGCTCTAATCTTCAGGGCTTTAAGCTTAATGAAGATTCTTTTAATTATGTCTCTCAGGAGAAAGCTGATAGTTTGGGCAAAGCAAATGCACATAGAGGTGACGTTGTCATTACGCATCGAGGGACATTAGGACAGATCATATATATTCCTGAGGATTCAAAATATGAGCAATATGTTATATCGCAAAGTCAATTCAGACTTAAGCTAAATCAAAATATTATAAGACCAGACTTCTTTGTCTATTTCTTTCATACTCGTTTAGGGCAGCATCGCATATTGATGAATGCTTCCCAAGTTGGTGTTCCTGCATTAGCAAGACCAACGTCTACTTTCAAGGAGGTACTTGTTCCCGTTCCCCCTATTGAGGTACAATCAAAGGTTATGGAGATTCTTCATTCCCTCGATGACAAAATCGAGGTGAACAGGCGGATAAATGACAATTTAGAGCAGCAGGCGCAGGCTTTGTTTAAATCTTGGTTTGTGGACTTCGAGCCATTCCGTGATGGAGAGTTCGTGGGGAGTGAATTGGGGATGATTCCGAAGGGGTGGAGAGTGGGACGTTTATTTGATGTTGCAGAAATTTTTGATAAAATAAGAAAACCATTATCAAGCAGAGATAGGGAAAATATGGATAGAATATATCCATACTATGGTGCTACTTCTTGCATGGATTATGTTGATAATTATTTGTTTGATGGAATTTATACTTTAATTGGCGAAGATGGAAGTGTAGTAAAAGAGGATGGTCTCCCATATATGCAATATGTTTGGGGTAAATTCTGGGTTAATAATCACGCTCACATTTTACAAGGAAAGAATGGCTTTAGTACAGAAATGATTCATGTCATGCTTTCTATAACAAACATTCAGCATCTTGTAACAGGTGCTGTTCAAGCCAAATTGAGCCAAGCAAATATGCAGAAAATACTTGTAGCATTACCTCCAATAGATGTCATAAATAAGATAAGGCCACTGATTGATAAACTATACCAAAAAAGAAGAAACTTAGAAGACGAAAACTCTCGCCTTGCATCCCTTCGCGACACACTCCTTCCAAAGCTGATGTCTGGAGAGCTAAAAGTAAATGAAATAGAATTATAAACCATTGATATGGAAAAGTACATAGAACAAATAGAAGCAATGATCAAACTTGCAGAAAGCACAAATGCAGGTGAAGTATCGATTGAAG
>CACZDV010000037.1 GCA_902780025.1 uncultured Prevotellaceae bacterium
TCCCGTCATCTTCGGAAATGCCTTTGTAGATAGGGGTTTCGGCATGGGAGAGATAATTTTTATCCCTCCCATATCTCTCCCATATCCCTCCCATCACACACCCTTGACACTCCGAGAGAAGGTGGGGATCACGGGAGAGATATGGGAGAGAAAAGGGAGGGATGAAGGGAGGGATGAAATTGACGGAAACCCTTTGTAGAAAGGGTTTTGCGCCATCCGACGGGAGGGATGAGGGATTTTTGAGGTAAAGCCAAAGTCAAGAAAGGAGCGCAAGAGGAGAGCCTTGCACTACATTCCCAGCGTGGGAGCGTCAGATTCTCAGGCTGGGAACAAAACATTCCCACGCTGGGAACACCTCTCCTAATCCTTCTCAACGGCTCGTCTGAAGGGCTCAAACGAACTCTTTTCTATAATATTGCTCGAAGAATCAAAAACCTGTCCATATGATTCCGGAACCATCTGTTTTGTCGTTTTAACGTTATTTAAGGTAAGAACGGTGTAGTTTTACGGATTTCTTTGTATCTTTGTTCAATAATTCTGACAATTAACACAATGGCAAAGAACTATCTATGGATGCTGTTGCTGCTTTTCTCCCTGGCTTTAGCAGCCTGTACCAAGGAGGGCGATACAATCTATCAGCCTAATCCCGACGAGGAGCAGCCCAGCACGGCGCCGCTCGTGACGGTGATCTACGGGCCAAACAGTCTGGGCGACCACTCGTATTGCGACAAGATATACAGGGGTGTTGAGGCTTCGGCTAGTAAGCGTGGGCTCAGAACCCTGCATCTGATGCCTGAGAGCATGGAGCAGGGGCAGACCTATCTGGAGATGATGTTCCAGCAGATGGAGAGCGCCCAGGACAGCGTTCGCCGCTTGTTTATTGCCACCAGTCCCGATTACGATGAGTTTATCCGAAAGAACAACCGCCGCCTGGAGCGTAATCCCAATGCCGACCTGCTTTATCTGGAAACATCGACCCCTCTTGAGGGCAAAGGCTCCACGCTCTACATCGACTATTACGGTGCGATGTATATGGCAGGATGCTTCAGCAAATATGCGTTCACTATTGATCTGTCGCTTTTGATACTGGCCAATCCTTACACGCAATCGGTGGTAGAGGCTGGAGAGGGCTTTGTGGATGGTTTTAACGATAGCGAAACTAAATGGGAATGGAAAAAACCAATCAAGATAAAGTATCTGAGCGACGAACCCGGTGGCGGATTCCAACTGGCTGACACCACTGCACTGCGCATATACCAAGAGGTTGCTAACAACGAGGAAGACGCTAATATTTGTGTGGTGCCCGTTTGCGGCGGTGCCATGAATGCCTTCTACCGCATCCTACCTCCTTTAAGTAAATATATATGCATTGATGATTATATCTCCCTGAATGGTCCATTTAACTACGGTAACGTCATCAAGCATATAGACAGGGTACTGGACGACTATATAGAGAAATGGTTAAACGCCACGATGCCCAAACACCAGACGTTTGGACTGGCTGATGGTGGCACGGAGTTCAATTTTGGCGAAGATTTCGGTTTCAAAGATTCAGTAGTGGACAGTGTGCGCCAAGTAGCCATCAGAAAGGAGGGGGAAAGATATGATAGGTAAGAGGGCTGATGGAAGATGGCTGATGTGGCTCTGTGCGGCACTATTCACTGTTCACTGTTCACTGTTCACTAGTTGTAAGACGGAGGATGATACCATTGTGTATAAGGATTCGCGCCGATGGGTGGAGAAGACGGTGGCTGTGGTGGCCCCATTGAACGATCCCATTATGAAGGCCCGACTGGAGCGTACGGCTGAGTGGATGCTCAGCAGCCTGCACAACGCCCAGTTGCACGACACGCTCTGCATCGACCTCAAACTGGAGTGGTACGATGAATACGGCAACGACCTGAAAGCGTTAGGCGAACGGTTGGCTAACCGCGATGATCTGATGGCTGTCATCGGCCCCTTCGACAGCGACAACGTGGACATTCTGGCTCCCTACTGCCAGCAAACCTTGAAGCCACTCATCCTGCCCACTGCCACCTGCGAAACCGTGATACGCCGCTTTGCCATTACCAGCACAGGCGATGGGCAGCAGCCCTTCCTCTGGTCGCTCACCGAGACCGATGTGTCGCTCTCGGAGGTGATGTTGAGTATGTATGCAGCCAACATCCAAAGGGACAAAATGTATGCTTATTTTTCTGATTATTCCGCACTGTTCACGCCCGACGGCAAATTCGGTCAGACATTCTTTGAATGGGGACCTTTCTCGGCTACCGAACTGGGCATAGGCTTCAAGTATAACGAGCAGTATTCCAGCCCGGACATGCTCATACAGAAAATGAAAGCGTATTACGATGATATCAGAAAAACGTTCGGCTCATTGACTATACCTGCCTTTGTGGTTTTGGAGAAACCCGAGCCTCTTCCACAGATCAGGAGAATCCAAGCTCAACGTTGGGGGGGGATGGATATTATCGAAGAAATTAAGGAGAGGGAAGCTGATGGCGAGGATATCTTCGAATTCAGCAAAACTTCTCTGTATAAATTAACAAACATGTTCTCACCCGTCTATTTTGTATTATCGAATCTTACTGATGAAGCGATAGCGGCATTCGATATTTACGACAGGACCATTATAGAACTCTATGAGGGCTTCTCGCCCTATGCCGACCCGATGACGGGCTTTGAGATGAGCTACGAGGCGCGCTACAACACGAAGCCTACCTTTGCCGAGTGTAAATTCTACGATGCCCTGCTGCTCTCGGCCTTTGCCGCCAACTATCTGGAACATCACCCGGAAGTGGCTAATCTGAACGATGCCATTATCGCCATCACCACCACCGATAACTTCCTGTCGGGTTATGCTTGGAGTGAGACGGGCATGGAACTCTACCTTGCAGCCTTGGAGCAGGGCCAGCTCATTGGATTCAAAGGTGCCTCAGGACCCGTGCAGTTCGACAAGGAGTGCTACACCGCAGCCCTCAACACCACCTATGTGAACTGGATAATTAGAAACGGGCATGTGTACCACTCGGGCTATTACAGCCGGTCGGGCAATGCCCAGACGGCGAAGACGCTGGCCTCGTGGAACTGGCTGGTGGAGAATGCCGAGGAGAAGTTCGACAGTACCTACGGCAAGAACGTGAACCCCATCACCTATCCCGCACTTACCGACCAGTATGCCGTGTTGGTGCAGGGCAGTAATGGCTGGATGAACTACCGCCATGAGGCCGATGTGCTGAATATCTACCAGATGCTGAAGGCTGGCGGCTACGACGACGATCACATCATCCTCGTCAGCTCCGACGAATGCGCCCATGCAGCGGAGAACAGCGACAAGGGAGCCGTGCGTACCGATCCCGATGGCAGGAACCTGCTCGAAGGTGCCGTCATCGACTATAAGAATGCCGACCTCAAGCCGCAGGACATCTGTAACATCCTGAAGGGCGTGAAGACCGACCGTACGCCAGTGGTATTGCCCAAGGACGAGGGGCAGAACGTGCTCTTCTTCTGGAGCGGACACGGGCGCAGCAAGGCCACCAACGGTGTGAACGAGATGGCGTGGCGCAACGAACTGGCAGGCAATGGCATGACCGACGAACTGCTGGCAGAGACCCTTCGAGAGATGTCGGACAATAACCAGTTCCGCCAAGTGCTTGTCTGCCTGGAGCCCTGCTACTCGGCCAATATGGGCAAGGCCCTCGAGGGCATCCCCGGCGTACTGGCCATCTGCTCGGCAGGAGCCTACGAACAGTCGTTTGCCGACTCATGGAGCAACGATTTGGGCATCTGGATGTGCGACCGCTTCAGCCGCAACTTGGTGGGCCATGCCTCGTCCAATCCCGACGGCACCTACCGCGACCTCTACCTCTACTGTGCCCAGCACACGCTCGGTTCGCATGTGGGCATCTACAACTACACCAACTTCGGCAACCTCTACACCACAGGTCCGAAAGATTTCTTCGTAAAACGTAAATAATGAATAATATGAGAAAGAACATTTTATGGATGATAGCCGCCATCCTTTTTTGCAACTTGATGGCAGTCTCGCTGACTGCTTGCAGCAGTAGTGACGATGATTCCTCATCGGGTGGTAACCCTGAAGAAGAAAAGCCCGACACAACGATTCTCTCGTTGACCTATCACAATTTCATTACGCCTAACGACGTGACCATTCTTGACAGCGACACCATGAAACTTTCTGTCAGCAAGGCACTGATCGATAAGATGGGAGCCACGCAGCTGAAAGGCCGCCGCCTCGCAGTCTGGCAGAAGGTGAGCCGACTGCCTTTCTTCAGAGGTATCGTCGGTGCAGAGTTGAGCGGCGACCGCTATCTGCTCGACTTGAAGCGAATCAGCATAGCGGATTTTATGAAAGGCCTCAGTTTTAAGTATAAAAACGACATGTACTATAACAGCGCAGCCTCTACCACCCGAAGCATCACGCGTGGTGACGGCACACGCAGTGAGGTGACCGATCTTTCGGCCCGTTATACGGATCCCGAGGGCTATGTGCATCCTGCGGCTGTACTCTATACGGATTTATCCATGAAGGGTAAAAGTTATGCCTATGTTCCTACTGGCTATGATGCTGAAGACGACCCCGTTTTCACCGATACCGAACACACCCGCTCTATGATCACCCGGGCAGCATCCGACTTTGATGGCGACTACGATTACGTCACGCCTGAGCAAGGAGGCAACTTTTCTGTGAATGTGATTGATGTGTCAACGGTATTGAAGAAAAAACTAAAATTCAATTTCTCCCCTGATTCGTTAGTAGTGAAGATCAACGTGCCGGTGAAGGCAGATGTCAATCTATGGGGCGACATAGATTTCGGTTGGTTTGATCTCGACTTTGTTGGTTTTTCATTATGTGGCTCCTTGGAATTCAGCCCCGAGGTAGTAATGGGCTTCTCTAAGGGATACGAACTGCCTGAGGATCTGCGCAACATCAAAGTGGTAGATATACCTGCCAAGTCGTTTGTACTTTTGATAGGTCCTGTACCTATCATCATCGGTGCGAAGCCTGCACTCTATATCCGTCCTTACTTCTTATTCGATGCCAGCGCCAATTTAGGTTTCTCATACGACTGGAAGGGTCGATTCGATGTTGGTGCCTCATGGGATGAAGACAAAGGATTCGATCCTTATAAATTCGGATATACATACGGTGAAGGATTTAAATTCATACCGCCACAGTTAACGGCTAAGTTAAAAGCCAGTTTCGGGGTTGCGATTGGTGGTGAAGTGACATTGTTCCATGTAGCAGGCCCGGAAATCTATACTGGTCCGAAAGTGGTATTAGAAAGCAACATGAAGTTCTCGCCCCTCGAACCTGACCCCGACAAGATGTTCTCTTTTAATGCAAAGGCTGATTTTAGTCTTACCAGTGATGTGTCGTTCAAGATTGGGGCTTTGGGTGTGAATCTCGCCACGTGGGAAACCTCGTTCACGTGTCTTGGCCCGTATAACATTTGGAAATACCCGGAGTGATGATAAATCCATCCCCGACCTATTGCGACAGGAGAGGGTAGGAGCGCCAAAGGGAGCCTCGGTTCAATTTCCGAGACTCCCTTCTTCTTTTGCCTACGCCCCTACGCAACTCGTAGCTTAGTCATGGGGACAGGCACGATTAGTCATGAATGGTAAGCAGGTTAACGCATGTATCGTTTGTTTCAATGACTACATTCAGCGTAATTCTTTTTCTAGTTTAGCTAGAATTGCCTTTATTTACGGTCAGTACTGCGTTAAACTTCCGAAATCGATTTGCTATCTCAACTTTTCTGTGTATCTTTGCAGTTGAATATGGAAAAAATCATCATTTATCAGATCTTTACCCGCCTTTACGGCAATCGAAATGAAAACCGGAAGCCTGGCGGTTCTATTGAGGAAAACGGCTGTGGAAAGTTAAACGATTTCACACCGGCGGTGCTGAAACAAATCAAGGGAATGGGCGTGAGCCATATATGGTACACGGGTGTCATCCGCCACGCTACGATGACGGACTACTCGCAGTACGGCATTCCCCGCCAGCATCCGGCGGTGGTGAAGGGTAGGGCAGGCTCGCCTTACGCCATCACCGACTACTACGACATCGACCCCGACCTGGCTGTCGACGTCGAGCATCGTATGGAGGAGTTCCAGCAGTTGGTGGAGCGTACTCACAAGGCTGGCATGAAGGTCATCATCGACTTCGTGCCCAACCACGTAGCCCGTCAGTACAAGAGCATCTGCAAGCCTCGCGGCGTGAAGGATCTGGGACAGGGCGACAATCCCCAGTTGGGCTTCGACCCGCAGAACAACTTCTATTATTGTCCAGGACAGAGGTTTACTCCATACTTCGACCTCTATCACGGCGAGACAGAACCCTATATAGAGGAACCGGCCAAGGCTACGGGCAACGACTGCTTCCACAACGCACCAGGACAGAACGACTGGTATGAGACGGTGAAGCTGAACTACGGCGTGGACTATTACGCTGGTCGCATTGGCCACTTCGACCCCGTTCCCTCTACGTGGAAGAAGATGCTCCAGATCCTGCTGTTCTGGGCCCAGAAGGGCATCGACGGCTTCCGCTGCGATATGGCTGAGATGGTGCCTGCCGAGTTCTGGGGCTACGCTACGAAGCAGGTGAAAGCCCAGTATCCTGAGCTGGTGTTCATCGGCGAGGTCTACAATCCCGGCGAGTATCGCCGCTACATCGCCAACGGCTTCGACTACCTCTATGACAAGGTGGGCATGTACGACACGATGTTCCAGATTATCCGCGGTCAGCAGTCGACGCAGGCCATCACGGGTGCCTGGCAGGCTACTGACGACATCCGCGACCACATGCTCTACTTCCTCGAGAACCACGACGAGCTGCGCATCGGCAGCGACTTCTTTGCCGCCGACGGCCGCAAGGCTGTACCCGCCTTGGTGGTCAACGCCCTGATGCAGCAGAACCCCTTCATGCTCTATGCCGGTCAGGAGTATGGCGAGCGGGGTATGGACTGCGAGGGCTTCAGCGGTCACGACGGTCGTACCACCATCTTCGACTATTGGTCGGTCGATACGCTGACGCGGGCTGTCAAGAAGCAGCTGACTGCCGACGAGCAGCAGCTGGCTGATATATATAATAAGGTGTTGAATATCGCGCGAAAGGAGAAGGCCGTCACCGAGGGTGTCAGTTATGACCTCATGTACGTCAACCCCGACTGCCACCGTCAGTATATGTTCCTGCGCCGCGCCAAGAGCAGCTTGCTGTTGGTCGTGGCCAACTTCGACGATGCGTCGGCTGCGGTTGACGTCCGCATTCCCGCTCACGCCTTCGAGTTCCTGAAGCTGAAGGAGAAGAGCCTTGAGGCCACCGACCTGCTGAGCGGACAGCGCACAATGCTCTGCCTGAAAGCCGACGGGCAGATACACGTTGATGTACCTGCCCGTGGTGCTTTGGTCTATAAGATGAAAGCCTAAGCTAAGCAGAAGTCCAGCTCGCGGGCTATCAGCTCTTTGTCTAAGTGCTGGCCTATGAAGACGAGCTTCTGCATCCTATCCCCGTACTGATCGTCCCAATCGCGGCGCAGTGCGGGGTTTTCTTGTAGCAGTTGGTTCAGCTCGTCCTTGGGCATGGTGGCATACCATTGTCCGGCGTTGCGCAGACTGACCTGGCGGCCCGCCTGCTCGAAGACGTAGCAGATTTCCGCCTCGTCCTTGAACCAGCAGATGCCCTTAGCGCGGATGATGCTCTTCGGCCACTTGCGGGCCACGAACTCGTCGAACAGTCCCAGTTCGAAGGGACGGCGGGCATAATAGACATAGGTGCCGATGCCGTATTCCTCGGCTTCACCCTCGTCGTGGTCGTGATGATGGTGGTGATGATGATGCTCGTGGTGATCGTGATGGTCATGGGACTCATGGGGCTCATGGGACTCATGGGCATCCTCGTCATCATCGTCCTCGTCCTCGTCGTGGCGCTCAACCTCCTGAATCCAAGTGGCTGAGGTGGCCACCTCGTCGAAGTCGAACATCCCGGTATTGATAATCTTGTCGAGATCCACGTCGCCATAGTTTGTGTCGATTATTTCGGCCTTCGGCTGCAGCGTACGGATAATCTGGCGGGTGCGGCCCAGCTCGTCGGGTGTCACCTCGGCAGCCTTGTTCAGCAGCACGATGTTGCAGAACTCTATCTGCTGGATGACCAGATTCTCAATGTCCTCCTCGTCGATGTCGGGGCGCGTCAGGTTGAGGCCGCCCTCGAACTCGTCCCTCATGCGGAGGGCGTCGACCACGGTGACGATGGCGTCGAGCCGTGGCGGGCACTCCAGCGTGGGCACCATCTGCGGTATCGAGCAGATAGTCTGGGCAATGGGGCCGGGCTCGCAGATGCCGCTGGCTTCGATGACGATGTAGTCGAACCGCTTCATCAGGATGATGTCCTCCAGTTGCTTCACCAGGTCCATCTTCAGCGTACAGCAGATGCAGCCGTTCTGCAGGGCTACCAGCGAGTCGTCCTGCTCGTTGACGATGCCCCCCTTCTCAATGAGGTCGGCGTCGATGTTCACCTCGCCGATATCGTTGACGATGACGGCAAACTTAATGCCGCGCTTGTTCATCAGAATACGGTTCAGGAGGGTGGTCTTGCCGCTGCCTAAATAGCCGGTCAGCAGCAGTACGGGTGTTTCTTTCATGTTCATTATACGTATTTAGTTGTTCATTTTATACTGTTGAATATATACTTCTTACCGCCCATGATGTTGATGCCTTTTTGTGGAGTACTAAGACGCTGGCCGTTAAGATTGTAGATGACAGGTTGCTGGCGGGGAATAGTATGTTGGCGACTGACGTCCTCAATACCGTCAATGCCTAACAGGTAAAGCAGTCCGCGGTAGGCGTCAATTTCGCCATAGCCATATTGGTCGTTGGGATAGGTGAGGGACGTGTCAGGTTGCCGACATGTATGGCTGAACGCATTGATGATTTCCTCGCGGGTGAGGTCGGGTTTTGCTTGTAGCCAGAGGGCAATGACACCGGCGACGACGGGGCAGGCCATCGATGTACCTGTATTGGCGTTCCAGGCATAGGTGCGACCTTGGAAATCAAAGTGCTCAACGTCGGAACTGATATCGCTTGCATCGGGGTTGGCTTCGATGTAGTAGCTGCTGTAGGAGGAAATGATGTTGTCGCCAGGGGCCATGACATCAGGCTTTTGCAGGCCGTTCATTGTCGGACCGAAGGATGAGTAGGGGCTTCGCCAACCGATGGTGCGCCCCGCAGCATGGTCCTTGTATTCGCCTTGGTAGTTGATGAAGCCCAGGCGGTGGGCGGTGGCACCGACGCAGATGACGGAAGGGAAGCAGCCGGGGGCATGCACGTTGTGGCCGACCTCGGCAGCGTTCCATTGCGGGTCGATGTTGTTACGGGTGGTCAGGGCGTAGGTGGAACTGCCGAAAACCTCGGCATGGGTGTCAGTACCCTCGATGACGAGCGCCAGAGGGCAGAGGTCTTTCAGCGCCTTGTTGGCCACAAGCAGGATGTTGTAGACGGTGTCGGCGCTGAACGTGGAGGGGTAGCGGTCGACGAACGCGGTGATAGTGTCGCCAGCCAGGAAGAGCGTGTCCGTCAGCAGAGAGTCACGGTAGAGACTGTCGGAGGCGAAGTGTAGGATGCCAGTGGGCTCCTTGTCGTCGGCGTAGGCCAACACATTGAAGTACAGCGGGCCATCGGCCTTGATGCGGTAGAAGGCCTGTTCCTTGTCGGTCTGTATGAAAGCTCCGGCGGCCTCCTGTCCTGCGGGCTTATGCATGTAGGTCTTGTAGTAGCTCTCATTGCCTGCGGCAGCTACGATGATGCGTCCCGGGCCAGTGAGGCTGTCGAGGAAGGCGGAAAAAAGGCTGTCCTCCTCGTCGAGATAGGGTGGGTAGCCTTCGCTGAACGAGGCTACGCAGGGCTTGTCGAGGCTGTCGGCATAGTCGAAGATGTACTTGAAGCCGAGGGCATCAGTAGCGCTGGTGTATTTGTAATAATCGGCGGAGTCGATGAGTTCGATGTCGCTGCTTACAGCGTTGCTGACAATGCAGAGGTCGGCATCGTAGGCAATGCCTCGATAAGGTGATGTGTGGCCACTGCCTGCAGCAATGCCTAACGTGTGTGTGCCGTGTGTCTGAATCAGGCCATCGATAGAGTGGCATTGTGCCTTGACGGCGTCGGCTCCCACGAAGTCGCAGCCTACGGGCAGGGAGCTGTCGACGGTATCCTTGGAAAGTTGATCCCAGAAAGCTCCGATGCGACAGGTACCTGTCTGCGGGTCATAGAAGTTAGGGTGGGTGAGGTCGAAACCAACATCCATGATGCCAAGGACTACTCCTTTGCCAGTGAGTGGTGAAGGGTGCGCTCGAACTTGTTCGCTTTGCTTGCAAAGAAGGGTGATGGGTGAATGGTGGAGGGAGGAGGCTCCGACAATAATCGCAGTAGTATCCATGCAGAGACAGGCGGAAGGACTTGCCTCGATGCGGTGAACTGCGGGGTGGTGGGAGAGAGGACCTAGACTGCCGAGAGGAATGCTGACGATGGCGATGTCGCCTTTCTGGGCATACTTACGCAGGCCATATTGACGGCACACATTAGCGCTCTGTTCCTCATCGACTTTCAGAAAGGCAGTCAGCGTAGGGCTATCAATAGCACTACTGCTTCGGGTGAGACTTGTGTGGTGGTTCCCCTGAGATAAAAATTGCCTCACATAGCCCGACAGCTTCTGGTAATCTGTTGCCAAGCTATGTGAAGCCACTATAAGGAGTGAGCAGAGGAGGACGACGCCTGCTCTATTCATTTCATTTGTGCGACTGGTAGTACTCCAATCCTAACTGAACGTTTTTGATGATAGCGTCAGACGAGAAGGTGGCGCCGGTGACGCCGTCAACCTTTTGTTTGGCAGCATCCTTCACCTTCAGTCCGTCCCATTTGTTCAGCATAGCCTTTTTTACACGAGCCATGTATTTGGGCGTCTCCTGGTTTTTCAGGAACTCCACTTTTTCCACCTTATTCTTCTTAATGTAGATTTTCACAGGAGTGGTAGCCGCATAACCCTGAACGTCCTTGCCCAGTTTCGTGGTGTTCACCACATAGGTGTCACCTTCCTTGGTCATCACATCGTCATCGTCTTTGGGAATCGCACTTTGAAACGTGGCAGCCAACGCAATGAGCGTCAGACAACCGATAATCATTTTCTTCATCTTTCTATTTCACTTATTTGCTTACTATTTGTTTTGACGTAATATTTCATCACAGGTTTAATACTGCGATGGTGCAAAATTACGCATATTTTATGGAATATGCAACAACAATTATCAGCTAATATGTCATTTTTTAATTAAAAAGTTTGGCCATTTGGGATTTTTATTGTTATTTTGCAAAAGTTTTAGAACGACAAACACTTTAAAGTATACAATTATGAAGAAGTTTTTTACAGCTATTGTAGCAATGATGCTGGCCGTGCCTTCGTTTGCACAGTTCGCCAGCGGTGGTTTTGAGCTCGACAAGAACAACATCTACTATGGTGCCCGCATGGGTCTGAACCTGGCTAAAATGTCGGGCGACGTTGATGTCAACAGTATGAAGGCCGGACTCAACCTTGGCGGTGTCATCGGTCTGCGTGTGTCTCCGTCGTCCCCGGTATTCCTGGAGAGTGGCTTCTACTACACCCAGCGCGGTGGTAAGGACGGTGACGACAAGATGACCATCAAGTACCTGGAAATCCCCCTCGTGCTGAAGTATGGTATCAAGGCCACTGACGACATTGCCGTCCTGCCCTTTGCCGGTCCCTATTTCTCGTATGGTATTGGCGGTCGCCTTAAAGGCAAGGATGATGGTGTGAAAATCGACGAAAGTTCGTTCAATTATGTCAACCACGGTGACATGGGTTTGAAGCTGGGCTGCGGTGTAGAGTATGACATGCTTTATCTGGAAGCTGGCTATCAGTTCGGTATCGCCAACATTGCTGACGATGACATTATTGACGGAACCGTCCACGGCAACGCCCTGTTCATCAACTTCGGTGTAAACTTCTAATCGACAGCAGTTATAATTAATAAGGGAACCTGATTCGGGTTCCCTTATTTTATAGTTCCTTCTTTAGGAACTCTGGCGTGTATCCTTTCTTGCTCATGGCTACTTGCCGGGGTGTGCCGACGGTGAGCACTTCGCCGCCGCGGCGTCCTCCCTCAGGTCCCATGTCGATAATCCAGTCGGCCTGACGGATGACGTCGAGGTTGTGTTCGATGACGACGACCGTATTGCCACGCGCCACGAGGCGGTGGAGCACCTGCATCAGGATGCGGATGTCCTCGAAGTGCAGGCCCGTGGTGGGCTCGTCCAGGATATAGACGGTGCTGCCCGTGTCCTTCTTCGACAGTTCCGTGGCCAGCTTTACGCGCTGGCTCTCGCCGCCTGACAGGGTGGTCGACGACTGCCCCAGCTTGATGTAGCCGAGGCCCACGTCCTGGATGGTCTTTATCTTGCGCAGGATGTCGGGCACGTTCTCAAAGAACTCCACGGCCTGGTTGATGGTCATGTCGAGCACGTCGGCTATCGACTTACCCTTGTAGCGCACCTCCAGCGTCTCGCGGTTATACCGCTTGCCGTGACACTCCTCGCATGGCACCTGTATGTCGGGCAGGAAGTTCATCTCGATAGTCTTGTAGCCGTTGCCGCCGCAGGTCTCACAGCGTCCCCCCTTCACGTTGAACGAGAAGCGTCCCGGCTTGTAGCCTCGTATCTTGGCCTCGGGCAGTCCGACGAACAGCGTCCGGATGTCGCTGAACACGCCCGTATAGGTGGCGGGGTTCGAGCGTGGCGTGCGTCCCAGGGGCGACTGGTCCACGTTGACCACTTTGTCTATCAGGTTCAGTCCCTCGATGCTCTCGTAGGGCATGGGCCGCTTCAGCGAGCGGTAGAAATGTTTCGACAGGATGGGCTGCAGCGTCTCGTTGATGAGTGTCGATTTACCCGACCCCGATACGCCCGTCACGAGGATGAGCTTGCCTAACGGGAACTCCACGTTGACGTTCTTTAGGTTGTTGCCGGTGCAGCCGCGGAGAATTAAAGACCCCCTGTCCCCCCTGTTTAGGGGGGCTCTTGTGACGGTAGAAGCCTCCCCTAAACAGGGGAGGTTGGAGGGGTCTAAATACTTCGCCGTCAGCGTATCCGCCTTCAACAGCTCCTGCGGCGTACCCTGGAACACCACTTCGCCACCCTTGCGTCCGGCACGGGGACCGATGTCGATAATCCAATCGGCAGCCAGCATCATGTCGCGGTCGTGCTCGACGACGATGACCGTGTTGCCCAGGTCGCGCAGCTCCTTCAGAGACTTAATCAAGCGCTCGTTGTCGCGCTGGTGCAGGCCGATGGAGGGCTCGTCCAGGATGTAGAGCACGTTGACCAGCTGCGAGCCTATCTGCGTGGCCAGTCGGATGCGCTGGCTCTCACCACCCGACAGCGAGGCCGACGGGCGGTTCAGCGACAGGTAGTCGAGCCCCACTTCCAGCAGGAAGTCCAGTCGCGTGCGTATCTCCTTTAATATCTCGGTAGCTATCTGGCGCTGCTGGTTGTCCAGGTGTTCCTCAGCCATATCTATCCACTCGCGCAGTTCGCCGATGTCCATCGAGGCCAGTTCCGATATGTTCTTGTCCCATATCTTGTAGCTGAGGGCCTCGCGGTTCAGCCGTTGTCCGTGGCACTCGGGGCAGACGGCTTCGGCCAGGAACTGGTCGGCCCACTTCTGTCCGGCGGCGGAGTCGTCGTTCTCCATCACCTGGCGCAGGTACTTGATGATGCCGTCAAAGGCCACGAAGTAGTCGCTCGATGTATGGACCAGTTCCTTGTCTATGCGCACGTTCTCTAACGAGCCGTAGAGCACCTCTTGCAGAGCCTCGTCGGGGATGTCCTCGATGGGTGTCTTCAGCGTGCAGTCATACTTTTTGAGGATGGCTTCCACCTGCCAGAATATCATCTGGTTCTTGTACTTGCCCAAGGGCACGATGCCCCCTTCGTGGATGTTCTGCTTGCGGTTGGGGATGACTTTCGACAGGTCTATCTCGTTGATGTAGCCTAGTCCCTTGCAATGTGGGCAGGCTCCTTGGGGAGAGTTGAACGAAAAGTTGTTAGGCGCTGGGTCGCTGTAACTTATGCCCGACGTAGGACACATCAGCCGCTTCGAGAAGAACTTCGCCTCGCCCGTGTCCTTGTCCAGGATCATGATGAGACCCTCACCTTGTTTCATAGCCAGTTCTACCGATTTCTTTAAACGGTCTACCTGAGCGTCGACCACCATTTTGTCGATGACTACCTCGATGTCGTGGTTCTTGTAGCGGTCCACTTTCATGCCTCGGGTAATCTCCTGCAGTTCTCCGTCAACGCGGATATTCAGGTAGCCCTTGCGGCGCATGGCCTCAAACAGTTCGCGGTAGTGGCCCTTGCGGCTGCGTACCAGCGGGGCCAGTATCAGGATGCGGCGCCCGGCGTAGTCCTGCTGTATCATCTCGACCACGCGCTCCTCCGTGTACTTCACCATCGGCTCGCCCGTCATGTAGCTGTGGGCACGTCCGGCGCGGGCATAGAGCAGTCGCAGGTAGTCATAAATTTCGGTCGTGGTGCCCACGGTCGAGCGCGGGTTCTTGTTGGTGGTCTTCTGTTCGATGCTGATGACGGGCGACAAACCTGTTATCTTGTCCACGTCGGGGCGCTCCATGCCGCCTAAGAAGTTGCGGGCGTAGGCCGAGAAGGTCTCGATATAGCGGCGCTGTCCCTCGGCAAATATAGTGTCGAAGGCCAGCGACGACTTGCCCGAGCCACTGAGGCCGGTGATGACGGTCAGCGACTGGCGGGGAATCTCGACGTCGATATTCTTAAGATTGTGGACGCGGGCTCCGAAAACCTCTATCTTTTCTTTCATGGGTTACTTGAGGTGCCGGTGCCTTCTGTATAGCTACGAAGCAGATTGATGTCTTTTTTTATGTTGTACTCGCGACCGTCAGCACCCTTGGCTATCACTCTTACGAAGTAGACGCCCTCCTTGACGGGTGTTCCGTTGTACTTGCCGTCCCAGCCCTTCGAGACGTCCGTCCACTCAAACAGCTTCTGGCCCCAGCGGTTGAAGATGTAGCCGTGGAACTCAACGATGCTCCTGTAATGCTCCGTGCTGTTGGGGTCGCATACACCCTTGGCACCGTAGATGTCGTTCTTGAGATCGTCGTTGGGCGAGAAGGCGTTGGGCATCACCAGGCGGCTCTCGCTGATGGTTACCTTGATAACCGCAGAGTCAAGTTCCAAAGCTATATCAGTAAGTTTTGCCTTCAAAATCACCAGAAACGTTCCCGATTCCTTGAACGTGTATTGGGTGTCTTCTTCATAGCGTACTAACAGATCCTTTGCGTCTCCCTCTTTTCGGAAGTGCCACTCGAAAGCCGCCGTGTGTTCGCCGAGGTCCTTGGGATTGGCCCTGAAGGAAACATCAAGCGGTGCTTGTGCCGTGAAGTCGCTCTCGCTGTCCACCATATTGTTGTTCTCATCTACGTAGGTGGCACTCGGCACAACCTTTTGGGCTCCTGCTGTCAGCGGTAGCCACAAGGCAAGCAAAAGATATTGTTTTATTTTCATGTCTTTTCCTGAATTTTGGTGCAAAGATACTAAATAATTCATAATACATCATTCATAATTCACAATTATTTAGTACTTTTGTAGCGCAAAACAGTAAAACGAAAGAAAATGAACAAGAAAATCAGATATTTTCTGTTGGCTGTCATGGCTGCTTTCATGGTAGGAACGGTGACTGCTCAGTCACAAACTTGGCGTGAAATACATAAGGTGAAGAAAAAGGAGACCATCTTTGGAATTGCCCGTCAGTACGGACTGACTATTCAGGAGTTGGTTGATGCTAATCCGGAGATGAACAAGCCAGGTTATGAACTGAAGAAGGACTCTTACATCATGATTCCCTATGCCAAAGGTAATAAGGTGGAAACGCAGACTCCCCAACCACAACTGCAGCCTGTTGCTTCTGAGGTTAAACAACCGACGGCAAAAAAAAGTTCCAATGCCATCCGCATGGGTATTATGCTGCCCCTACACGACATCAATGGCGACGGTCGCCGCATGGTGGAGTACTATCGTGGAGTGCTGATGGCCTGTGACAGCTTGCGCAAGCAGGGCTACGACATTGACGTGCATGCCTGGAATACACCTGACAATGAGGATATTGCCCCCGTACTGCGTGATAAGGCTGCGAGCCAGTGCGACTTCATTATCGGACCGCTCTATTCCAAACAGATGGCTCAGCTTTCTGAGTTTGTCACCCAGAATGATATCCGCCTGATTATTCCGTTCTCCATCAATGCACCGCAGTTGATGACGAACCGTAATATCTTTCAAGTGTACCAGTCGGCAAATAACTTCAATGAGTTGGTGATTGAACAGTTCTTGAAGCGCTTCGAAGGCTGCCACCCGGTGTTTGTCGACTGTAACGACTCTACCAGTACGAAGGGTATCTTCACGTTTGGCCTGCGCCGTCAGTTGGAGATGAAGGGCATAGCATACGATATTACCAACCTGAAGTCGTCGGAAGCTAACTTTGCCAAATCGTTCAGTAAGACCCAGACCAACATTGTCATCCTGAATACAGGACGCTCACCGGAATTGAATGTGGCCATTGCCAAGTTGAACGGCTTGACGGCGACGAATCCTGGTTTGAAGATAACACTCTTTGGCTATACCGATTGGCTGATGTACACTAAGCAGCAATTAGACAACTTCTACAAGTACAACACTTATATTCCGTCGGCGTTCTATTACAATGCCTTGACTTCGAAGACTTTGCGGATTGAACAGAAGTACCGCTGGAATTTCCATCAGGACATGATGCAGTCTTTGCCGCGCTTTGCCCTTACTGGTTTTGACCATGCCATGTTCTTCCTACAAGGTTTCCGGAAGTACGGAAAGGACTTTACAGGTGCTGTCGGTTCCTTGAACTATGAGCCGGTGCAGACACCACTGAAGTTTGAGCGTATAGGCAATGGCGGACTCCGCAACCGCTTCTTACAGTTTATTCATTATCTGCCTGAACAACGGGTAGAGGCTATTTTGTTTTAGGATATGAGAATCAGAATAGCCATACTCCTGTCTATGCTTTTCTTTGGCATAGGCGCCAAGGCGCAGGTTGGTGATTATCGCAACGAACTGGCCGTTGGCGTTAATGGTGGCTTGATTATGAGTAGTATCGGCTTTACGCCCACCATCCCCCAAAACCAGTTGAAGGGCAAGACAATGGGACTGACCTTTCGTTATACTGGTGAGAAGTATTTCAACAGTATTTGTGCTATTGTAGCTGAGGTGAACTACTCCCAGATAGGATGGGAGGAGCGCATCTGGGATCCTGAAGATAACCCCGTCATCAACCCCGAGACAGGACTCGCCGAGGAGTACCGCCGCATCATCGACTATGTACAGGTACCCCTTTTTGCCCGCCTGGGATGGGGTAGGGAGCGTCGCGGACTCCAAGTCTACTTCCAGGTAGGTCCGCAGTTAGGTTATTATCTCAGTGAGAAGACGGAGGCCAACTTCGACCTCGACCATCCTAACTGGCAATACCGTATATCTCATATCTCTGGCCCTGATGTTGTTCAGGATGGTGTTACCTATCATTTCTCGAATATGTATCACATGCCTGTCGAGAACAAACTGGACTATGGCATTGCCGGAGGTCTGGGCGTGGAGTTCTCAAACCGTCATTTCGGTCATTTCATGGTAGAAGGCCGTTACTACTACGGTTTGGGCAACATCTACGGTAACTCCAAACGTGACTATTTCGCCAAGTCAAATTTCGGAAACATCGTTATCAAGGCCACTTATCTCTTTGACCTTGTTAAAAGTAAGAATCCTAAGATAAAATAAGCGGCTATACTGACACGTCGGCCTTGATGTGGGGCCAGGGGTCGTAGCCCTCTAACTGGAAGTCCTCGTACTGGAAGTCGAAGAGGGACTTGACGTTGGGGTTCAGCACCATGCGGGGCAGGGGGCGAGGCTCGCGGGTCAGCTGTAGGCGGGCCTGGTCGAGGTGGTTCAGGTAGAGGTGGGTGTCGCCTGTGGTGTGGATGAAGTCGCCCGCCTTGTAACCCGTCACCTGCGCCATCATCTGCAGCAGCAGGGCGTAGGAGGCGATGTTGAACGGCACGCCGAGGAAGGTGTCGGCCGAGCGCTGGTAGAGTTGCAGCGACAGGCGGCCGTCGGCGACGTAGAACTGGAAGATGGTGTGACACGGCGGCAGCGCCATCTCGTTCACCTCGGCCACGTTCCAAGCCGATACGATCATGCGGCGCGAGTTGGGATTCGTCTTGAGCTGGTCGAGCACATACTGAATCTGGTCGATGGTGCCGCCCTTGTAGTCGGGCCACGAGCGCCACTGGTGGCCGTAGACGGGCCCCAGCTCGCCGTTCTCGTCGGCCCACTCGTTCCAGATGCGTACGCCGTGCTCCTGCAGGTAGTGCACGTTGGTGTCGCCCTTGAGGAACCACAGCAGTTCGTAGATGATGGACTTCAGGTGCAGTTTCTTTGTTGTCAGCAGGGGGAACCCGTCGTCGAGGTTATAGCGCGACTGGGTGCCAAAGATGCTGATGGTGCCTGTGCCCGTACGGTCGCCTTTCTGGCTACCTTCGGTCAGTATGCGGTTCAGTATGTCTAAGTATTGTTTCATAGTCTGTGGGTATGTGGGTAGTCTTGATTCTCCACTCCTTGGGGTAGAGGTTGTTGGCACGTGTGCCGATGTTCTTCACCTGGCCTAACGTGTGGCCCATGAAGCTGACCTCGACGATGCCGCGTGGGGTGTCGTCGGGCAGTGTGAGGGCTTCGCCACGCAGGTAGGCGATGGCTTGGGGGTAGGTGAGGGGAACAGGAGCGGGAGCAGGTTTGCGCATGACGCAAACAAAGAGTCCCTCGCTGCGGGTGATGCCGGGGATGAAGCGGTAGACGGGCTCCGTGAAACCATCGAGCAGGGAGCCGGTGATGTTCCACTCGGGCTGCGTCTCGACGGGCAGCACCTGGGCACCGAACTGCCCGATGATCCAGCTGACGTTCTCCTCGTTCTCTTTGGTGTTGAAGGTGCAGGTGCTATAGATGAGCAGTCCGCCGTCGTTCAGGCACTCCCATGCGTCGCTGACGATGTCGCGCTGCAGTCGCCAGCATTGTTCCACGTTCTTCATGCTCCACTCGCCGATAGTCGCCTCGTCGCGACGGAACATTCCCTCGCCAGAGCAGGGTACGTCGCAGAGGATGACGTCAAACCGCCGTCCCTCCTTGCGGAAGTCCTTAGGATAGCGGTTGGTGACGGTACAGCCGGGATAGCCCCATTTCTGTATGTTCTCGCTCAAGATGTTGGCCCGCTGGCGGATGGGCTCGTTGGCGGTCAGCACGCTACCCTCGGGCAGCGAGGCGATGGCTGCCGTTGACTTGCCGCCAGGTGCCGCACAGAGGTCGAGCATCGTGACGGGCTGGTGGACGTGCTGGCGCAGTACGTGGCTGACGAACATCGAGCCCGCCTCCTGAACGTAGTAGCAGCCGGCATGCAGCAGCGGGTCCATCGTGAAGTTGGGGCGACGGGGCAGGTAGTAGCCCTCGCGGCACCAGGGCACCGGCTGTGCCCCGTCAGTCACCGTCCATCCCTGCGTCTTGCGGGGGTTCAGACGGATGCTGACGGGCGTCTCCTCATTGAACGATTCCAGGTATCGCTGGAACCGCTCTTCGCCCATCACCTCGCGCGTGTACCTTATAAAATCCTCTGGCAGCTGCATTGGTATCGTCTTACTGGAGTGAAGCCTTGTACCACTCAAACAGTCGCTGTACGCCGTCCTCAATCTCCACCTTGTGCGTCCAGCCTAATGAGTGGAGCTTGCTGACGTCGATGAGCTTGCGCATCGTGCCGTCGGGCTTGGTGGCATCGAACTCAACGGTACCCTCGAAGCCTACGGCCTTGACCACCAGTTCCGACAGCTCGCGGATGGTCAGTTCCTTGCCCGTGCCGACGTTGATGTGGCAATTGCGAATCTCGCCCAGCTTGGGGATGGCACCGCCGCGGCCTGCCGAGTGGTTACGGTCGACGGATCCGTCGGTGGAGGCTCCGTAGTGTACGCTGCTGTACTTCTCAATGCCGATGATGTCGCTGAAGTTGACGTTCAACAGCACGTGGACGGAGGCGTCGGCCATATCCTCGCTCCACAGGAACTCGCGCAGCGGGGTGCCGGTGCCCCAGAGTGTCACCTTGTTATTCTCTATGCCGTACTTGGCCAACACCTTCAGGATTTCTTCCTTGCCGGCGTTGCCAGTCACGCCCTCCACGGGACGCTTGTTCAGGTCGATGGCTATCTTGTCCCAGTCGCCGTCGTGGATGAGCTTGGCCAGATAGACCTTGCGCATCATGGCCGGCATGACGTGTGAGTTCTCCAGGTGGAAGTTGTCGTTGGGACCGTAGAGGTTGGTGGGCATCACGGCGATGTAGTTGGTGCCGTACTGCAAGTTGTACGATTCGCACATCTTCAGGCCGGCAATCTTGGCGATGGCATACTCCTCGTTAGTGTACTCCAGCGGCGATGTCAGCAGGCAGTCCTCCTTCATAGGCTGCGGCGCGTTCTTGGGATAGATGCACGTCGAGCCGAGGAACAGCAGTTTTTTCACGCCGTGGGCATAAGCCTCGCTGATGACGTTGCATTGCATCTTCATGTTCTGCATGATGAAGTCAGCGCGGTAGAGCGAGTTGGCCATGATGCCGCCCACGAAGGCAGCGGCCAGCACGACGCCCTCGGGGTGCTCCTTGTCGAAGAACTGGCGCACGGCTATCTGATCCGTCAGGTCCAGTTCGTTGTGCGTACGTCCTACGAGGTTGGTATAGCCGCGCTGCAGCAGGTTGTTCCAGATGGCAGAGCCCACCAGTCCGCGGTGGCCTGCCACGTATATCTTTGAATTCTTGTCCAGCATATTACTTCACAATTCCTTTCTCCAGATACTCAGCCAGATTCGTGCGCACCTTGGCAGCGGCACCCTCGGCAGCCACCTTGGCCATGTCGCTGTCGACCATCAGTGCCACCAGTTCCTCGAAGCTGGTCTTGTTGGGGTTCCAACCTAACTTGGCCTTGGCCTTCGTCGGGTCACCCCAGAGGTTGACGACGTCGGTAGGACGGTAGAAGTCGGGGCTCACCTCGATGAGCACACGGCCCGTAGCCTTGTCGATGCCCTTCTCGTCGGCACCCTCGCCCTTGAACTCCAGTTCGATGCCCACATGCTTGAAGGCGTAGTAGCAGAACTCGCGCACGGAGTGCTGCACACCGGTGGCAATGACGAAGTCCTCAGGCTTGTCCTGCTGCAGGATGAGCCACATGCACTCTACGTAGTCCTTGGCATAGCCCCAGTCGCGCAGGCTGCTGAGGTTACCCAGGTAGAGCTTGTCCTGCTTTCCCTGCTTGATGCGGGCGGCTGCCAGCGTTATCTTACGGGTGACGAAAGTCTCGCCGCGGCGCTCGCTCTCGTGGTTGAACAGAATACCCGAGCAGCAGTACATACCGTAGGCCTCGCGATACTCCTTGATAATCCAGAAGCCGTACTGCTTGGCAACGGCGTAGGGAGAGTAGGGGTGGAAGGGCGTGTTCTCGTTCTGTGGCACTTCCTCTACCTTGCCATAGAGCTCCGACGTGGAAGCCTGATAGATGCGGCAGGTGTCGGCCATTCCCAACTGACGGACGGCCTCCAGTACGCGCAGCACACCTACGGCGTCGACATCGGCCGTGAACTCAGGCGAGTCGAACGATACCTGTACGTGACTCTGGGCAGCGAGGTTATAGATTTCCGTCGGGCGCACCTTGCCGATGACGCCCAGGACGCTCATCGAGTCGCCGAGGTCAGCATAGTGCAGGTGGAAGTTGGGCAGACCCTCCAGATGGGCAATACGCTCGCGGAAGTCTACCGACGAACGGCGGATAGTGCCGTGAACTTCATATCCTTTCTCAAGTAAGAACTCGGCCAGGTAACTACCGTCCTGACCCGTGATACCGGTAATAAGTGCTATTTTCTTCATTCTTATTTAGTTTTCTCCGCTGAACTGCTTGATGCGCTGTTCTTCGGACAGTTTACATATTAATAAGGTGTCGTTGTTCTCGGCCACGATATAGCCGTCGAGTCCCTGGATGACCACCCGCTTCTCCTGTGTGGTATGAACGATGCAGTTGTGGCTTTCAAACAGGTTGATATCCTGACCGATGGCGACATTGCCGTAGAGGTCCTTGTGACTCTGCTGGTGCAGTGAGCCCCAGGTGCCGAGGTCGCTCCATCCGAAGTCGGCAGGACAGACGAAGATTTCCTCAGCTTTCTCCATGATGGCGTAGTCCACCGAGATGCTCTCGCACTCAGGGAAGCGCTCGTTGATGACCTCCTGTTCCTTTTCGGTGCCGTAGAAGGGCAGCATCGACTCGAAGATCTTGGCCATCGACGGCTGATACATCCGGAACGCATTGACGATGGTGTTGACGTTCCAGATGAAGATGCCGGCGTTCCAGAAGTAGTTGTTCTGCTTGATATATTGCTTGGCCGTCTCCAAGTCGGGCTTCTCGCGGAAGGAGTCTACGCGAAACACCTCCTTGTTGCGCAGCGAGTTGGCAGCCAGGTTGGCCTGTATGTAGCCGTAGCCTGTCTCGGGGCGGTTGGGCTTCATGCCTAAGGTCACGATGGCATCCGTATCGCAGGTGAACTTCATGCACTCCGTGACGACCCGCTGGAACTCCTGCACGTTCATCACGATGTGGTCTGAGGGTGTCACCACGATATTGGCCTTCGGGTCTTTCTTCTTGATGCGCCATGAGATGTAGGCAATGCATGGTGCCGTATTACGGCGACAAGGCTCGCAGAGGATGTTTTCGCGGGGCATGTCGGGTAATTGCGCGGCTACGATATCTGCATATTTCTGGTTGGTAACTACCCAGATGTTCTCGGGCGACACCAGCGTGTTGAAGCGCTCAACGGTCAGTTGCAGCAGGGTTTTGCCTATTCCTAACACGTCGATAAACTGCTTGGGGCACTCGGCGGTGCTCATCGGCCAGAAACGGCTTCCTACGCCGCCGGCCATGATGACAAGATGATTGTTGATACGTGCCATAGTTGATAATCCTTATTGTTTATTGTTTTTGTTCTTGAAATGTTTTACGGTGAAATAGGCGACAGCTATCAGTACCAAGCCTACGATGGCGCCCACGATGTAGTGGTTGTACTGGGTGATGGTCGTCTCAAGCTGGTCCTCGGGGACGAAGGCATGCAGGTACCAGCCCATTGCCGCCAGGATGGAGTGCCACGCGCCGGCACCGATGGTGGTGTAGAGCAGGAACTTCCAGTAGTTCATGCGGGCCAGTCCGGCGGGCAGGCTGATGAGGTGGCGAATGCCGGGTATGAGTCGCCCGGTGAGCGTAGCCACGATGCCGTGGTCGTCGAAGTAGCGCTCGCTCTTCTCCACCTTCTCCTGGTTCAGCAGGCACATCTTGCCCCAACGGCTGTTGGCAAAGCGGTAGATGACGGGCCTGCCCACGTAGAGGGCCACGAAGTAGTTGATGCTGGCTCCGAGGTCGGCGCCGATAGTGGCGAAGAGCACCACCAGCAGCACGTTCAGGTGACCGCCTGCCGCATGGTAGGCCGCCGGAGCCACCACCAGTTCCGAGGGAACGGGGATGACGGTACTCTCCAGTAGCATCAGCAGCAGGATGGTGCCGTAGTTCAGGTTGCCGAGCAGGTTACTTATGATGTTCATACCTCAATTCTTCAATCCTTCAATTCTTCAATTTTTTCACCATGTAGTGATAATAGTCCTCGGGCTTCATGCCCTGAGGGAACAGATGTCCCAGTACCTGACGGGCCTCCTGTGGCTGATGCTCACAGGCCGACTTCAGGTAAGTCAGGAACTCATCGTAATGCTTCAAGTCGAAACAGCACAACGCCATATAGGAGTGGCCCTCGTGGGTCTTGTCGTAATATGCGTAGAAGTGCTTGAACAGCGTGTAGGCTGCCTCGGTGTACTTGTTGTCGTATATCGATACGATGACGCGCATCACAATCTGCTTGGAACTGTTCGACTCGGAGATGGCCTGCTTGAACATTTGCTCCGCCTCTTTGATGCGGTTGTTGCCCAGCAGGATATGTCCTCTGATGACGAGCATGTCCAGATGGTCACAGCCCATTTCCTCGGCCTTGTCGACGTAGTAGAGTGCCGTTTCGGGCATCTTCAGCTCGCTGTATGCGAAGCACAGCTCCTGATAGACCTCTTCCAGATAGGGCGAGTCGTCCAGTGCTTTCTCTTCGGCTTTCTTCAGTTGGGCGATGGCGTCCTCGCAGCGTCCTAAGTTGATGAGGCAGGTGCCCTGATGCAGGTAGCCGAACTCGTCGTCGGGTTCGCGCTCGCTGTAGCGCTGGTAGTATTTCAGGGCCTCCTCGTAGTTCTCCAGCCGGAACAGCCCGTTGGCCTTGGCCAGCAGACCCTCACCGTCGTTGGGGTCGATGGCAATGGCATACTCGCTGCTGGTCAACGAGGCTCCATAGTCTTCCTTCATGAACTGGGCGTTGGCCAGTGCATTCCAGTAGCGCTTTTGGAAGGGGTTACGGTCCAGTAGTTCGTTGAAGATGCGCTCAGAGTCTTCGTATTGGCCCAGTCCCAGCATCGTGCGACCCATGAGTTCCTTGAAGTCGTCGCTGCCGTCTTGCTTGGCGCGCATCATCCATTCCATCGCCTTGTCGTTGTATCCGTAGTCGCCATAGAGGTTCACCACGTCGAGCACGTAGTCCTGACACTCGTCCGGCGGGCACTCCACGAACTGCTGGCGAAGGTAATTGTCGGCCTCTTCTATCATGTCCTGGGCAATCCATATCTCAGCACGCAGATAGATGTACTCCGGCAGCTGACGGTCGATAATCTGGTCCAGATAGTCCTCGGCACCCGTGAAGTCGCCTAAGTTGATGCAGTCGTGAGCCTTGTAGTTGAGTGCAACGACAGAGTCGGGTTCCAGTTCAAGTGCGCGGTTGATGGCCACCTCCGCCTGGTCGTGGTGGCCTTCCATCTGGTAGTAGTCGGCAATGTCGGCCAGGTCGTCGGCATCCATGAAAACCGGCTGCCCCGACTTGACCGTTTCCTCGTATTCTTCCAGAATCTCGCGGAACTCCTCGTCCTTATAGTACTCTTCGTTGCTCACTTCTCACTCCTCACTTCTCACTCCTCACTTCTCACTTCTCACTTCTCACTTCTAACTCCTCAGCCCCACCGTCTTGTTGAACACCGGCTTCTCAGGCGTCGAGTCGGGGTCTACGTTGAAGTAGCCGATGCGCTGGAACTGCAGGTAGGTGAGTACCGGCAGCTGGGTGGCAAACGGCTCAATGTAACAGTCCTTCAGCACGTGGAGGTTGTCGGGGTTCATCATCAGCTTCAGTGCCTCAGCACCCTTGATGCCCTCCTCGTCTTCCAGTCGCTTCAGTTCGTCACGCGGGTTCTCAAACTTCCATAGGCGTTCGTAGAGGCGTACCTCGGCCTTCGCGGCGTTGTGGCAGCTCACCCAGTGCAGGGTCTTGCCCTTGATCTTGCGGTTGGCACCGGGCAGTCCGCTGCGTGTCTCGGGGTCGTAGGTGCAGTAGATGGTGGTAATGCGGCCCTCGGCGTCCTTGTCGCAGGGGTGCTCCTCGTCGCACTTGATGATATAGGCGTTCTTCAGGCGCACCTCCTTGCCGGGAGCCAGTCGCATAAACTTCTTCTCGGCCTCTTCCATGAAGTCGTCGCGCTCTATCCACAGTTCGCGGCTGAACTCCACCTCGTGGGTACCGTCGGCCTCGTTCTCGGGGTTGTTCACGGCGGTCAGCATCTCTGTCTGACCCTCGGGGTAGTTGGTGATGACCACCTTGACGGGGTCGAGTACGGCCGAGACGCGCAGGGCGCGTGTGTTCAGGTCGTCGCGCAGGGCACTCTCGAAGAGAGCCATGTCGTTCAGGGCGTCAATCTTCGTATAGCCAATCTTCTCCATGAAGTTCTTGATGCCCTCGGGCGAGTAGCCGCGACGGCGGAAACCGCAGATGGTCGGCATTCGCGGGTCGTCCCATCCGCTCACCAGTCCCTCGCTGACCAGCATGCGCAGGTTGCGCTTCGACAGCAGGATGTAGTTCAGGTTCAGCTTGTTGAACTCCGTCTGGCGCGGGCGGTTGTCCTCGATGTTGTCCGTCTCGCCGCGCCACTCCTTCATCCAGGTCACGAAGAGGTCGTACAGGGGACGGTGCTCCACGAACTCCAGCGTACACCACGAGTGGGTGACCCCCTCCAGGTAGTCGCTCTGGCCGTGGGCGAAGTCATACATGGGGTAGGCGTTCCACTTCGTGCCCGTCTTCACGTGCGGCATGTTGAGCACACGGTAGATCAGCGGGTCGCGGAACAGCATGTTCGGGTGGGCCATGTCAATCTTGGCGCGGAGGGTGAGTGTGCCCGGTTCGCACTGGCCGCTGTTCATATACTCAAACAGCTTGAGGCTCTCCTCGACGGGACGGTCGCGGAAGGGCGAGTTGGTGCCGGGCGAGGTCGTCGTGCCCTTCTGACGGGCTATCTCCTCGCTGCTCTGCTCGTCCACGTAGGCGCGACCCTGCTTGATGAGCCATACGGCGAAGTCCCACAGCTGCTGGAAGTAGTCGGAGGCGTAGTAGACGTGTGCCCACTCGTAGCCCAGCCACTTGATGTCCTGCTCAATGCTCTCTATGTATTCCGTGTCCTCCTTCTGGGGGTTGGTGTCGTCAAAGCGCAGGTTGCACTCGCCGCCGTATTTCTTTGCCAGGCCGAAGTCGATGGCAATGGCCTTGGCGTGGCCGATGTGCAGGTATCCGTTGGGCTCCGGCGGGAATCGTGTCTGCAGTCGACCGCCGTTCTTGCCGGCAGCCAGGTCGTCAATCACTTTCTGTTCCACGAAGCTCACAGACTTCTTCTCCTCGCTTTCATTCATTCTCTTTTCTTCCATATTATGTGCGTTCTTTTATATTCAGACTGCAAAGTTACAAAGAAAAAAACAAATACCAACACAAAAACCAAAAAAATCATTCAAATTTCCTCCACTTTACTCCGACCAAAGTGGTAGTTTGCTCCGACCAACGGTCGGTTTTACCCGGACTAAACTCCGAGTTTGCGAGGAGTATGGCTGTTACATGAGCGCAAACAAGGGGGGGGGGCGAACGTTGCAATGTTGCATGTTGCACGTTGCATTTTCGTAAATTGAAATGTTTCGCTATTACATACTATTGATATTTACATATTATATATATTATATATAATATATATAATATGTAAA
>CACZDV010000038.1 GCA_902780025.1 uncultured Prevotellaceae bacterium
AAAGGAAAGCGAAAGTGTCGTGGGCATCAATGTCGGCTTTACCACGGTGACAGCTATTGAGGCTAACCATCCCTATATTATCAAGGTGGAGGAACCTGTTGCGGAGTTTACGGTTGATGGGGTGAACATTGCGGCAAGTGCCGAGCCAAAGGTACAGGTAGGTACGAAGGCTTCGGAGCGTGGCTATATGTACGGCACCTATACGACGACGAAGGTGCCAGAGGAGAATGTGTTCTTGAGCGGCAACAAGTTCTGGTACTCCGTTGGTGAATCACCCATCAAGGCTTTCCGTGCCTACTTCGAATTCAGGGATGTGCTGGATGCTTACTACGATGTAGCCGAAGCCCGTATTACCTTCTCGCTTGATGGTAATACATTGGACGCTACGTTAGTGAATAGTGTAGAAGTGAAGAGTGAGCAGTTGAAGAGTGAGATTTACAACCTAAACGGTCAGCGCATAAGCAAGGCCGGTAAGGGTGTGTACATTGTTAACGGAAAGAAAGTGGTGATAAAATAGGAAAGGAGAACAGAAGATGAAGAATGTATATACGACTCCAGCCGTTGAGGTGCTGGAATACATCAGCGAACAAATGATAGCTGCCAGCGATGCCAATGGTGTCAGCAGCGAAAACGGCATCGGCTATGGTGGCGTTGACCTGAATGGCTCAGTTGAGGCTGACACGCGAATAATCTTCAATGACTTCCTGTTTGAATAATACGTGACGATAAAAAACACCAGCGAGACAAACAAATAACTTTTGCTTGTCTCGCTGGTGTTTTTTTATTCTAAGTTTTAGAACTTAAAGTCTACCCCCAAGCCGATAACGTTGTTGGTGCGTGAGTAGGTCTCCTTGCCGTAAGCGGCCTGCTTGTCGTAGTCGCTGTAGAGGCTGCAGAAGTAGCCTGCGTTGAGGCGCACCTTTTCGGTAATGTTCCAGGCGCCGCCCAGACCGATGGAGTAGCTGTCGCAGGCGAACGAGGTGTTCTGTTGGTAGCCGTCGGAGAGTCCGTAGTCAGTACGCTGGCCGCCGAGGCTGACGGTGAACTTGTCGTTGATGTCGTACTCTACGCCAGCGAGTATCTCGTGGGTGCCGTGCTCCAGTTCCTGCTGGCGGTCGTTGGCCATCTTGGCGTTCTTATCATCGTAGAAATGATATTCCACGGTAGCGCGCAGCTTGTCCGTAAAGGCATAGCCAGCTGCCACGGAGAGCAGGGCGGGCATATCGTAGCGCGTCTTGGCACCATCCTCGTACGGAGCGGTATAGTTGCTGAAACCACCGCTCATCTTCTGCTGGATGCCCTGTCCGATAGCCTGAGCCTGGGCTGCCGTGATGGCACCAGCCACCACTAACTGTGTCAACGGTTCCGTAACAAGCTTAGTAGTGTTCAGTTCGGCATTCAGACTGTTTGTCTCGTTTTTGGTCTCAATCTTTGTGCGGAACTCATAACGGGCGGTCAGCGTGAACGGTCCCTGATGGAAAGCCAGGCTGACGAGCGGCGTGAAGCCCCAACCCTTCTGGTCGACGTCGAGCGATAGGTTGGCGAGGTTTCCCGAGGTAGAGTGATTGGCTTTAACGTGGCCGCGATAGTAGCCGTCATAGTAATTGGCACGAAAACCCGCGGCAGCCGAGAGGCAGTCGAGCAGCTTATAAGTAAAGTTGAACTGACCGCCATAGATGTACTGCTTGCCCTTCATCTCGGCATCGAACTGGTTGGGGGTGACAACAGGCGTGGCACCCATCGTTGCATCTGACAGACCTTGCGTGAGCGTGGTAATGGTGCTGCCCAGCAGCGCGTTGAACATGGGCACACCCTCCTTATACTCTACGAAACCGCCGCTGCCCACGATACCTATCATGGTGCTGACGGCCCAGCGGTCCTGCTTGTAGGAAGCGAAGAGTGCTGGCACGATGGGGGCCGAGGCCTTGCCTTCGTACGTGTGACTACCAGCCTGCGTGGTCAGTTCGATGTCGCGGTATTGCCAGGGTTTCTGGAAATCGATTGACAGCTGGAAACCGTCGTAACCCCACGCCAGTCCGGCGGGGTTCGAGTAGGCGGCGTCGATATCGAACGTGGCGCCTCGGGCCATCATACGGTCGAAGACGACATGATAGTTGGTGTTGGTCATCAGTCCGCCGGCCTGTGCTGTCAGCATGGAGGCGGTGATGGCGACCAAAAGGATGGAAAACTTTTTAATCATGATTAAGGTGTTTAAATGAATTCGGCTGCAAAGGTACGAAAAAATATCCATGCAGCCGAATTTTCGAATAAAAAAGTGCGCTAAAGGAACAGAATCCTTACAAATCTACCTGACAGCCGACGCCCAATACGCGGTTGGTGCGGGTGAAGCTGTCTTTGGTAGGAACGGTGCGCTCGTAGGTGCCGTATTCTGTCTGGAAGAAACCAGCCTTGAGCGTCAGGTGGTCGGTAGCCTTGTAATTGCCGCCGAAACCGATGCTGTAGCTGTTGACGACGAACGACATGTCGTTCATATACTCGTCGGTCAGGCCGTAGCGGGTGAGCTGTCCGCCGACGGAGATCGTCAGGCGGTCGGTGACGTCCCACTCGGCACCAGCCAGGATCTCGTAGGAGTTATGGTCGAGCTTCTCCTGAGCATTACCATACCACTCAGCCTGCTTGTCGAAGTAGTAGTGGCCGCCAGCGTTGAGGCGTACCTCCTTGATGGGGGTCCACTGTGCGCCGACGGCAACCATAGCGGGGACATCCTCGTTCACCTTCTCCTCGTCCTTGTACTTGTTGACGGCCTCGATTTCGCTGGCTTCGAATACGGTAGACTCGTTCTTCATGCGGATTTGTGTCTTGAACTCATACTTGGCGGCGAAGTTGAACTGGTCGTTCAGCTTATAGTCGACACCAACGATGGGAGCCACGCCGACGCTCGACTGGTTGCACAGCAGGTTAACACCTGAAGAGTATTTGGCCAGGCTGTTCAACTCGCCACTCTGCTGCGAGGCGGCCAGTCCCTCGATGGTGGACTTCAGGGTCATCTCCTGCTGGTTCAGCGGCATTCCGGCAGCCTCCTTCTGATAGAGCTGGCTGAGCACCTGTGTGGCTACGGGCATGAGTTCCGTAACCTGCTTGTTGACATGGGGCAGGAAACTGCCGAAGTCCAAGTCGCCATTCGCGGTGCGTACCTGTATGTTGCTGATGCGGGCTTTGTAGGTAGCGGTACCGTAAAGCACTCGCAGACCACCGTAGGCCGATACCTTGGGATTGATCTTGTAGGCGGTACCAAGCTGGAATCCGAAGTAGTACTGTCGGCCTTCCATATAGCTGTCCATGTTGTAACCCGTCACGAGGTTATCGGTGATGTTGGAGCCTGTCAGGCCGTTCAACGTGTTGGCAAAGAGGTCTAAGCTCATGAAGGAGGCAGCAATCTCGCCCACCTTGCGCTCAAAGGAGCCTAAACCGTTCTCGAACTCGCAGCCGCCACCGCCGCTGGGAATGGAGAAGTTGAATTGTACACTCCAGTCGCCCTTGTTCCAGGCACCCTGGATGGACGGTATGAAAGGGGCGTCGGCCACACCTTCGTACACCTTCGTTGTCTGTCCGCCGTTCTTCTTGCCGAGGGCGAAGAAGTCGTCAGTCGACGTGATGGTACGTGTCTGGTGGGCGTACTGCCAGTTGAAACCTAAGTGGAAACCCTCAGGCAGGAATACCACACCGGCAGGATTGGAGTAGACGCCGTCGAGGTCGATGGCTGCATCGCGCGCCGGATTGCGCAGGAAATCTATACTCTGGTTTGTGTTGGTTAAGATGCCGCCAGCCTGGGCGGTGGTTGCTGCTGTTGCCAGCATCACGCCGGCCAACATTGCTTGAAATTTGTTCATATCCTAAAAACGTTTAAAAATTTTGGCTGCAAAGGTATGCTAATTGTTCCAAATGGCTCTGTTTTCGCACACGGTATTAGGATATGTTAACTTAAAGGAACTTAAAAACTGCACAAACTATAGGGGTTTGTGCAGTTTTTGAGCCTTCTTTTTTTACTTTTTCAGCTCCGGATAGCTGATGCGGGTATGATAGATGGTCTTGAGTTTTTCGATGAGTACGGTCTTGGCATACTGGATGTCGCGGAAGGTGATGGGGCACTCTCGGAAGTAGCCCTCGTCGACCTGGCTGTCGATAATGCGGTTGACCAGTTCGCGGATGCTCTGTTCCGTGTAGTCGGGCAGCGAGCGTGAGGCGGCCTCTACGGCATCGGCCATCATGAGGATAGCCTGCTCCTTGGTTGACGGGTTGGGGCCGGGATAGGTGAAAAGCAGGTCGTCCACCTGTTCCTCAGGGAACTCGTTTTTCTGCTTGATGAAGAAATACTTGGTCTTGCCCAGTCCGTGGTGGGTGGCGATGAATTCACGGATGACCTGCGGCAGATTGTATTTGTCGGCCAGTTTCAGTCCTTCGGTAACGTGGCTGATGAGCATCTGTGCGCTCTCAACGTAGGTCTTGCCCTCATGGGGGTTCATGCCTGCCTGGTTTTCGGTGAAGTAGATGGGGTTGGCAATCTTGCCGATGTCATGATAGAGGGCGCCTGTACGTACAAGCTGGCTTTTGGCATCAATCTTACGAGCAATCTCGGCAGCGAGGTTGCCAACTTGTATGGAGTGCTGGAACGTGCCGGGAGCCACCTCGCTCATGCGACGCAGCAGTTCCTTGTTCATATCGCTCAGCTCGATAAGCGTGATGTTCGATGTGAAGTTGAAGGCCTTCTCAATGATGTAGAGTAGGGGATAGGAGCAGAACAGCATCAGTCCGCAGACGAGCAGGTAGTTGAACTCGCTGTAGTCTAACTGGGCAATGTCGCCAGAGCGTATCCAGTAAAGCGCCAGGTTGGTGAGCATAGTGGTGCCGGTGATGATGGCGGCTGTCCAGAACAGCTGGGAACGGCTACTTAGTTCACGCAGCGAGAAGATGGCCACCAGTCCCGCCATCTCTTCGACGGCAATAAACTCCAGCGGATGCTGCAACAAGGCGGCGCAGATGAGCACCGTCGTTGTATGGGCCATGAAGGCGGTGCGCGAGTCCATGAAGACGCGGACGAAGATGGCCAGCATGGCGAATGGTACGATGTAGACGTGAAGCACGTTATGGCTTACCATCAGCGAGGCCACCACCGAGAACAGCAGGATGAGCGCATAGATCATGGCCAAAGAGCGTGGCTTCTCGAAGAAGTCCTTGCGGAAGAGCTGCAAGAAGATGGTAAAGCAGATAATCAGGACGCCTACGTAGAGAATCTCGCCCAGCACAACGAAGCTGAGTTGGGCATCGTCCTGGTGACGGCGGTCGTTCTCGCGGAAGTACGACTGCAGGATGTTGTAGGTGTGCTCGTCGACAATGTCGCCTCGGCCGATAATCTTTTGTCCGCGCTGGGCGACACCGCTGGCCAAGGGAATGCTTGTCAGCAAATCATCCAGACCGGCATCGCTACGCTCTTTGTCGTAGCTGAGGTTGGCCATGATGTAGTCGTTGAGGTTACATTTCACTAACAGTTCCTTGTAGTCGGCCAGTTGCGAGTCGGTAAACAACTGTTCGTAGGCACCGATGGTTGAGTATAGTTTGCTGACTTGTACGCTGCTGGCAGTCTTGCCGTTGACAATACGGATGCACTTTGTCGTATCTGTTCGCAGGCCGTTATAGTCGGACGTGTTCATGATGCCCTGCGAGTAAAGGCGGTGTAACTGGTTGATGATACTTTGGAAGTGCTGGTTCGGCAGACCGGGAATACCGTCAGCATAGTCTTGTCTGAACTGTTTCAGTTGTCGGGCTTCGACCTCAGCGTTGTAATTATAGTATGGTTCGAAAATCCGCACCATGCTGTCGCGTTGCTGCTGTACAAGTTCTTCGCTTTTGTAGATGGGGAAGTCAAAAGGAGCCGTAAAGTCGGCGTAGCGCCAGGGCTTGCCTTGCTCCATCTTGAAACTGGTCTCTTTGTCGCGGGGCATTGCCCAAACGATGATGGCAATGGTGCCAGCCACCAAAGCTATCTTGATAAGCAGATTTTGCCAGTAACTACTCTCTATAATAGGTTTATTTTTCATTTTTTCTTAAGTTTACGCTGCAAAGATACGAAAAAAAGAAATAATATTCGTATCTTTGCACAAAATTTCTAAAAAAGACATGTCAGAAAGAAAAGTAAGAGTACGTTTTGCCCCGAGTCCAACGGGGGCTTTACATATCGGCGGTGTGCGCACAGCCTTGTATAATTACCTGTTTGCCAAGCAGCATGGCGGCGACTTGGTGTTCCGTATTGAGGACACCGACTCGAACCGCTTTGTGCCTGGTGCGGAGGAGTATATCATCGAATCGTTCCATTGGCTCGGCATCAAGTTTGATGAAGGTGTGTCGTTTGGTGGCGACAAAGGACCGTACCGCCAGAGCGAGCGCCGCGACATCTATAAGAAATATGTGCAGCTGCTGCTGGATGCCGACAAGGCCTATATTGCCTTTGACACGCCCGAGGAACTGGAGCAGAAGCGTGCTGAGATTCAGAATTTCCAGTATGACTCGCATACCCGTGGTCAGATGCGTAATTCGCTGACTCTTTCGAAGGAGGAAGTGGAGCAGCTGATAGCAGAGGGCAAGCAGTATGTCGTCCGTTTCAAAATAGAGCCGGGTCGCGAGGTGCTGGTCAACGACCTTATCCGTGGTGAAGTCCGCGTGAAGACTGACATCATCGACGACAAGGTACTCTTCAAGAGTGCCGACCAGTTGCCCACCTACCATCTGGCAAACATTGTCGACGACCACCTGATGGAGATTACCCACGTCATCCGCGGTGAGGAGTGGTTGCCGAGTGCACCGCTCCACGTATTGCTTTACGAGGCTTTTGGTTGGGCTGACACGATGCCGCAGTTTGCTCACCTGCCGCTGTTGCTGAAGCCCGACGGCAAGGGAAAGCTGTCGAAGCGCGATGGTGACCGCCTCGGTTTCCCCGTGTTCCCATTAGAGTGGCATGACCCGAAGACGGGCGATGTCAGCCGCGGTTACCGTGAGGACGGCTACTTCCCAGAGGCCGTCATCAACTTCCTGGCCCTGTTGGGCTGGAATCCCGGCACGGAGCAGGAGCTGTTTACGCTTGACGAGTTGGTACCGCTGTTCGACATTACAAAATGCTCGAAGGCTGGTGCGAAGTTCGCTTACGACAAGGGCATCTGGTTCAACCATGAGTATATCCTCAAAAAGTCTGCCGACGAGATTGCCCGCTTGTGGTTGCCCGAGGTGCAGCAGCACTGTCCGCAGGAGACTTTGGAACGTGTGACCAAGGTCTGTGAGATGATGAAGGACCGTGTCTCGTTCGTCAAGGAACTGTGGCCCCTGTGTTCGTTCTTCTTCGAGGCTCCCACCGAGTATGACGAGAAGACGGCCAAGAAGCGCTGGAAGGAAGATTCTGCTGAGCAGTTAACGGAGTTGATAGGTGTCCTCGAAGGTATCGACGACTTCTCGCTGGAGAACCAGGAACAGATTGTCCATCAGTGGATAGAACAGAAGGAATACAAACTGGGCAATATTATGAACGCCTGGCGCCTGGCACTCGTTGGTGAAGGCAAGGGCCCAGGTATGTTTGATATCTCTGCCTTCTTAGGTAAGGAAGAGACGATTAAGAGAACAAAACGTGCGATAGAAGTGCTCGGCTGATGATATACAACCTTATCATATATGTCTACCTCCTGGGAGTGGCGGTCTATAGCCTCTTCAATGAGAAAGTGCGCAAAATGTGGCGTGGCGAGCGCGACGCTTTCAACGTGTTGCGCGAGAAGGTAGACCTCTCGGCTCAGTATGTCTGGTTCCATGCTGCCTCGCTTGGAGAATTCGAGCAGGGGCGTCCGCTGATGGAACAGCTGCGCCGCGAGCATCCTGAATACAAGATCCTGCTTACGTTCTTTTCGCCTTCGGGCTATGAGGTTCGCAAGGACTACAAGGGAGCTGATATCATCTGCTATCTGCCGCTCGACACCATCACCAACGCCCGCCGATTCTTGCGGCTCATCCGTCCTGTGATGGCGTTTTTCATTAAGTATGAGTTTTGGTATAACTACCTGCATATCCTGAAACACCGTAATGTGCCAGTTTACAGCGTGTCGAGCATCTTCCGTCCTGATCAGGTCTTTTTCAAGTGGTATGGGCGACAGTACGGTCGTGTGCTGAACTGCTTTACTCACTTCTTCGTGCAGAACGAGGTTTCAAAAGATCTATTGGAAAAGATTGGCATCACCTGCGTGTCGATTACAGGCGACACCCGTTTTGATCGTGTGCTCCATATCAAGGAACAGGCTAAGCAGTTGGCGGTGGTAGAGCAATTCTTAGAGGAAAAAGAAAGTCCGAAACCGAAGGTTTTTGTGGCTGGCTCTTCCTGGCCCCCCGATGAAGATATCTTTATCAAGTATTTTGATGAGCATAGAGACTGGAAGCTTATCATCGCTCCCCACGTCATTGGCGAAGACCACCTGCAGCAGATCCTTTCGAAGCTTGGCGACCGTAAAGTTGTACGCTATACAGAGGCAGGGGAATCTCTCTCCTCTTACGATACCCTTATTATCGATTGCTTTGGCCTCCTCTCCAGCATCTATCGTTATGCTACGGTCTGCTACGTCGGTGGCGGATTTGGCGTTAGCATTCACAACACGGTGGAAGCTGCCGTATGGGGAGTGCCCGTTATCTTTGGTCCAAACAATGAAAAGTTCCAGGAGGCGCAACAACTTAAGGCTTGTGGCGGTGGTTTCGAGATTCAAGGTTATGATGACTTTGCGCATTTGATGGACCGTTTTGATGCTGATGATGACTTCCTACAGGCTGCGGGATATGCTGCTGGCGGTTATGTCGAAGGCAAGGCTGGTGCGACAAAAACCATATTGGATTCCATATTTAAATAGAATTTTCAATAATTTAAACGAAATGCCCTCTATATGATTTGGATGCTTATCTTTATGGCGCTGCCTCTATTGGGCAGCGCTTATATTTCTTGGCATATATGGACGTTGCTGCCGCTACCGGTTTTTTGGCGTTGTCTGGTTATCGTGTTGCTCGTCGGCTCGTTCGTCATGTTGTTTCTCAACTTCGGACGGCGATTCGATGCGCTTCCCCTTCCTCTTGCCAGCGTTTGCTATGAGGTATCGACCTCCAGCATCTTTATCATGCTCTATCTGGTGATGATGTTCCTTGTGCTCGACTTCGGGCGCCTCGTTCGGCTTGTGCCCCACTCCTGGCTCTATCAGAACGGATGGACGGCAGCAGCTATTTTGGTGTTTATCATCGCACTTTTCGTTTACGGTAATGTCAATTATAATAATAAGGTACGCGTAAACTTGAACTTGTCGACAGAAAAGGCGCTGGCTCACGATTACCGCATCGTTATGCTCAGCGACCTCCACATCGGCTATCATAATCGCCGACGTGAACTTGCCCGCTGGGTAGATTTGATTAATGCTGAGCAGCCCGACTTCATCCTCATTGCAGGCGACATCATTGATGGCTCGATGCGTCCTGTCCGTGAAGAGCGTATGGCTGAAGAGTTCCATCGCCTGAAGGCTCCTGTCTACGCCTGCTTAGGCAATCACGAATACTACAGCGGTTCTCCTGAGGCTCAGCAGTTTTACCGCGATGCCGGTATCCACCTGCTCATTGACGAAACAGCTGTCATCGACTCCTGCATTACCATCATCGGCCGTGATGACCGTACGAACCACCGCCGCAAGCCTCTCTCCTCTTTCCTCTCTCCTCTCTCCTCTTTCACTATTGTCCTCGACCACCAGCCCTATAACCTCGACCGTACCGAGCAGGCAGGCATCGACTTCCAACTGAGTGGCCACACCCATCGAGGACAAGTGTGGCCAATTTCCTGGATTACCGATCATGTCTATGAATGTTCGTGGGGTAGTCACCAACGCGGTCATACCCGTTACTATGTTTCATCGGGTATCGGCATCTGGGGTGGTAAGTTCCGTATCGGTACGCAATCGGAATATGTGGTGGCTACTTTGAAGGGAAACTGAGTTTGGCGTCCTCCTTTCGCTTCTGCCAAATCTCAAAACTGTTGACGATATTCTGCCAGAGAATGTAACAACCAGGACCTACTGACGACAGTGGATTCAGGTAAGTGCTTGACAACCAGATAGCAAAGGCAGTGTTCTTCTGCCCCAAAGCCTGACCCGCCTCTTGCGTATGGTTGAAGTAGTGGCCTATGAAGCGTCCTACTGCAAATTGTATGACGCACATGACAAGTCCCAGGACGGCAATGGCCATCAGCAGTACAACGGTAGTATTGGCGTGAACAATGTTTTTTACCGTTGTGCCCGTTACGATCATTAGTGAACAGGCCCACAGATAATAGCTCAGGTCGCGCACAGCAATGATTTTCTGGTGCAGGCGATGTAGGTGATGCTTCACGATGTAGGCCAGCAGCATGGGTACTATCAGCACGATAAACACTTCGTGTAGGATCTTGATAAAGGCTGACAGAAAGGTAATGTCGGCGGCCTTTTCAATCATGGGGAAACAAACTGGCACCAGCACAACGGTGATGATATTCGAAAGGAATGTGTAGGTGGTCATCTGTTCCAACGAGCCACCGAGCTTCTGCGTCACCACAGCGGCAGCAG
The DNA here is from genome assembly GCA_902780025.1 of uncultured Prevotellaceae bacterium. Lineage (GTDB taxonomy): Bacteria > Bacteroidota > Bacteroidia > Bacteroidales > Bacteroidaceae > Prevotella. The sequence goes on from CACZDV010000038.1 coordinate 10,614, forward strand.
TAGCACACGGACAGATGACGCACATCAATATGGCCTCCATCAGTACAAGGCTTTCGGCCTTCATACGGAATCCCAGCATGAGTCCCATAAGTATGCCGATGAATAATATCTGGAAGATTCCTATCCAGAAGTGCCATGCTACGGGGCGTAGCTTGCGGAAGTCCACTTTGCAGAACGTCACAAACAGCACCAGAAACATAAATAGTGGTAGGATGGCTTCGAAGAAAGGGGCAAATATCGTTGCCGCCCTGTCTAACTGAGGTGTGAAGGCAAATAATAAATAGAACACTGCCCCCGTCCCCATAGCCAACGGTAGTGTCCAGTCCTTGATGAATCTGACTACTTTGGCGGTAGCAAACTGTTCACTGTTCACTTTTTACTCTTCACTTAGATAATACTTCGAGTAGGCAACGTAGTGCTTGGCGTTGTCTGTCTGACCCGGACGGACGGGCTTTAGGTACTTGGCCGGTACGCCGCCCCATATCTCGCCGGCGGGAATCTTCGTGTTCTGCAGTACCAGTGCCCCTGCAGCCACGATGGAGCCTTCGCCCACCTCACAGCCGTCCAACAGTGTCGAACCCATGCCGATGAGCGCGTTGTCATGGATGGTACAGGCATGGACGGTGACGTTGTGGCCAATCGTCACGTAGTTGCCGATGTGTGTCGGTCCCGTCTCATGGGTCACATGGACGCAGCTGCCGTCTTGTATGTTCGTGCAGTTGCCGATGGTGATGGGAGCCACGTCGCCCCGAACTACGGCGTTGAACCATACCGAGCACTCATCGCCCATCGTCACATCACCAACAATTGTGGCGTTCTCGCTGAAATAGCAGTCTCGCCCCCATTTGGGAGCGAGACCGCGATAACTTTTAATCAGAGCCATTACAAATTCGTGTAATTCGTTGTCGGTAGAATCAAAGGTTGGGGTTAATCTTGTTCCACTCGCTAATGGGGGGAACGATGTTCAGCGTGACGAGTTCGTCGCGCATCTTGCAGAGGTGCTCGTAGCTCTGGTCGAGCTTAGCGTTCTCCTCGGGTGTTCCCTGGGGAACTTCAAACTTAGCACCCTCGGCGGTCATGGTGGTCTTCATAGCCATCATAATGTGGTCGTATTTGTCGGTCTTCACGTAGGTACCAACGGGGAAACGGAAGGGTTCGCCACCCATGGCTGCGCGAATCATCTCAACAGAGAGGTACGAGGGGCTCTGGAACGAACTGCGTCCGCGGAGCTCGATAATCTTGGCACCGCCCTTGGTGACATCGACCTTCATCTGCTCCCACTCTTCAGCGGGGAACTCAGCAGTACCGATGATATCGGTCAGCTTGCGGCCCTTGATTTCCACGTGGCTGCCGAAGACGGCCATCTGCTCACCGTGACCACCATAGGTAGCGCAACCGGTAATCTCGTTCTGCATCACACCGAACTTCTTAGCCAAAGCCGACTGCAGACGGGTGGTGTCGAGGCCAGCGAGAGTCGTCACCTGTCCGGGCTTCAAACCTGAGTAAAGCAGGGTAACGAGACCAGTGAGGTCGGCGGGGTTGAAGATGATGACGACGTGCTTCACGTCGGGGCAGTACTTCTTGATGTTCTGACCCAGTTCTTCGGCAATCTTACAGTTGCCAGCCAGCAGGTCCTCACGGGTCATGCCAGCCTTGCGGGGAGCACCACCAGAAGAAATGATATACTTAGCGTTTTTGAAGGCTTCCTCAGCATCGGTTGTTGCTACGATGTTCACATCGTCGAAGCCACTCTGGCGCATCTCCTCAGCTACACCTTCGGGAGAAAAAACGTCGTACAGACAGAGTTCACTTGTCAGACCCATCATGAGGGCGGTCTGAGCCATGTTCGAGCCAATCATGCCAGCTGCGCCGACGATGACCAGTTTGTCGTTTGTTAATGTTGCCATGTTGTTGTGATAATTATTTTTAGAATCGTGGTGCAAAGATACAATTTTTTGGGAAGTAAAAGGAGTATGGGGAGTTAAAAGGAGTTAATGACAATAGAATTTCCGAAGTTCTTTGTACCTTTGTAATCTCGAAATAGCAAAACGATGAAGAAAGAAACCTATATCCGCCGTCGTGCTCAGTTGAAGCGCGACATGGGCAGCGGCCTGCTGCTCTTCCTCGGCAACGACGAGGCAGCGATGAATTATGCCGACAACACCTACCGTTTCCGTCAGGACTCCACGTTCTTTTATTTCTTCGGCCTCGACTACGCTGGACTGGCCGCCGTCATCGACATCGATGAGGACCGCGAAATCATCTTCGGCAATGAGCTGACCATCGACGACATCGTCTGGACGGGGACCCAGCCCTCGCTGCGCGAGATGGCTGCTACCGTAGGCATTTCCGACGTCCGGCCTATCAGCGAACTGGCAACAGTCGTCAGTCGAAAACCAGTTCATTTCCTGCCGCCTTATCGTGGCGACCACCGCGTCTGGCTTTGGGAACTGACGGGCGTGGAGCCTGCCGCACAGCCGTCGAAGGCCAGCGTGCCCTTCGTCAAGGCCATCGTCAGCCAGCGCAACTACAAGACCGACGAGGAGATACGCCTCATTGAGGAGTCGGTAGACCTGAGCACGGAAATGCACCTTGCTGCCTACCGCACCGTGCGCCCCGGCATACATGAGTCGGAGGTGGCTGCTGCCGTCGAGGAGGTGGCTTGCCGTCCTGGTGGAGCGTTGGCTTTCCCCACTATCGCCACCGTACAGGGACAGGTACTCCATAACCACGGCTTTATTCACGACCTGAAGGACGGCGACATCTTCCTGCTCGACGCTGGAGCCGAGACACGTTCGCACTATGCCGGCGACCTCTCGTCGTCGATGCCCGTCGGCGAGCGGTTTACTGACCGTCAGGCCGAGGTCTATAACATCCACCTGCGCAGTTTCTGGGCTGCCGTTGATAAGTTGCAGCCCGGTCGTCCCTTCCGCGAGGCCCACATTGCCGCCGCTACGGAGATTGCCCGTGGTATGAAGGAACTGGGGCTGATGAAGGGCGACCCCGCCGAGGCTGCCGAAGCAGGTGCATACGCCCTGTTCTTCCCTTGCGGCCTGGGTCACATGGTGGGGCTCGACGTCCACGATATGGAGAATCTGGGTGAGCAGTACGTGGGCTATGCCGAGGGTACCGTGAAGTCCACGCAGTTCGGCTTCAAGTCGCTGCGTCTGGCCCGTCCGTTGGAGCCGGGCTTCGTCTTCACCGTCGAGCCGGGCATCTACTTCATCCCCGAGTTGATGGACAAGTGGGAGGCCGAGGGCCAGTTCCGCGACTTCATCTGCTACGACAAACTGAAGCCTTGGCGCGACTTCACCGGCCTGCGCAACGAACTGAACTACGTGATGACGCCCACTGGCGCCCGCCTGTTAGGCACCATCAAGAAGCCGATGACCATCGAGGAAGTATATGCAGCCAAAGGCCAGTGAGAAGTGAAGAAGTGTAAAGTGAGAAGTGAAGAGTGAAGAATGAAGAATGAGAAGTTGATATGAACTATAGCATTAAATACCCTGAGAATAACGGCGGCATGAACGAGCGCATACGTCGCCTGCGCCAAGAGAATTTCAATACGCCGACGACGCTCTCGATAGAGCGGGCGTTGATAGAGACGGCGTTCTATAAGGAGAACTATGGCACGATGCCGACACCCGTGCTGCGTGCCCGTAACTTCTATGAGATTTGTAAGAAGAAAACCATTTATATAGGTCCTGATGAACTGATAGTAGGCGAACGCGGCCCGAAGCCGAAAGCCGTGCCGACATTCCCTGAGCTGACCTGCCACTCGGTGGAGGACCTGCATACGCTAAACGAGCGTGAGCTGCAGCGTTACACCATCTCGCAGGAGGACATCGACACCTATGAGCGCGAGGTCATTCCCTATTGGAAGGGTAAGACACAGCGTGAGCGTATCTTCAACCACGTCTCGAAGGAATGGGAGGAGGCCTACCACGCTGGTGTGTTCACGGAGTTTATGGAACAGCGCGCCGCAGGCCATACGGCGATGGACGGCAAGATGTACCACGAAGGCTTGTTGGACGTGAAGGCGCGCATCGAGGCGAAAATCAAGAGCCTCGACTATATCAACGACCCTGAGGCTACCGACAAGCAGCAAGAGTTGGAGGCAATGGCTATTTCCTGCGACGCCGCCATCCTGTTTGCTGAAAGACATGCGGAGTTGGCAGAACAGATGGCAGCCAGCGAGACCAACGAGCAGCGCAAGAAGGAACTGGAGAAAATCGCCTCAGTCTGTCGCTGGGTGCCTGCTCATGCTCCCCGCGACCTGTGGGAAGCCATCCAGATGTATTGGTTCGTACACCTCGGTACGGTGACGGAACTGAACGGCTGGGACTCGATGAACCCTGGACACATCGATCAGCATCTGTGGCCGTTCTATGAAAAGGGAATGGCCGATGGAACGCTGACCCGCGACGATGCGAAGGAACTGCTGTCGTGCCTCTGGATTAAGTTCAACAACCAGCCGGCACCGCCGAAGGTGGGCGTTACGGCCCTGGAGTCGGGCACGTATAATGACTTCACGAACATCAACATTGGCGGTGTTGACCGCGAAGGTAAGAGTGCTGCCAACGAACTTTCATATATGATACTGGAGATTCAGGAAGAGTTGCACCAGTTGCAGCCCGGTCTCTCCATTCATATCGCCGAGAACACGCCCGACGACTTCTTGTTAGAGGGTATCAAGGTCATCCGTCAGGGGCACGGCTACCCCAGCATCTTCAATCCCGATACCTATATTAAGGAGCTCGTGCGCGAGGGCAAGACGTTGGAGGATGCCCGCGAGGGCGGCTGTTCGGGCTGCATCGAGGTGGGTGCCTTCGGCAAGGAGGCCTATCTGCTGACGGGCTACCTGAACACGCCGAAGATCTTAGAGATTACCCTCAACAACGGCATCGACCCCGAGACAGACAAGCGGCTCGGCTTGGAGACTGGCGACCCGCGTGGGTTCAAGACCTTCGAAGAACTTTACGACGCCTGGCATCTCCAGATGGTGTACTTCGTCAACCTGAAACTCAGCGTCAACAACTACATCGAGCGTATGTTCTCGCTCTACGCCCCAGCCACGTTCCTCAGCCTTTACATCGATGATTGCATCGAGAAAGGTAAGGATTACTATAGCGGTGGCGCCCGTTACAACACCACGTATATCCAATGTACGGGCCTCGGCACCATCACCGACTGCTTTACTGCGCTGAAGAAGCACGTCTTCGAGGACCATCGCTACACGATGGATGAAGTGTTGGAGGCTTGTAGGAAGAATTGGGAAGACGAGGAGGTCATGCGTCAGTATATCCGCAACCATACGCCGTTCTTTGGTAACGATGAAGAATATGCCGACACTATTGCCGTCCGTGTCTATGACGACTTAGTGAAGGCCATTGAGGGAAGGCCTAATACTCGTGGCGGACGGACACAGTTGAACATGCTGTCGACGACCTGCCACAACTATTTCGGCTCGGTCTGCGGCGCCACGCCCAACGGTCGTTTAGCGCACTTCGCCATCAGCGACGGTACGTCGCCAGCTCACGGCAGCGACACCCACGGTCCTACGGCAGTCATCAAGTCGCTCGGTAAGCTCGACCAGACAAAGTCCGGCGGCACCCTGCTCAACGTTCGCTTCGTGCCACAACTGCTGAAACGCGACGAAGACCAGAAGAAGTTAGCCTCGCTCATCCGCACTTACTTCAAGTTCGGCGGTCACCACATCCAGTTCAATATCGTTGATACCGCCACCCTGCACGATGCCCAGCAGCATCCCGAGGAATACCGTGACCTGCTTGTGCGCGTGGCAGGCTACAGCGACTACTTCAACGATATGACCACCCAGTTGCAGAACGAGATAATCGCCCGCACCGAGAACGAGGAGTATTAGTTTCGTTTATCTTTGATTAAAATCGGTGCGCAGCGGCCGCTGCTGATAATTTCCCCGTCCGCTGCTGTTATCGGCAGCGCCCGCTGCTGATATTGTCCCCGCCCGCTGCGAACAAGAAAGGCACGGCTTTACTCCTTGTTTACCTCGTCCTCACTCCCGGTTTGCGGCAGCCTGAGTACCATAAGTTAAGCACCATCACGCGGGGTTCCTGCACTCTTTTAGATTCTTTAACGCTCCCCTTGTGTGGGAGTTAGGAGGAAATGTGCTAACTTTGCATCCAAATAGTTACGGGAAATGTATATATTCGACATCAAACGGTTTGCCATCAACGACGGGCCAGGCATCCGGACGACGCTTTTCATAAAGGGTTGTCCGTTGCGCTGCGTGTGGTGCCACAACCCTGAAGGCTGGACGACGGAGCCGCAGGTGCTTTTCAAGCAATCGAAGTGTATACGATGTGGAGCTTGTTCAGAGAAAGGTTTTACCGTTGATGATTGCCCTACCGCCGCCCGCGAAATCTGTGGTCGCGAATACTCGATGGACGAGCTGATGGCTGAGGTGGAGAAGGAACGCGCCGTAATGGAGAACAGCGGAGGAGGGGTGACCCTCTGTGGCGGCGAACCGCTGATGCACCCTGAGGGTACGCTGGAGATTCTTCATGAGTTAGGGCGACGCGGTTTCCACCGTACTGTTGACACAACGCTCTATGCAAAGCCGGAGGTGGTCGACGCTGTGGCCGCCGAGTGCGAACTACTACTGATAGACCTGAAGTTGATGGATAGCGACAAGCACCGTCTCTATACGGGTGTTGGCAATGAACTGATACTCGAGAATATACGTCGCGTGGCTGAGACCGGTCATCCCTTCGTCATCCGTATCCCCCTCATCGAGGGCATCAATGCAGACAAGGAGAACATCGAGGCGACCGCCCAGTTCCTCTCTTCACTTTCCATTAGCGAAGCGCTTATTACTCACCTTTTACCCTATCACGACGTGGGTAAGGACAAGCACCGCCGCATGATGCCCCCCACACCCTATAATCCGCAGGGCTACCCGATGGCTGTTCCCTCGGAAGAGATCATTCAACGCTGTCGGCAGCAGTTGGAGTCACACGGACTCCGTGTTGTCATCGGCGGCTAACCACTAAAACACCTTAAACTATGAATATCATCCAACAACGACTACAAGACCTCCGCGAGGTGATGCAGAGAGAGCACCTTGCTGCGTTTATCTTCCCCAGTACCGACCCTCATCAGGGTGAGTATGTGCCCGACCACTGGAAGGGTCGTGAATTTATCAGCGGCTTTAACGGTTCTGCCGGAACTGCCGTCGTTACGATGAATAGTGCCGCCCTTTGGACGGACTCCCGCTACTTCATTGCCGCCGAGGAACAGCTGAAGGGCACCGAGTTTCACTTGATGAAACTGAAGATGGAGGGCACACCCACCATTGCTCAGTGGCTCAATCATCAGGCTTCCATCTTCAATTTCTCGTCTACCGAGGTCGGTATCGACGGCTGGTGCTCATCGGCCAATGCCGTGAAAGAGTTGAAGGCAGAGTTAAGGAAGGAGGGTGGCTTCACGCTTCGTACCAACTTCGACCCCCTGCGCCAGATTTGGCATGACCGTCCCGCTATCCCCGATCATAAGGTGGAGATATATCCGCTGGAGTATGCTGGCGAGAGTTGTCATGAGAAGATTGTCCGCATCCGCAAGGCCTTACGGGAGAAACACGCCGACGGCATGCTGATGTCGGCCCTCGACGATATTGCCTGGACGCTGAACCTGCGAGGGACGGATGTCCACTGCAATCCGGTTTTTGTCAGTTACCTGCTGATTTCGACAAAGGACGTCACGCTCTATATTAATAAGGTAAAACTGACACCTGCAGTCTCGGCTTATCTGCAGGCTGAGGGTATCAAGGTGGACGACTACGAGAACGTCGCCCGTGGACTGAAGGACTACTTTGAGTATAGCATTCTGATTGACCCCGACGAGGTGAATGACGCTCTCTACCAGATCGTTGCCCGTGAAAAGGTAGAGGAGGAATCGCCCGTCAAACGGATGAAAACCGTCAAAAACGCCACTGAGATAGCGGGTTTTAGGTCGGCGATGCTGAAAGACGGCATCGCAATGGTAAAATTCTTGAAGTGGTTGGATGGGATTTATGGGCAAAGTGGGCAAAGTGGGCAGAATGGGCAAAGTGGGCATCGGGAGACGGAGATTTCTATTGACCAGAAGCTGACATCCCTGCGCGCCGAGCAGCCACTCTACCGTGATATCTCGTTCGACACGATTGCGGGCTATGGTACTCATGCCGCTATTGTTCATTACGAGGCGACACCTGAGACCGACATTCCGCTGGAACCACACGGCCTACTGTTGTTGGATAGCGGTGCGCAGTACCTGGACGGCACGACCGACATTACCCGTACCATCGCCCTCGGCCCGTTGACCGATGAGGAACGGCTCATCTACACGTTGGTGTTGAAAGGCCACATCCGGATAGAACTGTGCAAGTTCCCCAGTGGTGCCAGTGGTACGCAGATTGACATTCTGGCACGTGAGGCGATGTGGCGCCACGGGCTGAACTACCTGCACGGCACGGGACACGGCGTGGGTACTTACCTGAATGTTCACGAAGGTCCTCATCAGTTTCGTATGGAATGGAAGCCTGCCCCGTTGGTGGAAGGCATGACCATCACCGACGAACCCGGCATCTACCTGCCCGGCCGTTGTGGTGCCCGTGTCGAGAATACCTTGTTGATTGTTCCTTACAAGAAAACGGAATTCGGCAAGTTCCTGCAGTTTGAGTCGCTGACGCTCTGTCCCATCGACAAGCGTCCCATCATCCGCGAACAGCTGACGCAGGAGGAGATTGACTGGCTGAACGACTATCACCAGACGGTATTCGACCGCCTGTCGCCACATCTTGATACTGACGAAGTGGAGTGGTTGCGGGAGGCCTGCGCTTCCTTGTAGGACTTCAACCTTTCAATTTTATAATTCTTAAATCTCCTCCAGGGCGTAGTATTGGTAGTCGCGTATGATGCGGCGCAGGAAAAATTCGTCCTCAGACTCGCGGCGGGTGACGCCAAGCAGTTGCTGCACCTTCTGCGACAACTGGCTGATACGCTCCGGCTGATCGCTGTCAATGGTTCGCCTGATTGTATCGACCTGCTCTAAAGAGAGGTCGGCGGCCTGAGGGTAGGAGGGACGGTAGCCTTCGGTCAGGTAGTCGTACTCGTCGAGGCTGACTTGAATCTTCGAATAGCTCTGCAGCTTGACCACCAACGTGCCCGCCGCCATGTCGCCGAACCGCTGGTTATTGCGGTTCAGAATCATTACCAGTACGCCGATGTAGCCTAACAAGGGACCGTCGGCAATCATCATCAGCCACCTAAGCAGATAAGCTGCGGGCGAGGGTAAGGTGCCGTCGGCCATGATGACGCGCAACTTGACAAGCCGCTTGCCGAAGGTCTGGCCTCCACTAAGAATCTCGCACAGCGGACAGTAGAAGAAAACGGGCAGCAAGATAAGTAGGATGATGGCCAGTGTGCCCAGTTCGACACCCATTTTCGTCGTAAGAAACCACCACATCGTCAGGTATGCAAATTGTATCACCCAGTCAATCAACTGGGCCAGCATACGTTCGCCGACGCTGGCCGGCGTCTGACGAATGCGTACATATTGTCCGGTGACGATGCTCTTCTCTGCCATTTCGACGGCAAAGTTACAAAATAAATATCAATTATCAATTGTCATTTGTAAATAATTTCGTAACTTTGCACAGGATTATGAAGGAAGTGACGTTTATCCGACAGAACATCTCGAAGTGGCGTGGTGCTGAGATCGTGGTGGAGACCGCTGGTGACAGCGATGCTACCGAACTGGCCGACACCTATATTGATGTGTCCAGCGACCTGGCTTTTGCGCAGACCCACTACCCGGAGTCCAAGATTACCGTTTATCTCAATAACCTTGCTTCCGCCCTCCACAACGAGATTTACCGTTCGCACCGCTACCGTTGGTCGCGGTTGCTGACGTTCTGGACTGACGAGGTGCCGCGTACAATGTGGGAGGCTCGTCGCGAACTGTTCCTGTCGTTCGTTATCTTCGTGGTCAGCGCGTTCGTGGGATTTCTTTCCCAAATGTTAGACCCCGAGTTCTGTCGCATCATCCTGGGCGACGGCTATGTGGACATGACGCTGCAGAATATTGCCGAAGGCGAGCCGATGGCTGTCTATAACGGCGACCCCGAGGACGCGATGTTCGGCATGATTACGTTGAACAACGTCAAGGTGTCGTTCATCACTTTCGTTTTGGGTGTGTTCACCAGTCTCGGCACGGGCTTCGTCCTCTTCCAGAACGGTGTCATGCTTGGCTCGTTCCAGACTTTCTTTGCCCAGCACGGTCTACTGTGGCAGTCGGCTTTAGCTGTCTGGCTGCACGGCACACTCGAAATCTCAGCCATCATCGTAGCCGGAGCTGCCGGCATCGCTATGGGCAACGGTTGGCTCTTTCCTGGCACCTATCCGCGACTGACGTCCTTCAGGCGTGGTGCGCGGCGCGGTCTTCGCATCGTCATCGGCACGGTGCCCGTCTTCGTGTTGGCCGGCTTCATCGAGAGTTTCCTGACTCGCCACACCGAGTGGCCCGACCTGCTGCGGCTCATCATTATCCTCAGCTCGCTGGCCTTCGTCACCTATTATTATATAGTATTACCAAAAAAGAAAAACGATGAATACAGAATTCCGATTGATTAAACTCTACCGTATCCGGAGGTTCGGTGAGAAGATTTCCGACACGTTCGACTTTGTTCGTGAGAACTGGCGCCCGCTGTTGAAGTACATTACCTATCTGCTGCTGCCTGTGGCATTGGTGCAGTCCTTTTGCATGACGAACTTCATGTCGGGCTATATGGAATTTGCCAACATGGTGATAGCCGATGGTAGAAGCGCTTCCAATTTAGCAGACATGGCCTCCTGGCTGTTGTCGCTGGGTTTCTACACGTTGGTGCAGCTTGTCGGCCTTCTGCTGGTGACAGCACTCGCCTACACCATGATGCAGCAATATGAGCAGCGTTCCACCAGACTGGTTGGCATTACCTTTGCCGACATGAAACCCAGCATCTTGCGGATGGTGGGTCGGCAGATGGTGTTGATAGTCACGGGCCTTATCCTGATTGTTGTCATCGGACTGCTGATCGCCTTAATGGTAGCCATCAGCAGGTACTTCATTTTGCCCGCCATTATACTGGCCTTCGCGGTGTTCCCAATCTTCTTCATGATTCAGCCCGTCTACCTGTTCGAGAAAACGGGCATCATTAGTGCCTACGCCAAGTCTGTGCGCCTGACTTGGAAAACCTGGGCCGGCATCGTCGGCGTTGTGCTGGTGCTTTACATCATTGGGTCTATCCTGTCGGGATTGGTATCTACACCGTGGTACATCATGATGATGGTGAAAAACGTCCTTGTGGCACAAGGCAACACGGCAGGTTTCGTCTCGTCGTTCGGCTATACCGCCATCCAGTATCTGCTGGGCGTCGTCTCCAGTTTCTTTGGCTGCTGCATTCTGGTCTTGTATGACGTCGGTATCGCCTACCATTACGGTCATGCCTGCGATAAGGTTGATGGCGTCAGCGTCGACCAGGACATCGAGAACTTCGAGACCCTTTAACCCCTCGCTCCTCCTTCCTCGTTCCTCGTTCCTCATTCCTCGTTCCTCGTAAAAATGCCCGACACCCTCGTCATAGACAGCGCGCAGATAGCCCAGTGGCAGGCGCAGAACGACTTCGACTACAACCGTGAGTTGGCCGGAGGCGGTATGTCCTTCACCGAGTGGCTGATGATGCAGCTCCGCGAGTTCCTCTTCGGCGATGTCGTCGGCAGTACCCTCGCCAATTGGTTGCTCACGCTGCTGGCTATTGCCGTGTTAGGTATCATTGTCTGGTATCTGTGGCGTTACCACCCCAGCCTTTTCCGTCGGCAGGAGCAACTACTGTCAGACTACGACGACAGCGAGGACAACATCTACGGCGTCGACTTCGATGCCGCTATCGCCCAGTCCCTCTCCCGTGAGGACTACCGCGAGGCCATCCGCCTCAGCTATCTCCAGACGCTCAAGGCCCTTACTGATACTCATCTTATCGACTGGCAGCTCTTCAAGACTCCTACCCAGTATGTCCGCGAGCTCAACGCCAGTTCACTGGGCAGCGACGGTGCCGCTGCCAAAACCGCCTTTCGTACCCTCACCACACACTTCCTGCGAGTTCGCTATGGCAATTTTCCTGCCACGCGTCCCCTCTACGACGAAGTGGAAGCATTAAGAAAGGAGGTCGCCCGTGAGCCGTAAGTTCTGGCTGTTCATCGTTGCCCTGCTGGCCTTGATGCTTGTCTTAGAGTATCAGATGCCGCGCCGCTTCGTGTGGAATCCCACCTTTGCCCACGAAGACCGTCAGCCCTTCGGCTGCTATGTCTTCGACAGCCTGCTCAGTAGCGAGATGCCCCACGGCTACACCGTCTGCCGCAAGACGCTCTCGCAGTTGTCCTTGGAGAAGCTGCCGCCGCGCTCCATCATCATTCTCCGTACAGGCTATCAGGGGGAATACGTCAATGTTGACACCCTTCTGGCCTTGGCGGCTCGTGGCAACCGGATTCTCTACGCCGACTCCTATTTCAGAGACGAACTATGCGACACGCTGAACATCCGCTGTAAATCGAAGAACTACTTCCTTGCCGCCAGTTTCCAGAGTTCTTTCGGTCATGCTCTCCCCAGCGACAGCCTTTTCTGGGTTGGTGACTCGGCGGTCTATCCTCCCTCTATTACCCGTATCCATCCCCAGTTCCTCAACGCCTGCATCTTAGACACGTTTCCTGCTGTTCCCTTGGCCAAGATTCATAACTGGGAAGATAAGAAATTCGCTGAAGAGCACATCAGCAAGGACAGTCCTTATATGAAGGCAGACCCATCGAAAATGAAGGTGGCCGACGTCGTGGCCCTCAGCTACCCCATCGGCAAGGGCGAGCTCATCCTCGTGACCACGCCGCTGATGCTGACCAACTACGGCATCCTCAACGATCCCGTCTATGTCCATCGCTTGCTGAATCATCTGAAGCCGCTGCCCGTCATCCATACTGAGGCCTACATGCCCAATATCAACGTGGCGGAGAGCTCTCCTTTCCGCGAACTGCTGAAGCGTCCGCCCCTGCGCTGGACCCTCTACCTCGTACTGCTCGGCATCGTCCTGCTGATGGGCTTCAACGCCCGCCGTCGCCAGCGGGCTATCCCCGTGGAAAAGCCGCCCCGCAACTACCAACTGGACTTTATCCGCCATATAGGCACCTTACAATACATGAAACAAAAAAAGAACTGAATAATATGGAAGAAAGAGAAGAAAGAAGAAACTTAGACCTCACGGCCTTCGCCGAGAAGGTTCAGACCTTACGCCAATCCATTGGTGAAGTCATCGTCGGTCAGGAAGAGAACGTAGAACTGCTGCTGACGGCCATCCTCGCCGGCGGTCATGTACTGATAGAGGGTGTCCCCGGTGTGGCCAAGACGTTGCTGGCCAAACTCGTGGCCCGTCTCATCGACGCTAAGTTCAGTCGTGTACAGTTCACGCCCGACTTGATGCCCAGCGACGTACTCGGCACCAGCGTGTTCAACATGAAGACGCAGGAGTTCCAGTTTCATGCCGGCCCTGTCTTTGCCGATGTCGTGCTGGTCGACGAAGTGAATCGCGCTCCCGCCAAGACGCAGGCCGCCCTCTTCGAGGTGATGGAGGAACGGCAGGCAACCATCGACGGCACCACGCATCCTATGTCGCCGCTCTACACCATCTTGGCTACCCAGAACCCGGTGGAACAGGAGGGAACCTACAAACTGCCGGAGGCACAGACTGACCGTTTCCTGATGAAACTCACGATGGACTATCCGTCGGCAGAGGAGGAGCTGCGCATCCTGCAGCGTCATCATGAGAATATGGCGTTCACCGACCTCAGCCGTGTGGAGCCTGTCATCACCAAGGATGAACTGTTGCAGCTGCGCAAGCTGCTGACCGAGGTCTATGCCGAACAGTCGCTGCTGCAGTATGTGGTTGACATCGTCCAGCAGACGCGTAAGAGTCGCGTCGTCTATCTCGGGGCCTCGCCTCGTGCCTCGGTGGCCATCCTGCAGTCTGCCAAGGCCTATGCCCTCCTTCAGGGTCGTGACTACCTGACGCCCGACGACGTGAAGACGGTGGTTCCCGCCGTGCTCCAGCACCGCCTCGTGCTTACCGCTGAGGCCGAGATGGAAGGTTACACTCCGCAGAAAGTGGCCCTCCGCCTGCTCGACAAAGTGGAAGTTCCTAAATAACCCTTCATCACTCACCCTTCACCAGCCGAATGTTCCTACGTCGCCGCTTCTACCTCCTGCTGCTCGCCGTTGCCCTCATCGCCGGCCTCGGCTATGCCTACGACCCGCTGTTCACCGTGGGGCGCCTGCTGACGCTGGCCCTGTTGCTGGCCACCCTTGCGGACATCGCCCTGCTCTGGCACCGCCGCGCCATTACCGCCGAGCGCCTTCTCAGCACCCGCTTCAGCAACGGCGACGACAACCCCGTCACCATCAACGTCGAGAGCACCTACCCCTTCCCCGTCCGCATCGAGGTTATCGACGAGCTTCCCTTCCAGTTCCAGCAGCGCGACGAAACTTCTCACTTCTCACTTCCCACTTCCCACTTCTCATTTGACTCCTCCCTCCGTCCCACTCGTCGTGGTGTCTATTCCTTCGGCCACGTTCTCGTTTATGTCTCCACCCGTCTCGGCCTCGTCGAGCGCCGTTACCGCTGTGCCGCCCCCTGCGACGTCAGCGTCTATCCCTCGTTCCTGCGTTTGCACCAGTACGAGCTGATGGCCATTAGCCAGAACCTGCAGGAGCCGGGCATCAAACGCATACGCCGTATCGGCCATAACACAGAGTTCGAACATATCCGCGACTACCTCCGAGGCGACGACTATCGCACGGTCAACTGGCGGGCTACTGCCCGACTCAGCCGTCCGATGGTGAATGTGTATCAGGACGAGCGATCGCAACAGGTTTTTGCCGTTATCGACAAAGGTCGCGTCATGCAGCAGGCCTTTCAGGGAATGACGCTCCTCGACTATGCCATCAATGCCTCGCTGGCCCTCAGCTATGTGGCAATGCGCAAGGAGGACCGTGCCGGACTGCTCACCTTCGCCGACCACCTCGACACCTTCGTGGCCGCCGACCGTCGCCCAGGACATATCAACAAACTGATGGAGACACTCTACGCTGAGCAGACGGACTTCGGCGAGACCGACTTCTCGGCCTTGTCCGTAGCCATCGGGCGCCACATCAGCAAGCGTTCGCTCCTGATACTCTATACGAACTTCATGGGACTTGTCTCCCTGCAGCGCCAGCTGCCGTTCCTGCAGCAGATAGCCCACCGTCACCGCCTGCTCGTCGTCTTCTTCGACGATGTCGAGCTGCAGCAGTTCATCGATTCTCCCGCCCGCACCGCCGAAGAGCGCTGTCAGCATGAGGTAGCCGAGAAGTTCGCAGCCGAGAAGCAGCTCATCAGCGCCACCCTCCGCCAGTACGGCATCCTCTCGCTGCTGACAACGCCGCAGGAACTCACCATCAACGTCATCAACCGCTATCTCGCCGTCCGCTCATCGGTTTGATGAAGGTGTCTACAAATCGAAGGGGCGACTCAAGCCGATGATGGGGTCAGTACCATCATCCTCAAACACGCCCGTTGTATCCGTCTCCGCTTCGTTTAGTAGCGAGGCGGCAATCATTTCGATGGGGGCAGCCGCCACCACTTCGGTGACGGGCTGCTGATACTTCTTTCTCTTCATAGCTCCTGCCCTCCACTACTTAACGACTACCTTCTTACCGTTACGGATGTAGAGGCCACGTTGCGGCTGCTCCACACGACGGCCTTGCAGGTCATAGACAGCGCTATTCACTATTCTCTCTTCACTATTCGTTAGCGAAGCGCTGATGCCCGTTGCCTCGTCCTCATCGTCAAAGCGTAACTTGAGTGCACTACGACTCGACGCCGTTTCAGCAGGAATCTGCAGGTAGGCACGTCCAGCCTCCAAGCTGGCGCCTGCCGTTCCCACCTTGTAGAATCCTACGCCCTGACTGCCGTTGTTAAGCACGTAGTTCACATAACCATCTTCTGTAGCGTTGATGTTGGTCGCTTCTGTTACGCCCTTCAGCAAATTGCTAACAACGGTAAATGACTCGCAAGTAGGAATGCTATAGGTTCCTGGCTCACCTTTCAGCATCAGACCAGTTCCTGCAGGAACATCGTAGGCTCTTGTCATCGTCAGTACGCCAGTCTGACGGTTAAACATACTGCCGATATAGGCCTTCATCCCGCTCACCGTAGTGAAATCCACGTCAACATTAGGACAAGACGTGGCAAAACCTTCCGAACTGATAGTCACGAGAAATTCGTTTTCGATACTCACGATGTTCTTAATGCTACTCCACGGTGCCGTAGTCTTGTATTCCTCTATAGCAGCCTCTGGTATATGTAGTGTGGCATATTCTATATAGGAATCCTGAAAAGCGTCGGCAGATGTTAAAGGTAAGTTTGTTGCGTAGCAATACACGTTTGCCAATTCGGGACATTCTGCGTTTTTGCAAAATACTGTATACCAATAAGATGCACCTATAAAGGTAGAAAAATGATTTTGGTAGTTTCTTGAGCATTAGAACGAGGCGAAGATTTAAC
>CACZDV010000039.1 GCA_902780025.1 uncultured Prevotellaceae bacterium
TAGGACGAGTAACGAGGTAAGCTTAGCTCCTCAAGTGTTAAATATATAGTTAAATATCAATCAATGTTTGGAATTTAGCATAGAATGCGGTTCTTCGCAAGCGAAGCGGCAGAGCCGAGCGCCTTTTGTGTGTTTTTTTTTCGCCTTCTTCCGTAGGGCATATCGCGCACAAATCGTCGGAATAATTTGGCAGTTTCGGAAATAATGTTTATATTTGCGGACATGGATAAGGAAACTTACGAGAAGCAGAAAGCATTTGCGGGCGAAAAGAAGCCATCGATGAAGCGGCGCTATGTAGGACACGACTACACCGGGCGGATGATGTACATGGTGACGATGGTCGTTGAGGGCCGCCGTCCGCTCTTTGGGGCGGTGGTGGGGCGTAGTGATGCTCCCCCTGACAGCGAGGAGGCTCCGAGGATGGAACTTAGCGAACTGGGGCGGCGGGTCAGTCATGAATGGCTGGCTACGCAACAGCATCATCCGGAGATTACAGTTGTTGCCCTGCAGATGATGCCCGACCACCTGCATGGTATACTCTTTGTGAGAGAAAGACTGGAGAAGCCGCTTGGCCTGGCACTACGGGGCTTCAAGCAGAAGTGCAACCAGCATTACAGGGAACTTTTCCTCGGCGTCTCGTCTATTGCGTTGCCAACGCAACAAACCGGACTGCCAACGCCGAAAAAAGACCGCCGCGGCGAAGACCGCACCCACGGCCTGCTCTTCGAGCCCAGTTTCAACGACAAGCTGCTACTGCGCGAGGGGGAACTGCAACGATGGCTCGCCTACCTGCGCGACAACCCCCGCCGACTGCTGATGAAGCGCGAGCGTCCCGATCTGCTGAAGCCTTTCTTCAATTTGCAGTTAGGCTCCCACGCCTACAACGGCATCGGCAACCGCGAGCTGCTCACCGCTCCAAGGCGCCAGGCCGTGCGCGTCTCACGCCGGCTTGTTGGCGAGCAGTTGGAGGCTGAGGTGGCCCGTTATGTCGAAGCAGCCCGTCAAGGCACGGTTCTCATCTCCCCCGCTATATCGCCTGGCGAGAAGCTCGTCATGCGCCGGGCCTTCGACCTCCATCTACCCACCATCGTCGTACTGCGCAACGGCTTCACCCCTTTGTCGAAGCCCAAAGGCGAGCAGTTCGACGCCTGCAGCCAGGGGCGCCTGCTGATGCTCTCAGCCTGGGCGCACACCAACGAGCGCACAACCCTCACCGCCCACGACTGTCAGCAGATGAACCTCATGGCCCTGGAGCTGAGTGAGCTTTAGTTCTCTTTCTTGACAATCGCAGGTTGCGGGAGGGGGGATTGCTCACGGCGAGGGCTGCGGTTGGGGCTCTGAAATGATTTTACATTAGCTTTTTTTAATGAAAAATAGTGGCTGCTTGCTGGATGAAGTGAGCAGGATTTTTCGTATCTTTGCAGTTCGTTCGCGCTATAAAAAGAGGAGCCGCGAGTTTACGGGTAATTACATTATTTGATGAAGTCTATGGAAGAGAAAGAGAAAACCGAGGAACTGCAGGAGGCGATGCAAGAGATGCTTCGCCAATTGGAACGTGAGGATGAGGAAGTGATGGCGAGGCATGAGGAGCTGACGGGCAAGATGCTGATGCTGAAGACTACTAAGGAGGTGCTGGAGGAGAACGGGCGGTTGCAGGGTAAAGTCGAGGAGCTGCAGGGGCTGCTGCAGGAGGAGAAGGAGCGGAACACGAAGCTGGAGATGCAGCTGAACGAGATGAGCAAGATGACGGCCAGCGTGGCGGGCAAGGCTTCGCAGGACGAGCTGCTGAAGGCCCTGCGCGTGTTTGTCAACAAGTCGAAGCGTAAGAAGATGGAGAAGCGCATCGCCGTGAAGGAGATGGTGCTGGAGCTTGCCAACGCCAACGCCCTGGCGCTGCCGGCTGACTTGGCGGCGACCATCGACAGCCTGGACGACGAGCAGCCGGTGGTGGAACCGCTGCCCAGCGTGGTGCCTGAGGTACTGGCCAAGAGCAAGGAGTGGCAGAAGGTGAAGGCTGCCGGACTGGTTGACGAGAATAACCAGCCCACGGTGTCGCGCCCCGAGGCGGCGCTGATGGCTGAGGCGCTGTCCCGTCGGATTGGCATAGAGAACAAGTGGAAGATGTTCGAGCTGATGTGGCAGCGCAACAACATGCGCAACGACTACAACACGGCGCTCGAGCAGAAGAAGTCGCTGGAATTCCAGGAACGGCTGAAAATCATACTCGACTAATCTACAGCACGTTACGTTAAACCGTACCCCCTACGCGTACCCCCTGCGTAGGGGGTTTTTTATGGCAGTTTGTCGTATCTTTGCACCACCAACCAACAACGGGGAAAAGGGTCAAGCGTTGGACCGTAGGCCAGTCTCACTTCCCTCAGTTGGGCGGAGGGTCCCTCGTGTGAGACCGAGGGCATTCCCGGAAAGACTATTTGTTATGATTAAGAAAGGTTGGAACCTGAACACAGAGGTCTGCGTAGACCTGAAAACCCAGCTCCGCGACGACCTGCGCATGAAGGCCGGCAAGGGCTACCTGGGCGTGCTGCGCCGCGACGTAGTGTGCGAGGATTTCCATTACGACGAGCATTTCACGTTCCGCGAGGAGCGTCTGACACCAGCCGTCTGCAAGCGCAACCCGCGCGTCTACGTCGGCCGCTACATTACTATCACGCGTAAGGACGACGGCACCTACCGCCCGAACTTCCGACCGATACACACAGGCCCGGGATTCAACGTGGAGCACTATGCCAGCAGCGTGGCCAACGAACTGCTCTGGGCGCTTGGAGGCCTGGTAGAGGAAGAGTGATAATTCACAATTGACAATTCACAATTGACAATGGCCGTGTGCGTTACGTTACAAGCGTTACAGTAGTAAAAAAGAGGTATAACCCTCTTTAAATAGTAATCTAACTAATTAATATACAGATAGTTATATCATATTTAACGGAAAGTATACCCCTTAAAAAAGCTGCTGTAACGCTGTAACGTAACGCTCGGAGAATACTAATTTATTCATTTAAACAATTGAAAATCAATGAAATACGATATTGCAAAACATACGCGTCCTAAGATGCCAAAGCCTGGAAAAGGCCTTGAAGTTGTGCAACTTTTGCTGTCACAGGCCAGCAAATCGATGCATGAACCCCTTGCTCCGATGGTTTTCCCCTCACTTGGAGCACATGTAAGTGGTTGTGAATTCATGTATCCATCGGGGGTTTGGATGGAGCCATGCGGCCTTATAGCCCATATCTGTGCCGAATTCTCGGGTAACAAGGGCCAGTTGGGGCTGTTGTCAGAAGCCATCTGCAGGGACTTCAGGGCCCACGATGATGAATCTGACAAGGAACTGAAGGATTGGGATAAGATATATAAGTGGCGAAGCAAGCAGAACGACTGCCCTCCACGTCCCGATGTGGCGTTCTACTTTCCTCAATCCGACTGCACGTCAGCAGGCTTCAACAAGAATGTTGAGGCGCTCGCCAATCAGGGTGGCAAGTGTATGTACATGAACCTCCCGGAGGTGGTGATGGCCAACGACATTTGTGGGGGCCACAAGAAGGTGAGCAAGATGCTGAGGTGCTGCTTCGACCGCGAACTGTACGGTCAGCTCAGAGCCACGGAGAGTGGTGTGACGTGTAACGCGAGGCTGCGCGCCTGCTTCACCTTTGCAAGCACACCTGTTGACGCCCGCGATTTCTATAAAACGGAACTCTTCAACGGTACGCTGGCCAGAATTACGTTCTCCTACGTGCCGCAGCATGCCCGCGACGGTCGAATACCACGGGTGGGCAAGTTCTCAGACGAGTTCTACGGGCAACTCGACGAGTACCTGCAGCGTCTCACCTCCGCCAAGGGCCGATTCGTCATCAAGCCGCTCAACAAGCTCATCGACAAGCTGGCAGAGGACATGGCTGAGCTGGCCGACTGCATGGACGATTCCTGGCTCTATGCCTGTAGCAAGAGGAGCCTGGTGTCGGCATGGCGAGCTGGCTGCATACTCTATCTGCTTAACAACCAGACTTTCACGCGCTCGATGGCGGAATTCGTGGAGTGGCTCGTATATCAGGATCTATGGAGCAAGCGGATGATATTTTCTGATATGGTAAACGGCAAGGAATACGATCTTAATGCCGATACACAGCGTCACCGCCCTATTAATATGCTTGGGAGTTTGGAGAATCCCTTCAACAAGGCTCAACTGAAAGCACTCCGTGTGCAGATGGGCAAGAGCGAGGAGGGGACGGACGGTCAACTGCGGCAATGGGTGTTCCGCAAGCTGGTGACCTACGACGCTGAGACAGAGCTCTACTACATGACAGAGGAATGTCTCAAGAAGTTTAAAGACAGTAAGTGAATAGTTATGGATAGACTTGAATTGCAAAAGCTTCGCGACCTTCCGATTGAGGGGGTCGCGGAGCGACTCGGACTGCGAGTGGTGCGCCACAAGGCGCTCTGCCCGTTCCACGACGACCACCACGCCTCGCTCTCGTTTAAGGTGAGCAAGAACACCTTCCGATGCTTCGTATGCGATGCCAAGGGCGGGACGATTGACCTGGTGATGAAGTATTTGAATAAAGATTTTAAGGAGGCCTGCCGCTGGCTGGGAGCCCCCTCCCACCTCCCCCCACTGGGGGAGGCTATTCGCACGCCAGAAGCCTCCCCCAGTGGGGGGAGGTGGGAGGGGGCCCGCTATGAACGTTTCTTCGAGCATCCTTTCTTGAACGACGACGCCCGCCGCTTCCTCTTCGACGAGCGGCGGCTTGACCCGAGAGTCGTGCGCTGGTGCCGTTTGACTTCATGGAAAGACCGCGAGGGGGTGCCCTGGCTGCAGATACCTTACTATGATCGTGAGGGTAAACTGGTAGGTATACAGAATCGCAACCTAACCCCCTCCAAACCTCCCCGAATAACCCCCTCCAAACCTCCCCGAGGGGAGGCTTATAGTCACTCCCCCTCGGGGGAGACGGAGGGGGGTCTCTTTCCCCGTTTCCGCTTCCCCGCCGGTTCCCAATGCGGCATCTACAACCTGCCTGTATTGAACCTGCTGAAGCCGGGCGACGAGCTCTACATCACCGAGGGCGCATCAGATTGCTGGAGCCTACTGTCAGCAGGACACAAGGCCATCGCCATCCCCTCGGCCACGCTACTGAGCCAGAAGGACAAAGGACTGCTCCAAACCCTTGACTCCTCCCCCAATGGGGGGAGGCCGGGAGGGGTCTCCTTCCACATGTTCCCCGACCGCGACGCTCCCGGCGAGCGGCTGTTCCTGCAACTGAAGGAGGTGCTGCCCTCGCTGGTTCACCACCAGCTGCCGCCCGGCTGCAAGGACTACTCGGAATTCTATCTGGCGCTTCGCAGGCGCGAAGCTAGTGAAGAGTGAAAAGTGAAGAGTGAAAAGATAAAAGGGAAGAGTGAAGAGGTTTAGTCCGACCAAAGTCAGGGTTTAGTCCGACCAAACCTCGGGTTTCTTGCGTCCCTATGGTAGCAAGCGTCACCCTGCGGGATGCCGAGCGAGTCGGACTAAAGTTACATCCTGTGTGCAAAAAAAGAGGGGAATATGTGCGGAGTTTCACGATTTTTTCTTATCTTTGTTGCGTGATTTAAAATTAAGGCGATATGAAAAGACTACTTGCAACCCTGGCAGCCATTGTGTGCTGCTCAATGATTTCCACCGTATTCACGGCTTGTAGCGACGATGACGACAAGAATTCGGGTGACAACATGAAGCCCGTGGCCGCCATTTTGTACTACAATATGAACGTTGGCGACGATATGTTCGCGGCTCTCGACCTGACCATCGAGTACTACGATGGCGACGGCAAGTTGCAGAGCGAGAAGATGACCACTAAGGAGTGGGAGAAGAATATCACGACGCAGAAACTTCCCGCCACCCTCGGCGCCCGCCTGAAGGCACAGCTGAAAGCGGGGTTTGACGTGACGAGTGGCGAGAAGTTCATTGCCGAATATGGCTACGGCTATTGGGGTGGTGCCGTCAATGCCGCTGGCGAGGCAGTAAGTACTCCGGCCGTCAACACCTCTGCACATCGCATGACGATGAGGGTGGGCGAGATTGCCGAGTGGCTCGAGCGTCACCCCGACGGCATCGTGAAGTTCAAGTGGAACATCGATGCCAACGGCAAGACGACAGAAGGCGACTGGAGCGTCAATGCCGAAGGCAGGTCGATGGGTGACTCCTGGGAGTAACAGGTACTGCCGTGTCGGCTATTTCTTTCCGACGTGGCGTACCGGACGGTCAGCCTCGGTGAAGGTGCTGTCGGCAGCGGCGCCGGAGCGGGTTTCACGTGACCAGTAGCTGTTCCAGCCGTCGTAGCCCCAGCGGTCGTAGCGGTCCCAGTTGGGCGACCAAGTGTGGCGCAGGCGGAACTCTACGTCGGTGCCGTTGTCGTTGATGTAGCCCGTGAAGTAGTTGTCGCTCAGGCGATAGTCGCAGATGACCATCGTGGTGTTGTCCTCGCGGAAGTAGATCTCGATGTTGCGGTTGTTGACGCGCCAGTCGATGTGGTTGGCGATGTAGTCCCAGGGGGCTCCGGAGTAGTAGTCTACCCAGTAGCCGGTGCCGCGTGTCCAGCGGAAGGGATCGCCCTCGAAGGTGATTTCCGTAGACGTAGCGTAGTAGCTGGTGCCGCGGTAGTCGGTATAAACGAACATGGTTCCAGTCCAGGTGCCTTCCAGGCTGTTGGCGATGTCAATATCCTCGTCGCACGAGGTCATTGTGCAGGTTGCTGCGGCCATCATGGCCATCATCAGCAGGTTGTATATCTTCTTCATAATCGTAATGTATTAAAAGGTGAATAATTCTGTTTCCTGATGCAAAGATACAAAGAATAGTTGAACTTGCAAGGGGAAAAAACATAAAACCGCGTAGGGAAATCCCTACGCGGTCTCTTTTTACCTTTCAATCTTTCTACTTGTACCTATTATTTACGCAGGCCGAGGGCCTTGACAATAGCACGGTAGCGGTTGATGTCGTTGACATAGAGGTACTTCAGCAGCTTGCGGCGACGTCCTACCATCATGGTCAGCGAACGGGCGGTAGCATGGTCCTTGTGGTTCTGCTTCAGGTGCTCCGTCAGGTGCTTGATGCGATAGGTGAACAGGGCAATCTGAGCCTCGGCTGAGCCGGTGTCGGTAGCTGACTTGCCATACTGGCTGAAAATCTCGACTTTCTTTTCTTTGTCTAAATACATGTCGTTTGATGAGTTAATTGTTAATACTAAACATCCTTCAAAAGCCATTTTCGCCTTCATCACGGACGGGGCTTCGTCGAATGCGGGTGCAAAGGTACGACTTTTTTCTGATTCCGCCAACTTTTTTGCGGAAAAAAACAAAAAAAGAACCGCCGGACTCTCGTCCAGCGGTGTTCTTTTAGCCTTTTGTGTAATGTTGAATTACTCAGCAACAGCTGCGCTGTCAACAACGGCTGCGCTGTCGGTAGCCAGAGAGTCAACTACGCTGTCAACAACCTCCTCGATAGAGTCAGCATCAACGGGAGCAGCCTGCTCAGTCTTGTTACCACATGCTGCGAACGAAACAGCCACAACAGCGGCGAATGCAAATACCAGTTTCTTCATTTTTTTCTAAGCTTTTAAATCTGTAAAACAATCATTTGTTTATTAAAACGCTGCAAAGGTAGGCATTTTTTTGATACGACGTATCTTTTTTTTTGTTTTTTTTTAGGCTATTTTTGTAACTTTTTCGCAATACGCTGAAAATCAGCTACATACGAAATGTTAAATTTTGTCATAAAAATTAGTGTTGCGGATATTTCAAAAAAAAAGCATAAATATGAGAAAAAAGCTGTACCTTTGTGCGCGGAAACAAACATACCTATTTATATATATGATAGATACTTCGGCCTTTCAAGGGAAAAAGGCGGCTTATTACACCCTTGGGTGCAAGCTGAACTTCTCTGAGACATCTACCTTTGCGAAGATGCTTCAGCAGATGGGTGTCGTGACGGCTCAGAAGGGTGAGACGGCCGATATATGCCTGATTAACACCTGCTCGGTGACCGACGTGGCCGACCACAAGTGCCGCCAGGCCATTCATCGCATGGTGCGTCAGCATCCGGGTGCGTTTGTCGTGGTGACGGGGTGCTACGCCCAGTTGTCGGCTGAAGCCGTCAGCCGGATTGACGGCGTGGACCTGGTCTTGGGCTCGAACGAGAAGGCTGACCTCATACAGTTCCTGTCGGAGGGGTTTGTACGGCGCGATACTGAAGCGAAAAGCGGGACGGCCACCTATTATCAGCAAAAGACGAAGGACATTACGACCTTTGCGCCCAGCTGTTCCCGGGGCAACCGCACACGCTACTTCCTGAAGGTGCAGGACGGTTGCGACTATTTCTGTACGTACTGCACCATCCCCTATGCCCGCGGTTTCAGTCGCAACCCTTCGATAGCCTCACTTGTCGAGCAAGCCCGGGAGGCGGCTGCTGAAGGGGGAAAGGAGATTGTGCTGACGGGTGTGAACATCGGCGATTTCGGCAAAACCACCGGCGAACGCTTCATAGACTTGGTGAAGGCGCTCGACGGTGTGGAGGGCATCAGCCGCTACCGCATCAGTTCGCTGGAACCCGATTTGCTGTCGGACGAACTCATCGGCTATTGTGCGCAGAGCCGGGCCTTCATGCCCCACTTCCATATCCCCCTGCAGAGTGGTAGCGACACGGTGCTGAAGCTGATGCACCGCCACTACGACCGCCAGCTCTTTGCCGACAAGATTGGTCAGATCAAACGGTTGATGCCCGATGCGTTCATCGGGGTCGACGTGATGGTGGGCTGCAGGGGCGAGACGGCGGAGTGTTTTGAGGAGACCTACGACTTCCTGAGCGCCCTGGACGTCACGCAGCTCCACGTTTTCCCCTATTCTGAGCGTCCGGGCACGTCGGCGTTGAAGATTGACTATGTGGTCAGCGACAAGGACAAGAAGTTGCGCAGCAAACGGCTGCTGGAACTGTCGGACCAGAAGACGGAAGCCTTCTATGCCCGCCATATCGGCCAGACGGCTGAGGTGCTGTTTGAGAAGGCAACACGCGGCAGGGCCATGCATGGTTTTACGCGTAACTATATCCGGGTGGAACTGTCGCCGCAGGAGGCCCGTCCTGAGTTGGACAACCAGTTGGTGATGGTGAAATTAGGCGGATTTAATCATGATAAAACGGCACTTTGTGCTTCGTTGAGTTAAATAACGGTAAGTGAGAAGATGGATAAGGTAGCGATTGTCATATTGAACTGGAACGGTGCGAAGATGTTGCGCCAGTATCTGCCATGTGTCTTGCAGTATTCGCGTGACGAAGCAACGGTCTATGTGGCCGATAATGCGTCGACAGACGATTCACTCCAGTTGTTGCGTTCGGAGTTTCCCGAGGTGAGGCTCATCCTGCTGGACAAGAACTGGGGCTTTGCCGACGGCTATAACAAAGCCCTGAAACAGGTGGATGCTGAGTATTACCTGCTTCTGAACTCGGACATAGAGGTGACTCATCATTGGCTGACGCCCCTGGTGGAGTTCATGGATGCACATCAGGAGGTGGCTGCCTGCCAGCCGAAGCTGCTGAGTATCTTCGACCGCGACCGCTTTGAGTATGCGGGGGCGAGTGGAGGATACCTTGACCGCTATGGCTATCCCTTCTGCCGAGGGCGCATTTTTGAAACGGTAGAGGCTGACAATGGCCAGTATGACGATGCCTCGGAAGTGTTGTGGGCTACGGGTGCTGCCCTGATGATCCGGGCCCGTGACTACTGGGACTGCGGCGGGCTCGACGGCCGTTTCTTTGCACACAACGAGGAGATTGACCTCTGTTGGCGGCTGCGCATCAAGGGCAGGAAAATCGTGTGCCTGCCTGACAGCTATATCTACCATGTGGGTGGCGGCACACTCCCCAAGTCGAACCCGATGAAGACGTTCCTGAACTTCCGCAACAACCTCACGATGCTATACAAGTGCCTGCCCGACAGCGAGTTGCGGCATGTCATGCGCTGGCGCTGGTTCCTTGACTATCTGGCAGCGTGGGAGATGCTGTTGCTGAAGCGCAACTTAGGCGACTTCCGCGCCATCTACCGTGCCCGTCGGGCTTTCCGCCGTTGGAGAAAGGAGTTTGATGCCGACCGCCGGCAGATACAGCAGTCGCGAGTCGCTGACGTGATTCCCCAGCAGTATCGTGGCTCACTCCTTTGGCAGTATTATGTCAAAGGTCGTAAGCATTTCTCTGATTTAAGCTTGAATTAGTTAAAGAAGTTCCAGGAAACACCGATGTGCATGACACCATCGTTCAAGGGGTAGTGGGGTGTCAGGAACTGCTTCTTGTTGCCGAAGGAGCCTGCCATGTTGTTCATCAGGATAAAGAATCGTGCCCGTTTCAGGTGCATATTGGCATAGACGTCGACAAACGGGAAGTTACCCAGGGTGACGCGGCTGTCGGGATTCTCCTGTACGGCATACTGGTTGAGCTGCGGACAGAAGTCGGGAGCCTCGTATTCGGTGAAATACGTGGCGCAGGCACCTAACTCGACCGTGAGCACGTGGGCAATCTTGAACCCCAGGTAGAGATTCGTGAAGATATTGACCATCGGCACAGGCAGCACCTCTTTGTCGGAGCTGTTCTGATAGGTGACGACGTTCTCCCAGTTCAGCGGCCCCAACTTGAAACTCTGGTGCAGCTGGGCTGTCAGCAGGTTGATGTTGCTGCTGTTCTGGAGCATGTTGGCCGTCAGGTACTTGCGGACATCACCCTCGTTGAGGTAGCTCATGCTCAGGTAGGTGTAGTTCTGAATCTCCTCAATGGCCACGCGCAGGCTGGTCTTTGTCTTCCGATAACTGAAAAGTCCCTCGATGCGGGTGCGCGTCTCCTTCGACAGATCGTTGTTATCCCACCAGAAGTGCTTGGAGTGGTAGTGGCGCTGGTAGTACGTGGGGTTCAGCCGGTAGAAATGGGCGTGTGCCGCCAGCGTGACGGTATCGCCCAGCAGACGGAAATTCAGGTCGGTGTTGAAGTCGAGTTTCAGCTGTCCGGCATCCTCGCCTATCGTCCACAGTTCGCCCATCGCGTTGTAGTGCAATGTGCGACCTTGGCTCTTGATGAGCTGTCCACCGATGCTGATGTTGTTCTCGTTCACCCTCTGCATGAACGGCAGGTCGTCTTTCACTTCGTCCATAGTGAACGTGCGTAGCTCATGGGTGGCAAAGACTTTCAGTCCTGCCTTCGCATATTTGTTGAATCCTTCGAGCAGGGCCAAAGCCAGCGTGTTCTTCAGCTGGAAGTGCTTGGTCTCATCATATATTGAGTCGCGGCTGCCCGTCATGTTCTGCTTGAAATAGCTGTTGGCATAGTAGTCGGTTTCCGACGCGTAAGCCTGATAGATACGGGTATGTGAATTCAGCTCCATCGTGTGGATGAAGCTGGTGACGGGCACGTATTCCCGCTTGGCCGTATCGTTGGCAGCCTCCTCCTTCTTCTTCTCCAGGGCCAGCAGGCTGTCCATCTTCTCCTGGCTGTCGACGACGATGCGCGCCGTGTCGTTGGCGGCAGGCTCTTCTGCCTTCTTGCCTCCTCCCCGATAGAAGCCGACGTTGTAGCGGTGGCTCAGGAAGACGTGCTTGCTGTCGTTACGGTTCCAGTTGCCGGCGAGGACTGTCGGTATCTCGTTCAGGTTATAGGTTTCCTCCTCGGCCTCAGGATGGGTGATGTAGTCGTCCTTGGTGATACCGCCGTTCTCGGTAGCTTTCTGATGGTAGGTCGAGAACATCAGGTGCATATTGTAACGGTCGCCCAGATATGACCCGTAGAACGTACCGGCAAAGTGAGAGACGGGCTGGTTGTTGAAATAACCTCTGGCGTAGGCGTAGTTCAGGTCGAAACCTATGCCGATGCGCTTGCCGGCATTGACGGCAAACTTGGCATCGAGATGGTCTTCACCGTCGGTCTTGTCGCCGCAGTTGTCGTAGGCCAGGTTGGTGATGGGCGACAGCGTGTTGGTGAAGTGTACCTGGTCGGGACTTTTGTTGATGAAGCTGTAGGGCTCCCAGAAGATGAACTGCTCGCCCACGGAACGGTTGATGACGATACGGCTTTGGCGGGCGGTATAGTTGGAGCCCGTCGTGCTGTATTCGCCAAACATTCCTGTATTCAGCGTGGAGTTGGGGTAAAGGTGAATGAGGGTGTCGACGTCGGTAGGACGGATGTCGCCGAACTTACGGTCGATGGTCCAGACGTAAATCCCCTTAGGAACCTCTTTTTCCTTGCTGGTAGAGTCTTTGCTATGGGGATTGAAGTTACGCCTTGAACCCTCTGTGCGCTTCGTGACGTTGCCTTCCACGTCGATCTCGTTGAAGTCCTGTGCGGTAGCCGTAAGCAGGGTTGTCAGCAACAGCAGCGTGAGCGTATATCTCTTCATCCTACAGTTTAGCTATTCTTAAGGTCAACTCGACAAACTTGAACACGACGGCACCTATCATGATATAGATGGCCGTGTCGTGGTTGCCCCATGTGTACCACAACATACCGACAATGGCACCGATGATGAAGATGATATTCAGCCACCAGCGCAGTCGGCGCAAACGCCCTGTGTCCTTAAACGGTTGCAGGTTGTTGTATCTGTTCATTTCAGCAGGTCGGTAAACTTGTTGAACAGGTAGTCCTTACGGTCGATGGTCTTGCGGCGGAACTTACCTGCAACACGCGACAGCTTGTTCTTCTTCTTCGTCAGGCCCTCTTCGTCAGTAATCCACTCCTCGGCTTTGAAGGTCTGCGGGGCGCGCTCCTCTTCGTATAAGTAATAAATGCGGGTCATCGTGATGGTGGCCTTGCCGTCCTCGCACTTGGCTATCAGGTTATAGAACAGGCGTGTGCGGTCCAGTACGAGCGCCGTCGACTTGAAGACGAGCCATTCCTGATAGGTGGCGGCCACCTCATAGTTCACGGAGTCGGCCAGGATAATGCGGCTTTGCTCTATCTGGTTAGCTTCCTTGGTCATCTTCTCCATGTATTTCTTGACGATATCGTACACCTGAGCGGCAGTCTTTCCCGGAGCATTGATCTCGGTTTGGAACATCACCTTGCCATCTACGACGGGTACGGCACCCACCAGGTACTTCTGGTCGGGGTTTCCTTCCTGTGTGGTTTGTTCGGGCATCTCCCATGTGTTTTGTGCTGTCAAGCCCATCGGCAGGCACATCATCATAGCAATAAACAGCTTCTTCATATCTCTAATTGTTCTTTGTTTTTTGTTTGACTGGGCAAAATTACAAATAATAATCTGTATAGGCGCAGAACTTAACTTTTAATCTTTTAATTTTTCAATTTTTTAATTCTTCAATTCTTCAATTCTTCAGTTCTTCAATTCTTCAATTCTTCAATTCTTCAATCCTTCAGTTCTTCAATTCCAGTTCCTGTTGCAGCCGGATGATTTCATCACGATATTGTGCAGCCTGCAGGAAGTCCAGCTTCTTAGCGGCCTCCTTCATCAGTTTCGTGGTGTCGGCAATGCTCTTCTCCAGTTGCTGACGCGTCATGCGCTCCACTATCGGGTCGGCAGCCATATCGAATGTCGTACGCTGTAGCTCCTTGACGTCAGACGGCACATCGTCAGAGCGTAATACTCTCTGACTGAGGCTCTTGACAATCTGCGTCGGCGTAATGCCGTTGACTTCATTGTAGTGCAGCTGCTTAGTGCGGCGGCGGTTGGTCTCGTCGATGGTCAGCTGCATCGAGGTGGTGATGGTGTCGGCATACATGATGACCTTGCCGTTGACATTACGGGCGGCACGGCCGGCGGTCTGTGTCAGCGAACGGTGCGAACGTAGGAACCCTTCCTTGTCCGCATCGAGAATGGCCACCAGCGACACTTCAGGCAGGTCGAGACCCTCGCGCAGCAGGTTGACGCCTACCAGCACGTCGTAGGTGCCGTTGCGCAGGTCTTCCAGTATCTTCACACGCTCCAGGGTGGCTACGTCGCTATGGATATAAGCCGTCTGCACGTTGTGGTTCATCAGGTACTCCGTCAGTTCCTCGGCCATCCGCTTGGTCAGCGTGGTGACCAGGACGCGCTCGTGGCGTTCGGAGCGTAGGCGTATTTCCTCCATCAGGTCGTCAATCTGGTTTTCCGTCGGACGCACATCTATCTCAGGGTCAAGCAGTCCCGTAGGACGGATAACCTGTTCCACCACAATGCCCTCCGCCTCGTTCAACTCGTAGTCGGCAGGCGTGGCGCTGACGTAGATGACCTGATGAATCATCTCGTGGAACTCGTCGAACGTCAGCGGGCGGTTGTCGAAGGCGGCAGGCAGACGGAAACCATATTCCACCAGGTTGGTCTTGCGCGAACGGTCGCCGCCGTACATTGCTCCAATCTGGGGAACGCTGACGTGGCTCTCGTCGACCACCAGCAGGAAGTCCTCTGGGAAGAAGTCGAGCAGGCAGTAGGGACGCTCGCCGGGCTGCCGTCCGTCGAAGTAGCGCGAATAGTTCTCGATGCCTGAGCAATGCCCCAGTTCCTTGATCATCTCCATGTCGTATTCCACACGTTCCTTGATTCGCTGGGCTTTTATCGGGTCGCCCATTTCGTTGAAGAAATCCACCTGCTTCACCAGGTCGTCCTGTATCTGACGGATGGCGATGTTGGTCTGCTCCTGGGAGGTCGTGAAGAGGTTAGCCGGATAGAGCTTGTATTCCTCGAAGGTGGCCATGCGGCTAAAGGTGACGGCGTCCACCTCCTCTATCATGTCAATCTCGTCGTCCCAGAACGTCACCCTGAGCACCACCTCGCTGTAGGCCATGAAGATGTCGACGGTGTCGCCCTTCACGCGGAAATTGCCGCGTTGCAGGTCGATGTCGTTCCTGACGTAAAGGGCTGCCACCAACTTCCTGAGCAGGGCATTGCGGTCGAGTATCTGTCCGCGATGCAGTTCGATGACGTTCTCCTGCAGGGCCACGGGACTGCCCATACCGTAGATGCAACTGACGGACGACACGACGATGACGTCCTTGCGGCCTGACAGCAGGTTGGAGACGGCCGACAGCCGCAGACGGTCAATCTCTTCGTTGATGGCCAGGTCTTTTTCGATATAGGTGTCGCTGCTGGGCAGGTAGGCTTCCGGCTGGTAGTAGTCGTAGTAGCTGACGTAGTACTCCACCGCGTTGTCAGGGAAGAATCCCTTCATCTCCGCATATAGCTGGGCAGCCAGCGTCTTGTTGTGGCTCAGGATGAGAGTCGGCTTGTTGACGTTGGCAATGACGTTGGCAATAGTAAAAGTCTTGCCCGAGCCGGTGACACCGAGCAACACCTGCGACTGGTCGCCGCGCTCCAGACCGTCTGTCAACTGTCGGATAGCCTCCGGCTGGTCGCCAGTCGGTTCGTACTTTGATATGAGATTGAATACTGCCATGTTTTGGGGTGCAAAGATACAAGAAAAAGTGCGAAACCCTGCACGGAAGTGCAAAAAATCTTCAATTTTCTTCCGCTAATCTTCAATTTTCCCTAATTCCCTTTGTTGTTCGGCAGAAATAGTGTACCTTTGCACCTTAAATGAAGAAAAATATATTTTTCGTATTTGGTTTAGCACTCCTGTTGAGTGGCTGTGCCGGCGAATTCAATAAGGTTTTCAAGTCTCAGGACTATGATTACCGCTATGAGTATGCCAAGCAATGTTTTGCTGAAGGGAAGTATAATCAGACGGTTTCCCTATTGCAGGACATGGTGACCATGCTCAAGGGCGGTGACTATGCCCAGGAGAGCCTCTATATGCTGGCAATGGCGCAATACATGAGTCGTGACTACGAGAGTGCATCGCAGACGTTCAAGAAGTACGGGACGTCTTACCCTAAGGGTATTTATGCCGAGAAGGCTGCCTATTATGTGGGAGAGTCTTTGTTTGAGAGTGCTCCAGAGCCACGTCTCGACCAGACGCCTACTATCGGTGCCATCAACGCCTATCAGCAGTTTCTCGACGCCTTCCCTGACTCAGAGCTGAGGCCTGAGGCCACGCGTAAGCTGTACGAACTGCAGGACAAGCTGATCATGAAGGAGTATCTGTCGGCCAAGCTCTATTACAACCTGGGCGGCTACTTCGGTAATATCAATGCCAACAATGAGAGTAACTACTCGTCGTGCATCATTACGGCTCAGAACGCCCTGAAGACTTATCCGTTCACCAAGCTGCGCGAGGACTTCTCGCTGCTCATCATGAAGAGCAAGTTCCAGTTGGCCGAGAACAGTTCCGACGAGCGTCGCCTGGAGCGTTATCGCGACGCTGAGGACGAGTGCTACGGCTTTATCAATGAGTTCCCCGATTCCGAGAACAAGTCGACGGCCGAGCGCTATATCGCAAAATGCAAGAAAATTACAAAAGACTGATTATAAAATTATGGATTACAAGAAATCAAAAGCTCCGGTAAGCACCGTTACCCGTAATGTGATGGACCTTTGTCAGGATACTGGCAATATCTATGAGAGTGTTGCTATCATTGCAAAACGTGCCAACCAGATTTCCGTACAGATTAAAGAAGACCTCAGTAAGAAACTGGCTGAGTTTGCCAGCTACAACGATTCGCTGGAGGAAGTGTTTGAGAACCGTGAACAGATAGAAATCTCTCGTTATTACGAGAAACTGCCCAAGCCCACGCTTTTGGCTACACAGGAGTTTGTTGACGGCCAGGTGTACTGGCGTGACCCCCTGAAGGAGCAGCAGAAAGAGCGCGAACTGGCAGACTTCTAAGCACGGGTTGCAGCCTTATGATACAACGTAAACAGACTGTATTCCTGCTGTTGGCCTGCATCTTGGCATTGGTGTGCTTCTTCATGCGCCTTCAATGGATTGACGCCTTGCAGGTGGTGTCAGCAGCCTTGTCTGCCTACACCATCTTCCTGTATCGTCGTCGTGTCGTTCAAGCCCGCTTCTGTCTGGCGGGGTTGTTCGTCATCTTTGCATGGTATATCGGTATTGCCGTGTTGGAAGGTGTGGCCGGCGTCGTGGAGTCATTGCCGATGGTGAACGCCATCCTGATCTTTATGGCCCGTAAGGGTATTCTTGACGACGAGAAACTCGTCCGTTCAGCAGACAGAATCAGATAAAACCCAAAACAAACATACTATGAAGAGAATCATCTTTTCCTGCATTGCCTTGGCGATGACGGTTGCTTTTGCTGTGGCTGGTCAGCAACTCAGTTTGAAGGACGTCGTAGGCGGGACCTTCCGCAGCGAAGCCCTCACAGGTGTTACGCCCCTCAATGGTGGCGAAACCTATGCCCGCATTTCAGATAACGGCAAGCAAATCGTGGCTTATTCATTCCGGACGGGCAAGCAGACGGCTGTGCTCTTTGACGCCGAGACGGCCCGTGGGCCGAAGGTGGGACGTGTAGAAGGCTACATCATGAGTCCTGACGGTAAGCGGATGCTGATACAAACGCAGACGAAGCCCATCTATCGCCGCTCGTTCACAGCCACCTATTATATTTATACCATCCAGAACAACAAGCTGGAACCGCTCTCTGACGGCGGCCCCCAGCAGACGCCTGTCTTCTCGCCTGACGGCAACGTGATTGCCTTCGTCCGCGACAACAATATCCATCTGGTCAAGCTGCTCTACGACAATGCCGAGAGCGAGGTGACCAAGGACGGCAAGTTCAACGAGGTCATCAACGGTATTCCCGACTGGGTCTATGAAGAGGAGTTCAGCTATAACTCGGCCTTGGTGTTCTCTGCCGACTCCAAGCAGGTGGTCTGGGTGCGCTTCGACGAGTCGGAGGTGAAGCAGTACTCGATGCAGCTATTCAAGGGGATGGCCCCTGAGCGCGAGGACTATCGTGAGTATCCAGGCTTCTATACCTACAAGTACCCTGTGGCTGGCTCTCAGAACTCGAAGGTCAGCGTCATGAGCTACGACATCAAGAGTCATCAGACGCGCCGTATGGACCTGCCGCTCGATGCCGACGGCTATATCCCCCGCATCCTGCCTACGAAGGACCCTGCGAAGGTGGCTGTGGTGACGATGAACCGTCATCAGGACTGCCTGCGCATCTATATGTGCAACCCGCTGTCAACGGTCTGCCAGCTGGTCATCGAGGACAAGGTCGAGAAGTATATCAAGGAGGAAGTACTGGCCGGACTGAAGATTACGGATAACCACATCCTGCTGCCCAGCGAGCGCGACGGCTATAACCACCTGTATCTCTACAACCTCAACGGACAGCTGATGCAGACGGTGGGCGATTTGGAGAAGCCTGGAACACGCCTCGGTGCGGATGCCCATACCGTCGTTACTGATGTCTATGGTTACGACGAACTGACGGGCGACATCTACTTTGCTGCCCTCAACGGAGATCCCACCAACCAGAAGGTCTATGTGGCCCATAAGAACGGCAAGACCGACTGTCTGACGCCGAAGGAGGGTTGGAATACGGCCATCTTCGCGACTGACTTCAAGAACTTCGTCTCGACCTGGAGCGACATCAACAATCCTGCTGTTTATTCGCTCTGCAACAATCAGGGCAAGACGCTTACTACGCTCATCGACAACAAGGCGCTGCTGGATAAGTACGCCTCCTACGATATGGGCACGAAGGAGTTCATCGTATTCACCACGCCTGATACAAAGCTCGTTGCTTGGATGGTGAAACCCAAGGACTTCAACCCGCAGAAGAAGTATCCCGTCATCATGTACCAGTATGGTGGCCCAGGAGCCCAGCAGGTGAAGAACGCCTGGGGTATCGGCATGAGTGGTAATGGTGCCATCATGGAGCAGTTGATGGCGCAGCAGGGCTATATCGTCGTCTGCGTCGATAATCGCGGTACGGGCGGTCGTGGTGCTGAGTTTGAAAAATGTACCTACTTGCGTCTCGGCGAGCTCGAGGCCAAAGATCAGGTGGAGACTGCTCTTTGGTTGGGTCAGCAGCCCTACGTCGATAAGGACCGTATTGCTATCTGGGGCTGGTCGTATGGTGGCTGGAACACGCTGATGTCGATGTCCGAGGGTCGTCCCGTCTTCCGCTGCGGCATTGCTATTGCACCACCTACCTGCTGGCGCTACTACGATACCGTCTATACGGAGCGTTATATGCGTACGCCAAATGAGAACCAGAGCGGCTACGACGAGGTGAACCCCATCGCCCGTGCTGGAAAGCTGCACGGCGCACTATTGCTTTGTCACGGACTGGCCGACGACAACGTACACTATCGCAACACGGCTGAGTATGTCGAGGCGCTGGTGCAGGCCGACAAGGACTTCCGCCAGTTGGTCTATACCAACCGCAATCACAGCATCTTTGGCGGCAACACCCGTAACCACCTCTTCCGCCAATGCCTGAACTTCTTTGAGAAAGAATTGAAGAATTGAAGGATTGAAGGATTGAAGAATTGAAAAAATTGAAGAACTGAAGATGACGATGCGCAAGTTACTGTTTACACTTCTCACTATTCACTTCTCACTCTTCACTAGCCCTGCAAGGGCGCAAATGACGGTGGAAGTGAAGAACCCGACGAAGGATTTCCGCCACGAGGTGGTGGGTATCAATGCGGCTGACGTGAAGAATAGGGTAGGGGACTCCTTCCGTGTGTTGGAGGGTGCCGGACTCGATGTGCCTTACCAGCTGACCCACGACGGACAGTTGCTCATTGAGGCTGCCGTCCGTCCGCAGGGAACGGCCCGTTTCCGCATCGTGCCTGGAACGCCGCCTCAGTTCCCCACCGTCTGTCACGGAGCCTTACACCCTGAGCGTAAGGACGACTTCGCCTGGGAGAACGACCGCGGAGCCTACCGCGTCTATGGTCCGGCCTTGGGACGTACTGGTGAACGCTCGTACGGCATCGATGTTTGGACGAAGAACACGCCCGACCTCGTCGTTGACGACCGTTATTACATCGAGGACGTGGTCATGATGCCCAGCGTCGACTCCTTGCGCCGCATCAACCGTCAGCGGGGCGACTCCCTCTATCGCATCAACAGCTATCATCACGACCACGGTCGCGGGCTCGACCCTTATAAGGTGGGTGCTACCCTTGGCTGTGGTGCTCCGGCCTTGATGTTAGGCGACAGCATCGTCATGCCCTACGTCTTCCGTGAGTATCAGGTGCTGGACGACGGCCCCCTGCGCTTCACCGTCCATCTTATTAATAATAAGGTACGCGTGAATGGTGAAGAGATTGAAGAGCATCGTCTCATCCAGCTCGACAAGCAGTCGAACTTCAATCGCATGACCGTCTGGTACGATGGCCTTACGAAGCCTGTCTGCTTCTGCTCGGGTGTCGTCATTCAGCGTGAGGACCCTGAACCCGTTGTCCTCGGCCCCAACTACGTCTATTATACCGACCCCACTGACCAGCCGCGCGTTCATCAGGCCCCCCTCTATGTGGCCGCGCTGTTCCCCAACGGTACGGTCGAGACCCGCCAGCATCGCGGTCATGCGCTGGGCATCCTCAGCGACTATCACGGCGAGCGTTACACCTATTATTTCGGCTCTGCCTGGTCCAAGTACGACGTTCGTACGCCCGAGGAATGGAAAGCCCGCATAGAATGGTATCTACGCGGGCTCCAGCAACCGTTACAGGTAACGGTTAATTAGTAGGCAAAGAGCGGATATTCCTTCATCTTCTCATTGACGCGCTGACGGACGGAAGCAATCACGTTTTCGTCCTCAGGAGCGTTCAGCACTTCCTCAATCCAGGCGGCAATCTGAATCATCAGGTCCTCCTTGGCACCACGGGTGGTGATAGCCGGCGTACCCAGACGGATACCGCTGGTCTGGAAGGCCGAGCGAGAGTCGAACGGAACCATGTTCTTGTTCACCGTTATGTCGGCAGCCACAAGTGCGTTCTCAGCCACCTTACCCGTCAGGTCGGGATACTTCGAGCGCAGGTCAACCAGCATCGAGTGGTTGTCAGTACCACCGCTGACGATGCCGAAGCCGCGCTTGATCAGCTCGTCGGCCAGCACCTTGGCATTCTTCTGAACCTGCTTGGCCCACTCCTTGAACTCAGGCTGTAGCGCCTCGCCGAAGGCAACGGCCTTGGCAGCGATGACGTGCTCCAGCGGACCGCCCTGCTGTCCAGGGAAGACGGCTGAATTCAGCAGAGCCGACATCTTCTTGATTTCACCCTTCGGCGTCTTCAGGCCCCAGGGGTTGTCGAAGTCCTTACCCAGCAGGATGATACCACCACGCGGACCGCGCAGGGTCTTGTGGGTTGTCGAGGTCACAATGTGAGCATACTTCACGGGGTTCTCCAGCAGTCCGGCAGCAATCAGACCGGCGGGGTGAGCCATGTCGATCATCAGCAGCGCACCCACCTTGTCGGCAATCTCGCGCATGCGCTTGTAGTCCCATTCGCGGCTGTAGGCCGAGCCACCGCCGATAATCAGCTTCGGCTTGTGCTCGATGGCCAGCTGCTCCATCTCGTCATAGTCCACGCGGCCTGTCTCCTTGTTCAGGTTGTAGCCCACGGGCTTGTACAGGATACCGCTCGTGTTCACCAGCGAACCGTGTGAGAGATGACCGCCGTGAGCCAGGTTCAGGCCCATGAACGTGTCGCCCGGCTGCAGCACGGCCAGCAGCACGGCGGCGTTAGCCTGTGCGCCAGAGTGGGGCTGCACGTTGGCATACTCAGCATCAAACAGCTTGCAGACGCGCTCGATGGCCAGCTTCTCCACCTCGTCCACCACCTGGCAGCCGCCGTAGTAGCGCTTGCCGGGATAGCCCTCGGCATACTTGTTCGTCAGGTACGAGCCCATAGCCTCCATCACCTGGTCGCTCACGAAGTTCTCACTGGCAATCAGCTCAATGCCTTTCAGCTGGCGCTGATGCTCTTTCTCAATCAACTCAAAGATCTGGTTGTCTCTTTTCATCTTGGTTGTCTATTGGTTTTTATGTAAATACTCAATTTAGGGTGCAAAGTTACGAAAATTCGAGCGAATCGCAAAGGAAAAACTCGTTTTTCTTTATGCATATCTTACAGTTGAAACGAATTACATCATTGTGATTGTGAACAAACAAAAATATGGGCGACAATCTTGGCATTTTATTGGAAAATGATTACCTTTGCACCTCGTATGGAGAAACTGATTGAACTATATAAGCAGTGGCACGGGGAGATGCCTGCGACGACAGAGAAACTGGCGGCGGCAGGGAGTAACCGTGAATACTACCGCATGACTGACGGCGAAGGCAGCAGCGTGGTGGGATGTGTGGGCACGAGCCGCGACGAGAACCACGCCTTTATCTGTCTGGCACGTCACTTCACGAAGCGACAGCTGCCCGTGCCGCAGGTGCTGGCCGTCAGCGACGACGAGTTGCGCTACCTGCAGACGGACTTGGGACAGGTGTCGCTGTTTGAGGCTATCCGTGGTGGTCGCGAGGCGGGAGGCCGCTATACGCTGAAGGAGCAGCAGCTGCTGAAACAGACCATCCGCGAGTTGCCCAACATCCAGTTGCGCGGAGCCCGCGGACTGGACTTCTCACAGTGCTATCCGCAGCCGGAGTTCGATACCGACTCGGTGCTGTTCGACCTGAACTATTTCAAGTATTGCTTCCTGAAGGCTACGGAGTTGGATTTCCATGAGCTGAAGCTGGAGGCAGACTTCCGCCTGATGGCGAAGGACCTGACGCAGGCAGGCGACGAACAGTGTTTCCTGTATCGTGATTTCCAGGCTCGTAACGTGATGCTGAAGGACGATCAGCCGTACTTCATCGACTTCCAAGGTGGCCGGCGTGGTCCTTATTACTACGATCTGGCTTCGTTCCTGTGGCAGGCATCGGCCCGCTATCCGCATAAGCTGCGCCGCGAACTGGTGTTCGAATACTACAATGCGCTGAAGCAGTACACGGAGGTGCCCTCCAGTCATCACTTCGTGGCCCGTCTGTCGCTCTTTGTGTTATTCCGCATCCTGCAGGTGCTGGGAGCCTACGGTTTCCGTGGGTATTTCGAGCGGAAGCAGCACTTCATCGACTCCATACCTCCTGCCATCCAGAACCTCCATGAGTTGTTAGGTTCCGTCAACTTCCCTTATCCTCACCTGATGGACGTCCTGCGCCGTTTGTGCCAGCTGCCGCAGTTCCAGCAGATTGAGGTGACGGCCAATCGTGCCGACGGCTACAAGACGACTGACCGCAACCCCTACAAGGCCCACCCCAAGGACGGTCCGGCTACGTTCTCGAAGTACGATGCCCAGGGACCGTTGGTGGTCAAGGTCTTCAGCTTCAGCTATCGCAAGGGGATTCCTGAGGACGAGAGCGGCAATGGCGGCGGTTATGTCTTTGACTGTCGCTCGACGCACAACCCTGGTCGCTACGAGCCTTACAAGCAGCTGACGGGACTGGATGAGCCCGTCATCCGATTCCTGGAGGACGACGGCGAGATACTGACATTCCTCGACTCCGTCTATAAGTTAGCCGATGCCCACGTTCGCCGCTATATCCAGCGCGGCTTCACCAGCCTGATGTTCTCGTTCGGCTGTACGGGTGGCCAGCACCGTTCCGTCTATAGTGCCCAGCATCTGGCCGAGCACTTGCATCGTAAGTTCGGAATAGAGGTTCGTATCGTCCACCGTGAGCAAGGCATCACCCAGACGTTAGAAGCCCTTTAGCCTTTCCTTCCAAAGTAGTATTGTCCGCGTCGGCGTGTGATGCGCCCGTAGTTAATGGCGTGGACAGGACAGTGATGATAGCAGCTGAGACAACAGGTGCAGCTGTCATCGTGTCGCCAATGGGGGATGCCGTCGTGGAAGTCAATGTCGCCCACGGGGCACTCTTGGGCACACAGCCCACAATGGCGGCATACATCGGCATCGACGGTGAACTTGCGGTCAGTAATCATACGGCTGTTGAAATAACCGCCGATGACGTGGGACATGAGCCAGGGGGCTGCTCCTAACACTAACTGGTCAAAGCCACGCTGACGTTCGCGTACGACGCGGCAGAAGGCTTCCAACTGTTGGCTGGACTTCTCTATCTTCTCCCGTTCACGCTGCGGCGTGTCGGTATACATGAAGGGCAGGCAGACGTAGCTTTCAGGCATGACGAGCGAGAGGGTGGCATCGAGCGTGACGCCTTTCTTCTGGAGTTCCCTGCTCAACATATCCATCGCCAGCCCGATGCTGTCGCCGCAAGTGCAGAGGGCGTAGGAGTAGTGTTCTGTTGAGTGTTTAGTGTTCTTCGCAAGCGAAGCGTCGCAAGGCGCCGAGCGGAGTGTTGAGGGTTCTTCGCAAGCGAAGCGTCGCAAGGCGCCGAGCGGAGTGTGGAGGGTGAGGCGGCTGACGAACTCGCGTACGATGTGGGGCGGCTGCCATCCGTGAACGGGGAAGCAGAAGCCTATGCGCTCGTCCTCTTCCAACGTATAGTCACACCCGCCTTTCAGCTCATCGGCGATGAAAAGCAGTCGCTCATGGGTGGCTTCCGCCAGCTGTTGTGCTGCCCAACGGGTGTTGCCCGTACCAGAGAAATAGAATAT
Organism: uncultured Prevotellaceae bacterium; assembly: GCA_902780025.1. Taxonomy (GTDB): domain Bacteria; phylum Bacteroidota; class Bacteroidia; order Bacteroidales; family Bacteroidaceae; genus Prevotella. The sequence continues at coordinate 24,453 of CACZDV010000039.1, forward strand.
CATGGTTTATCGACAGTTTCCTTCTCAGTTTACATATCCTCCATAGATAAGCCGCCCTTTGTGACTTCTTTGCCGCGGAATATGCGTCGCTTCATCTCTGCGACTTTCTCTTCAAGTCGGGCAGGAGAGTACTTCTGTGGATTGCGCTTCACCTCATACGCTTCCACATTGCCTTCAAGCGTTTCGGCCACAATGTCAATCTCAAAATCGTCGCTGTTGCCCTTGGCGTTGACACCATTGGGTTGCCACCAACCGCCAATCTGCTTGTATCGGCAACTCTCCATCATCTTCTGACGGAACCAGCGTTCCAGGGCTATGCCTGAGAATGTGGTGTAGTCGTTGGTCATGATTCGCTCCAGTGCTGGCATGTTCTGCAACTCGATGAGCGCAGCGTATCTGTGAATGTAGCGGAACCAGAAACGGAAGAAGTTGTCCTGTATCTCATAACGTACCGTCTGGCTGCCTTCTTTGGCGCCAATCGGGCGTTTCTTCTTGATGATGCCGTATTTCTCTTCCAGTATCTTCAGCTGACCACCAAGGCTTTTCATTCCTAAAGCCCCTTCAATCTCGCTTTGTGTAACATCACCGTGGGCTATCTGGTCGAGTATGCTGAAATATGTGCCGTACTGCTTGCCGAACTCCTGGATGAGGATCTTCTTGCCTTCGTCCACAAAATAGCTGTCGCCGCTTGAACAAACGTAGTGTATCATCTTTTTCACGTTAGTACATCCGTTGTTCATGAGCAGTTCAACGTAACGAGCCACCCCGCCTGTAATCGTCCAAAGCGCAAGAAGGTCTTCTGAGGTGTAATTAGGCTTGTAGTCGCCAAGGATTTCCTTTATCGTCTTTGTATTGAAAGGCTTCAGCTTAATTGTGTAGTCATCTCTGCCGAAAAGTGGCTGTTCTTCGTCTTTGAAAATCTTTTCCATCATGCGGAATATAGAACCCGACACAATCAGACAGATGTTTGCCCGTTTCTTGTATTCGTCCCACAGCTCCTGTATGTCGCTGAAGATTCCTGCGTTTATGTTGTCAAACTCCTGAAACTCATCAATAAAGAGCGTGAACTTCTTTCGCTTTCCAATCTCCAGTAGCATCTGAAAGAGTTCACGGAACGAAGTCATTCCATCGGGAACAAACTCGCCGAGCTTTTCGCGAACCTCTTGCGCAAAGGTTCTGACGAGAACGGTTTCAGTCTTCCTGCCAACGAAGAAATAGAGTCCAGGAGCATCTTCCTGCGTCTCGCTCATCAGTTTATATACAAGACTTGTCTTGCCCACACGCCTTCTGCCTGTGAGCACAACAAATCGGGAATAATCGTTGTACGCCTGACGCTGCAATTCCCTAAGCTCGGTCATTTCGCGTACTCTGTCATAGAACTTCTTCATATAATTTTACGACTGTAAATTTTACGGCTATAACATTTTGGTGCAAAGCTACAAAATAAACTCGACATACACAAGGAATCTTGCCAAAAATGTGCGTTTTGCCCCAAATTAGCAACTATTACCCGATAAAACAAAGCGTCATGTTCCTGAATTATAAGTTTCTCCATTGTAAGAACCGCGGGACATCGTTTGCCAAATAAACAGCCCTATATTTAGCCAAATAAAGCAAACTGCCACAAAAACCAAAAATAAACTGCCGCAAAAAACAATATTATTTGGCAATCAGATATTCGACGATGATAGCCAAGATCTCCATACTTTGTTGGTGATTGTATACTCAAACATGACAGTGGTACCTGTCCCCTGTCATCCTTGTCATTCTTCCTCTTGCTCCAACTGCTTGTCCTTTTCGTATGACTCCATCTCGTCGCTTATCACTTTCTTTAGTTCTTCTTTTGGAATGATTAGCTGGTAGTCAGCTACACCTATCGGCTTGCCCATATCCTCTAAGGCGAGTTCGACCTCGAGATGGTCTTTCTCTGCACAAAGTATGATGCCAATAGAACGATTCTCATCTTCCCGCCGTTCCAACCTGTCAAGAAGCGATAAGTAATAATTCATCTTGCCAGCATATTCTGGCCGGAACTCACCAATCTTCAAATCCATAGCCACAAGGCAGTGAAGGCCACGATGAAAAAACAGAAGATCCACCTTGCTTTCTTTACCGTTGTATTCCAATATATGCTGGTTGCCTATAAAGGTGAACCCCTTACCCAACTCCAGAAGAAATAGCTTTACCTTCTCCACCAGCCTTCTTTCAAGTTCCAATTCTGCTATCGGTTCAGTCACGCCAAGGAATCCCAAGTTATAGCTGCTGCTAAACACTTCATTTGCGTATGCTGCCTGAGTAGCAGGCAATGTCTTTTCGAAGTTATTATCTATTGCGACCGGCTGATTCTCATGCACTTTCATCTTTATAGCATTCAACAGAAAGTCTCGATTCCAACCCTTCCTGACAGTCTCCTGAGCATAATACATTATAGCCTCATCATTATCGCCAAACTTACTCATAAGCTTCAGAGTATTCCACCAGGGTAAAACTGCGACAGCGTGTCGCAGTTTCTCGTCACTTTCCTTGAAACGCTCATAGAATTTCTTCATGTCCCACAAATTTCTTGGCGAAACGCCCATTTCTGGATACATCTGTTTCAAATCTACAGACAGCCTATTTACGACACCACTACCATGTTTGCTCTCGAGTTTCTTATCATCCTAAAATCCGCAACTATCATCCAATACACGATTAAGGGTAGATTTATGAGTCGTTAGTAGCAGCTTTCAGTAAAAAGCAACAGCACAACATCAAT
>CACZDV010000040.1 GCA_902780025.1 uncultured Prevotellaceae bacterium
CTCGCGCGAACTGAAGAAGAGCTGCACCTTCGAGGCCTACCAGCTTGTGAAGACCCTCTACAAGATGGTCGACGGCAAGAAGAAGTCGTACCAGCAGCGCACGCCGTTGAGCACGTACAACATTCAGCAGGCGGAGCCGGATCCGGAGCCGGAGCCCTAAGCTTTGCTTAAGGAGATAAAGGGGGAGTTAATTAGGAGATATCGCTTTGCTTAAGGAGATAAAGGGGAGTTAATCAGGAGATATCGCTTCGCTTAAGGAGATAAAGGGACAAATGTGTCATGACGATAATGTCTTAATATCTACCTATTAACTTCCCCCCTAACTAAACTAATAGTTACGTCCTAATAAACCGCGGAGGGTAAAGTAGAGCCACTCCTGAAGACGGAAGAGGCGGAAGGTGGCGCAGGGACGGTAGCCAAACTTAGAGATGGTAGCCGGTTCCAGGGCGAGGCGGTCGATGGTGGCCCATGTATGGTGGAGCAGCTGCAGACCGTATTGACGGTCGGCGGGCGACAGTTCGCGGCCGTGGACGTGATAGAACATGTAGACGCCGACGAGGTTGAGCCAGCGGTGGTTCTCGTAGAGGGCGAGCAGATTCTGCCCTACCCCCAGACTGAGCATCTGGCGGCGCATGCTCTCGTTGGCACGGAGATAGTCGAAGCGACGGACGGACACCTGATGGGTGACCGAGGCGGGGTGCTGGCGGTAATAGTAGATGCCCGCACAACGGCACACCTGACGGGAGGCAAGATAGTGCAGGCGGGTGGTGTTGTCATCGCTATAGGCGCGGCAGGTCTCATCGTAGGGATAACGGCGGTGGATGTCTGCCCGTACACCATAGAGTCCGTGAATCTGCCACGTCAGGCTCAGACGGAAAGCCTCGTGTCCGTCCAGACGCTGGAACGGGGGCATGGGGTAAGGTTCCTCACGGTCGGGATAGACGCTGACGACGTCGAAGAGTACGCTGTCGGTATCGTTGTCGAAAGCCTGGTAAAGACGCTCGAGGGCATCGGCTGACAGCCAGTCGTCGGCATCGAGCATGCAGACAACCTCGCCACGGGCCTGCTGCAGTCCGACGTTGCGGGCGTGTGCCTGCCCTTGGTTCTCAGTCAGGGGGATGACCTCGAAGCGTGGGTCGCGGGCGGCATAGTCGCGGAGTATCGACAGGGAGGCATCGGTAGAGGCATCATCGACACAGACGGCCTGGAAGTCAGGAAGGGTCTGCGCCAGCAGCGAGTCGAGACACTCCGGCAGGAAGGCCTCGGCATTGTAGACGGCTATGAGGACGGTGACTTTAGGCATGACGATGGAAACGGTCTTTCAACTTTTTCGTGAGCGATGCCCAGAGGGAGGTCTTCTGATGAAGGATATAGACGGAGATGAGCAGGCTGACCAAACAGAGCAGCAGTCCTAACGACCAATATATCAGCGGATTGTCGATGAGCGTGACGATGTAGACCGCCACGCCTAATGAGAACTGGATGGCCGCATACTGAAGCACGAGCGTGGAAAGGCGGTAATGGAAACGCAGGTAGGCGTAGGCACCTACCAGCAGCAGGTCGAACAGATAGCTGAGCGACAGGGCGACACCCGTGCCAAGGAGTCCCCAATTACGATAGCCGAAGACGATGAGGAGCACGAGCACCACGTCGTAGACGGCCTCGAGCACCATGTAGCCCACGGAGTCGCCCTTGGCCAGCGTTACGTAGGAGACGGGTAGCGAGACGGCCTTGACATACATGGAGAAGACGGCGACTTGAGCCATGCCCACCATAGGCAGGAACTTGGCCGAGAATAGCAGCGGAATGAGCACGGGAAGGGCGATGATGAGGGCGGCGAGCATGGGCGAGACGATGAGCAGCGACACCTCTATCTGACGGTTGACGGTGAGGTTGGTGGCAGCGACGTCGCCATTCACCGCCGACAACCGCGGGAAATAGTCGGTCTCCATAGCCGAGAAGACCATTCCGGCGTAGGTAATGGTCAGCATGAAACCTGCGTTGTAGAGTCCCACTACATCGAGGTCGCCGCCGCTGACGTTAAGGAACGAGCGTATCAGCATCTCGGCTCCGCTGCCCATGATGCCCGCGATGAGGAAGGCCACGCCCAGACGTACCATCGCCATACCCTCGCCCAGGAGTCCCTTCTCGCCACGGAGGCGCACAGGGAACAGGCGGTAGGAATGGCGCACGGTCAGCAGCATGGTGACCAAAGCCATGAGCACGATGACAGGCACGATGCCCGCCTGGCCGAATATATAATAAATAGGTATAGAGATGACCAGCGCCGAGAGTACGGCATAGATCTGGACGACGGCCAGCGAGCGCAGCTGGCGGGTACCCTTCAGGACGGCCGTCTCGCCACCCGTGATGGCTATCAGCGCGACGGCAGGTGCCAGCAGGACGAAGTGCAGCGTGTGGTCGCCCCAGGCAAAGGTGTAGTTGCTGAGCAGCGGTCCCGCCACGATGCAGACCAGCATGCCGAGCAGCGCCGTCAGCAGCGACCAGGCGCGCACCACCTTGATGAAATGGCTGAGGGCAGCATCGTCGCCACGGTCGTAGAGCTCGGAGATATGCTTGACGGCTGAAAAGGAGATGCCGAAGTTGGTGGCCTGCGACACGAAGTTGACGGTGGAGTTGAAGAGTGAGGCCAGTCCCATGCCCTCAGGGCCCAGCAGCACGGCAATCAGCTTGTTGCGCACAAGGCTGACGATGATGTTCAGTCCCTGTACGCCGCCAAAAACGCCCGTGTATTTCAGCACATGACCGTAGTTTTCGCTGCTTTCTTCCTTCATTTTCCTTAAATTGAACGCAAAAATACACATTTTATTACGAAATTGCAAATAATTTCGTACTTTTGTGGCGTGAAACTGAGTATCGTCATACCCGTCTACGAGGTGGAAAGCACCCTTGACCGCTGCCTGAAGAGCGTGGTGGAGCAGTCGTTTGCCGACTACGAAATCATCCTCGTGGACGATGGCTCGACCGACCGCAGCCCGCAGTTGTGTGACGAATGGGCAAGTAAAGACCCGCGCATCAAAGTTGTACACCAGCAGAACGGCGGACTCAGCGCCGCCCGCAACACGGGCATCGAGCTGTCACAAGGCGACTACATCACCTTCATCGACAGCGACGACTACATCGGCGAAGGCACGTTGGAGGCCGTCATGAGCCGACTGGATGACGGCATCGACCTGATAGAATACCCCATCTGGCGGTTCTACGGAGCCCCTCACCAGTCGATGCTGCAGCCGACGGACACCACCTACGACGACACCACCGACTACTGGCTCGACGGTCAGGCCTACGACCACACCTACGCCTGCAACAAGGTGTATCGCCGCCGACTGTTCGACGACGTCAGTTTTCCTGTCGGACGGGTGTTTGAGGATGCCTATACCCTGCCCCGCCTGTTGAGGAAAGTGCGCCGTGTGGCAACCACCAGCGCCGGCTGCTACTACTACTGCTGGAACGCCAAGGGCATCACCAGCACCGCCCAGGGTAATGAACTACGCCAACTGCTGGATGCGCACCTGACGGCCCAGATGCCCATGGACGACCGCTACTACCTGAAACTGGTGAACATTCAGATAGACGTGTGCGAGCTGACGGGCGACGAACCACGGTTGGAGCCAAGGCACGTAAGACCTGCAGGAACGGTTCGTCAGGCGCTGAAAGCAGTCATACTTAATACGTTCGGAATCAAAGGAATATGCAATATCAGCAAAATCATACACAAGGTCAGGAAGCCCTGCCGTTAGTGACGTTCATCGTTGCCTACTACGACCTGCCCGTGACGATGCTCCGTCAATGTCTTGACAGCCTGACGGCATTGTCGCTGACCAGGAACGAGCGTGAGATTATCGTCGTCGATGACGGTTCGCCGAAGAGCCCCCTCGGCGAGCTTGACGACTACCTGGACGACATCATCTACGTCCGACAACTGAACGAAGGACTCAGCAGTGCCCGCAACCTGGGAATACAAATGAGCCACGGACAGTACCTGCAGTTTGTCGATGCCGACGACTGGCTGCTGAAAGCGCCATATAATCATTGTATCGACATCGTGCGTCAGCAACAACCTGACATCGTGATGTTTGACCTGACCGATGATGACACCAACGAAGGGGATATGAACAACTGCAGCACGAAAGACCTGAAGAGCGGCGCTGAATACCTGATGAAGCATAACCTGCATGCCTCGGCCTGCGGCTATCTATTCAAGCGCGACATGCTGGGGAGCCTGCGTTTTACGCCCGGTATCTATCATGAGGACGAGGAGTTTACACCCCAGCTGCTGCTCAGGGCTGAAACGGTGGCATCGACCAGCACTCCGGCCTATTATTACCGCCGTCGTCCCCACTCCATCACTACTGAGACTGACAAGCGGAAGGTCATCAAGCGACTGAATGACAGCCTGACGGTCATTGACAAACTAAGCTCAATGGTCGACACGCTACCCAACAACGAACGGCTGGCACTCATCCGACGCGTGGCCCAGCTGACGATGGACTACATCTACAACATCATCATACATACCCGGAACCGGCACTACTTGGACCGTAAACTGAACGAGCTGCGACGCAAAGGACTATTCCCCCTGCCCGACCGCGACTACACGACGAAGTACAAATGGTTCCGCCGGCTCACCAATAGCAGCGTGGGATTGACGCTGCTGATGAACGTCCTACCCCTAATGAACAAGGAACGATGAAGATATTGTTGATAGGTGAATACAGCAACGTCCACGCCACACTGGCTGACGGACTACGGCAGCGGGGGCACAAGGTGACTGTTGTCAGCAACGGTGACTTCTGGAAGAACTATCCGCGCGACATCGACGTCAGCCGTCCACAGGGACCGCTGGCCGGACTGCGGCTGCTGATGCGCCTCTACTGCCTGCTGCCACGGATGCGCGGCTACGACATCGTACAACTCATCAATCCCGTATTCTTTGAACTGAAAGCTGAACGGCTGTTCTGGTTTTACGACTACCTGAGACGACACAACAAGAAGGTGGTGCTGGGTGCCTTCGGCATGGACTGGTACTGGGTACACACCTGTACCGTGGAAAAGCCCCTGCGCTACAGCGACTTCAACTTCGGCGACCAGGTACGCACAGATGAAGCGGCAGTAAGGGAACAGCACGACTGGCTCGGCACCACAAAGGAAACGCTGAACAAGAAGATAGCCCAAGATGCGGACGCCATCGTCACAGGACTCTACGAGTACGACGTATGCTACCGACCGCACTTCCCTGAGAAGACACAGTTCATCCCCTTCCCCATCAAGCTGCCCGAAACCTACAGCACGGAACGCTGCAAGGCATCGAAGGTATCGGTATTCATCGGCATCAGTCGCAGACGGTCTGCCTACAAGGGGACTGACATCATGCTGCAGGCGGCCAAGGACCTGCATACGAAATACGCCTACCGCATGAGACTGAACATTGCGGAGGGCGTACCCTTTGAAGAATACCAACAGATGATGGAAGGTTCTGATGCCATTCTCGATCAGCTGTATGCATATACCCCGTCGATGAATCCGCTATTAGCGATGTCAAAAGGTATCATCTGTATCGGCGGAGGTGAGCCTGAGAACTATGAGATACTAGGTGAGGACGAACTGCGACCCATCATCAATGTGCAGCCCACCTATGAAAGTGTCTATCAAGAATTGGAGCAGTTAATTCTGCACCCCGAACGTATTCCCATGCTGAAACAACAAAGCCGGGAATACGTCAAGCGGCATCACGACTACCTGAAGGTAGCCCGCCAGTACGAACAGCTATACCTTAGCCTTCTATCGCCTTCATCAGGAAGTCAACAGCACCGTTGACACCGAACTTCCGCACATCGAGCGAAATGTCATAGTTGCGGGCGTCAGTCCAGTCGCTGCCCGTGAACGTCTTGGTGTAGAGCTCACGGCTGTAGTCGTTGTCGACAATCATGGCAGCGGCATCCTGCTCGCTGAGGTCATACTTCTCGGCAATGCGGCGCTTACGACAGTCAAGTGGAGAATGGATGAAAATCTTCAAGGCATTGGGATGATCCCTGAAAATATCGAATCCACAACGGCCGATGATGATACACGACTCCTCGCTGGCAATCTGACGGATAGCCTCTGCCTGCGCCCTGAACAGTTCATGACTCGTCTGGTCGTGCTCTGCACCGTTGTACTCTGCACTCGACATGTAAGTACGGTAGAAGTTGGTGAAGTCATCACGCCACAAAGGATTGCGCGACTCAATCTTCTCCACAGCATCTTCAACGGCACTAATACGCCGTGCTACCTCGTTCAAAATCTGCTTGTCTAACAGCTTGACACCTAAGCGACGTGCCAACTCTGCACCAATCTCATGACCACCAGTTCCGAACTGACGACTGATAGTTATTACATATTTATCCTCCTTGTTCATAGCGTTATGTTTTAAAGGTTAGTATCTTTGTTGGCAAAGATAGCAAATAATTTCCAATTGACCAAGAAAACTGCCAACTTTTTTATTCTGACTTCGTCGAAGTGGAAAGATAGGCCGCACACATCTCGGCACAGCGTTCACCATCAACGCCTGCCGACACGATACCCCCAGCATAGCCGGCACCCTCGCCACAAGGGAAAAGACCACGAAGGCGGACATGCTGCAGGGTGGTCGCATCACGAAGAATACGGACTGGACTACTGGTACGGGTCTCGACGGCTATCAATACCGCCTCGTTGGTCAGAAATCCGTGAGCCTGACGGCCGAAGGTCTTGAAACCTTCCTGCAGACGGTGGCCAATCATCGGAGGCAGCCAGAAGTGCAACGGAGACGAAATCAACCCAGGAGCATAGCTCGACTTGGGCAAGTCGTAACTAAGACGGTTGTTGACGAAGTCAGCCATGCGCTGCGAGGGCGCCGTCTGCTTCATATTTCCCTGCTGCCAGCACATCCGTTCCAACTGTTCCTGGAAGCGCATCACACGCAGCACGTCGTCGCCCTCAACATCTTCAGGACGGGTTTCCACGACCATTCCGCTGTTAGACCACGCCGTACCGCGATTGGCAGGACTCATACCGTTGACGACAATCTGTTCCTTGTCAGTAGCGGCAGGAATGACGAAACCACCAGGGCACATACAGAACGAATAGACGCCTCGACCGTCGACCTGCGTAACAAACGAATACTCGGCGGCAGGCAGGTACTTGCCACGTCCCTGACGGGAGTGGTACTGTATCTGATCTATCAGCTGCGAGGGATGCTCCAGACGGACACCCACGGCAATGCCCTTGGCCTCGATTTCAATCTTGGCATCGGCCAGATAGCGATAGACGTCGCGGGCACTATGGCCGGTAGCAAGAATGACCGGCCCCCGATATTCTTTATCGGCCATACAACCGATGACCCTGTCGCCATCGAGTATCAGTCCCGTCATCTTCGTTTGGAAGTGTACCTCGCCACCACAACGGATGATGGTGTTGCGCATATTCTCGATGACCTTGGGCAGACGGTCGGTGCCGATATGCGGATGGGCATCGGCCAGGATTGCCGTCGAGGCACCATGCTGGCAGAATACGTTCAGTATCTTGTCAATGTTGCCACGCTTTTTCGAACGGGTGTAGAGTTTGCCGTCAGAGTAGGCTCCTGCCCCACCCTCGCCGAAACAGTAGTTGCTCTCGGCATCGACCTGCTGTGTACGCGAAATCTCAGCCAGATCACGTTTGCGGTCATGGACATTCTTTCCACGTTCCAATACGACGGGACGAAGACCTAACTCGATGAGTCGTAGTGCCGCAAAGAGTCCACCTGGTCCTGCTCCGACCACAATGACCTGCGGACGGTCAGAGACATCACCGTACTCCACATGCTGGTAGGCATCGTCGGCAGGCTGTTCGTTGATATAGACACGCACCTTCAGGTTGACGAAGATGGTACGCTGACGGGCATCAATGCTGCGCTTCAGGATACGGACCGCCAAACAAGTACGGACATCGAAGCCATACTCGTCGGCCAGCCACGCCTTCAGGTTCTGCTCGTTGGCAGCCACCTGAGGCAGCACCCGTATCTGATACTCGCTGGTCATCTGTAGTACAAGAAATAGACAGCTGCCAGCACAATAACCAGTACAATCAGTACGACGGACTTCAGGACGCACGTCGTCACCTTTTTAATAATAAGGAAGGCCACGATGATGGCGACCAACAGGAATATGTAATAGCCAATATTCTCCATACGCTAATTATTTGAACATTTTACGGAATGCTACGGGGATAGGGGTCTCGAACTCCATGGGCTGCCCCGTCACGGGATGCGTAAAGCAGAGTAGCCAGGCATGCAGGCAGAGACGGTGCAGCGGGTCGTCGCCATTGCCGTACTTCATGTCGCCGCAGACGGGATGTCCCATGTCGGCCGAGTGGACGCGAATCTGGTTCTTGCGTCCCGTCTCCAACTTGAATTCCACCAATGAGTGGTCTGCCGTACGGTCCAGAACATGGAAGTGGGTAATGGCATACTTCCCTCCATTGTCCGTAGGTGACGAATAGGTAATGTATGCCTTGTTGTCTTTCAGCCAATTAGCAATAGTGCCTTCGTCGTCCTCCATCTCACCACTGACCACAGCCACATAGCGACGGTCGTAGACAATGTCGTGCCAGTTGTTTTCCAGGATCTGCTCCGTCTCTATATCCTTGGCGTAGACCATCAGTCCACTCGTATCACGATCGAGCCGGTGGACAACGTGGGCATTGCACTTCTGGCGCGACTTCTTGAAATAGTCGTCAAGTACTGATTTCACGTTCAGCGTCGAGTGGCCAGCTGCCATCGAGAGAATGCCGACGGCTTTCTCTATAACAATCAGCCAGCGGTCTTCATAGACAATCTTGACATAACGGCTCTTGAAGCCCTGCTGATTACGCTTTGTATTCGACACGGCAATCTTCATGCCAGGCTGCAGGGGAAAGTCAAACTGGGAGATGGTCTTGCCGTCAACCTTAACTCCGCGTCCCTGTAGCGTTGCCTTAATCTTAGAACGGCTCTGCGATACGTTTTTGAGCAGCCACTCCAACAAAGGAGCAGCCTCCTCAACTGTGTAATGACTGTAATCGCCCTGTGTTCCTATGTTTGTATTTATTCTCATAACGGTTGCAAAGTTACGAAATAATTCATAATTAATACGCGTAATTCATAATTATTTTGTACCTTTGCACCCAAATTAATATAATAAGGTATAAGGAGAAGACATGATTACAGTCACAAATCTGGCTATTCAATTCGGAAAGAAGGTTCTGTACAAGGACGTGAACCTGAAGTTTACAAGTGGAAACATTTATGGAATCATCGGTGCCAACGGCGCAGGAAAGTCTACGCTGCTACGCGCTATCAGCGGTGAGCTGGAACCCAACAAGGGAACGGTCGAGATGCAGCCGGGCGAGCGCCTGTCGGTACTGGAACAGGACCACTTCAAATATGATGAATACACGGTGATGGACACCGTGCTGATGGGTCACAAGCCCATGTGGGACAACATGAAGGAGCGCGAGGCACTCTACTCGAAACCCGAGATGACCGAGGAGGACGGCAACCGCGCCGCCGAACTGGAGATGGCCTTTGCTGAGATGAACGGCTACGAGGCCGAGAGCGAGGCCGCACAGTTGCTGCAGAACCTGGGCGTACAGGAGGGGCAGCACTACAAGCAAATGAGCGACATATCGAACAACGAGAAGGTGCGCGTCATGCTGGCCAAGGCCCTCTTCGGACATCCTGACAACCTGTTGCTTGATGAGCCTACCAATGATCTCGACCTGGACACCGTGCAGTGGTTAGAGGAATACCTGTCGAACCTGGAGCAATGTGTGCTCGTGGTCTCGCACGACCGTCACTTCCTCGATGCCGTCAGCACCCAGACCGTTGACATTGACTTTGGCAAAGTAACGTTATTCTCGGGTAACTACTCGTTCTGGTACGAGTCGTCGCAGCTGGCCCTGCGCCAGGCCCAGAACCAGAAGATGAAGGCCGAGGAGAAACGCAAACAGTTGGAGGAGTTCATACGCCGATTCTCGGCCAACGTGGCCAAGTCGAAGCAGACCACCTCGCGCAAGAAGATGCTGGAGAAGCTGAACGTTGAGGAAATCACACCGTCAACACGTAAGTATCCGGGCATCATCTTCCAGATGGAGCGTGAGCCGGGCACCCAGATTCTGGAGGTAGAGGGCCTGAAGGCCGTCGACGCTGACGGAACGGTGCTGTTCGACAACGTGTCGTTCACCATCGAGAAGGGACAGAAGACTGTCTTCCTCTCGCACAACCCCAAGGCCATGACCGCTCTCTTTGAGATTATCAACGGCAACCGCGAGGCCGAGGCTGGCACCTACAAGTGGGGCGTCACCATCACGACGGCCTACCTGCCGCTGGACAACACCAACTTCTTCCAGTCGGAAATGAACCTCGTCGACTGGCTGTCGCAATGGGGACCGGGCAATGAGGTGACGATGAAGTCGTTCTTGGGCCGCATGCTGTTCAAGGAGGAGGACGTGCTGAAACATGTCAACGTGCTCAGCGGTGGCGAGAAGATGCGCTGCATGATAGCACGTATGCAGCTGAAGAACGCCAACTGCCTGATACTCGACACGCCGACCAACCACCTCGACCTGGAGTCGATTCAGGCCTTCAACAACAACCTGATACAATTCAAGGGCAACATCCTGTTCGCCTCGCACGACCATGAGTTCATCAACACCGTGGCCGACCGCATCATCGAACTGACGCCGAAGGGCACCATCGACAAACTGACAACGTACGACGACTACATCTACGACGAGGCCATCAAAGAGAAAAAAGCCGAACTTTACGCTTAATGGCACGGTTTTTGCTGTCTTCGTATTAGAAACATTTAAGCATTGTTTATCATGGAAGAAAAAGATATTAACATCGAAGAGGAGGAGAACCTGAACACAGAAAACGCAGAGACCCCAGAAGTCTCAGAGACTTCAGAAGTCCCAGAGGATAAAGACCCGCTGGACACAGCCCTCGATGAGATTGCCTCGTTGAAAGACAAATACCTGCGCTCGGTGGCAGAGTTCGACAACTACCGTAAACGTACGCTCAAAGAGCGCGCTGAACTTATATTAAATGGTGGTGAGAAGGTGCTGACTGCCATTTTGCCAGTTGTTGATGACATGGAACGAGCCATTGAGAACGGCGCTAAGACAGATGATCCGCAAGTGCTGCGCGAAGGTATGGAAATCATCTACAACAAGTTGCTGAAAACCATGGAAGCTCAGGGAGTAACCGTCATCGAGACAGAAGATGCCGATTTCGACACCGATGTTCATGAAGCTGTAGCTATGGTTCCTGGAATGGGCGACGAAAAGAAAGGCAAGGTCATTGACTGCCTGCAGAAAGGATATAAACTAAACGACAAAGTAATACGCCACGCCAAAGTGGCAGTTGGACAATAACAACACATGGCACAGAAAAGAGACTACTACGAGGTGCTGGGCGTCGAGAAAGGCGCATCAGAAGACGAGATTAAGAAGGCGTACCGCAAGATAGCCATCAAATACCACCCTGACCGCAATCCTGGTGACAAGCAAGCCGAGGAGAAGTTCAAGGAGGCTGCAGAAGCCTATAACGTATTGCACGATCCTAAGAGCCGTCAACAGTATGACCAGTTTGGCTTCAACAATCCGTTTGGAGGAGCCGGAGGCTTCGGCGATGCCGGTTTCAGTTCCATGAATATGGATGACATCTTCTCCATGTTCGGCGACATCTTCGGTGGACATGGTTTCGGCGGCTTTGGCGGCGGCACCCGTCGTCCTCAGCAGCATCGTGGCAGCGATTTGCGTCTGAAAGTACGGCTGACACTACAGGAAATCAACCAGGGCGTTACCAAGAAGTTCAAAGTTCGCAAGGACATTCCCTGCCAACATTGTAACGGGTCAGGAGCTGAGGTAGGTTCCGGTACTGAGCAATGTCCTACCTGTCACGGTTCGGGTGTCATCAGTCACACCACGCAGAGCATCTTCGGCATGATGCAGACGCAGGGCATCTGTCCTACCTGCGGCGGTGAAGGTTCTGTCATCAAAAACAAATGCCATGAGTGCAGAGGCTCCGGAGTCATCAAGGGCGAGGAGGTCGTCGAGATTAAGATTCCAGCTGGCGTTGCTGAAGGTATGGTCGTCAATGTTCCTGGAAAAGGAAATGCTGGTATTAGAAACGGTGTGAATGGTGATATACAGGTATTCATTGAAGAAGAACCTAACGACACATTTATCCGAGACGGTAACGACCTTATCTATAACCTGCTGCTCGACTTCCCCACGGCAACTCTTGGTGGCGAAGTAGAGATTCCCACCATTGAAGGATCTAAAGTCCGAGTGAAAATTGACAATGGTACTCAACCTGGCAAGACACTCCGTCTGCGTGGCAAAGGACTGCCTGCCGTACAAGGTTACGGCAATGGCAAAGGTGATTTGGTGGTCAACATCAGCGTCTATGTTCCAAAGACCCTGAGCCGTGAAGAAAAGGATATCATCCAGAAACTTGGGGACAGCGATAACTTCAAAGGTGACAAACAGACGAAGGACACAATTTTCCAACGTTTCAAGAACTATTTCAACTAATCACCCATCAGAAATATGACGTACGAAGAGACCTGCGATTGGCTGTTTAACCAGACTGCCAACTATGAAAGCCAAGGCCAAGGAGGCTATAAGGCCAGTCTTGACAATATGCTGAAGCTTGATGAGCATTATGGAAATCCGCACAAGAGCTTCAGATGTATTCATATCGGCGGCACCAATGGCAAAGGCTCTGTTTCCCACACAATTGCATCCGTATTACAGACTTGCGGATACAAAGTGGGGCTTTATACGTCACCTCACCTGCTCGACTTTAGCGAGCGCATCCGCGTTAACGGGCAGCCCATCAAGCAAGAATATGTATCCCAGTTCGTTGAAGAGGGTAAGGATTTTTTCGAACAGTTGGGAAATACTTTTTTTGAGATTGCCACCGAAATGACCTTCTGCTATTTCAAAGACTGCGATATTGACATTGCCGTAGTAGAGGTTGGTCTTGGCGGACGACTTGACAGCACCAATATCATCAACCCTATACTTTCTGTTATTACCAACGTCAGTCTGGATCATACGAGGATATTAGGTTCTTCGGTGGAACAGATAGCGGTTGAGAAAGGTGGTATCATCAAGGATACTATACCTGTTGTCATTGGTGAAGCCTCTGCAGAAACCCGTCCCATTTTCGATGCACTTGCACAGCAATGTGATGCTCCCATTATCTATGCTGAAGATAATGAGGAAATTCTATCTGCAGAAATATTAAAAGACGGTAGTGGTATCTATTATGAAACAGCCCATGCCGGAATGTTCAAAGGTCAGCTTGGTGGTGACTATCAAATAAAGAATACGCGTACAATTATTAGTGCGCTCAAAGAACTGATGAATCAAGGTTACCTTATCGAACCAGAATCTGCAAATGCCAAAATTGCCGTTCAGAAAGAAATCAGCGAGGCATTCCTCCATGTCAGCGAGATCACCGGACTGCAAGGAAGATGGCAGATCATCAGAACTTCACCCACCGTTATCTGTGATATAGGTCACAATGTGGCGGCTTGGGAACAACTGAACAAGCAACTGGAAACCGTCGAGTGTAATCACCTGCACATCATCTTTGGCATGGTTGATGACAAGGATGTATATGGCGTCATGTCACTACTTCCCAAGAAAGCTACCTATTATTTCACCAAGCCGTCTACGAAACGTGGACTCCCAGAACAGTCGCTGTTGGTCTTCGGACAGCAATTCAACCTGTCTGGCCAGAGTTATGCCACCGTTGAAGAAGCTTACTCTTCTGCTATCAGAACAGCAGAAAATAAGGACATAATATTCATTGGAGGTAGCAATTATGTGGTGGCAGACTTCCTGAAAACGCGAGTTTAGGTGTTTTTAACACTCCCTTAAATCTTTTTTTCGCATATTCGTTCGTTTGTTTGGTTTATTTTTTGTTACTTTGTAGGCAAATACTATAAACTTAAAACAAACAGTTATGTCAAACACTACAGAAAATGCGAATCTCTGTGGTCTGAAGCGCGAAGACTTCCAGGCCACGATTAACGGTAAGAAAACCGATTTGTACATCCTGCGCAACCGTAAAGGTTACGAAGTAGCAATCTCAAATTATGGCGGCGCCATCTGTGCCATCATGGTTCCCGACAAGAATGGAAACGTGGGAAACGTCATTCAGGGACATGCTAACATCCAGCAACTCACCAGCGGTGACGAGCCTTACCTCTCGACGCTAATTGGCCGTTGGGGTAACCGCATCTGCAAGGGACAATTCACGCTGAACGGCAAGGACTACCAGCTGGCCATCAACAACGGACCTAACCACCTGCACGGCGGACTCAAGGGCTTCAACGCCAAGATTTGGGATGCCCGTCAGATGGGTCCCCGTTCACTGGCCCTGCACCGCATCTCCAGCTACGGCGAGGAAGGCTACACGGGTGAACTTGACGTGACGGTAGAATTCACCTTCACTGACCTTAACGAACTGGTTATCGAGTATCTGGCTACGACCAACAAGAAGACCATCGTCAACCTGACGCACCATGCCTTCTTCTCATTGGCAGGAACGGCTGATCCCACCCCTGGTATCGACGACTTGATCTGCGAAATCAATGCTGACTTCTATCTGCCTACTGACGACACCGCTATTCCTACAGGTGAAATTCTGAAGGTTGATGGCACACCGTTCGATTTCCGTGCCCCGAAGGCTATTGGTAAGGAGATTGACGCTGACAATGAGCAGATTAAGTTCGGTAACGGCTACGACCATAACTATGTGCTGAACAAGAAGGAAGAGGGTGAGATGAGCTTCGCAGCTCGTCTGACCGAGCCGAAGAGCGGCCGCACCTTAGAGTGCTACACCACCGAGCCCGGCATGCAGCTTTACACGGGTAACTACCTGTGCGGCTACAAGGGTGCCAACGGTGCCACATTCCCCCGCCGCTCGGCAGTCTGCTTGGAGACCCAGCACTTCCCCGATACTCCTAACCGTCCGTACTTCCCCAGCGTCGTGCTGAATCCCGGGGAGCGCTTCAAGTCAAAGACTATCTATCGTTTTGGAGTAGTTGAATGAGTATTGACAATTGAAAACTAAAGACTATTATGACACAGAAACAAACCCCGAACTATCTGTTCCCGTTGATTATTGTGTTCATCGTGTGCTTCCTCATTGGATTCATCACAACGATGAACAACTCCATGATTGCTTTCCTGTCTGAAGCTTTTCATCTGACAGCTCAACAGGGACAGTATGTTAACACCGCCTTCTATGGTGCATATCTGCTAGCCATTCCGTTTGCCATGCTCATGAGTAAAATTGGCTACAAAGGCACCCTGCTTTTAGGACTTGCTGTTGCTGGTATCGGTTTTGTTATCAATTCGTTTGGTATCAATGCTGCAATTTCTGCTGGAAGCAACGTTTACGTTGTATTCTTGCTCTCCATGTGTATCGTAGCTATGGGTGTGGTCATGCTGCAGAACGTGGCCAACCCCTACGTAATGGTACTCGGAAAACCTGAGAGTGGTGCTTTCCGTATGACGCTGTCACAGGCCCTGAACTCTGTAGCAACTACCGTTGCACCTATCTTTATTACTACAGTTATTATTGCTGGTAAAGCTCCTACCCCCGATGCTGTACCTGGACCGTTCCTCGGATTAGGCATCTTTACGCTTATTATCTGCGGTATTCTGGTATTCCTGAAGTTGCCGAAGATTGATGAAGGCAAGCAGGCCGAAGAGGAGTCTGGCGAGAAGAAGGAGTACAAGTCAAGCGTATTCAAGTATACACACGTATGGCTTGGTGCATTGGCTATCTTCATGTATATGGGTGTTGAGATTGGTGTTCCCTCGATGTTGCCCTACCGTTTCTCCCTGCTCTATCCTGATATGAACCCCGCAGAATGTGCCTCAATGGCAACCAGTTATCTTGCCTTCTATTGGGGCGGAATGATGGTAGGCCGTTTCGTTGGTGCTGGTATCCTCACGAAGTTTGAGCCGCGTAAGTTGTTGACGGCATGTCTGTGCCTCGGAGCGCTGTGCATTGCCCTGTCGCTCATTCTATCTACCTCGATGATAGGCATCTGGCTGATGTTAGCCGCAGGTCTGTTCCACTCAGTGATGTGGCCCCTCATCTTCAACTTGGGTCTGCAAGAGCTTGGTCCTCACACCAAGGCTGCTTCAGGCGTCATCAACACGGGTGTTATCGGCGGAGCCCTGCTTATGCCGGTCATGGGCGCTATGGTTGATGCCGCGGGTGTCATCATCGCCCTCTGCGCTATGTTCGTATTCTACGCCTATATCATCTGGTTCTGTAATTTCGGCAGTAAGATTGGTATCAGCGCAAAATAAACTCACAAACTATTAACTTATAAACTTAAAGTAACAAACATGATTGACATTGAATTTGTAAGAAGCCGCTTCATCAAGCACTTTGACGGACAGACAGGTAACGTCTACACATCACCCGGTCGTATCAACCTGATTGGTGAGCATACCGACTATAACGGCGGATTCGTATTCCCTGGAGCTGTTGACAAGGGTATCACAGCTGAAATGCGCGTTAACGGAACAGAAGACACCGTGATGGCCTACGCCATCGACCTGAAGGACCGTGTGGACTTCCACCTCAACGACCCAGCAGGCCCCAAGGCATCCTGGGCTCGCTACATCTACGGTATCGCCAAGGAGTTCCAGAAGCTCGGCGTTCCCGTCAAGGGTTTCAATATCGCTTTTGCCGGCGACGTACCCCTCGGTGCCGGTATGTCCTCAAGTGCCGCTATGGAGAGCTGCTTTGCCTGCGGTCTGAATGACCTCTTCGGCGATAACAAGGTTTCACAATGGGATATGGTACTGGCCGGTCAAGCTACAGAGCATAATTACTGCGGCGTGAACTGCGGTATCATGGACCAGTTTGCCAGTGTCTTTGGAAAGGCTGGTTGCCTGATGCGCCTCGACTGCCGCAGCCGCGAGTTCGAGTACTTCCCCTTCAAGCCCGATGGCTATCGCCTCGTATTGCTCGACAGCGTTGTAAAGCACCAGCTGGCCGGCTCGCCTTACAACGACCGCCGCAACTCTTGCGAGAACGTGGTGAAGCACATTGCTGCCAAGCATCCGGAGGGCAAGTTTGAAACCCTGCGCGACTGCACCTGGGAGCAGTTGGAGGAAGTGAAGGCTGAGGTTGGCGACGAGGATTACATGCGCGCTAAGTTCGTGCTCGGCGAGAAGGATCGTGTGCTGGCTGTCTGCGACGCCCTGAATGAAGGCGACTACGAGAAGGTGGGCGAAATGATGTACAAGACTCATGAGGGCCTATCGAAGGACTACGAGGTCAGCTGTGTTGAACTCGACTATTTGAACGACATTGCTAAGGAGTGTGGCGTAACAGGTAGCCGTATCATGGGTGGCGGCTTTGGTGGCTGCACCATCAACCTCGTGCGCAACGACCTCTACAAGAAGTTTGTGGAGACTGCCAAGCATAAGTTCAACGAGAAGTACGGCCACGAGCCCAAGGTCTATGACGTCGTCATCGGCGATGGTTCGCGCCGTCTCTGCTAATTGCTAATCAAAAGAAAGCCTTTCCCTAAAACATGGGGTGTGGCTTAGCGAATACAAGATCCGCGAAACCCTTAACAAGTTTCGCGGATTTTTTGCGATTTATTTTGTCCTTCCACTTTTTTTAGTTAACTTTGTCGGCGTTTTCAGAACGCTATCAGTAAGCATGAACATTATTCACCATATTTAAACAGTATAACAAGATGACAATCAATGAAATGAACTTTGCCGGTAAGAAGGCAATCGTGCGCGTTGACTTCAACGTGCCCCTCGACGAGAATGGTAAAATTACTGATGACACCCGCATTCGCGGCGCCCTGCCCACACTGAAGAAGATTCTGGCTGACGGTGGTGCTACAATCATCATGTCGCACATGGGCAAGCCCAAAGGCAAGGTGAATCCCAAGCTTTCGCTGGGTCAGATTCGTGAGGCTGTGGAGAAGGCATTAGGCGTTCCTGTGGCATTCGCCCCCGACTGTGCCAAGGCTCAGGAGGCAGCTGCTGCCCTGAAGATGGGCGAGGCCCTGCTGTTGGAAAACCTGCGCTACTATCCTGAAGAGGAAGGCAAGCCCGTTGGTATCGAAAAAACTGATCCCGCCTACGACGAGGCTAAGAAAGCCATGAAGGCCAGCCAAAAGGAGTTTGCCAAGACGCTGGCCAGCTATGCTGACTGCTATGTGATGGATGCATTCGGTACCGCTCACCGCAAGCATGCTTCTACCGCTGTTATCGCCGATTACTTCGACACCAACAACAAGATGCTGGGCCTGCTGATGGAGAAGGAGGTTCAGGCTGTCGACAACGTGCTGTCAAACATCAAGCGCCCGTTTGTGGCTATCATGGGTGGCTCGAAGGTGTCTTCTAAGATTGGCATCATTGAGAACCTGTTGGGTAAGGTTGATAAGCTCATTCTCTGTGGTGGTATGACCTATACTTTCGCCAAGGCTCACGATGGTGAGATTGGTGAGTCCATCGTCGAGCTTGACAAGTTGGACGTTGCCCTGGGTGTTGAGGAACTGGCTAAGAAGAACGGGGTTGAGCTCGTTCTTGGTTCTGACTGTACTGCTACCAACGGTCTGGACTTCGGTACGATGAGTGTTAAGCCCGGTGCTGAGATCATCACATGCCCTGCCAACAAGGTTCCTGCTGGTTTCGAAGGTGTTGATGCCGGTCCTGAGAGCCAGAAGGCTTTTGCTGCCGCTATTGCTGGTGCCAAGACCATCCTGTGGAACGGTCCTGCAGGTGTATTCGAGTGCGATGCCTTCACGGCAGGTAGCCGCGCTATCGGTGAGGCTATTGCCAAGGCTACGGCTGAGGGTGCTTTCTCGCTGATTGGTGGTGGTGACTCTGTGGCTTGTGTCAACAAGTTCGGTCTGGCTGACCAAGTGAGCTACATCTCTACTGGTGGTGGTGCCCTGCTCGAGGCTATCGAGGGTAAGGTCCTGCCAGGCGTAGCTGCTATCAAGGGAGAGTAACCTTTGAAAAGCTGAATATATAAAGACGAGATAGTTCGCAAATGATAATGACACCATTGTTATTCGAGCCTAATCTGCACCCCGTTGTCTGGGGAGGTGAAAAGCTATGCAAATACAAAGGCATAGCTGTAGCCGACCAACCCATCGGCGAAAGTTGGGAGGTGAGTGCTGTGCCCACGAGCACTAGCATTATTGCCAACGGTGAGTATGCAGGGCGCGATCTTATCTCTGTCATCAACGAAGCTCCAGAAGCCATCTTGGGCAAGAGCGTTAGTGAGAAATTTCACCAGCAGCTTCCGCTGCTGGTGAAATTCATTGACGCCAAGAAGGATCTGAGTATTCAAGTACACCCTAATGACGAAATGGCACAGCGTGAGCACGGCAAGATGGGCAAGAGCGAGATGTGGTACATTATTGACGCTGCCCCTGGAAGTTATCTTTATGCCGGCTTCAAGCGTACCATCACCCCAGAAGAATACAAGCGTCGAATAGCCAACGGCACTATCACGGGCGTACTGGCCAAGCATACGGTGAAAGCAGGCGACGTTTTTTATCTGCCAGCCGGACGCGTGCACGCCATTGGAAGTGGTATCCTGTTAGCCGAGGTGCAGCAGTCGTCAGACGTCACATACCGCATATTCGACTATAACCGCCCTGGCATGGATGGCAAGCCGCGTGAGTTACATACGGAGTTAGCGGCACAAGCTCTGAACTTCCATGTAGAAGAAGAGTACCGCACCTATTATGAACGTGGAATAAACGAGGCTAATCTCGTGGTGGATTCGCCCTACTTCAGTGTACGCGTGATAGAAGCCGATAGTATATTCCACCGCAATCTGACAAAGTACGATAGTTTTATTATTTGTATGTGTATCGAGGGTGATTGTCGTATACGTGTGAGAGAGAATAGTGCTGAGGTGCTACTACGTCAGGGTAATAGCTGCCTAATACCGGCAGCTATCGCCAATTATGATGTAATACCCGTTGGTCGGAAAACGCGTATTCTCGATGCTTTCATCGACAACATGGACCGTACGTTAGCAGGAGCGATGACGCGCATCCTGCATATCTCGATAAAATAAGCTACGGTCATGAACGAACACAAAATAATCAACGACCCGGTATTTGGGTTCATCAAGATTCCTCGGGGACTACTCTACGACATCGTTCAGCATCCATTGATGCAACGATTGAACCGCATCAACCAACTCGGCTTAGCCTCAGTAGTTTACCCAGGTGCAAGACACACACGATTCCAACATTCTTTGGGAGCTTTTCACCTGATGAGCGAAGCCATCCTCTCGCTCCAGCAGAAGGGCAATTTTATTTTCGACTCAGAAGCTGAGGCCGTACAGGCAGCCATCCTGATGCACGATATTGGGCACGGCCCCTTTTCACATGTATTGGAGAATACGCTCATCAAGGGTATATCTCACGAGGAGATATCTCTCATGATGATGGAGCAGATTAACCGTCATACAGGCGGACAGCTGAATCTAGCCATCAATATCTTCAAGGGTGAATACCCCAAGAACTTCCTTCATCAGCTCATCTCGAGCCAACTTGATATGGACCGGCTGGACTACCTGCGTCGCGACTCATTTTACACTGGCGTGACAGAAGGCAATATCGGCTCGGCAAGAATCATCAAGATGCTAAACGTTGTCAACGATTCTTTGGTCGTTGAGTCGAAAGGAATCTACTCTCTTGAAAATTATTTAACAACAAGACGACTTATGTACTGGCAAGTTTACCTGCATAAGACGGCAGTTGCCTGTGAGAAAGTCTTAGTTAATACATTAACTCGTGCCAAGGATCTGACACGACAGGGGAAATGCGTATTTGCATCGCCGTCGCTACTTTATTTCCTTGAAAACCAGGTAGACGCAAAATGGTTTGCCACCCATGAAGAAGCCCTTCAACGCTACGGTGATTTAGACGATAGTGACATATGGAGTGCCATGAAAGCATGGAAGTATAGCGAAGACAAAATACTTTCGACGCTGGCTACGGACATGCTGAACCGTCACATCTTCAAGGTAGAGGTGAACGAGATACCAGTAGGTGAGGAACGCATCACGGATATTGCCGCCAACATAGCTTCCAAGATGGACATTAGCGATGAAGAGGCCCGTCGTTACATGATGAGCATCAATACTATTCAGAAAGATATGTATAACGTTGAGGACGATAGTATCACAATTCTTTACAAAGACGGTACAATGAAGGATATATCGGAGGCTTCAGAATTGCTAAATGTGCAGTTACTTTCTAAAAAAATAAGAAAATATTACCTTTGTTATCAGCGTTTTGAATAATTTTCATTACCTTTGCAAGCAAATTCAATTGAATCAGGTATGGAATTTACAGCAAAACAGATTGCAGAGTTTGTCGAAGGTCGTGTGGAAGGTAATGAAAATGCTTCCGTCAACACTTTCGCAAAAATCGAAGAAGGACGTGAAGGGGCACTCTCATTCCTGTCAAATCCCAAATACACCCACTATTTGTACGACACAAAATCGACTATTGTCCTCATCAATGAGGATGTGGAACTGGAGAAAGCCGTATCCCCCACCCTTATTCGCGTGAAGAACGCCTATGAGAGTGTGGCGCGACTGCTACAACTCTATGAGTCGATGAAGCCCAAGAAGACCGGAGTAGACTCTCTGGCCTTCGTATCGCCGACGGCCAAGATTGGCAAGGATGTATATATAGGGCCGTTCGCCTACATCGGCGAAAACGTGGAGATAGGCGACGGGACGCGCATCTTCCCACATGTGACCATCTACGACGGTACCCGTATCGGACAACGTGTAACCATCCATGCTGGTGCTGTCATCGGCGCCGACGGTTTCGGCTTTGCCCCCAATACGGAAGGCTACGAAAAGATTCCGCAGATAGGTATCGTCATTATTGAGGATGACGTGGAGATAGGTGCCAACACCTGTATTGACCGTTCAACGATGGGCCAGACCCTCATTCATCGCGGCGTCAAGTTGGACAACCTCATTCAGGTGGGCCACAACTGCGAAATCGGAGAAAACACCGTCATGTCGGCCCAGGCAGGCATGGCGGGCTCCACCAAGGTGGGCGCCTGGTGCATGGTGGGTGGACAGGCTGGTTTCTCAGGCCACATAACCATTGCCGACAGAACCATTGTCGGAGCCCAGAGCGGTGTCATCAGCAACACCAAGGGTAACGGAGAACAACTAATAGGTGCGCCAGCCGTTAATCCGAAGATGTATTTCAAGGCCAGGGCTCTCGATGCCAAACTGCCCGAGATGTATCGTCAGATTGCAGCCTTGCAACGAGAGTTGGACGAATTGAAAAAGAAACTATAAAAAATATGAAACAAAAGACACTTAAAGGAAGCTTTTCACTTTGTGGCAAGGGCCTGCATACAGGTCTGAGCCTGACGGTGACTTTCAATCCCGCCCCTGAAAACACGGGGTACAAGATTCAGCGCATTGACTTGGAAGGCATGCCAACCATTGAAGCGATAGCTGAAAACGTGGTTGATACCCAACGTGGCACAGTGCTCGGCAAGGGTGAAGATTTCCGTGTATCTACTGTTGAGCACGGTCTGTCAGCCCTCTATGCGTCGGGCATCGATAACTGCTTGGTTCAGGTGAACGGCCCAGAATTCCCCATCCTCGACGGCTCTGCCATCCAGTATGTGGAAAAGATTCGCGAAGTGGGCATCGAAGAGCAGAATGCCCCCAAAGACTGGTATATCATCCGCAAGAAGATAGAAGTGAAGGACGAAACAACTGGTTCGTGCATCACCATCTTGCCCGATGAGGACTTCTCGATTACGGCTATGTGCTCGTTCGAGTCGAAATTCATCAACTCGCAGTTTGCCTCGCTTGACAATCCACAGGATTATGCTACTGAGATTGCCAGCGCCCGTACGTTTGTCTTTGTCCGTGACATCGAGCCGCTGCTACAGGCCAACCTCATCAAGGGTGGCGACCTGGATAACGCTATCGTCATCTACGAGCGCCAGACGACGCAGGAACGTCTCGACAAACTGGCTGATATGCTGAATGTGGAGCATCGCGATGCTACCGACTTAGGCTATATACAGCACAAACCGCTACAATGGGAAAACGAGTGTACGCGCCACAAGTTGTTGGACGTCATCGGCGATATGGCACTTATCGGACGTCCCATCAAGGGTCGCATCATTGCCACACGCCCTGGACATACCATCAACAACAAGTTTGCCCGCCTCATGCGCAAAGAAATCCGCAAGCATGAGATTCAGGCACCTATCTACGACCCCAATGAGGAGCCGGTGATGGACGTCAACCGCATCCGCGAACTGCTGCCCCACCGCTACCCCATGCAGCTGGTCGACAAAGTGGTGGCCTTGGGGGCTATGAGCATTGTTGGCGTGAAGAATGTCACGTCGAACGAACCGTTCTTCCAGGGGCATTTCCCCCAGGAGCCCGTCATGCCGGGTGTGCTTCAGATTGAGGCAATGGCACAATGTGGCGGTCTGTTGGTACTGAACACGTTGGAAGAGCCTGAGCGCTGGTCAACCTACTTCATGAAGATTGATGACGTCAAGTTCCGTCAGAAGGTAGTACCTGGCGACACGCTGGTATTCAAGGTTGATCTGCTGGCTCCCGTTCGTCATGGCGTTTCGTCCATGAAGGGCTACGTCTTCGTAGGCGACCACATCGTAACCGAAGCAAGTTTCACCGCACAAATCGTCAAGAACAAATGAGCAACCAGATACATCCCATGGCAGTAGTCGACCCCGAAGCCAAACTCGGCGACGGCAACATCATCGGTCCCTTCTGCGTTATCGACAAGAACGTTGTCATCGGCGACAACAACAAGTTTCTGAACAACGTCACCATTCACTATGGTGCCCGCATAGGCTCGAACAACGAGTTCTTCCCTGGTTCCAGTATCTCTACCAAGCCGCAGGACCTGAAGTTCAAGGGCGAGGAGACCACCTGCGAGATTGGCGACAACAACTCCATCCGTGAGAATGTCACCATCAGTCGCGGTACCGCCTCGAAGGGCAAGACCGTCGTAGGCAACGGCAACCTGCTAATGGAGAACATGCACGTGGCCCACGACTGTGTCATCGGCAATGGCTGCATCATCGGCAACTCGACGAAGTTCGCAGGCGAGGTGGTAGTCGAAGACTACGCTATCATCTCGGCAACCTGCCTGTTCCATCAGTTCTGCCGCGTGGGTAGCTATATTATGTTCCAGGGCGGCACCCGCACCAGTCAGGATATTCCGCCCTATGTCATCGCAGGCAAGGAACCCGTGCGATATGCTGGTGTCAACCTTATCGGCCTGCGCCGTCGCGGTTTCCCCAACGAGACGATCGAAGCCATCCACGACGCGTACCGTATTATATATGCTCAGGGTGTGCTGAAAGACGGCATAGCTGAAGCACGCACCAAGTACCCTGACTCGAAGGAAGTGGAGTATATCTGCTCGTTCATTGAGAACTCCAAGCGCGGAGTTATCAGGTGATGCGCTTCGCTAGTGAGGAGTGAGAAGTGAAACGGCTCATTGTCATTACGGGGCCTACGGCCGTGGGCAAGACCAATCTCTGTATGGATATTGCCGGCCAGCTGGGAATCCCTATCATCAACGCTGACTCCCGACAGTTGTTCCGCCAGTTGCCTATTGGGACGGCACAGCCCACCAAGGAGCAAAGGGCACGAGTCAGGCACTACTTCGTTGGAACGCTTGACATTGGCGACTACTATAGTGCATCGATGTACGAACAGGATGTCATGAGTCTGCTCCAGCAACTCTTTGCGGGCAGCGACTACGCCCTGCTCTCAGGTGGTTCGATGATGTATATCGACGCCGTCTGTAATGGCATCGACGATATCCCTACTGTCGACGACGAGACACGCTCGCTGATGAAGCGACGCTTGGCTGAGGAAGGACTGGAGGCATTGGTCGAGGAACTGAAAAGGCTCGACCCCGAACACTACGAGCTGGTTGACCGGCAGAATCCGCGTCGCGTGGTTCATGCCCTGGAAATCTGCCACATGACAGGCAAGACCTATACCTCATTCCGTACATCCCAAAAGAAGCAACGTCCCTTCGAAATCATCAAGATAGGGCTAAACCGCGAACGTGAGGAACTCTACCAACGCATCAATCGGCGGGTAGACCAGATGATGGAAGAAGGACTGTTGGAAGAGGCACGAATGATGCTGCCATATCGAGAGGCAAACGCCTTGAACACAGTAGGATACAAGGAACTGTTCAACTATTTCGACGGCGTATGGAACTTGTCTGAAGCCGTTGAGCGCATCAAGGGAAACACCCGCCGCTATGCCCGTAAACAACTGACGTGGTTCAAGCGCGACACACAGATGAGGTGGTTTCACCCCGATGACCAAGAATTAATGATGAATTACATATCTCAATATGAGTAAAGAAGGAAAAACAAGCATCCTGAGCCTTCCTTGGCGGGGTGTTAAGAAAGTAGTAAACTGGTATATCGGCATATTCAAGG
>CACZDV010000041.1 GCA_902780025.1 uncultured Prevotellaceae bacterium
CACATGCTGATGCTCCCGGTAGGTTTCAAGATACTGATTCATCAGGCGCTGGCGGCAAGCCTCCACATTGTCGGGCAGCAACTCTACGCCATACATCGAACTGACGGCCACAGCCGAAGCCTGGTCGTACTCAAAGCGGTTCTTGGCATATTGCCGTCGCACCGCCTCCATCTTCCTGCTCAGTATCTCTACGAGGAAGTTTCCATTGCCACAGGCAGGTTCCAGGAATCGGGAGTCTATGCGCTCCGTCTCTTCCTTCACCAAGTCGAGCATCGCGTTTACCTCTCTCTTGGCGGTATACACCTCACCATGATCAGCCACACGTTGCCGCGAAACCACCTGCTGTTCTTTCTGATCGCTCGTTACTGTCATTTGGTCGGATTTTAGCGTGAAACGATACAAAAGTGCAGATATAAAGAAAGTGTACCACATTCACATATATTCCCACGCAGGTATCCGACCAAGGACCTTGAACGAAATATATGGAACGGGTACACCTTTATGCAAGGTGTATCCCGATTCCACTGAGGCCCGTTCTATTCTGGTCGGAATTTGCGTGGAGCCTCATATAGAATATAGATACAACTATCTATTCACCCACAAAAGTCGCGCCGGCACCTTCTCTAAGGCTTCTTGCCAGCGTTCAGGGGACAAAGTTAGTAAAAAGAATTGGAGAATGCAAGAAAAAGGGTAAGAAAAAACCATTTGGCAACGTTGCTTGATGGGAGCAAGGGCGTAGCAAACTGGGGGATTGGCGGCGGCAGAGAGGGAGAAACAGCCGGGCAAACGTTCTCGCAGCGGCCGCCGACAATATCAGCAGCGCCCGCTGCTGATATCGGCAGCGGGCGCTGAGTTAATCGGCAGCGGGCGCTGCGTACCGATTTTCAACTTGAAAGGTCGGATTAGTTCTTGGCCGGATGTATCATCTTCCAGATACCAGCGGCGCAGGCACCACCCACGAAGGGACCAACGATGAAGATCCAAAGGTTGGTAAGAGCCGTACCTCCCTCAAACACAGCGGGAGCGATGGAGCGGGCGGGGTTCACCGAAGTACCCGTATAGCGGATGCAGACGAAGTGGACGAGCACCAGCGAAAGGCCAATTGTCAAGCCAGCGAAGTTGTTGGTGGCACCATTGGTCTTCGAGGTAGCACCTAAGACAACGAGCACGAAGACGCAGGTAAAGATAATCTCAGCCAGCAGTCCGCCCAGCACGGTGACGTTGGCCTGCAGGTCGTTGGCACCCGTGCCCTCCAATCCAGGAACGTTAGCCGTCAGCACGGCCAGCAGGGCCGAGCCGATAAAGGCACCGATAATCTGGAAAATCATATACATGATACCTTCCTTGGCATCCATACGACCTGTAAGCATGCAACCCAAGGTAATAGCTGGATTGATGTGGCAGCCAGAGATGCCGCCGATGGTGTAGGCCATAGCGACAACCGCCAAGCCGAAGGCAAACGCAGTACCCACTACGGCGGGAATGTTGTTAACAGGATCACAACCCAGGCTGACGGCGACGCCGCAACCCATCAGTACGAGCACCATCGTGCCCACCATTTCTGCTAAATACTTTTTCATAGTTCTTAATGTTTTAATGTTTAGTGTTTAGAGTTTAGAGTTTTTAGTTTATTTCCGCCTGCAAAAATAATAAAAAAAACAATACGCTCCAAACTTTTGGGCATAAAAAAAGGGGCTTCGCTAAGCCCCAACCTTTGTTAACCTTAAATCTAATACTATGAAAAACACGGTGCAAAGATAATACCTTTTTAATAAATAAGCAAGTTTATCTTCGTATAATTAGTGTGAAATATACAATTTATTGACATAAATCAATTCAACTGCCTATAATTCAGTAATTTCACCGACACCAGAGCGGTTCAGCACCTTGCGGCTGGGTTTGCCGCTAAACTTCAGCGAGCCAACGCCGCTGACCTCGCCATCGATGCTCTCGGAGGCGTTGCAGGTGATGCCGCCCACGCCGCTGACCTCAGCCTTCACGGTCTTGGCCTTCAGTCCCTCGGCCCTGATACTGCCCACGCCGCTACACTCCAAGTCGGCACGGTCTGTCTCGCCGTTTAGTTCCACACTACCCACGCCGCTGCAGTCGACCTCAATAACAGCAAGTTTGAGACCACTGAGGTAGACGCCGCCAACGCCAGAGTTATCCACTTCCAGACGATCGCCGCTGAGGCGGTCGATCTCGACAGAGGCCACACCGTTATTATCTACCTCCTTCAGAGAAGGCGAATAGACGGTAATATCTACGTTCTGGGCACTGATGTTGATTTTCTCGCGCTTGAAATGGATATCGAGCTCACCGTTCTTCTCCACCTCAAACTCGAAGAGATCCACATAGTTATCGGGACAGGAGAGCACCACGCGGTAATCGCTCTCGCGTCCCTGAATGAACTTCACGTTGGCCACCACGTCGATGTCCAACTTGTCGAACTTCGTCAGCTTGTACTCGTTCTTGACGATGTTACTACTCGGCTCGATGATTTCTCCGCCGTTGAACTCAATCTTGCACGATGCCATCAGCATCACACAAAGAAATGCAAAGACTACACTTTTCTTCATACTTTTTCCTTTTTTACGTTTCTTTTCTTGTTTGACGTATTCAAGGAATGAAAAGTTGCAGTCTTTGCATTTTTTTATTGGAAACCTTTCCTGACGTCGTCAACCGTCAATTCCGACAGTTCCTTACGCGTCAGGTTCTTGCTCTTCTCCAAGCGGTTGGCCTGTTCCTGGATGCACTTCTCGAACACGTTGCGAACGAAGCGGGCATTACCGAAGTTGCGGTCTTTATGGTCAACGGCATACTGCATCTTCGTACGGAGCAGGGTCTCAGCCTCGTCAGTCAGTTCATACTGGTTCTTCTTCAGGTACATCTTGAAGATGTCCACCAATTCGCCTGACGAATAGTCGGGGAAGTCGATGTAACGGTTGAAGCGCGACTGCAGGCCGGGGTTCGAATCGATGAAGCGTTTCATCTCATTCGAGTAGCCGGCTATGATGACCACCAGCTTGTCGCGATCATCCTCCATACGCTTCAGCAGGGTGGAAATGGCCTCCTGACCGTAGTCGCGACCACTGCCGTCTTCGGGCACCAGTGCGTAGGCTTCGTCAATGAAGAGCACACCGTTAAGTGCCGAGTCAACGATAGCGTTGGTCTTGATGGCGGTCTGTCCCATATACTCTGCCACCAATCCTGAGCGGTCGGTCTCGACGGTGTGACCACTCTTCAAGATTCCCAAGTCCTTGTAGATACGGGCTACGATGCGGGCTACTGTGGTCTTACCCGTACCAGGCGAGCCGGTGAACACCAGGTGATAGGACATCTTCGGCGTCTTCAGGCCCTGCTCCTCGCGTTGCTTCTGCACCTTTACGAAGTTAGCCAGTGTGCGCACTTCCTCCTTCACCCGTCCCAGTCCGATCAGGCCGTCGAGCTCCTCATAGGGGTCGCCCTCCAATACCTGATTGACAACGGTCACCGAGTCTTTCTGTTCCTTGCCGTCGCCACTGGTGGCTACGGTCTCCGTCTTGTCGGTATTCTCCTCGTCGTCGACACATGTGCCAATCAGCGCTAAGATAACCAGAAGAGCAAAGCCACCGATAGACAGGCACCCGCATCCTTTCAGAATCTTGTTGAAATCCATATCGTCATTTTATTACACCAAGTGCTGGATAAGGCTCTCGCGGTCGCCGGGCAGCATGTCGATGACGGGAATCTCAATCATCGTGTAGCAGCCGGGCTGCAGGCGCATAGAAGCACGAGCCACGTTGACCAGCACCTGACCAGTCAGGGCGGGGTTGTTAATGCTCATGTTGAACTCCAGACGCTGGTTCTGGGTCTTGCCGCTGACGCCCTTGCGGACAAGGTTGACGCCGTGACCCATATCACGCACGTCGTCGACTGACTCTACCTGGAACACATGGGTCTCGTCGCTGGCGAAGTAGGGGTCGGCCTTGATGGCAGCCGTCACCTCGTCAAGCTTGGCACCCTCCTCGAGTTCCACATACACCATGCGGCGGTGGATGCCTTCACCCAAGGGGATGGTCATCGACAGGGCGTTCTTCACACCGGCCTTCGAACGTACACAGACGGAGTGGCCCATCGACATACCCGGGCCGAAGTTTGTATAGCTGAGTCCCTTGGGGGCAAGGCTCTGCATCAGCGTGCGGACGATAGAGTCGCTGCCCGGATCCCATCCGGCGGCAATGACGCTGACGGTCTTCGTCTCTTTATTAATAGGTGTAAGGGCTGCACGGTAGTCGAGGATGCTGGTGTGGATGTCGAACGAGTCGACGGTGTTGATGCCGAGGGGCAGGATCTGACGGGCATATTCCTCGCACGAACGGGTCGGAGTGGCCAGAATGGCTACATCGACGTCCTTGAGTTCTCGGATGTCCTTAACTACTTCGTAGGGGGCCAGTTCGGCGGGCTTATTGTCGGCACCGTTGCGACGCACGATGCCTGCAACTTCAAAGTCGGGAGCGGTCTCCAATGCCTGAAGGGCATACTTTCCAATGTTGCCGTAACCTACGACGGCTGCTCTGATTTTCTTCATATCTTTGCTGTTTTGTTGGTTTATTTCTGATTTCGGCTGCAAAATTACATAATTTCCGTGAAACTAATAACAAAATGACAGGAAAAAATCTAAATTTCTTGCATCAGTGACATTTTTCTCTCTTTTTGCTCCAAAATACAATAAAGTGTAAGCAAACAGCGTTAATAATCAAGGTATATATACTAAAATGACAGTATTATGATAGAATACATCAAGGGCGAACTGACCGAGTTGACGCCCGCATTAGCTACGGTCGAGGCCGCAGGAGTGGGTTACGGACTGAATATATCGCTGAATACGTTTTCGGCCATTCAGACAAAGAAAGAGGTAAAGCTCTATGTCTATGAGGCCATTCGCGAAGATGCCCACGTGCTTTTCGGCTTCTTCAACAAGAAGGAGCGTGAAATGTTCGAGTTGCTTATCACCGTCAGCGGCGTAGGCACCAACACCGCACGTATGATGCTGTCGGGCATGAGCGTTGCCGAGCTTTGCAACGCCATCTCGACGGGCAATGCCAAACTGATACAGAGCATCAAGGGCATCGGCAAGATGACCGCACAGCGCATCATCGTCGACCTGCGCGACAAGATTGTCGCCTTAGGCATCGCCGACGAGATACCGGCAGGCGGCACCATTGCAGCCCCAGTCAATACCGCCGTGCGCGATGAGGCTGTCGCCGCCCTGACCATGTTGGGCTTCTCGCCGGCACCCACACAAAAGGTGGTGGTGCAGATTCTTCAGGAGCAGCCTTCATTGCCTGTGGAGCAGGTGGTGAAGTTGGCGCTGAAGCAGATCAAATAAGGTTTGAGTTCGTATGAAGCGGTTCTTACAGATACTAATGATTGTGTTTCTGGGCATTGCAGCCATTGCTGCCGTGCCCCAGGACGATAAGGACCGCAAGCAACAACAGACCGAGAAGTCGCGCTGGAAGATTAAGAAGACGGCACCCGTCATCGTGGCCGACCTCGACTCGTCGGCACTCGACCTGAAGACACCTGACAATATCCGCCAGCAGGTAGAGTACGACGACTCGCTGAACCTCTACTACGTGGGCTCCAAGATAGGTGACAGCTACCTGAATGCACCCGTCCTGATGACACCCGAGGAGTATATGAAGTGGTCGGAACGGCGCAGCCGCGAACTGTTCTTCCGCAGTAAGAACACGGAGGCCTATCAGACACAGGATCAGGACAAGTTCTCGTTCACCGATATGCACTTCGACTTGGGACCCGCCGAGAAGATTTTCGGCCCGGGCGGTGTCAGAGTGAAGACGCAGGGAACGGCTGAACTGAAGTTAGGTGCCACGATGAAGAACATCGACAACCCCTCGCTGCCCATCCGCAACCGCAAGACCACGAGCTTCGACTTCGACGAGAAGATTAACATCTCAGCCAATGCGAAGGTAGGCGACAAGATGAACTTCAACTTCAACTACAACACCGACGCCACCTTTGACTTCGACACACAAAATCTGAAACTGAAGTTCGACGGCAAGGAGGACGAAATCATCAAGAAGGTGGAGGCGGGCAACGTGAGCTTCCCCTCCAACAATTCTTTGGTGAAAGGTGCCTCAAGCCTCTTTGGCGTCTATACCGCCATGCAGTTCGGCAAACTGAAATTGGATGCGGTGGTATCGCAGAAAAAGTCGACCACGAAGAGCGTTTCCTCAAAAGGTGGTACACAGACGTCACCGTTTGAGATTGACGTTGCCGACTATGAGGAGAACCGACACTTCTTCCTGTCACAATACTTCCGTCAGAACTACGACAAGGCGATGTCGACGATGCCCAACCTGATGACAGGCGTGAAAATCAACCGTGTGGAGGTATGGGTGACCAATAAGACCGCCAACACGAACAACACGCGAAACATTGTGGCGTTTACCGACCTGGGCGAAAACAGCAAGGTATCGAACCCTAACTGGTCGGTTGCCGGCGAGGGCGTTCCCGGCAACAATGCCAACAACGAATACCAATCGCTCATCAGCCGTATTGACTCTGCCCAACGCAGCATCGATTTAGTCAGCACGGCCTTGGAAAGTTTCGGCTTTTTGAGGGGCGGTGTCGACTACGAGAAATTAGCCTCCGCACGGTTGCTGTCGTCATCAGAATACACCGTGAACGAGGCTTTGGGCTATATCTCGCTGAAGACTGGCCTGCAGACTGACCAGGTACTGGCCGTTGCTTTCGAATATACCTATGGTGGCCGCACCTATCAGGTGGGTGAGTTCTCTACCGACCTGACCGACATCAAGAAGTGCCTCTTCGTGAAGTCGCTGAAGAATACGTCGAACAGTCCTTCGCAGGGTAACTGGGACCTGATGATGAAGAACGTCTACTACCTGGCTTCGAGTGTCGAGAAGGAGAAGTTCCGCCTCGACATCAAGTACCAAAGCGACACGGCGGGCGTCTACCTGACTTATCTGCCAGAGGAGAAACTGAAGTCGCAGACGCTCTTGAAACTGTTAGGTTGTGACCGTCTTGACAATAACATGAAGGCCAACCCCAACGGACAGTTCGACTTCGTGCAGGGCTATACCGTACAGAACGGTCGCATATTCCTGCCGTCGGCTGAGCCCTTCGGCGACTATCTGCGCCGCAAGATGGAGGCAGCAGGTCTTGGAAATATTGCCGACAAGTATGTCTTCGACCAGCTGTATGACTCGACGAAGACTATTGCCAAGCAGACGGCAGAAAAGGACAAGTTTCTGCTGACGGGTCAGTTCAAGGGCTCCAGTGCCAATGTCATCTCCTTGGGAGCCTACAACGTGCCGCAGGGTTCGGTGAAGGTGACCGCTGGCGGCGTCGAACTGAAAGAGAGTTCTGACTACACCGTCGACTACTCAGCAGGCGAGGTGACCATCATCAACCAGAGTATCCTGGACGCTGGTACCGACGTGAAAGCCAGCTTCGAGTCGGACACCGAATACGGTATGCAGCGCAAGACGATGTACGGTATCAATTGGGAATACGACTTCTCCAAGGACTTCATCCTCGGCGGTACGCTGATGCACCTCTCCGAACAGGCGCTGACCTCGAAGGTCACTATGGGCGAAGAGCCACTGAACAACACGCTGTGGGGACTGAACCTGAACTGGAAGAAAGAGTCACAGTGGCTCACCAACATGCTTAACAAGATACCATTCCTGCACGTCACACAGCCCTCACAGATACAACTGACGGGTGAGTTTGCCCAACTGATTGCCGGACGGGCCAGTGGTACACAGGACAACGCCTCTTATCTTGACGACTTCGAGAATACCAAGAACCTTATCTCAGTAAAGGATCCGAAGGCGTGGTCGCTGTCGAGTGTTCCCTCGATGATGAAGGAGGCCAACGATAAGACCACCGTAGCCTCTGGCTATGGGCGCGCCTTGTTGTCGTGGTATATGATTGACCCGCTGTTCACCAACCGCTCGTCGAGTCTCACCCCTGGACACATCAAGAGCGACCTTGAGCAGCTCAGCGACCATCGTGTGCGCGAGGTTTATATCAAAGAATTGTACCCCAACCGCGACCAGTCGAACTACAACGGCGCCACCTCAAAACTCGACGTGCTCAATCTGGCCTATTATCCCCAGGAGCGTGGTCCCTATAACCTGACCACCCAGCTGAATGCTGACGGTACGCTGATGAACCCTGCAACTAAGTGGGGTGGTATGATGCGCAGATTAGAGACGACCGACTTCGAGCAGGCTAATATAGAATATGTGGAATTCTGGCTGATGGACCCCTTTATCTACCAGCGGCGCGACGGCACCGCCTCCCAATATGAGGGCGACCTCTATATTAATTTAGGTGAGGTAAGCGAGGACGTGCTACGCGACGGCAAGAAGTTCTACGAGAGCGGAATGCCCGTTGACGGTTCCAAGGCTTACAGCTTCACACAGTGGGGTAAGATTCCCGAACAGCCTTCGCAAACCTACGCTTTCGCCACGACTTCTGGTTCACGTGTCCTTCAAGACGTGGGTCTGAACGGCCTCAACGATGAGGAGGAACGTCAATATGATGCCTATCAGGAGTGGCTCAACCAGGTGAGTACGATTGTCACCAATGACTCGCTGCTCGAAGCCTGGCGACAGGATCCTGCCGGCGATGACTACCACTACTACCGCGGCTCTGACTTCGACCAGGCCCGCACCAGTATCTTGGACCGCTACAAGCGCATCAACAACCCGCAAGGCAACTCGCCCGACACCGACAACCGGACGGAGTCGTACGACACCTCATACAAGACGGGTCCCGACGTGGAAGACATCAATCAGGACTTCACGCTCAATGAATATGAACGTTACTTCCAGTATCGCGTCCACATCAGCGACGATGAACTGCAAGGCTATAACAACGGGACAGCCACCAACAGCTACATTACCGACCGCCGCGACAGCTACGTAAAACTGCGCAACGGCGACTCCATCACCGTCCGCTGGTACCAGTTCCGTATTCCGCTGGCTGAATGCAAGGAACGTATCGGCGGCATTAACGACTTCACCAGCATCCGCTTCATGCGTATGTTCCTCACCGGTTTCCAGAAGCCCATCGTGCTGCGCTTCGGCAGTCTTGACCTGGTGCGCGGCGAATGGCGGCAGTACAAGCAGAGTCTGCAGACAGCTGCAGGTGCAGAAACGGGTACGATGGAGATGAGTGCCGTCAACATTGAGGAGAATACAGACCGTCAGCCTGTGGCCTACACCTTGCCTCCTGGCATCAGCCGTGCTACCGACCCCAGCCAGCCTCAGCTTGTCGAGAACAATGAGCAGGCTCTTTGCCTGACGGTGCGCAACCTCAGTCAAGGTGAGTCGAAGGCCGTCTACAAGAACCTCAACTACGACCTGCGTCAGTACAAGCGCTTACAGATGTTCGTGCATGCTAACTACCTGCTGCCCAACGTCACCAACCTGCAGGACGACCAGCTGGCCGTCTTCATCCGCATAGGTAGTGACTACAAGAACAACTACTATGAGTACGAGATTCCCCTGAAACTGACGCCTGAGGGGCGCTATTCGTGGCAGTCGGCCAACGACCGCAGCAAGGTGTGGCCTATGGAAAACATGCTTGATGTCGACATGAGCGTCTTTACCAAAGTGAAGAAGGCACGTAACATCGCCCGTTCAGAGGGAAAGGTCAGTTATAACCAGATATTCTCTGAGTATGATGCCGACAAGCCCAACAACAAGATCAGTATCGTTGGTAACCCCAGTTTAGGCGAGGTGAAGACGATGGTCATCGGTGTGCGCAACCTGGCCAGTACGGAGAAGTCGGGCGAGGTGTGGGTCAACGAGCTACGCCTCAAGGACTATAATAACGAGGGTGGATGGGCCGCCTCAGGACACTTCAACGTCCAGCTCAGCGATTTCGGTACCGTCAACCTGACAGGACATTACATGACCGACGGTTTCGGAGGACTTGAAGATAACGCCCTGCAACGCTCAAACGAGACTCAGAAGTCGTACTCTATGGTAGCTAACCTGGAGTTGGGCAAGTTTTTCCCTGACAAGGCGAAAGTAAATATCCCCTTCTACTATTCTGTCAGCAAGGACGAGGTGCGGCCCAAGTACAACCCGCTGGACACAGACATGAATCTCGATGATGCCCTTGATGCCATGAGCAGTCATGAGCGCGATTCCGTAGAGTCCATTGCCGTTACCAAGAAACTGTCACGCAACTTATCTCTGTCCAATATGCGTGTGGGCATCAAGAACAAGCGTCACCCCATGCCTTACGACCCTGCCAACTTCTCGCTATCCTATAGCCACCGTCATAACCACACCACAGGCGAGACAACGGTCTATGAGAACGATGACGAGTGGCGCGGCAGTTTGTCGTATAGCTACTCGCCCGTCTACAAGACCTGGGAACCTTTCAAGAACGCGAAGGGCAAGTCAAAATGGCTCAACTTCCCTAAGGCCCTCGGCTTTAACTACCTGCCCCAGACGATTGCCTTCAACTCGGAGATGACCCGTGAATACTACGAGCTCCAGAAACGCGACCTTGAGAATCTCGAGAATCCTAACCTGCCGTTAGAGTTTAATGAGCAGTTCCTCTGGAACCGTGACTTCCAGTTGCGCTGGGATTTGACAAAGAACCTGCACATGAACTTCCAAAGTGCTACCCGCGCACAGATTGAGGAACCTTATACCCCCATCAACAAAGACCTCTATCCTGAGCGCTATACTGCATGGAAGGACTCCGTCAAACAGAGCATCCTACACTGGGGAACACCTCTTGACTATCGTCAGACTTTCACCGCCAGCTATCAGTTGCCGCTCAACAAGCTACCCATCTTTGACTGGCTCAACAGCGATGTATCCTACAACGCCACTTACTCATGGGCCCGCGGCACAGAACTTGACGACGGCACCACACTCGGCAACACCATCAACAACAACCGCAACCTGAACCTGAACGGTGCCTTGAACCTGGAAATGCTGTATAACCACTCGCCCTTCCTCAAGAAGGTGAACGAGCGGTTCAAGAAGGCTCCTCAGAAAACCCCAAAAACTCAGAAATCCCAGAAATCCCAGGACTCTAAGAAGCCCCAAGACTCTCAGGACTCTCAGAAGTCCCAGAAAGACACTTCTAAGGAAGAAAAAGAACTGCCCAAGAACAAGAATACCTTCCAAAAGGAAATCACGCTAACGGCCGACACCACACTCACAGTACAACACGGCAAGAAGTCGAAGCGCCTGCTCGTCTCGGCTCGTGGACAAGATGGTCGCCAGATTAGGCTGAAGTGG
Source organism: uncultured Prevotellaceae bacterium (assembly GCA_902780025.1). Taxonomy (GTDB): domain Bacteria; phylum Bacteroidota; class Bacteroidia; order Bacteroidales; family Bacteroidaceae; genus Prevotella. The sequence goes on from CACZDV010000041.1 coordinate 11,307, forward strand.
AAGGTAAAAGATGAGAATACCGTGATGGTCAGTTTGCCAAAGGACATAGCTGCCAAACTTCGTGCTACCGACTCTACCAAGAAGGACTCATCGCTACAGCTGAAACTCAGCGTATTGCCCAAGGAACCGCTCGACAAACAGTGGTGGTATGAACCTGCCCAACAAATCAGCCGTCTGCTGATGATGGTACGAACGGTGAACATCAGCTACCGCAATCAGCGGTCGATGACACTACCCGGTTTCCTGCCCAACGTAGGCGACGCCTTCGGGCAGCGTACGGGTAGCGTAATGGCACCAGGTCTCGACTTTGCCTTCGGACTGGCTGGCGACAGCTATCTGGACAAAGCCCGCGACAACAACTGGCTGCTGATAAACGAGTCTACGGCTACGCCTTATACGTCCTCCGTCAACGAAGACTTGCAACTGAAGGCTACGCTCGAGCCTATCCGCGACTTGAAGATTGACGTGAGTGCCTCGCGCACCATGACCCGTGCCCAGAGCGTGCAGTATATGTATGAGGGTTCGCCCACTACACGAAGCGGGACGTTCAACATGACCACCATCTCACTCTCCTCGGCCTTTGAGCGCATGGGCGATGCCAATTCTGGCTATCAGTCCAAGACGTTCGACGAGTTCTGCAGGCTCATACCCCTGTACCGCGACCGAGTTCAGGCCCAGTATGCTGGAGTGCCTTCCACCGTCGGTCAAGTCAACCAGTATTCGGCTGACGTCCTCGTGCCAGCATTCTTAGCTGCCTATACCAGCGGTTCGGGTGGTTCACTCGATATCTTCCCGGCCCTCTCACGCTTACTGCCTAACTGGACTGTGAGCTACAGCGGTCTGTCGAAGATTCCTTGGCTGGCCGACCATTTCAAGAGCGTCAACATCAACCACCGCTACACGTCCGTATTCGCCATCGGCTCCTACTCCAGCTACTCCTCATGGCTCGAGTTCATGGGCGACCTCGGCTTCGTCAGCGGTGCCGACGGCTCGCTGTTCCCCTCCAGCATGTACAACATCTCCACCGTCAGCATCAACGAGTCGTTCTCGCCGCTGCTGGGTGTCGATGTGACCCTTCAGAATAATATGACGGTGAAGCTGGAGTATAAAACCACGCGCGTGCTGAACCTCTCGATGACCAGTGTTCAGCTCAACGAACAGCGCTCGAACGACTGGGTTATCGGACTGGGCTACAAGATCAGCAACTTCAAGCTGAACCTCTTTGGTGGTAGTCGCGGCCGGAAAGTGAAAGGCAATAAGTCGACAGCCAACAACCGACAGCAGAATGCCAACAATCAGAAGTCAACGTCCAACAACAAGAAGGGCATCAACCACGACCTGAATATGCGCGCTGACTTCTCACTACGCTCACAGGCTGCCATTACTCGCGACATTGCTACCGGCGTTTCGTCGGCCAGTAGCGGCAACTCCGCCCTGAAGTTCACATTTGCTGCCGACTATACCCTCAGCCGACTGCTCACCCTGACATTCTACTACGACCGTCAGACCAATACTCCCCTGCTGTCGTCCAGCAGTTATCCTACCACCACCCGCGACTTCGGTCTTTCGCTGAAATTCTCGCTGACCAGATAAAAGCAAAGAAGTGAAACGTATAAAACTATTACCCATTCTGTTCCTCTGCTGGCTATGCTCAGATGCCATCATCGCCAAGGACAAGAACACCCCGGACCAATTAGCTGCCCTTGGCACCGCCTGCCTCCGTCAAGGTGATATTACAGGAGCCGAACGCTATTACGAACTGGGGCGACGCCAAAAGCGCATCACCACCTCTGTCATTTGTCTGGCTGGCGACATTGCCTTAGCAAAGAACGACCGTCGCCAAGCCGATTACCACTATGGCCGCGCCATCTTTTTCGATCCTCGCGACCCTACAGGCTATATGCACTACGTCAATATGCACCGCGAAAAGGAGCCTGCACTGGCCGTTGCCAAGTTGCAACAGTTGGCCACTTATCGTAAAGACTGTCGTACCGACCATCTCATAGCCGCCACTTGGTATGCGGGCAACAAGATAGCCGAGGCTGCCGCTGCCTACGATTCTATAGCCATCGACAGTCTGTTACGTGACGAACTGGTCAACTATGCCATGTCCACCTATCTGTTGAAAGACTACCAGAAATCAGCCGACATCGTTGTCCACGCAAGAGTCTCCCACACTCGCGACCTTGTCCTCAACCGACTACTCATGTACAACTATACCGAGCTGAAACTGTACGACAAGGCCCTGGAGGCTTCCGTTGATTTCTTTGAGAACAGCGACCGCAGCCTGGCTGCCGACAGTACTGGTGAGCGCGGTTTCACTTATCTTGACTACATCTATTACGGCTACGTCCTCAACGGCAATGGTCGCTACGAGGAGGCGGTCAGTCAATTTAATAAGGCTCTGCAACTCAACGGTGAACGTACTGACGTACTGCTGGCTATCTCCAAGGCTTACCAACAGGTAGAAGACTATCCCCACGCCGTTGATTATTACCTCCGCTATATGCAGAAACTCGAGTCGGAGGAACGAACCGCCTACGTCGTCTACGAATTAGGTCGTCTATACTATGCACAAGGTACTGACACCCGCAACTCCACCGACCTCACTCCTGAAAAGACCGAAGCCCTCCGACAAGCTGACGAGACCTTTGCCGAGGTGGTTCGGCTACGACCCGACAGCTATTTGGGCGACTATTGGCGGGCCCGTACCAACGTTGCCCTCGATCCTGATACCAAGCGTGGACTGGCTAAACCCTACTACCAGCGCGTCATTGAAATGACTGCCGACCGCGGCGGTTCACAACTTACCGAGGCTTATAAGTACCTCGCCTACTATTATTATGTCAACAAGGATTACACGAACGCCTTGAAATACGTCAGCAAAATTCTTGATATAGACCCCAACGATGACTACGCCCGACGCCTTAAGGAATCCATGTAAGACATTGGCAGGCTTGGTCATTCAGAATATTGTTGATTGATTCTCGGATATGGACGACAAGCGCTATCTCCTCAGTCTCATTCGTGAGGGCGAGCACCAGCAGCAAGACTTCAAGTACCGCGTAGCCGATGCCCACAAGCTGGCCCGTTCGGTATCAGCCTTTGCCAATACCGACGGCGGACGCCTGCTCATCGGTGTACGCGACGACGGCCATCTCTCCGGCGTCCGCTCCGAGGAGGAAATCTACATGATGCACCAGGCAGCCTACCGATACTGCAAGCCTGAAGCCAGCATCAAGTTCGATACCTATCATGCCGAGGGGAGAACGATCGTCGTTGCCACCGTACCACCCTCCAGTAAGCGTCCTGTCTGCGTACTGGACGAGAACGACCGCCTGCGGGCCTATATCCGTATTGCTGATGAAAACATTGTAGCCTCGCCCGTCCACCTTGCCCTCTGGCGCGAGGCGCAGAAGGCTCAGGGCGCCATGCTCACCTACGACGATGACATCCGCCACCTGCTCGACGTCATGGAGGGCCGTCAGACGCTGAACCAGATTGTCCGGCTCTCACGCCTGCCCCGTCACAAAGTCATCACGCTACTGGCTCGCCTCATCCGCTTCGGCACCGCCCGTTGGGAGTATGTCAGCCCACAGTTCCTGTTTAGCTTGGTATAGACCTCAGTCCTCCTTCACGATGGGATAAAGTTCAATGAATTCACCTTGATGGTTTTGACCGTCATTGATGAGTTCGGCAAACTTCTGACCGACGGTCTCGATATCGTGGAAACCGGGCAATGCCATATTGCCGTTGAGGTCGGTAGTGGTGGGTCCTGGGTGTACGGAGAAAATTTCCACAGGCGTTTCCGACTGCTGAAACTCTATCGCCATCACACCCATCATGGCATTCTGAGCGGCCTTACTGGCAACGTAGGCTAACGGATGCCAGTAGGGACTGATTTCCGAGGGCACGGTGACATTGGCGATACGACCGCTATTCTTGGCAATCAGGGGAATCAGCGCTTTGGTGAGGGCGAAGGTGCCTATAAAATTCACGTCGAGCGTCTCGCGGATGACACTTATCTCCGTATGCTCGCTGTCGACGCTCATATCGCCAGGAATACCGGCATTGTTGACGAGCAGCGACAAATCGGGGTATTTCTCGCTAATCTCCTTGGCAGCTTGCTCAATGCCGTCGAGGTCTTTCAACTCAATATTCACCCAACCGAGCACATCGATGCCTTGTGCCTTCAGTTCGCTGATGGCTTTCGAGGCGCGCTGTTCGTCACGTGCGCCGATCACTACTTGCCAGCCACTGAGGCCGAGATGTTTTGCTATTCCAAAGCCAATACCCTTATTAGCACCTGTCACTAATACTGTTTTTTTGCTCATTTGATTAGTTTTATGTTGTTAAATATAGAACTCCGAGGAATCCACCAGTCCGGCACGGAGGGCATATTTGATGACCTCATGGGCGGTATTGATGCCCAGTTTCCGGAAGATGTTCTTACGGTGGGTGGTGATGGTATGGACACTCGAGAAGCGCTCGTTGGCAATCTCTTTCGTCGTCTTACCCTGGGCGATGGCCCTCACGATTTCTATTTCCGTTTCCGTCAGAATACTGGGACGCTCCTCTTCCTCCTGTTGCTGGCTGATGATAACCTCCAGCGCCCGCTGACTGATGTGGCGGTTGTGGCGATTGACCGCTTCCAGGGCATCGCGAATATCCTTCATCGACCCGTCTTTGAAGACGATGCTGAACTGGTGCGACGAATAAACCACGCGACGCAGGAACTGAGGGGTCAGCTCATCGCTGATGAGTATCCACTCCGAGAGTGCAAAGCGCTCAGCGACAATCAGGAGCTGATCCTCGTCGGCAAAGTCGAACAGCGTGTAGTCCAACAACACTACTGCATTCTCGTGCTCCTTCAACAGCTGTACGAGTCCGGCTTTGTCGCTGGCCTTAAAGATGTCATTGTCGCCCTTCTGACGGATCAGACTCTCCAAGGCGAAGCGCGTCAGTTCCTGATTGTCTGCTAAGATAAATTTTCTCATCGGGTGCAAAGTTACGAATAAATTTGTGTAATCCGTGCAATTCGCAGTCTTTTTTTAAATCTTGTCGAGTGCCTGTGCCAAATCGTCGATGATGTCGTCGATATGCTCCGTACCGATGCTCAGACGGACGGTAGCAGGCGTGATATGCTGCTCAGCCAGTTCCTCGGGCGACAGCTGTGAGTGGGTCGTGGTGTAGGGGTGAATCACCAGGCTCTTCACGTCGGCAACGTTGGCCAACAGCGAGAAGATCTGCAGGGCGTCGATGAACTTCCAAGCTTCTTCCTGACCACCCTTAATCTCGAAGGTAAAGATAGAGCCGCCGCCGTTGGGGAAGTACTTCTGGTAGAGCTGGTGGTCGTGATGGCTCTCAAGGGCAGGATGGTTCACCTTGGCCACTTTCGGATGGTTAGCCAGGAAGTCAACTACCTTCAGCGCATTCTCTACATGACGCTCCACACGCAGGCTCAGCGTCTCGACACCCTGCAACAGGATAAAGGCATTGAAGGGTGAGATGGCGGCACCGGTATCACGCAGGACAACGGCACGGATGCGGGTGACGTAAGCCGCAGCGCCTACAGCGTCGGCAAAGACGATGCCGTGATACGAAGGATCGGGCTTGGACAGCGTCGGGAACTTGTCGTTCTGCTTCCAGTCGAACTTACCACCGTCGACGATGACACCACCGAGTGAACTGCCGTGACCGCCCAGGAACTTCGTAGCCGAGTGTACCACGATGTCAGCACCGTGCTCTAACGGACGAATTAAATAAGGTGTGCCGAACGTATTGTCGACGATGAAGGGGATACCGTGCTTGTGGGCCACGGCAGCCACGCCTTCGAGGTCGAGCACGTCGCTGTTGGGGTTGCCGAAGGTCTCGGCATATACTACTTTCGTGTTGGGTTGGATGGCAGCTTCGAGGGCTTCGAGGTCATTCACATTAATAATGGTATTGGTGATGCCCTGCGTAGCCAGCGTGTGGGTAATCAGGTTGTACGAACCGCCATAGAGGTTGTCGGCAGCCACGATATGGTCACCTGCCTGCACAATGTTTTGCAGCGCATACGTAATGGCGGCGGCACCAGAAGCGACGGCCAGACCAGCCACACCACCCTCGAGAGCGGCAACACGATCCTCGAACACGCCCTGCGTCGAGTTGGTCAGGCGTCCGTAGATATTACCGGCATCGCGCAGTCCGAAACGGTCGGCAGCATGCTGAGAGTTGTGGAACACATAGCTCGTGGTCTGGTAGATGGGCACGGCGCGAGCGTCGGTTGCGGGGTCAGCCTGTTCCTGGCCTACATGGAGTTGCAATGTCTCGAAACGGAAGTTTTTCTTTGTACTCATAATCTTATCCTTTCTTTAATTGTTAATTGTGAATTGTCAATTGTGAATTAATAATTTCTGGGTGCAAAGGTACGAACTTTGGAAATATCTACCAAATAATTGTTGAAATACAGAAAAAGTCTCTGCAATATCAAATTACAGAGACTTTTATTCTAAATATGGTCGTTTGCGGGTGCCCTGACAGAATATTATTCCATCAACAGGCCGGAAACCGCGTCAGAACGCTACTGAGAACGAGGCACCGATGGTGACATAGTTCATATTTTTCTTGTGTTTGTATTCCATGGGGAACAGCAGACTGGACGTTTCCGATCCCACCTGAACCAGCGCCATAGCGCTGCTGGTGAGTCCCTTCTGCAGGAAGTGGAATGGGTCATACTTCAATGTGAAGGTCTTTTCCGTGTAGTCATAGTCACAGAACAGCCGCCACGAGAAGTTCGACTTGTAACGGTAGGTCAGCGAGAGTCCTGTGCCATACGACGTGGAGTTGTCGGCACCGAGGGTTACGAAGTCCCACTGGTCCTCATAGGTCTCGCCCGTATTGACAGGACAGTCAATCTTGGCCATGGGTTTGCCGCTGGCATCCTGGGCCACCTCACCGTTTCTGAAGGTTATCTCGTAGTTAATGTCCTTGACGTTACCCTTGGCAAATCCGTCGATGTCGAGTTCCTGGGTGATGGAGCGTCCTATCAGCGCCTTGGTGCCTATGGAGAAACGTTTGCTGATGGGCAGGTTGAAGTAGAGACCTACACTACCCGTAAACTCGGCCAGGTGGTCGCTCTTCACCACACCGCCAATCTCCGTGACAGGTGCAAGGGCAGGATTCTGTTCTCCTGATGTGTTGTAGCCCAGACTCTGGTAGTAGGGATGGTCAGGACCTACCTCGGCATCGCGGGGGATATACAAATCGCTGATGCTCCCCCAAGCCACGTCACCCATGTATCCTGCAATGTCGGAATAATCGCCGAACGACTTCGCCGACATCGCCCTGACGCGGAGGCGACCGCCCACACCGATGTACTTGTTGAAGAAGTAGGCACCCTCGGCATCGACCACGGTGGCCGAGCGGAACTCAATCATGTCGGGGTCGCTGTCGTCAGCATAGTACATCGGATCGTAGAGTTCCTTGTTCTGCAGGTCGCTGCCCATGAAGCCGATGCTCTTCTCGCCGATGCCCAAACCCATGGAGATGGCAAAGAACGAAGGATTTTCGGACTCCAGGACGAGGTTGTTGCGCAGCAGGCCCTTTCCCTTGAAGATGACATCGCTCAAGGCGTAGGCAATCTCGGTGGACATGATACCGATGCCGGCTCCCGACAGGACGTCGGAGACCCAGTGGCGGTTGTTTAGCACACGCATCACACCCGTTGCCGTAGCCACACCGTAGCCTGCCACCGAGTACCAGGGCGAGACGGTCAGACCATACTCCTTGTGGAGCAGCGTGGCACCGACAAACGACGTGGCGGTGTGTCCGCTGGGCCATGAGTTGGCCGTCGAACCGTCAGGACGCATCTCCTTGGCGGTGTACTTGATACCGTTGACAAAGCCCGCCATGATGCCATACGACATGGCTGCCGACGCTAACAGGCGTCCCCAGTCGGAACGGCCCTCGACGCCGCCAATCTTCAGACCGAGGGTCATCGCCGGTCCGAAGTATTGCGAATAGTCGTCTATGCCGGTCTTGAAGTCGGTGAGCAACTGCGTATTCTTTTTACCCTCCTTGTTGTTGACGCGGAACATGGCCTTGTCGCCCTTGATGGCCCATCCGGCCACGAAGACAGGAATGCCCACAAACGTCAGGTCGTCCATCACCTTGAAGGGTTTCACCCCCGGATTGGTTTTCATCCACGTCCAGCTCTGGGTTTCGTTCATAGGAAGCGTCTTGTCCAGCTGCATACGGTTCTGACCGTAGGTCAACTCGGGTTTCATTTCCGGCACGTCCAGCTTCAACGGCTCCTGGTCGTTGTAGTCGGCTGCCTTGACGTTGGTTGCCCCGCCCAGCATGAGTGCGGCAGCAAGAATAATGCAGATTTTCTTCATGTCGTTTGCAAAGATTACACAATATCGTTTGCAAAGATACACAAAAAATAGTCATTCACAATGATTTTCTGCCCTTTTTTTTGTACCTTTGCCGAAAAATCAAGCTGTCACCCGATATGAACAACTACATCAAACAGTTTCCCGACCTCTGTAAGGGGAAAAAGATACTCTACGTCCACGGCTTTGCCTCCAGCGGACAGTCAGGCACCGTGGGCCGCATCCGCGAGGTTTTTCCTAATGCCACCGTCATCGCTCCCGACATTCCTGTAAAGCCACAGGAAGCCGTCGAGCTATTAAATAAGGTATGCGCACAGGAGCAGCCCGACCTCATCATCGGCACGTCGATGGGCGGCATGTACACGGAACAGCTACGAGGCTTCGACCGCATCTGCGTCAACCCTGCCCTCGAGATTGCCGAGACCATGAAGGCCCACGGTATGACGGGCACCCAGCAGTTCCAGAACCCGCGACTCGACGGCGTCCAGGAGTTCTACGTCGACAAGGCGCTTGTCAAGGAATACCGTGAGGTGTCGGAGCAGCGCTTCGAGGGACTGACCGACGACGACCGCCAGCGCGTCTACGGCCTCTTTGGCGACGAGGACGACCTCGTTGACACCTTCGGCATGTTTGCCGAGCACTATCCGCAGGCCATCCACTTTCATGGTGAGCACCGCATGAACGACCACTCCTTCATGCACAGCGTGGTGCCCGTCGTGCGCTGGATTGACGACCGTCAGGCGGGGCGCGAACGGCCTATTGTCTATATCGGCATCGAGACGCTGAAGGACGGCTACGACAAGCCGGCCGCCAGTAGCCAGAAGGCCGTACGCCAGCTCATCGAGACCTATCAGGTGTACTTCGTCGGAGAAAGCGACAATTCCGCATGGCTGGAGGAGTATATCAACGTACCTGCCTGGCAACACACCATCTACACGCCACGCCGCGACCTGCTCTACGGCGACTACCTGATAGAAAAGGGAAAGAAGAAAGGGGAGTCGATGGCCACCCGCATCGAGTTCGGCAGCGACACCTTCAAGACCTGGGACGATATCATCGACTACTTCTCGCTACTCGGCGGACAGTAGCATACTAACGACCATAACGACAGCTATGAGATACAAGGACCTCTTCATCGACTTCGACGACACGCTCTACGACACCCACGGCAACGCCGTCATCGCCCTGCGCGAGACGTTCGAGGAATTCCACCTGGAGCGCTGGTTCCCCGACCCGCAAGTATTCTACGACGCCTACTGGGAGGCGAACATCGACCTGTGGACGCGCTACTCGCGAGGCGAGATTACCCGCGACTTCCTCATTGTCGAGCGGTTCAGGAGACCACTTAACACCTACCCAGGCAGGAATGCTGATATAGCTAACCAAACATCCCCTCCTTGGGAGGGGCTTGGGGAGGCCTTCTACTTAGACATGAGCGACCGCTTCCTCGACTACTGCGCATCGAAGCCGGGCGTGGTGGACGGTGCCCACGAGCTGATGGACTACCTGCGGCAACGAGGCTACCGTATGCACATGGCCAGCAACGGCTTCCATGAGGTGCAGTACCGGAAGCTCGAAGCCTGCGGACTGCGCCAGTACTTCGACACCATCATCCTGAGCGAGGATGCAGGCGTCAACAAGCCGTCGCCCGCCTACTTCGACTACGCCCTGAAAACATCGGGCGCAGAAAGGGCGACCACCCTGATGATTGGCGACAACCTGCAGACCGACATCCTGGGAGCCCTCAACGCCGGCCTCGACGCCCTGCTCTTCAACCGCTGGAACGTCGACCCCACGGAAAGCCCCAAGGCCCCCACGTTCGTTGCCCCCACCCTACGCGACATCATGACAATCCTATAGGCACATGAAGAAGATTATCTTGATAACCGGCGGCCAGCGCTCAGGCAAGAGCACCAAGGCCGAGGAACTGGCCCTCAGCCTAAGCGAGGAGCCCGTCTACGTGGCTACGGCCCATGTCTGGGACGATGAGTTCCGCGAACGCGTTCGCCGCCATCAGCAGCGGCGCGGTCCCCAATGGACGAACATCGAGGAAGAACTCTATCTGAGCCGCCACGACCTGACGGGCCGCGTGGTGGTCATCGACTGCGTCACGCTGTGGCTCACGAACTTCTTCTTTGCCAACAATTCCGACGTCGACAAGTCGCTTGAACTGGCAAAAAGCGAGTTCGACAAGTTCACGCAGCCTGAAGCCACCTATATCTTCGTCACCAACGAGATAGGCAGCGGCGGCGTCAGCGACAACGCCCTCCAGCGCCAGTTTACCGACCTGCAAGGATGGATGAACCAGTATATCGCCGCCCGTGCCGACGAAGTTATCCTTATGGTATCAGGCATCAACGTGAGAATAAAATGAAGACCTTCGATATACAACCTGTGGACAAGTCGCTACAGGCGACCATCCAAGAGAAGATAGACAACCTGAACAAGCCCAAGGGCTCGTTAGGACGCCTGGAAGAGCTGGCTATGCAGCTGTGCCTCATCCAGCAGACGCTGGAACCGTCGCTGGCTCATCCCTGTCACCTGCTGCTCGGCGGCGACCACGGCATCGAGCGCGAGGGAGTCAGCGTGTCGCCACGCGAGGTAACGTGGCAGCAGATGCTCAATTTCACCCGAGGCGGCGGTGGCGTCAATATGTTCTGTCGTCAGCACGGCTTCCACCTCCGCATCGTCGATGTAGGCGTCGACTATGAGTTTCGTGGAGGGTTGAATGTGGAGGGTGGAGCGTACGCTATCCTCGACCGCAAGATAGCCCGTGGCACCAAGAATTTCCTCTACGAGCCGGCCATGACGGAAGCCGAGTTCGACCGTGCCATACAAGTAGGCTCCGACCTCGTCGACGACTGCATCACCGAAGGCTGCCGCATCCTCTGCATCGGCGAGATGGGCATCGGCAACACCTCGCCCTCCAGCATCTGGATGCACCTCTTCTGCAACATCCCCCTCGACCAATGCATCGGCGCCGGTGCCGGTCTCAACAGCGAGGGCATCCGTCATAAGTACGAAGTACTAAGCGCAGCTGTGGCTCATTACAAAGCCTCCCCCAGTTGGGGGAGGTTGGAGGGGGCTCTCCCCTACTTCGGCGGTTTCGAGATGATTGCCGCCATCGGCGCCATGCTCCGCGCTGCCGAGCGTCGTGTGGTCATCCTCGTCGACGGTTTCATCATGACCGCCTGCGCCCTTGCTGCCACGCGGCTCTACCCTGCCTCTCAGGACTACATGATCTTCACCCATTGCGGCGACGAGAGCGGCCATCGCCTGATGCTCGACGCCATGGGTGCCCGTCCACTACTCCACCTCGGCCTCCGTCTGGGCGAGGGCACCGGAGCCCTCTGCGCCTTCCCCATCGTCGACTCCGCCGTTCGCATGATGAACGAGATGAACAACTTCCAACGGGCCAACATCACCAAATACTTCTGACCTCATTTCCAAAAGAAACGCCGCCCCCCAGCATTATGCGGGAAGCGGCGATTTCTCTTCTTGCGCTCCTTCGGTGCTCAGGCGAGCAAGCTCGGAGTCCCTCTAACCTCTTACTTTTCACTCTTCACTTTTCACTCTTCACTTTTTCACTAGCGAAGCGCAAAGCGCGAGCGCTTAGGGCTCCGGCTCCGGATCGGGCTCCGCCTGCTGAATGTTGTACGTGCTCAGCGGCGTACGCTGCTGG
>CACZDV010000042.1 GCA_902780025.1 uncultured Prevotellaceae bacterium
ACCGAAGCTCTCGTTGGTAGCAGCCTTCATGGCAGCGTTGATACCCTCAACAGTTACCTCACCCTTAACAACAGCGTGCAGGATGGTGGTAGAACCTGTGGGAGTCGGAACGCGCTGGGCAGCACCGATGAGCTTACCATTCAGCTCGGGGATAACGAGACCGATAGCCTTAGCAGCACCAGTTGAGTTAGGAACGATGTTCTGAGCACCGGCACGAGCGCGCTGAACATCACCCTTGCGCTGAGGACCATCGAGAATCATCTGGTCGCCAGTGTAAGCGTGAACGGTGGTCATGATACCGCTCTGGATGGGAGCGAAATCGTTCAGAGCCTTGGTCATGGGAGCCAGGCAGTTGGTGGTGCAAGAAGCTGCGCTGATCACAGTGTCAGCAGGAGTCAGGGTCTTGTGGTTTACGTTGTAAACGATAGTGGGCAGATCGTTGCCGGCAGGAGCAGAGATAACAACCTTCTTGGCACCAGCCTGGATGTGGGCAGAAGCCTTCTCCTTAGAGGTGTAGAAACCAGTGCACTCCAGAACGACGTCAACACCCAGCTGACCCCAAGGCAGCTCAGCAGCGTTAGGAATAGCATAGATAGTGATCTCCTTACCATCGACGATGATAGAGTTGTCAGTGCAGTCCACAGTGTGCTTGCCCTCACCGAACTTGCCGCAGAAACCGCCCTGAGCGGTGTCATACTTCAGCAGGTGAGCCAGCATCTTGGGGCTGGTCAAGTCATTGATTGCTACTACTTCATAACCTTCAGCCTCGAACATCTGACGGAAAGCGAGGCGACCGATACGGCCAAAACCGTTAATTGCAACTTTTGTCATTTTTTTGTTTGTTATTTAAAGGGTTTATACCTGTTTTCTCAAAAAAAATGCACCTTTATGATACTTTTTCTTATTTTCGAGCGCAAAGTTACGAAAAAATTCCTATATTTGCACTGATTTTCTATCTTAATTTAAGTGAAAAGTGAAAAAGTGAAAAGTGAAAAGTGAGATATGTCAAGCCTGAAAGGCAAGATTGCTAAACCAAGATGACAATTCACACATTATATTTATTAATTATTAAACATTAAGTGTTATGGGATTTATTAAGGAATTCAAAGAGTTTGCCATGAAGGGCAACGTGATGGACATGGCTGTCGGTGTAATCATCGGCGGAGCGTTTGGTAAGATTGTCACCTCACTGGTTGACGACGTGCTGATGCCACTCGTAGGTATGGTGACGGGTAATGTGGACTTCACTAGTTTGGCTTTCAAGATTGGCGAAGGCGAAGAGGCTGCCGTGCTGAAGTATGGCAACTTTATCCAGAACACGGTTGACTTCATTATCGTGGCCTTCTGTATCTTCCTGATGCTGAAGGGTATCAACAAGCTGAATCGTAAGAAGGAAGAATCCGCAGAGCCTGCTGCTCCTGCCGGCCCCACTCAGGAGGAGTTGCTTGCTGAGATCCGTGACTTGCTGAAGAACAAATAAGTCCAGAAAAAAGGAGTCTGCCACACGGCGGACTCCTAATAACGATTATACATGGAAGAATATATTGTTTCTGCGCGCAAGTACCGGCCAATGTCGTTCGATACGGTGGTGGGACAGTCGGCCTTGACCACAACATTAAAGAACGCCGTGAAGTCGGGAAAGTTGGCGCATGCTTACTTGTTCTGCGGTCCGAGGGGCGTGGGAAAAACCACTTGTGCCCGTATCTTTGCAAAAGCTATCAATTGCCAGAACCCGACTCCCGATGGTGAGGCTTGTAATGAGTGCGAGTCTTGCCAGTCATTCAACGAGCAACGGTCGCTGAATATTTTTGAGTTGGATGCAGCCTCGAATAACTCGGTGGAGCACATCAAGACGCTGATGGAACAGACGCGCATCCCGCCGCAGTTGGGAAAGTATAAGGTTTTTATTATTGACGAGGTCCATATGCTGTCGACAGCGGCTTTCAACGCCTTCTTGAAGACGCTGGAGGAACCGCCTGCACACGTCATTTTCATTCTGGCTACGACAGAGAAACACAAGATATTGCCGACCATCCTGAGCCGGTGTCAGATTTATGACTTCGAGCGGATGACGGTAGCCAACACCATAGGCCATCTGAAGCACGTGGCCGAGAAGGAGGGTATCCAGTATGAAGATGAGGCATTGGCCGTGATTGCAGAGAAAGCTGATGGTGGTATGCGTGATGCCCTTAGTATCTTTGACCAAGCAGTGTCGTTCTGTCAGGGTAATATTACCTATCAAAAGGTTATTGAGGACCTGAATGTACTCGACTCAGAATACTACTTCAGACTGGTGGACTATTGTCTGGAGAATAAAGTGACTGAGGCAATGGTGCTGTTAAACGATATCATTAACAAGGGCTTTGACGGTGGACTGCTCATTCAGGGACTAGCCAAACATGTGAGGAATGTGTTAATGGCCAAAGACCCACAGACGCTACCTCTGCTCGAAGTAAGCGAACAGCAACGGCAACGTTATCAAGAACAGGCCAAGCGATGCCCCACACCTTATTTATATAAAGGGCTGCAGCTGATGAATCAATGTGACATCAATTACCGTCAGTCGTCGAACAAGCGGCTGTTGGTTGAGTTGACGCTGATTGAGGTGGCTCAGATTACACAGCCGGAAGAAGGGGGTGCTAGTGGGCGCAAGCCCAGAAGACTAAAATCCCTGTTTAAGAACTTGATGCAGCAGACTCTGCCAAAGACAGCGGTTCCACAGGTAACCGCGGCTTCGTCTGTTTCATCTCCAGCTGCACCTGCTGCAGCAACAGCAACTGCTGAAACACCGAAGAGTGAAGCAGTAGTCCAGCAACCAAGACCGGCACTGAAAGCCGACTCTATCGGCGTGTCGTGGAACAATCTGCGCAAGATGTCATTGAAGCCGTCGAAGATGAATATCCCTCCTGGAATTATGGGAACAGAAGGCCAGAGTAGGGAAGATAATCTCGCGTTTAGCCAAGAGGATTTGGAATTGCAATGGATGGCCATGTGCAACCGTATGCCCCAGCAACTGATAGGTATTGCCACCCGTATGAAGAATATGAACCCTACCATTACGGAAATGCCAAAAGTGATTGTTGTGGTAGGAAATGACCTGATACGACAGGAAATGGAACAAATCCACGGCAGCATCGTTAATACGTTGAAGCGAGATTTGCATAATAGTTCCATTGTGCTTGACATCGTAGTTGACGAGCATCACGATGAAGTCAAGATATTGACGAGGCGCGAACAGTTCACGGAGATGGTCAAGGCCAACTCGGCCGTTGAGAAACTGCGTACCGTCTTCGACTTGGAACTGGCGTGAGAAGAGATTAAGAAAAGAGCGATTATGAAGATAATAAGAAACTTTATGGCGGCAGTCGTCAAGGTTTGGAATCTGCCGTTTATCAAATATGCCGTCATTACCATAGTCGGTGTAGTGCTGGTGGGCTTCGTCGGCAAGAACAGTCTTATGGCCCATTTACGTAACAAGCAATATATTGGGGACTTAGAGGATGAGATTAAAGTTTATGAAGACCGTTATCAGAACGACATGCGTCAGATACGTGAACTGAATCATAACCCGAAAGCCATGGAGCGCATAGCCCGTGAACGTTATTTCATGAAGCACGATGACGAGGACATCTTCGTGCTGAGTGATGATGACCGCGATATTTTAACTCCGTTAACTACTCCTGAAGATGAAACAGCTGAATAGACTGCAGAATGTCATATTTCTGGTCGGTGCTATCCTGATGGTGATAGGCGCAGGTGCAAGTCTGCTGCAATGGGCGGCGGCTCCTTATATTTTTGCTGTCGGGGCATTGGGCTTTGCCTCTATGCAGATGTTGCAGCGTTATGAAGGTCCAAACTTTGTCATCCGTAGGCTGCGCCGCATCATGCTATTGAGCGATGTGCTCTTTCTGATATCGGCTGTGCTGATGTTTGCCAATCAGGGAAATGTATTCAACCTGGGACATATCACGTACCTACAGTACGTCTACAACAAATGGGTAGTGACGCTGCTTATTGCAGCAGTACTTCAGCTCTACACTACCCACAGAATCAGTAATGAACTGGAGAAAGAGGCAAAAAAATTCTAAAAGATTGCGCAATTGTTTTAAATTGCGCAAATTTTTTTTTTTACCTCAACATAACATTGTACTTTTGTACCGTTAAGCTAAAAAAAGTCTTTATGAATAGAATCATATACGCACTGTTAATTGTCACCACACTGGCATCGTGTGCCGAAAGCTACTCGGTACTGGGCTCGTCCTCGATATCTGCACTCGACGGTAGTAAGTTATACCTGAAAGCCATCAAGGACAATGAGTTCAAAAACATCGACTCCTGTGAGGTTGTACACGGACAGTTCCGTTTTGCTGGTTTGCTGGACACGGTTCGCATGGCCAATCTCTATATGGACGACGAGAGCATCATGCCTGTTGTGCTTGAAAAGGGCGAAATCAGTATCAAGATTGACAATGCCTCGCAGACCGTAGGCGGTACTCCGCTGAATGAAAAACTCTATGAGTTCATCGACTTCCACAACCAGCTTGACAACCAGATGGCAGAACTGTCGCACAAGCAGAGTCAGATGCTGCTTGAAGGTATCGATGAGGATCTTATCAACCAGCAACTGTCTGTCGAAGCGGCTGAGATAGCTCGCAGAGAAGACAGTCTGGTAACCAATTTCATTGTCGATAACTTCGACAACGTATTGGGTCCAGGCATCTTCATGATGATTACCAGTGGCTACCGATACCCGGTGCTGACACCTCAGATAGAGGATATCATGAGCAAGGCTACCCCTAAGTTCAAGAACGACCCCTATGTGAAAGACTACTATCAGGTAGCCACTGAGAACCAGGCTCGCCAGACGGGCATGGGAGAAGAAGACAAAATAAGCGATGAGAAAGCTGATTAAGAATGGAACCATCGTTAACGAGGGACGTACGTTCGACGGCTCCATCGTCATCGATGGCAAAGATATACAACAGATTATTGAAGGATCAGTATGTCCCGAGGTTTCAGTCGACGAAACGATTGATGCTTCGGGATGTTTCGTCCTGCCTGGGATCATCGATGACCATGTTCACTTCCGCGAGCCGGGACTGACGGCCAAGGCCGACATCGACACCGAGTCGCAGGCGGCGGCCGCAGGCGGCGTCACCAGCTACTTCGACATGCCCAACACCGTGCCGCAGACCACCACGCTCGAGGCGCTCGACGAGAAGTTCCAGTTGGCGGCCCGCAAGAGTCACGTCAACTACAGTTTTTTCTTCGGCGCCACCAACGACAACAGCCACCTCTTCCCCCAGCTCGACAAAACCCGTATTCCCGGCATCAAGCTCTTCATGGGCTCTTCTACGGGCAATATGCTGGTGGACCGTCGCGAGGCGCTTGACCGCATCTTCGCCACCGCCGGCATGCCCCTCATGGCGCATTGCGAGGACACGGCCATCATCAACCGTAACATGGCCCAGGCCAAGAGCCTGTATGGTGACGACCCCGCCGTCAGCCATCATCCCGAGATACGCAGCGCCGAGGCCTGCTACGAGAGTACCCGACTGGCCGTAGAACTGGCCAGACAGCATCATGCCCAGTTACATGTAGCCCACCTGACCACAGCGCGCGAACTGGAGCTGTTCGAACCTGACAGCCGCATCACCGCTGAGGCCACCGTCAGCCACCTTTATTTCTGCGACCGCGACTATTCACTCTTAGGCACCCGCATCAAGTGCAACCCGGCCATCAAGACCGAGCGCGACCGCGAAGCCCTGCAACAGGCATTGACCGACGGGCGTATCGCCGTCATCGGCACCGACCACGCCCCCCACCTGCTGTCGCAGAAGGAAGGCGGCTGCGCCCGTGCTGCCAGCGGCATGCCCATGATTCAGTTCTCGCTGGTCACGATGCTCGAACTTGTCGACAGGGGTGTACTGACCATCGAGCGGCTAGTCGAGCTGATGTGCCACAACCCCGCCCGCCTGTTTGGCATCGAAGGTCGCGGATTCCTCCGCCCCGGCTATCGGGCCGACCTCGTGATCGTACGTCCCAATACGGGCTGGACCGTCTGTCCGACGGACATCCTGAGCAAGTGCGGATGGAGCCCTATGGAGGGACACACCTATCTGTGGCAGGTGCAGCAGACGATATGCAACGGCCACACCGTCTACCGTCACGGGAAGGTGGACGCAACTTACATCGGCGAACCCCTACGCTTTCATCACGCAACATGAGACTTGACTACAGCTTAAAGGAGGTGACGCCCTACATCAACTGGATATACTTCTTCCACGCATGGGGCACCAGCAGCATGCCGAAGCAGGACAAGGACAGCCTGCGCCATGAGGCCGAGGAGCGATTGTCGCGCTATGCCGACCGCTACCACGCCCATGCCCTTTTCGAGCTCTACGATGCTTACAGCGACGAGGACGACATCGTGGCACGGGATACGAGGATACCCTGTCTGCGTCAACAGCAGCAAGGCAGCGAGTTCCTGTGCTTGTCCGATTTCGTCGGCAAGCAAGATAAAATCGGCGTCTTCGCCACCACCGTGGATCACGGGATGGAGACCGACTTCGACGCCGACCCCTACGAGAAGATGATGATGCAGCTGCTGGCCGACCGGCTGGCTGAGGCCACCGCCGAACGGATGCACGAAGCCGTCAGGAAGGAGTACTGGGGATATGCTGCCGACGAGCAGCTGACCATCCCCGAGATGCTCAGCGAGCGGTGGCAGGGCATACGGCCCGCCGTAGGCTATCCCTCGCTGCCCGATACCAGCCTGAACTTCGTGCTCGACCGTCTGATTGATATGGGCCAGATAGGCATCCGACTGACGACCAGCGGAGCCATGCGGCCTCATGCCAGCGTCAGCGGCCTGATGATAGCCCACCCCGCCGCACGCTACTTCACGGTGGGAAAGATTGGCGAAGACCAGCTGGCCGACTACGCCAGCCGTCGTAGCATACCTGTTGAACTGATGCGCAAATTCTTAGGAGGCAACTTATGATGACAAATCTGCTCATGGTCCTGCTGGACCCCGATACCTATATATGGATAGCCGCGCTGGTGCTGGCCCTGCTCACCGTCGGCGTACTGCTGCTCTGTCGGCGCTCGCGGCGCTGGTGGCTCCGCGCGTCATGTGTGCTGGCCGTACTGCTCGGCTGGTTCGTCCTGCTCTACGGCGTCTTCGTCGGCACCCGCCAGTTGGAAGTCCGCCACGTGGAGTTTGCCTCGAAGGACCTGCCGCCATCGTTCGACGGCTACCGCATCGTGCAGTTCAGCGACGCCCACCTCGGCACGCTGACAGGATGGCGCGAAGAGCTGCTCGTCAGGGCTATCGACAGCATCAACGCCCAGAAGCCCGACCTCATCGTCTTCACCGGCGACTTGCAGAACAAGTATCCTGAGGAGATTGAGGAACGCACAAAACTGCTCGCACGCCTCAAGGCCAAGGACGGCATCTGCTCCGTACTGGGCAACCACGACTATCCCGAATACTCCGAGCGCGACGAGTTCCACCGCGCAGCCGACTTCGGCAGCACTTGCACGGCGGAGAAAGACCTGGGGTGGCACCTGCTCGACAACTCCTGGTACTGTTTTCGCCGCAACGGCGAGGCCATCTACATTGCCGGTATGGAGAACGACGGCGAGGGCCGCTTCCCGCAGTTGGGCAGCCTCTCGTCGGCACTCATCGGACTCAACCGCCAGTCGTTTGTCATCATGCTCGAGCACGACCCCTCCTCCTGGCGCCGCAAGATACTGCCCCACTCCCATTGCCAGCTGACGCTCAGCGGCCATACCCACGGCGGACAGTTCTCGCTGCTGGGACTCTCGCCCGCCATGTTCCGCTACCGTGAGTGGTACGGCATGCACTATATTGGAGAACGTGCGCTCAACGTGTCATCCGGACTGAGCGGCGTCGTCCCCTTCCGCTTCGGCACTCCCCCTGAAATTGTTGTCATCACACTCAAGAAGAAATGAAATACCTCTATTACGTCTATCAGCTTCTGGTCGGCCTGCCCGTCCTGGTTATCATCACCATCGTCACCGCCCTCGAGGTCGGCATCGGCTGCGCCATCGGCAACGGCCACTTCTGGAGCTACTACCCCGGCCGCTGGTGGGGAAAAATCATCGTGCGAAGCCTGCTGCTGCCCATCACGGTCGAAGGGCGCGAGAACCTTGAGAGCAACCAGTCCTACGTCTTCGTGGCCAACCATCAGGGGGCGTTCGACATCTTCCTCATCTATGGCTACCTCGGACGTAACTTCAAGTGGATGATGAAACGGTCGTTGGGTAACATCCCCTTCGTCGGCTTTGCCTGCCGCCGCAGCCACCAGATATTCGTCGACAAGCGCGGCCCGAAGAAAATCAAGGAGACCTACGACCGTGCCCGCGAGATACTGAAGGAGGGCTACTCCGTCACCGTCTTCCCCGAAGGCGCACGCTCCTTCACCGGCCACATGGGCATCTTCCGCAAGGGGGCCTTCGCGCTGGCCGACGAACTGCAGCTGCCCGTCGTCCCGCTGACCATCAACGGCTCGTTCGACGTACTGCCCCGCCAGCGCGGCTTCAACTTCGTGAACTGGCACCCCCTGCGGCTCACCATCCATCAGCCCATCTACCCCGTCGGCCAAGGGTCTGAGAACGTCGATGCCACCCTTCGTCAAGCCTACGACAGCGTTATGTCCAGCTTGGTGCCCGAGTATCAGGGTTTCGTCGAGAACCCTGATCAATGAGACAACGAAGTCTTGTAATTGGTTTTTGCTATAGTATCTCTACTCGTTGGGTAGTGAAAATCAAGGGTAATTGTTTGGCGGATTGAGAAATTATGAGTATCTTTGCCGCAAGAAAACCTACGACAAATAAATAATCATCAAATAACTTAAAAGCAATGTTTGAAAACCAACCTAAAGGACTCTATGCGTTGGCGCTGGCCAACACGGGCGAGCGTTTCGGCTACTACACGATGCTCGCCGTCTTCGCACTCTTCCTTCGTGCTAACTACGGACTCGACGCCGGATGGGCGGGCGAGATCTACAGTGACTTCCTGATGCTGGTCTATTTCCTGCCCATCGTGGGCGGCTGGCTGGCTGACAAGTTCGGCTTTGGCCGCATGGTGACCATCGGCATTCTGATTATGTTTGCGGGCTACCTGCTGCTGTCAGTACCCCTGGGCGGCGACACGCTGGCCCTGGTGGTGATGCTGGCGGCGCTGGTACTCATCGGACTGGGTACGGGCCTGTTCAAGGGTAACCTCCAGGTGATGGTGGGCGACCTTTACAACGACCCGAAGTATGCCGGACAGCGCGACTCGGGCTTCTCCATCTTCTACATGGCCATCAACATCGGTGCGCTGTTTGCTCCGACGGCTGCCGTGAAGATCATGGAGTGGGCGCAGCAGAACCTGGGCACGTCGGTGAACGACTCCTACCACTTCGCCTTCGCCGTGGCCTGTGCCTCGCTGATTCTGTCGATAGCCATCTATTACATCTTCCGCGGCACGTTCCGCCATGTGGAGGGTGGTACGAAGAAGGCTGGCGTGCAGGCTGAGGTCGAGGAACTGTCGAAGGAGGAGACCAAGCAGCGCATCGTGGCGCTGTGCCTGGTGTTCGCCGTGGTCATCTTCTTCTGGATGGCTTTCCATCAGAACGGTCTGTCGCTGACTTACTTCGCCGACGAGTTCACGGCTAAGACGTCAACAGGTGTCGAGGGAATGGCCTTCAACGTATGGAACCTCGTGGCCATCATCTTCATTGTCTATGCTCTGTTCTCGCTGTTCCAGTCGAAGACGGGCAAAGGTAAAGCTATCTCGGCCGTTGTCATCTGCATCGCCCTGGCCTTCCTCTTCCTGCAGTACGATGCCACCAAGGGTGAGATTGTGGCTGTCTCGGCTCCTATCTTCCAGCAGTTCAACCCCTTCTACGTGGTGGCGCTGACCCCCGTCTCGTTAGCCATTTTCGGTTCGCTGGCCAAGAAGGGCAAGGAGCCTTCCGCTCCGCGTAAGATAGCCTACGGTATGGTGGTGGCCGGACTGGCCTACTGCCTGATGGCTGTTGCCTCGTTTGGACTGCCGATGCCGCAGACGACCGTTGGTCCCGACGGCGAGCAGGTGGCTGTCCACATGGCCGACGTGACGCCGCAATTGCTGATTTATACCTATCTTATCCTGACGTTTGCCGAGCTGCTGCTATCACCGATGGGCATTTCTTTCGTCTCGAAGGTGGCTCCCCCGAAGTACAAGGGTCTGATGATGGGCGGTTGGTTTGTGGCTACCGCCATCGGTAACAAGCTGGTCGGCGTGGGTGGCTACCTGTGGGGTAACATTCCCCTGTGGGCCGTCTGGACGGTCTTCATCGCCCTCTGCCTCATCTCGGCTGTCTTCATGTTTGCTATCATGAAGCGCTTGGAGAAAGTATGCTGAGCTTCGTCCCGTTCCTGGTGCTCATAGCACTCATCACGTGTTGCGTTGCCGTCTTTGGCAACGCAACGCTTGATGGTGCCAGTCAGGTGTCGCTGTTAGTGGCATCGGCAGTCAGTGTGCTGGTGGGCCACTTCTCGAAGCGGTTGACGTGGGAGGATCTGGAACGGGAGGTAAGTGCTAAGATTTCCAGTTGTGCTCCTGCCATTATCATCCTGTTACTTATTGGTGCCATTGGTGGCACATGGATGGTGTCGGGCATTGTGCCCACAATGATTTACTATGGCATGCAGATACTGCGGCCAGAGATATTCCTTGTCAGCAGTTCGCTGCTTTGTGCATTAGTCAGCCTGATGATTGGCTCCTCATGGACTACTGTGGCCACCATCGGTGTAGCGTTGATGGGCATCGGCAAAGCGCATGGTTTTGACGACGGTTGGATAGCAGGCTCCATCATCACGGGTGCTTATTTCGGCGACAAGCTGTCACCCCTCTCTGACACCACGGTGCTGGCCTCCAGCGTGTCGGGAACGCCGCTGTTCACGCATATCCGTTACATGTTGTTCACCACAGTCCCCACCTTTTGTGTATCGCTCACGGTCTTCTTGGTAGCTGGTTTTACGATGAACGTCTCTGGACACGCTAACGTGGCCGAGTTCATGGATGGTCTGGAACACACATTTGTTATTACACCGTGGCTTCTCGTGGTACCTGTACTGACGGGTATTATGATAGCCCGCCGATGGCCATCGATGGTGGTACTGTTTCTGGCTATTTTGTTGGCGGCAGTTGTAGGGCTGTTGGTGCAGCCGGAGTTAGTACGTCAGATTGCCGGAATCTCAGGTGAACCTGGATTATCTGGACTATATAAAGGCATGATGCAGGTGTGCTATGGCTCAACGAACATTGAGACTGGCGTACCCATGCTCAACGATCTGGTGCAGACCAGCGGCATGGGAGGCATGATGCCCACCATCTGGCTTATTATCTGCGCCCAGACCTTCGGCGGCGCACTCACGGCTACGGGACAGTTACAGGACCTGATGCGATTAGTACTCCGAGCTGCTCGTGGAACAGCTTCACTTGTCGCCTCCACAGTCGGAACGGCCCTTTTCTGCAACATTGCCTTGGCTGACCAGTACCTCTCCATTATGTTGTCGAGCCAGATGTTCAAGGATACCTATCAGAAGCGGGGCTACGAACCGCGACTGCTGAGCCGCTCTTGCGAGGACGGTGCTACGGTGACCTCCGTGCTTGTCCCCTGGAATACCTGCGGACTGACGCAGAGTACCGTGCTCGGCGTGGCCACGCTGACTTATCTTCCTTATTGTTTCTTTAACTTCCTGTCTCCGATAACGAGTGTCCTTGTTGCCGCTATCGGCTGGAAGATTCACCGCAAATGATACTGAGCCTGTTGCTGTCGGGATTCCTGACGCTGGTGGAACTGAACTGCGAGAACCTCTTCGACTGTCAGGACGACTCGCTGAAGCAGGATGAGGAATACTTGCCTGAAGCCACGCGCCACTGGACGTCGAGGCGCTACTGGCGTAAGTTGAACAATACGGCCCAGGAACTACTGTCCACCTGTGATGATGGCATCCCTGACCTGATAGCCCTCTGCGAAGTGGAGAACGACTCGGTGGTTAATTCATTGGTTCATCGTTCGTTGCTACGTAATGCCGGTTATGAATACCTGATGACGCAGTCGCCCGATGTCCGAGGCATTGACGTCGCCCTGCTCTACAGCCCTTTAGCGTTTGCCCCAATTAGTAGCTATAGTCTGCGGGTGCAGCCCGTAGAGGGGATGCGACCTACCCGTGACATCCTTTATGTCTCAGGACGTATTGCTAATGGCGATACTCTTCACGTATTTGTTGTCCATGCCCCCAGCCGTTATGGTGGCGAACGCTATAGCCGTCCCTTCCGTCTGGCCGTTGCTGACCGCTTGTGTCAGAGCATTGACTCTTTGCAGGCTGTCTCGGCTGATGCCCATATCTTAGTGGCAGGCGACTTCAACGACGGGGCCGACAGTCCCGCTTTGCGGCGCATTGGCCAGCACCGCCTGCGTAACCTCACCAAGGACGCCCGCGGTCAGCATGGCGTCAGGGGAACCTACCGATACAAGGGCGAGTGGGAGAGTATCGACCATGTACTGGGCTCTCGCTCTATATATAATAAGGTGGACACGGTTTATATCCATGCCCACCAATTTCTGTTAGAGGAGGAACGGCTTTACGGTGGCTACCGTCCTCGTCGTACTTATAACGGTATGCGTTACCAGCCCGGCTATAGCGACCACCTGCCATTGGTGGTGCGCCTCAGATGGGACTGACTACTTTTTGCGCACAGGGTCGCAGGTCACGCCGCAGCCTAACTTCTTGAATATCTTACGGTCAACCTCGGAGAGCATCACCGTGGAGTGTACCTGACAATTGCGCAGACGGGGCAACTGCTCCAAGGCGCGCCGACAGACATCGTCGTTCTCCGATAGTACCGACAGGGCCACCAGCACCTCGTCGGTATGCAGTCGCGGATTCTTAGCACCTAAGTATTCGGTCTTCGTCTTCTGCACGGGTTCAATGAGACTCTGCGGAATGAGCTTGGCCTCATGGTCGATGCCAGCCAGGTGCTTCGTGGCGTTCAGCAGCAGGGCGGCACTACAGCCTAAGAGCGGACTCGACTTGGCCGTGATGATGGTGCCGTCCTCCAGTTCGATGGCGGCTGCTGTGTGGCCCGTCTCTATCTTCTTCTCGTAGGCTGCCGTCGTGGTGCGGCGGAAGGCGGTGGTAATCTTGGCCTGGTTGAACAGTAGGCGGATTTTGTTCACCTCGTTCTCGTTGTCGGCTCCGTCGGCCATCTTGTTGGTGGCGTCATAGAAACGGCGGATAATCTCGTTGCGTGAGGCCTCGCAGCAGACGTCGTCGTCGCAGATGCAGAAGCCCACCATGTTGACGCCCATGTCCGTAGGCGACTTGTAGGGATTCTCGCCGTAGATGCCTTCGAACAGCGCATTGAGCACGGGGAAGATCTCGATGTCGCGGTTGTAGTTGATGGCCGTCTTGCCGTAGGCCTCCAAGTGGAACGGGTCAATCATGTTGACATCGTTCAGGTCGGCGGTGGCTGCCTCGTAGGCAATGTTGACGGGATGCTTCAGGGGCAGGTTCCATACGGGGAAGGTCTCGAACTTGGCATAGCCCGCACGGATGCCCCGCTTGTTCTCGTTGTAGAGCTGCGAGAGGCAGGTAGCCATCTTGCCGCTGCCGGGACCGGGGGCGGTGACGATGACCAGTGGGCGTGTGGTCTCCACGTAGTCGTTCTTGCCGAAACCTTCGTCCGAGGCTATCAGTTCCACGTTGTGGGGGTAGCCGTCGATGGGGTAGTGGATATAAGACTTGATGCCCATGCGCTCCAGACGGTGGCGGAACTGGTCGGCAGCATGCTGACCGTCGTAGTGGGTGATGACCACCGAGCCTACCATGAAGTCGCGGGTCATGAACTCGTCGCGCAGTCTGAGCACGTCCTCGTCGTAGGTGATGCCCAGGTCGGCGCGTATCTTGTTCTTCTCAATATCCTCGGCGCTGACCACGATGATAATCTCAATGCTGTCGCGCAACTGTCCTAACATCCGCAGTTTGGAGTCGGGCTTGAAACCGGGCAGCACACGCGAGGCGTGATGGTCGTCGAAGAGCTTGCCGCCCAGTTCCATATAGAGCTTGCCGTCAAACTGGGCGATGCGTTCCTTGATGTGTTCGGACTGTATCTTCAGATACTTCTCGTTGTCGAATCCTATTTTCATGGCTTATTCGGTGATGTTAGGAAGTTCCAGTCCGATGCCCTTCTTCTTGTCGATGGCCTTCAGCACGAAGCCGAGAATCAATGCAGCCACACCGAGGCAGGCCAGCATGATGAGCGGGGCGGTATAGTCAAACTTCGTGGGGTCGGTAACGCCCGGGTTGGTAGCATCGAGCACCTTGCCGATAAGCAGCGGGAAGAGCCACAGGCCGATGTTCTGAATCCAGAAAATCAGGGCGTAGGCCGAACCGATGACCTTGGCATCGACGAGTTTGGGCACCGAGGGCCACAGCGAGGCGGGCACCAGTGAGAACGACGAACCCAGCACGAGGATGGTGACGTAGGCGATGATGATGCCGCCGATGGCAGAATCCTTGAACATGGGCAGCACGAAGGCAAACGTCAGGTGGCAGGCAATGAGCAGCAGCGAACCCAGGACGAGCATCGAGGCTGCCTTGCCCTTATGGTCGACGTAGGAACCGAGAATCGGCGTGATGAGCACGGCCAGCAGGGGGAACACGGCGAAAATGGATTCTGCCGACTGACGCATGTAGCCCATATAACAATAGGTAATGAGGGCCACGATGGAGAGCCCTAACAGTCCGTATTTCAGGTTGGCCTTCTTCTGGAAGTTGCTGGCGAAACCGGCAGCAGCCACAATCAGCATGATGACGTACTGTACGATGGTGACGTCGGGCTGTGCCCAGAACGAGTCGGCGGCGGGCGGCGTCAGCGAGAGGTTGCATTGCAGCATGTTGACGGCGTACTTCTGGAAGGGGAAGATGGCCGAGTAGTAAAGC
This sequence comes from uncultured Prevotellaceae bacterium, assembly GCA_902780025.1. GTDB lineage: Bacteria > Bacteroidota > Bacteroidia > Bacteroidales > Bacteroidaceae > Prevotella. Next base: position 15,007 of record CACZDV010000042.1, read on the forward strand.
ACGCAGAGCAGGGCGACAATCCAGAAGCCTGAGTCGGTCAGGATCTTTCCCAGGTCGCTGACCTTGAACGGGTCGTCCTTCTCTTCGGCCTCACCCGTCTGTGCATCCAGCTTCTGGTCCATGACGAAATAGACGATGGTCATGATGAGCGCAATACACATCAGCACCACACCGAAGGCTACCGAGCGGCTGACGCTGACCTGACCGCCCAGACGGGCAAAGAAGGGCGAGAAAATCATGCAGGTGGCAACGCCCAGACGGGCTAGCGCCATCTCAGAACCCATGGCCAAGGCCATCTCGCGGCCTTTGAACCACTTCACGATACCGCGTGACACCGTGATACCTGCCATCTCGCAACCGCAGCCGAAAATCATAAAGCCGCAGGCGGCGAACTTAGCCGAGGCAGGCATGCCCTCGTAGAAGGGACTGACGCCCAGCTCGTCGAAGATGGGAATGTAGTTCAGGTTGTTGGTGAACCAGGTCTCCAGTCCGCTGCCGATGAACGAGTCGCTGACGGCATACCACTTAATGACGGCACCCACCAGCATGACGGCGGCTGAAAGGACGGCGGTGAAACGGACACCCATCTTGTCGAGGATGATACCGGCAAAGATGAGGAAGAAGGCGAACACGTTGAGGAACACCTCGGAGCCCTGCATGGTTCCGAAAGCGGTGCTGTCCCAGCCGCGGGTCTCCTGCATCAGGTCCTTGATGGGCGACAGGATGTCCATGAAGATGTAGCTGCAGAACATGGCGAGTGCCAGCAGCAATAGTGCGGTCCACCGCATGGCGGCAGAGTCGCGAAGGGTCTTTTGAATCGCTTGTGACATGTTAAATTGTTATTTTAGTTCTAATTTGTGTGCAAAGGTACGAAAATAATCGCAATTTGTAATTCCTATTTCAAAATAATTTTTTAACTTTGCTGCCGAAAAGGAAAGATTAGAGTATGGACGCCACTTTCTTACAGCGAAGAATCGTCCTGCCGAACGATGTGCAGGAGGTTCCGCAGCTCGCAGCCTTCGTCGATGAGGTGTGCGAGCAGTTGGGCTTTGACATGTCGGCTACGATGCAGATGAACCTGGCCTTGGAAGAGGCAGTGGTTAATGTGATGAACTATGCCTATCCGGCTGGGACGAAAGGCGAGGTTTGTATCGAGGCTGAGGCTGAGGCTGACACGCTGATGTTTACCATCGTCGACAGCGGCATAGCTTTCGACCCGACGGAAAAGGATGAGGTCGACACCACGCTTAGTGCCGAGGAACGGCAGATTGGCGGACTGGGCATTTACCTCGTCCGGCAGTTGATGGATGATGTGGAATATGAGCGTAGAGACGGGCGTAACATACTGAAACTCACGAAAAAACTAACGAAGTCTAAATAAATAAAAGAAGAGGCTGACGGGAAACTTCCCTATCAGCCTCTTTTCTTTGATATGCCTTTTTCCGATTACTTGATGAGGGCGCTACGTGCGCTGACAATCTTCTCCTTGGCGTCGGCGAGCTGAGACTTCAGCTGGTCAACGGAGATGGCGTTGAGCACATTCAGGGGAGCGATGGCCTTGGCAATAGGCTCGATCTCGGAGTCGTACTGGGTCAGACGGTTGATGGCGTCAATCAGCAGCACGATACGGTAGGTGACGTTAGAAGCTGCCTCATCGTCGAACGAAGCGATGAACTTGTCGGTGTTCTGCGTCATCACGTACAGCTCCTCAACCAGCGATGTAGCTGCCAGCTGCCAGAAGTAGTTGATACGGCCATTCTGGTTCATGGCATCATACAAAGTCTGTGTGGTCTCATAGATGGTGTTGGCATCCTGAATCTCCTTGAACGAGGGGTCGTTGATGTCGGCCACCAGCTTGGCAATAGCCTTCTGGTACTCGTCGGTAGGCATGTCATAGAGGGCTGCGATCTGCTTGTCAACACTCAGGGCGCTGATCATACGATACTTCTCAGACAGCGTTACGGCGTTCTCAGCCACAGCGGGGTCGAGCAGATAGTCAGGCTTTACCTGCTTCTCCTCGTCGGTCAGCTTGATGCCATTCTCGTCCTGCACGATGGGCAGCTGCTTCAGCTGTCCGAGTGCGGAAGCCAGGCTGTCGAGCTCTACCTTGATCTTTGCTTCAACCTGCTCCTGCTCAAAAGACTTGACGGAGTCCGTCTCTTCAGCGGCCTGCGTACTCTTTTTGCCTCCACATGCTGTGAAAGCTACTGCTGCGATTGCTACAGCAAACATTGCTAATTTCTTCATTTCCTTTTCTTTTTTAATTAATATTATTGTGAATTATTGTTGTTCTTTCCTTAGGAATCGTCCTGGGCAGTCTGCCAGTAGCAGGCAGATGGCTATGATGCACATCAGCGCGATGACGCCCATGTTGAATGTCAGCGTCTTGATGTGGTACGGCCCCAGTATCTTCTCGCTGCTGTAGAAGGGCGCGCGTCCTATCCGGCTCTGGGGTGTCAGGTAGATAATGCCGGCACGAGGTACGATGTAGTCGCCGACGACGTCAATCATCCGAGGCTGGTCGGCACCGACGACGCAGTCTTCCAACTTGATGTTGTAGTTGCTGCGCTTCAGGTCGAGCATGGCTTCCTTGCCGTTTTCGCGGATGTAGGAGGCCACCATGGCATCCTTCTTCATGGTGGCTTTGTTGCCCCGTTCGGCCAGTATCTTCTCAGCCTCCTTCATATATTGGTAGAGTGGGGCGTAGGTGTCGTCACCCTCATAGGGCTTCATGCCGCAGAACTCGCTCAGTTGAGGCAGGTTGGTGCGTATCACCCGCAGGTGGGCGGGATTCACCTCCTTGCCGCGCTTCTCCTCGTCCTTCATGGTCTCTAACTGCGACTGTAGTTCGTAGAGGAAGGCGGCGTTGTAGAACTGGTTCTCCTGCTTGGCCTTGTCCAGTTCGAAGTAAGGCTTCTCGTATTCATTATCGGTGAACGACGTGACGGCCAGCGCCTCGTAGCTCCATCTCGACGGGATGAGGTCGCCTATCAGCGGTACGTTGCCCGTCGTGCTCTTGGGCGTCAGGTCGCTGAAGCTGACCACCAGTCCGCAGAGCAGAATCTGGGGAATCAGCAGCATCGGTATGCTGATGTAGATGGCTACCACCGAGTTGAGACATTGCGACAGGATGAGTCCCGTGAGGTTGGCCAGCAGGGCTGTCATGAACAGGATGAGCCACCACGTGCTGAAGAGTCCCAGTCCCATGATGGAGTTGCCGATGAGGATGAACAGCAGGGTCTGTAAGAGCGACACACCGGCCATGAAGATAATCTTTGACCAAATGTAGCTGCTATACGACAACTGCAGGAATTTCTCGCGTTTCAGCAGGGCGCGGTCCTTGATGATCTCCTCTGCGCTGCCGCTCATGCCAATAAACGTGGCCACGATGACTGCCATGAAGAAATAGCTCACCAGGTTCTTGTTGTCCATCACCGTGTAGCCCTCGGGCGGAGCATAGCGGGTCAGCATGGAGCAGATGACTGCCAGTACGGGAGCTTCGAGGAGTGCGATGCACAGATACTGTACGTTGGTAATCTTGGTCTTGAAGTTGCGCTGCAGGAAGATGACGAACTGTTTCAGGGCGCCAGGCTTCTTCTGGTCTGACAGCGGAACGTCGCTGATGGCGGGTTTCTGCTGTTCGGGTCGGCTCTTCAGGTAGAGCTCGTGCCACTCCTGTGGCGTCATCTTGCGCTCGTCTGATGTCTCGCCGCTATTGTTCAGGGCCTTCTCGTCGATGATGTTCAGCACAATCTCCGGATTGACGTTACCACAGGTGGGGCAGGCGCTGGTCTCGGCATCGGCATAGCAGGCGGCCTCCTTGAAATAGGTAATGGCGTCGATGGGGTTGCCGTCGAAGACGGGGTAGCCGCCGCGGTCGAGCAGCCATAGCCGGTCGAACAGTTTGTAGACGTCGCTCGACGGCTGGTGGATGTTCACCACGATGAGCTTGCCTTTGTAGGTCTGCTCTTTCAGCAGGTTGATGACCTTCTCGGTATCAGCCGACGACAGTCCCGACGTAGGCTCGTCGAGGAACAGTACGGCTGGTTCGCGTATCAGCTCAAGGGCAATATTCAGTCGCTTGCGCTGACCGCCAGAAATGTATTTGTTGATGGGCGAACCTACCTTCAGGTCCTTGGCAGCATCGAGCCCCAGGTCCTTCAGCGTCTTCATGACACGGCGGTCAATCTCATCTTTCGGCATTCCCTCGAAGCAGAGACGTGCCGTGTAGTGCAGGTTCTGGTAGACCGTCAGCTCCTCTATCAGCAGGTCGTCCTGAGGTACGAAGCCTATCAGGTTCTTGGCGGCTGGCTCTGAGATGTCGTGGCCGTTGATGGTGATGCTTCCCTCCTGAGGTATCAGACTGCCGTTCAGGATGGACAACAGCGTCGACTTGCCTGTGCCTGAGCCACCCATGATGGCCAGCAGTTCACCGCTGTGTAGCGTGAAGCTCAGGTCGTGCATGCCGTTGTCGCTGTTGGGGAACCGGAAGTTGATGTCGCGTCCGCAGAATTCCACGTGGTCGCTTTCGCCCTCCGTCTTCTCCTTTTTATTATAGGCCGACATGATGGTCGAGTAGTACACGGGCTTGCCGTTCTTGCCTTTCAGCACACTACTCTGCAACCATACCTGATAGGCACCCGGCAGGACGGGAACATCGTTCAGCAGTACGGTGTCCGTGCCGTTATAGGTGAATACCAGCGTACCCGTCTCAGCGTTCAACAGCGTCTTCAACTGACCCTCGAAACCCTCAGGCTGGTGTAGCATCACACGCTCCGAGGGTTTGCCGTTGACGAAGTCCACGAAGTCGTTGAACTGACGCTCCGAGATGTTGAACGCCTCGGCCATTGCCTTGAAGATGGGATGCAGTTCGCCTTTGCCGACGCCACAGAACTCCATGATACGAAGCAGCAGCATGGCCTCCTCGCCGGCACGGATCTTGCCGTGCAGGTTGGCGCAGATGAAGTGGACCGCCTTCTCGGTATCCAGTTCGTCGGTCATCTCGTAAATACCGCGCATATCGCTGTACAGGTCGAGATAGACGTTGATGTTTCTGATACCGAAATGGTGACGAAGATAACTCACGAGCATGTTCTTTGCCCGCGTCTCATCCACTTGTTCTTCCTTGCCAAATAGGGCGAACAGGCTGAGAAAACTGGATAATATGATGTCAGTCATCTCTTGTTTCTATGCCCGACGAAACCATCGTCTTTCACATTTTGCTTGCAAATTTACGAAAATATTCTGATTGGAGTTTTGCCGTATGGGTTAAAAATGATTAATTCTTTTGCCGACGTAAAAGGGCGTTCTGGTATTTTTACTAAATTTGCACAGTCAAAAATTTAATTAATGAAATAATTACGACATTATGAAGACTACAATCCAAGAGAAGGACGGCTACCTGGTAGCCTTTTTTGAGGGACGCCTTGACACGGCTGCTGCCATTGCAACAGAGCAGGAGGTGAAGCCTTTGTACGATAATACTGACTTCGACATCATACTCGACTGCTCGAACCTGGAGTACATCTCCTCCAGCGGACTGCGCATCTTCCTCAACATCCTGAAGAAGACCAAGCCCACAGGACACCACGTCTACATTCAGGGCATCAACAATGAGTTGCGCACCGTCTTTGCCATGACGGGTTTCACCAACCTCTTCGAGTTTAAGTAGTCCGCACTACTTCAACCAGCGGTCAAGCCAGTTGAAGTAGGTGCGCTGCCACAGGATACCGTTCTGGGGTTTCAATACCCAGTGGTTCTCGTCGGGGAAGATCAGTAGTTCGGCTTCAATACCCCTCATGCGGGCGGCGTTGAAGGCCGACATTCCCTGAGTGGCGTTGATGCGGTAGTCCTTTTCACCGTGAATACAGAGAATAGGTGTGTCCCACTTGTCTACAAACAGGTGGGGCGAATTCTTATATGTACGGTCGGCATTGGCCGTGCGGTCTTTGTTCCAGTAGGCATCGTCGTACTCCCAGTTCGAGAACCAGTTCTCCTCGGTCTCCGTATACATGGCCTCCAGATTGAAGGCACCGTCGTGGGCAATGAAGCACTTGAAGCGCTTGTCGTGGTGGCCGGCTAAGTAGTAGACGGAGAAACCGCCGAACGAAGCACCCACGGCTCCCAGTTTATCTTTGTCGACATAAGGCAGGTTTGCGGCAGCATCGTCGATGGCTGTCAGATAGTCCTTCATGCATTGTCCTGTCCAGTCGCCGCTGATCTCCTCCAGCCACTCCTGTCCGAAGCCCGGCAGTCCGCGACGGTTGGGGGCGATGATGACGTAGCCCTGCGAGGCCATGATGAAGAAGTTCCAGCGGTAGCTCCAGAACTGTGAGACGGGGCTCTGCGGACCGCCCTCGCAGAAGAGCAGGGTGGGGTACTTCTTTGCAGGGTCGAAGTGCGGGGGTTGGATAATCCAGTAGAGCATGTCCTTGCCGTCGGTGGTCTTCACCCAGCGCTGGTCAACTGTAGGCTTCTCCAACTGGTCAAGTATCTCCTTGTTCACCTCGGTAATCTGTGCCACCTTCGTGTCGGCGATGGTGTCGCCCGGCGTGACGGTATAGAGGTCGGCGGGTGCCGTGAAGCTGTGACGTTCTGCCACAATCTGATTCTCCTTGTTCAGCATCTGCAGCGAGCCGAAGTCAGCCCAGTCGTTGGTCAGCTGCTTGACCTCACCTTCCACGTTGGTGCGGTAGAGGTTCTCAGTAGCGTGCCATACACCTATATAATATATAGTCTTCGAGTCGGGTGCCCAGCAGTAGTCGTCCACGTTTGAGTCGAACGACTCCGTGACGTAGGTCTTGGTGCCCTCCTTCAGGTCGTAGACGCAGAGGCGGTTGCGGTCAGCCTCGTAGCCGTCGCGCTCCATCGAGAGCCAGGCCACGTAGCGGCCGTCGGGCGAGAACTTCGGGTTGGTGTCGTAGCCGACGTTCATGTCCTTCAGGTTCACGTTGACGAACTGGTTCTTGAGTGACTTCGTGGGGTCGAGCAGGTTGTCGGTCTCGTAAGGAACGGTGCCGTCGGACACTACGCCCCACTCGTGGCCTTTGCAGAGGTTTTTGGTCTTGCTCATGTCGCCACTCTCTACGTCATAGAGGAAGATGTCGCTATCGGTCGAGACGCTGTAGGACAGTCCCGTCTTGCAACGACAAGTGAAGGCGATGTTCTTCGAGTCGGGGCTCCATGCTAACTGCTCCATACCGCCGAAGGGCTCCATCGGGCACTCGTAGGGCTCGCCCTCGAGGATGTCCTTGCCTTCGGTGGCGACGGAAAAGCCGTCGCCCACGGTGAATACGAAGGGGTGCTGGATGCTCTCAACATAGTGGTCCCAGTGGCGGTACATCAGGTCGGTCACCAGTCGGCCCGTGGCTTTCGGCAGGTCTTCAGGATTCTTCTTGATGATTTCGTTGAAGTCGATGCTCTGAAGCACGATGACCTTCTTGCGGTCGGGCGAGAACATGAAGCCCTCCACCTTGCCCTCCGTCTCCGACAGCTGCTTGCGTCCTGAGCCGTCGGCGTTCATCTTCCAGATTTCGCCGCCCTTCATAAAGGCGATGGTCTCCTCGTCGAGCCATTGGGCGTCGGTCTCGTTGTCGGCATCGGTGGTCAGCTGTTTCTGCTCGCTGCCGTCGGCGTTCATCATCCAGAGCACCTGGTGGCTCTTGTTCTCCTCCACGCTGTAGTAGCCCATCTGGTAGACAATCTTGCTGCCGTCGGGCGAGGCCTGGTAGCCGCCGATGCGGCTCATGGCCCAGAGCGCCTCGGGCGTCATCTGGTCACTTTCCAGTTTCACGGTTTGTTTCTCGATGTTCACTTTGTCACTTTCTTGCTGTGTGCCGCAGGCTGCCAGCATAAGGGCTGCCGCTGCAATAATTACTGTCCTTTTCATATTTCTCAAGTATTTTGTCTGCAAAGATACAATTTACTATCCAAACAACCAAATACCCGCCCCACTTTTTTCGCTACCTGCCACCTACAGCCCCGCTACCTACCGGGTAGCGACCCCTTACCCGGCACCTAACGTCCCCTTTGGTCGGACTAAACCTCACCTTTAGTCCGACCAAAGGGGGTAGTTTCTTGCGTCCCTATGGTGGCAAGCGTCACCCTGCGGGATGCCGAGCGAGTCCGACCAAACCTATATGAACTATGTAGCCCTGCTATATAGCCTCTTTACCATCACCAAGTGGCCCTTCACGATGACGAGGAGACTCCTCGTTTTTTATTTCTATCGACACCTCCCGTCAGATACATAAATCGTTGATTATCAAATAGTTTACA
>CACZDV010000043.1 GCA_902780025.1 uncultured Prevotellaceae bacterium
GATGGAATTGAAGGCCTTCCATAATGAGGAGGATGGTCAGGCATACTCTAACTTGGATAGCGTAGTTCAGAACTTTATCGTCACATGGAACTATATCTATACGGGTACGCCCTTGGCACTCCGTAACAAGGTGAATGAGCGCAATTTCGGCTCAGGTCTGGCTACACGCCTGACGGTGATTCCATTGCCCTCAACGAACTTTGAGATGATGAGTCGCGAAAAGAACGTTGACTTCGCGAGCGACGGCAGATTGAAGGAGTGGGCTTTCAAGTTGGATCGCGTGAAGGGTGAACTCTCTGTGCAGAAGATTGTGGATGAACTCTACGACTGGACAGCACGTCGTATGGCTGACGCCAAGGAGGATGAGTCGAAGGCCGAGGAAATGCTTTGCAAGCGCTGTGCCTATCATGGGCTGAACTTCGCGGCTCCATTCATCGTGATGCGTCATTGGGCCAACATCCATCAGGACGGCCAGTACTGGTGTGGTGAGTTTGAGACGGACGAGGTGGACTGGCGTTTGGCAGAATTGATAGTAAACATCCAGTACGCCTGTCAGCGACATTACTTTCAGGCAATGGCTGAGAAATATTTCGATGACCAGTTGCGCGATGTATCTGTAAACGCCCATCGTCAGCAGAAGACCATCGATGCCTTCGAGCGTCTGCCAGAGGAGTTCACTGTTGACGATGCCAAGCGATGCTTCTCATTGACGAACGATACTGTGGCACGTGTAAAAATCAGTCGCCTGATGAAGGATCACTTCGTAGAGAAGGCTGGTGACTTCGTGGAGAACGGCACCACCAAGGCCGTGTTCAAGAAGACTGGCAAGGTCATGCGCTGACGCCGTATCACCGTATCACCGTAACATTTATGGATTTTAGATTTGAGATTATGACAGAAGTTAGTATTAACAAGCAAGCAAAACTCTCCCAGCATTTGGCTTCGCCGAGTGTGGCAACGCTCAGCCAAACAAGCGAGCTTGATGGCTCTCGCTTATCGCCACACTTTACGCTGGGGGAGCTCTGCAAAACAAGTGCAAGGACTCCAGATGGAAATATCCCTTCGCACGTACATATTGAGAACTTGAAGCGCCTCTGCGGGTGGTTGGAAGAACTGAGAAGGCGATATAATAAGCGGTATAACCCCCTCCCAACCTCCCCGGGGGGAGGGGACGAGGAGCCGATTATCATCAATTCGGGATACAGGTCTGAGGCGGTGAACAAGGCGATAGGCGGTGTGAAAGGCTCGAACCATCTGACAGGCTGTGCAGTGGATATCCGCGTGGCAGGCATCGAGCAACTGGTGCGCTACGCCACCATCCTGCTCGACATCTCAGACGAGTCCTGTGAGGACTTCGATGAACTCCTGCTGGAGCGTTCGCCTCGCGGCACCTACTGGCTCCACTTCGCAGTCAGGCCATCAGAGAATCGACGCAAAGTTAGGCTGATACATACGTAAGAATCTACAAGAAAAGCTGGCAATCCCTATCGGGTTGTCAGCTTAGATTAGCCCATTACCACATCGAGTACCATCATCAAGACGAAGCCGATGGCAAAACCGATGGTGCTGAGGTTAGAGTGCTGACCGCTGGAGGCTTCAGGGATGAGCTCCTCGACTACGACGTAGAACATAGCGCCGGCGGCAAAGGCAAGCATGTAAGGGAGGACGGGCATGAGCAGTGAAGCGAGCAGTAGGACAGCAATTGCTCCGACGGGTTCGACGGCACCGCTCAGCGAGCCAATGATAAACGAGCGCCAACGGCTGTTCTTGCCTTGCAAGCGTCCTTCGGCCGAGCGTCCTGCTGCCCGCATCGGCATAGAAATAATAGCACCCTCAGGGACGTTTTGAATGGCGATACCTACGGCGACTGCTAAAGCGCTGGCTAAAGAAATGTTTGTCGCGCCACTATCGGCTCCTGCAAACACCACACCGACGGCCATTCCTTCTGGCAGGTTGTGGATGGTGACAGCAAGGGCCAGCATCGCGGTCTTTGACAGATGGGAGCGCATACCCTCAGGCTTATCCGTGCCGATGTGCAGGTGCGGCGTCAGTTCGTCGATGAGCAACAGGAAGCCCATACCCAACAGAAATCCTACGGCGGCAGGCATCACAGCCCATTTGCCGCTATCGGCTCCCATCTCCAACGCAGGAATCAGCAACGACCAAACGGATGCCGCCACCATCACGCCCGAGGCAAAACCCAATAGCGACTTTTGCAGTCGCACGGACATTTCATCCTTCATGAAGAACACGAAGGCTGAGCCGAGCATCGTGCCCAGCAGCGGAATCAGCAGTCCTATGATCAATGTCGTTGTCATCGGGTGCAAAATTAATACTTTTCTTTGAATTATGCAATACCCAATTCTGATGGAAAAGCAAAAAGGAGAGCCGAAGCCCTCCTTTAATCACTTTGCCGGTTCCCACTTGCAACGTACGGGCGACACGATGGCGCCTTTCCGAGCCCAAGTCCCTTGTGCCATTATGCAGAGGAGGGCGAGTGAGAGTTGTTTTTTCATATTCAAAGAGGCTTTGCGATTGCTTTTCCACGACAGAAGCGATGCGTAATCTGACGGTCGTCGCCCAGATAGATGTACCGTTCCAGACGGTGGAGCAGCGAGTAATGATCGTGATTCAGGTCGCTATCGTCGATGACGAGTGCATCGAACTCATAGCCTGGTTCGAAGCTACCCACACGTCCGAAGAAACTACCTGCCGACTTCGTGGCTATCCAGAAGGCCTCGGACAAGGTGAGGAACCGATGGTCATGATGCTGCTGATAGTACATCTTGCTCACCTGTATCGCATAGACCATCATCCGGAAGATATTCAGGTCGTGGCCGCCGCTGATGTCGCTGCCCAAACCAACGGGAATGTCTTCTTCGAGGAACGTACGGACAGGTGCCAGACCTGAGGCTAAATTCAGGTTCGACGTAGGACAGTGGGCTACCATCACGCCGCGACGTTTCATCAGTTCGAGTTCCTCGCCTTCAGTCCATACGCAATGGGCCATCACAGTAGGCGTCTGACCGAAGAGGCCGTAGCGGTCATAGGCGTCACCGTAGCAGGTACTGTCTTTCTCCAGATTCTGCACCAAAGCTATCTCGTCCTTGTTCTCAGAGAGGTGCGACTGCACGGGCAACTGATATCTGGCAGCCAGTTCGCCACAGGCACGGAGCATATCGGGTGTACACGAAGGAATGAAACGGGGCGTGATGATGGGTTGCACCAGCGCTTCAGGCTTGTTATACTCCGCTATCAGCGTCTCATAGCCCTGCACCATATCCGCTACCGATTCGGAGAGACCTTCAGGACAGTTGCGATTCATGGCCACCTTACCCACCAGCGCACCCATTCCAGCCTCCTGGAAAAGCTGCATCAGCAGGCGGGTGCTATCGGTATGTATCGTGGCAAACACACAAGCCCGCATGGTGCCAAAGCGCCACAGGTCGCGGACAAAACGGCGATACATCCGCTCGGCATAGGCGGTATCGGCATATTTCATCTCCTCAGGGAAGGTGTAGTTCTGGAGCCACGGGAGCAGTTCCAAGTCCATCGCGATACCCTGATTACGATACTGCGGGGCATGAACATGTAAATCGTTCATAGCTGGAATCAGCAGACGGTCGCCGAAATCAACAACTTCGACACCTTCACCATCTAACGATGTCCAATCAGCCGACACACCAGTCACACGCCCATCGGCGTCAACGGCAACATAGCCATTCTCCAGTACCTCGAAACGACTTTTCTCCTTCGTATAGAGGATGTGAGCTTTATATACCTTTTTCATCCTTTCCGATTGTTGGTGCGAATGTACGTAGAAACTTGTAAAGTAAGCCTTCACACAACGTTAACAGGCTGGTCATTCAGAAATGCCCGGACATTATCCGTAGCTACCTGAATGAGCCTGATGCGAGCCTCTTTCGAAGCCCAGGCGATGTGAGGGGTGATGAAGGCGTTCGGCTGTCTTAGCAGCGGATTGTCTGCCTTTGGCGGTTCCCCGGTGAGTACGTCGGCACAGAAAGCAGCCAGACGTCCATCGGCCAGAGCACCGGCTACAGCCTGATCGTCCACCAATGGTCCTCGGCCTGTGTTGATGAGGATAGCTGTGGACTTCATTCGTTGTAGCGTATCAACGTTGATAAGATGGCGGGTGCGCTCTGTCAGCGGACAATGCAGCGAAAGCACATCCGACGTCGCCAGCAATTCTTCCAATGAAACCTTTTCGATGCCAGCAGGCAAGATCTCAGCCGTCTTACTGGTAAGCGCCTTCACCTGCATGCCAAAAGCGAGTGCTATCTGTGCTACGCGTCGTCCAATATTGCCCAGACCCACGATACCGAAGGTCTTGCCGGCAAGTTCCATGTGCGGAAAGTCCCAATAGCAGAAATCAGGATTCTTGCTCCAGCGGCCTTGTCTGTTCTGAACAGCATAATACTCCGTACGGTTCGTCACGGTCAGCAGATGTGCGAACACCATCTGTGCTACACTCTCCGTGCTGTATGCCGGCACGTTGGTCACCGTGATGCCTCGTTCGTGAGCCGCAGCAATATCCACCACATTATAACCCGTAGCCAGTACGCCGATATATTTCAGCTGAGGTAATTGGGCCATCACCTCGCTGCTGATGATGACCTTGTTGGTCAGCACGACATCCGCATCGGCAGCCCTCGCTACCGTCTCACTGGGACTGGTGCGGTCGTACACCGTCAGCGTTCCCAACTGCTCCAGCCCCTCCCACGACAGGTCGCCAGGATTAGCCGAATAACCGTCAAGTATGACTATCCTCATATCGGCCTGAGATTCCTGTACTATACGAAGCTGATAACGCCCTGCTGGGGTTCCTGAGGAGCAGTATCCTTGGGGTCGACCAATACCTCGCCGGTGGCCTGTGAGTGGATGCTGTCGAGGATTTCGCGGGTGCGCTTATAGGTGGGCGTCGACTCAACAGCACTGATGACGTCGTCGTTGTCGAGGTCTTCAGGGCGGAAGAGGTAGATATGAGGACGACGCTTGTAGCGGCGTACGCCGTCGCCACCCTTATAGTAGATATTACGACGTTCCTCGCGTGCAGCGGCCTTCTCCTGTTCCTCAGCTATGCGGTTGGCCTCTTCCTGAGAGTGCTTCTTCAGGCGTGTCTCCATACCGTCGACATTAGTGATGCCGAAGCCGGTAGCAAGGATGGTGACCTTCACCTTCTTGCCCAGTTCGGGATCGATGGCGACACCCCACTTGATTTCGAAGTCGCCGAACTTATCCATGAAGTCGTTGACGTAGTTCATCTCCTCCATCATGAAGTTGTCGCCGGCCCCCTTCTCCTCGTTGAAGGCGATGCTAAGCAGGATCTTCTTGGAGTTGAACACGTCGTTATCATTGAGCAGCGGCGAATTGAGCGCATCGTCGATGGCCTTCTTCACGCGGTCCTCACCTTCGCCGTAACCCGTCGACATAATAGCTACGCCACCGTCCTTCAACACAGTCTTCACGTCGTTGAAGTCGAGGTTGATGAGTCCGTGGACGGTGATGATTTCTGCGATAGACTTAGCGGCTACCGACAGCGTATCGTCGGCCTTTCCGAAAGCGGCGGTCAACGACAGGTCGGGGTAAATCTCGCGCAGGCGCTCGTTGTTGATGACGAGCAGGGCATCGACGTGCTTCGACATCTCCTCAACGCCGTCGAGGGCCTGGTCAATCTTCTTGGCACCCTCGAAGCGGAAAGGAATGGTGACGATGCCGACGGTCAGGATGCCCATCTCCTTCGACACTTTGGCAATGACGGGGGCTGCACCTGTACCAGTACCACCGCCCATACCGGCAGTGATGAACGCCATACGGGTACCGTCGTTGAGCATATTCTTGATGTCTTCGATGCTCTCCTCAGCGGCCTGGCGGGCGCGTTCGGGCTTGTTGCCGGCACCGAGACCCTCGGAGCCGAGTTGCAAGTGAACTGGCACGGGCGAGTCGTTAAGTGCCTGTGCATCGGTGTTACAGAGTACGAACGTGACGTCGTGGATGCCCTCGCGGTACATGTGGTTGACGGCGTTACCGCCACCGCCACCGACGCCGATGACCTTAATAATGCTGTGCTCCTTCTCCGGCTCGCCGAAGTCCAGGATATCTATCATGTTGTCTGCCATAGCTGTTTCCTTTCGTTATTACGTTATTATTCCTCTTCTTCGACCATACCTTTGACAAAGCGCATGGCACCCTTCTTAAACTTGTTCCACTTAGAATTCTCGCGACGTATGCGTTCGGCTTCGGCTGCCTCAGCCTCCTCCTTCTCGCGCTGCAGGCGTTCTTCCTCCTCACGCTTCAGGCGGGCTTCCTCCTCTGCCTTCTGCTTCTCGGCCTCAGTGCGCACCACACCAGCAGGAATCTCGCCGGGCTTACGGGCAGGACGCAAATCATTCACAGTATCAGGGGTGACGACCGGCTTCGGGGTATCGAACAGGTTGCCATTGGGATCGAACACGCCACCCGCACAGTTCACGTCGCCCTTCATCAGCAGTCCCAGCACGGTGTTCATCATGCCATTCTTGGCCTTGATGTCCTCCGTACCGCCTGTGACTGTCTGCGTAGGAGCCTTAGCCACGCGGATTTTCTCAATATGCGTATGGTTCTGGAATGCCCGTTCAATATTCTTCAGGTTGGCACCGCCACCCGTCAGGATAATACCACCGAGCAGCTTGTCGTAGTACTCGGAAGGCACCTGGTACCAGGCGTTCTCAACGATCTCCTCCAATCGGCCTTCGACAATCTCAATGAAGCGGCGACTCTCGACCGAGCGGTCCTGATCGATGGAGTACTTCAGGTTGTTGTCAATCTCGCTGTTGTCAGTGTAGGCCGAGGCGTACTTCAGCTTCATCACCTCAGCGTCGCTCTCCTCCATCTGGAGGGTGGCAATGTCTTTGGTGATGTTGCTGCCGCCCAAGGGGATGACGGCTAAGTGGCGCAGGATATTCTTCGAATAGACGCTAACGGTAGTTGTGTCGGCACCAATATCAATGAGTGCGCAGCCAGAGCGTCGTTCAGCCTCTGTAAGCACAGCATCCGCCAATGCCAGAGGTGCATTAAGCATCTCGGCAATGGCGATGCCGGCCACTTCGAAGCACTTATTGAAGTTTTTATAAAAAGCTTTGCGCTGCAGGATGTTCAGGTAGTTACCTTCCAACCGTGTACACTGTATGCCTACGGGGTCCTGCTGGTATTGTGAGTCGACCTTGTACTCCTGCACGGCAGTGTCGAGGATTTCCTGGTCGGGATAATCCGTATTGCGATTGGCGTATACCAGTTCGTCAATCATGGCGTCGGTCACGATGGTACCTGCGGGCAGATCTTTCGTGACCACGTTGCGCACACCACGGATAGACTGTCCTCCGACGCCGACATACACCTGCGTAATCTGTGTCTTCAGCTGCGTCTCCAACTTCTTCACGATGCCCTGCAGGCACTGGGCGGTCTTGTCGATGTTGTAAACCACTCCCTTGCGGATGAACTGTGAAGAATCCTCCTTGACCACAGCCAGCACCGTGACGCTGCCGTCCAGATTCTTCTGTCCCGCAATACCCGTCATCTTGGATGAACCGAGTTCAATTGCTACTATAAATTCCTTTGCCATATCTTAACTTCTTTGATTTTTCTAACTTCTTTTCTTACAGATGATTTGATTGTCGAACTCCACATTGATGCGTTCATATCGATCCCAGCCAGTGTGGCTCAGTCCGTATTTATAGAACTTACGCACTCGTTCCAACTTACGGGATATATCGGTGGGTTGGCCAAGATAGATGACGTGGTCGCCCACACGCGGCACCAATTCAAGCGTACCGTCAGGCAGTATGTTCAACTGTTCCGTCTGGTCCTGCCAGAAACGGTCCTGCATAATCTCAATCGCAATGGGAGTCAGCCGCTTCTGGGCATAACTATGACTGATGTTTCCCGTAGCTACCAACAGACTGCCTGCCAGACGGGTGTGGGGCAAGATGTCGCCACGAGTGTCGATATAATACTGCTCACCCTTATTGGTCATCACATGGAGCACAGGCTGACGCTGTGTCAGATTGATGGAGATGTGACCGTTCTGCGTCTTGAAGCATTCCACCCGGTCGACGAAAGGACTCTGAAGGAGTGCTTCCTCCATACTGCGGGTGCTGACAAACTGCATAGGCTGTGCCAGCGGGTACTGCCGCTGCTTCTCCAACAGCTGCTTCACGTCGGTGGGCGTGAGGAAGCCCACCTGCTGCTGCTCAGCAATATTGATGTTCACCTCCGTACACACCGTAGCTTTCTCCTCGGGTTCATTGAACACCGTGATAGCCAACAGCAGGTACGCTGCGATGACAATGTCCAGCAGGACGATGGCGGTCTTTTTCCAGTTTACTGTCATTTACTTCTGTTGTAATATCTTAGTTATCTGTGGTACCATATTGTCGAGGTCGCCGGCACCGAGGACAATGAGCACATCGAAGTCACGACTCTTGACGTAGTCGATGACGTCGGCCTTGTTGATGAGTTCCTTCTTGACACCAGGAGCGAGATTGTCGTAGATGAGTTGCGACGTGACCCCCTCGATAGGCTCTTCGCGGGCTGGGTATATCTCAGTGAGCACCACTTCGTCCAACTGGCTCAGCGCTTCGGCAAACTCGCGGTAGAAGTCGCGAGTGCGGGTATAGAGGTGCGGCTGGAAGATGGCTGTGATGCGGCGGTTCTTGTATAGTTCGCGGATGCTGCGCGCACTCTGATAGATTTCCTTCGGATGGTGAGCGTAGTCGCTGAGGAAGACCAGACGGTCGGTCTTGATCTTGAAATCGAAACGACGGTCCACACCGCCATAGGTCTTCATACCGTAGCGCAGTTCGTCGGCCGTGCAACCATTCAACTGTGCCATTGCCATTGCGGCAATACCATTCTCTATATTAATAGGTATGGGTTGTCCGAGTTCCACATCCTTCACCGACTCAATGGGTGAGATGAAGTCGAAGGTGATGCCACCATTCTCGATGCGGATATTCTCGGCATGAAAGTCGCCTTCACTGAGTGCATAGTCGTAGCGGCGTACACCTTCCTGCAGACTTTCCTGCATCTCCAGTCCACGATGGATGATCAATGCACCACCAGGCTGGATAAGTGTGGTATAGTGGCGGAAACTCTCCAAATAGGCCTCCTTAGTGCCGTAGATGTCGAGGTGGTCGGGGTCAGTGGAGGTGATGACCGACATCCAAGGGCGTAACCAGTGGAAGGAACGGTCGAATTCGTCAGCCTCGATGACGACGAAGTCAGAATCTGACAGGATATAGTTTGTTCCGTAATTTTTGGAAATACCTCCGAGGAAAGCATTGCAGTCCAAATGGCTCTGGTGCATGATATGGGCACACATGGTCGATGTGGTGGTCTTGCCGTGGGTACCTGCTACGCAGAGTCCCTTGTGCTCACGAGTCAGCGTACCAAGAACCTGGGCGCGCTTCTGTATCTCGAAACCATTCTCGCGGAAGAACACCAGTTCCTTGTGGTCGGCGGGAATAGCCGGCGTATAGATAATGAGAGACGACTGAGGCTGCTTGCAGGCATGAGGAATCTCGTCGAGGTTCTCCTCATAGTGGATAAGCATGCCTTCGCGCTCCAACTGACGGGTCAGGTCGCTGGGGGTTTTGTCATAACCGGCTACGACAAGACCGCGCTTGATGAAGTAGCGGGCGATAGCACTCATGCCGATACCGCCGGCGCCAATAAAGTAGACTGCATGTATATCTTTTGCGTTCATTTATCTTTCTGCTAATTTAATCACTTCTTTTGCTATGATGTCAGCTGAGTCGGGCAAAGCCAACTTCAGTACGTTTTCGCTGAGCGAGCGTAACTTCGCCTCATCGTTCACCGTGTCGAGCGCCAACTGCAGCAACGTGGCAGGGGCATCGGCATCCTTCACGTAGATAGCAGCATCGCGGTTGGCTAAGGCCAGCGCGTTCTTCGTCTGGTGGTCTTCGGCCACATTGGGACTGGGCACGAGGATGACGGGCTTTCCAATGAGACAGAACTCGGAGATGCTACTGGCTCCGGCACGACTGATAACCAGGTCGGCAGCGCGGTAGGCAGCACCCATATCGGTGATGAAATCCGTTGCTTTCAGATTAGGCAGGCAACAATCCTTCAGTTTTTCCTGTATATCAGCATAATAGTACTTGCCCGTCTGCCAGAGGAACTGCACATCGCTCTTTGCAACGAGGTCAAGGTGCTGGAGTACACTTTCGTTGACAGTGCGGGCACCAAGACTGCCACCCACGATGAGAACGGTTTTCTTCGATGGGTCGAAGCCCAGACTGCGGACAGCATCTTCGCGGGTAAGTGTCGTCTCTAACAACGCTTGACGCACGGGATTACCCGTCAGCAGCAGTTTCTCCTTAGGGAAGAAACGTTCCATACCTTCGTATGCCACACAGATTTTCTCTGCTTTTGCTGCTAACCGCTTGTTAGCCAAACCGGCGTAGCTATTCTGTTCTTGGATGAGCGTTGGGATGCCCAAACTGTTGGCAGCGCCTAAGGCTGCGCTACTGGCATAACCACCAACACCGACAGCTACATTGGGACAGAACTCCTTCAAGATCTTCTTAGCCTGCCACTTGCTGCGCAGATAGTCAAGAGCCACACCGATGTTTGCCGGTTTCCACAGCGGACGGAAGAATCCACGGATGGGCAAACCCTTAATCTCGTAACCGGCAGCTGGGACGCGCTGCATCTCCATGCGACCCAAAGCACCGACAAACAGAATCTTGGCATCCGGACGCAAACGGCGCACGGCATTGGCTATTGAAACGGCTGGGAAGATGTGGCCTCCAGTACCGCCGCCACTGACGATGATTCTTAACTCCTTATCCATATCTAATCTTTATTTACTTCTTTTACTTTCATTTTGGCTGAACGGCTGACGCTGAGGATGGCTCCTATGTAAGCGCAGTTGATGATGGTCGACGTACCACCTTTCGAAACAAGGGGCAATGGCTGACCCGTAACCGGTGCCAACCCTACGGCCACCATCATGTTAAAGGTGGCCTGAATGACTAACAACAGGGACAGCCCCATAATGAGGAATGCCGGGAAGTTGTTTTCGCAGCGCGAGGCAATACGTGCAGCACGGTAAAGCAGCACAATGTAGAGGAACACCACAAAGGCGGCTCCAAAAATGCCCATCTCCTCAATGATAATGGCATAGATGAAATCAGAAAAGGCCTGCGGCAGGTAGTCACGTTCCAAGGAGTTACCCGGTCCCTTACCGATGATGCCCGATGTGGCGATAGCTATGTTGGCGTGACCAACCTGGAAATTCTCATCAATATCATATTCCTCGGGAGCAACCTTACGACGATCCAGGAACTTCAGAATGCGGTTGCGCTGAGTGGTGAAGCGGTGGAAGATACCGCCACCCTTGATGCTGGTTTTGTCGCCTTCGGCAGGTGCCTCGGCGCTGACGGTCTCGGTCATCGATGTTTCGGCCGATGGAGTGTCCTCCACACTACCGAGTGTCATAATCAGAACAAGTCCAATGACGGCTAAGATAGACAATCCTCCGACGAGCTTGCCCATCTGCGACATCGGCACACGACCGATGAACATCATCAGCAGGATGACGGCAAAGAGCAGGGCGGCCGTCGACAGATTCTCAATACCGATGAGGAACGTCGTAGGCACCAAGATCATCATAATATATTTGAAGGCCTTACGGTCGGCACCCGTATCACGTTGCATAGCACTGAGAATCTGGGCCGTGACCAGCACCATCGTGCCTTTGGCAATCTCCGACGGCTGGAAGGTGAATCCTAATACAGAGATGACACGGTTGGCACCGTTGATACTCTCACCACCTATCAGCACCCATAGTAACGTCAGGGCAGAGATAATCAGCAAAAACGGCGTCATCAGCTTGAAATAGCGACACGGAATATTGAGCGTCACCACAGCAACCACAGCCCCCAAGAAGATCATGGTTGCATGATAAATGATGGGACCCATATAGTTCTGGCTTTTGTAAGTCAGGTTGCTCGAAGCCGAGAAGACCTCGATAATACTGATCATACAGAGGAAGAAGAATACCATCCAGATGACCTTGTCGCCTTTGAAGAGATTGCCTATTTTCTTGTTCATTACAGACTTCTTGCTATTTCCTTGAATTGTTCACCACGGTCCTCCATATTCTTGAAGAGGTCGAACGAAGCACAGCAAGGACTGAGCAGCACGGTCTCACCGGGCTGAGCCAGTTCATAGCAGGCTTCCATACACTCACGCATGGAGTGAGTATCGCGTACGGGGATGCCTAACTGGTCGAAGTTCTGATGAAGCTTCGTGTTGTCGGCACCGAGGTAAACCAGTGCCGAACACTTCTCCTTGACCAACGGCATAAGGGGGGAGTAATCGTTACCCTTGTCCTTTCCGCCAATGATGAGCACCACGCGGGTCTTCATCGACTCCAATGCATACCAGCAGGCATCGACGTTGGTGGCCTTTGAATCATTGACGTAGTGAACGCCACGGACATCGCAGACCTTCTCCAAACGATGTTCTACACCGGGGAAGTCGCTCAATGCCTTGCGTATCTCCTCTTTCTTGATACCAGCGATATTGGCAGCCAAACCAGCGGCTAAGGAGTTATAGATATTGTGGCGGCCAGTCAGGCTGAGGCTCTCCTGTTCCATATTGAACGGGGTTGGATACTCCAACTTATACTGACCCTCCTCAATGTAACCGATGACACCAGTCTTCTTGATATCCGAGAACGGACACTGTACAGCCTTGATGTCATACTTCTTCAGTTCCTTTGAGATAACGGGATCGTCAGCCCAATAGATGAAGGCGTCCTGCGGCGTCTGGTTCTGGATGATGCGCATCTTGGCATCCGTATAGTTCTGCATCTTATTGTCGTAACGATCCAGATGGTCGGGAGTGATATTCAGCAGAATGGCAATATTGGCACGGAAATCATACATATTGTCCAACTGGAACGATGACAACTCGATAATATAGTACGCATGGGGCTCCTCGGCTACCTGCAAGGCCAGCGAGTGGCCGATATTTCCAGCCAGACCAGCATCGTAGCCTGCCTGACGGAAGATGTGGTAAATAAGCGAGGTGGTGGTGGTCTTACCGTTCGAGCCAGTGATACAAATCATTTTGGCATCAGTATAACGACCGGCAAACTCTATCTCGCTGATGATGTGGATACCCTTCTCGATGGCCTTGCTAACCATCGGAGCGGTATCGGGAATGCCGGGCGATTTGATAATCTCGTCGGCGGCTAATATCTTCTCCTCGGTATGCTGACCTTCCTCCCATGCTATCTGGTGGTCGTCCATCAGCTTCTTGTATTTATCTGCAATCTTCGACATGTCCGAAACGAACACGTCGAAACCTTCTTTCTTGGCCAGTACGGCGGCTCCTGCGCCGCTCTCTCCAGCTCCTAAAACAACAATCTTCTTCATATATTTTATTATCTTATCTTCAATGTAATGATGGTCAGTGCCGCCAGGATAATGGTGACAATCCAGAAACGGAACGTTATCTTCGACTCGTGGAACTGACGCTGCGGCCAGCCGCGAAGGATATAGTGCGACGTCGGGTCGAGCTGAGAGTCCAGACGGCGGAAGTTGTCGTGGATAGGTGTTGCACGGAACACACGCACCCGCTTGCCCTTGCGCTTCATCAGCTTGAACCACTGCGTCTGGATGATGACGCTGAGGCTCTCGATGAAGAAGATGCCGCACAAGATGGGCAGCAACAGCTCTTTATGGATAATGACGGCACAGACACCGATGATGCCGCCGATGGTCAACGAACCTGTATCGCCCATGAACACCTGAGCAGGGAAGGCGTTGTACCACAGGAAACCAATCATGGCCCCAATGAACGCCGACAGGAATACTACCAACTCCTCAGCATGAGGTATATACATCAGGTCGAAATAGGCAGAATAGACAATGTGACCTGAAACGTAGGCCAATACCAACAACGCCACACCGATAATAGCCGAATTTCCGGCACACATGCCATCCATACCGTCGTTCAGGTTGGCACCGTTAGAGACGGCGGTCACCACGAGGATAGTCAGCACGACGAAAAGAATCCAACCGGCCGCCACCTTATTCTTACCTAAGAACCCCATCACATTGGAGTAGTTCAGGTTGTGGTTCTTGACAAACGGGATGGTGGTTTGTAGCGACTTCACGGCTTCCGCCTTGTGTTTCACTACCAGTTCCTGATTCTGCTGTTGTACGGTGACATTCTCTCGAACCACAGCATCAGGGCTAAGCCATAAGGTCAGGCCAACGATAAAGCCGATAGACACCTGCCCCACAATCTTGTACTTACCCTTTAGACCTTCCTTATTGCGACGGAAAATCTTGATGTAGTCATCCATGAAACCAAGGAAGCCCAACCAGACGGTGGTCATCAGCATCAGGATAATATAGATGTTACGGATACGGGCAAACAAGAGGACGGGAACGAGGATGGACACGATGATGATGATGCCGCCCATCGTGGGGACGCCCTTCTTCTCGACGCCAAAGGGGTCGATGGCGGGATCGCGCTCCGTCTCGTAAATCTTCTTGCGGCGCATGTACTTGATGAAATACTCACCGAACCACGCCGACACGCCGAGCGCGAAAATCAGCGCCAGGAGCGAACGGAACGAGATGTACGACCACAGGTGGCTGCCTGGAATCCCGTAATTCTCTAAGAATCTAAACAGATAGTATAACATCTTACTATTTACTATTAGACAATTTACTATTTACGAATTAAAGCACTCGCGGACGACCTCGTGGTCATCAAAGTGGTGCTTGACGCCCTGGATTTCCTGATAGTCCTCATGCCCCTTGCCGGCAATGAGGATGACGTCGCCTTTCTCGGCCATCATGCAGGCCGTGCGGATAGCCTCCCGACGGTCGACGATGCTCAGCACCTTCTTCATCTGCTTGGCGTCGAGACCAGCCAACATATCGTTGATGATAGCCTGCGGCTCCTCGAAGCGGGGATTGTCGCTGGTGATGATGACGCGGTCGCTCTGACGAACGGCCTCCTGGGCCATCAGCGGACGCTTGCCCTTGTCGCGGTTGCCACCGGCACCACAGACGGTAATCACCTTCCCCTTACCGTCGAGCACTTCATGGATGGCATTCAGCACATTCTCCAAGGCATCGGGGGTATGGGCATAGTCCACAATAGCGGTGTATCCTTCCGGCGAACGGATGGGATCCAGCCGACCGTTGACGCTCTTCAGCGTACTCATGATGACCAGAATGTCCTCAGGCTGTTTGCCTAACATGACAGCGGCACCATAGACGCAGAGCAAATTCGACACATTGAACTTGCCGATGAACTGTACGCCCACCTCACGGCCGTCAATCTCCAAGTACATTCCCTCGAAGTGGCACTCGATGATACGGGCACGGAAGTCGGCCATCTGACGGATGCTGTAGGTTTTCACCTGAGCCTTTGTGTTCTGCACCATGAACAGGCCGTTCTTGTCATCGGCATTGGTAATGGCGAAGGCTTCCTTCGGCAGTTGGTCGAAGAACAGCTTCTTGGCATCACGGTAGTTTTCGAACGTCTTATGATAGTCCAGATGGTCGCGGGTAAGATTGGTAAACATTCCACCCGCAAACTTCAGCCCACCGATACGCTTCTGGGCGATGGCGTGACTGGAGCACTCCATAAACACATATTCGCAACCGGCTTGAACCATGCGTTCCAACAGCTCGTTCAGCTCAATAGCATCAGGCGTGGTATGACTGGCAGGTACGGCCTCATCCTCAATGTAATTGCACACCGTAGAGAGCAGACCGCACTTATGGCCGAAGCGGCGGAACATATTATATAATAAGGTGGCGATGGTGGTCTTGCCGTTGGTACCCGTCACACCCACCAGTTTAAGGTGTGACGTAGGGTCACCATGAAAGATGGTAGCCACCTTTCCGACAGCATCTTCGGTCGACTCCACCTGTACGTAGGTGACTCCCTCTGCTGTCGTTTCCGGTAAATCTTCACAGAGAATGGCCGACGCCCCCAGTTCAATTGCTTTCGGAATGAACTGGTGGCCGTCGACCTGTGTTCCTTTCATGGCTACAAACAGAAAGCCAGGCTTAACTTGCCGGGAATCAATCTTGATTCCGGTAATCTTCGTGTCGGCGTTGCCAACGATAGTCAGCGGCCTGACATTCTTCAGAATTTCTCTCAAATTCATATCATTCTTCACATTTATATTTCCAAACGTAGTTCACACAGAGTCCCTGGGGTTACGGCCTTACCGGCTGCAATACTTTGTGACTTCACCTTGCCACGACCGACAAGGGCAACCTTCAAGCCCCGACGTTCCAATTCGTAAACGGCATCACGGGCGCCCATTCCTGTCACGTCGGGGACAATTCCCTGATTGGTCTTAACCGCCTTAGGCGCAGTACCCTTCAGTCCCAAACGATTCAGGACGTATGTGGCCGATGCTTCGTTGCCCCCTTTCACGCCTGGCGTGAAGTTCGAAGTGGAATCGCGGGCGTCGTCGACCAGTCGCTTGACGTTCTGGGCCATCACACCCTCGGCAATATGACGGAACACGACACCGCTCATACCACCACCAGAGGCCGGCAGACCTGATTTGCGCAGACAGACAATGCAGGAATAGCGGGGAGCATCGGCAGGGAAGAAGCCTGCAAACGACAGCCAATAACGGGTGACACCAGAGTGATAGCCACCATGCTCATCGGCAATCTGGGCGGTACCTGTCTTGCCAGCCACCTTGAATGCCCTTGAAAGCGGGGCAGCCTTACGGCCCAGACCCTGACTGACCACATGTTCCAGAATAGTCTGCATCATCGTGATGGTCTGGGGCTTGGCAATATGCTCCTTCAGCACAACAGGCGGAAACTCCTGAATGGTCTCACCGTCCTTCACCAGTTTCTTGACGAAGCGCGGCTGCATCATCTTACCATCGTTGGCTATGGCATTGTAGAATGCCAAAGTATTAATAGGGGCAATCTGTGTCTCATAGCCTATCGACATCCAGGGCAGCGTCGTCTTACTCCAGTATTTGGAGCGGTCGGTTGTCTTGGTGTCAGGCATACGGATAATCGGCGGACGATAACCTACCAACGGCAGTTTCAAGTCTTCGTGAATGCCTATACGGTACAATCCCTGAACGTATTTCTCGGGATGACCGCCGTAGAACTGGTCGATGACGTGGCTGGTACCGATGTTCGAGCTAACCTCCAAGGTGCGGGCCACGCTGATGTCCTGATAACCGCCACGACGCCAGTTGTGGTCTTTCATCAGGCGGCCGTGCATCTCACGTATGCCACAGCCGGTATGGATGACATAACTTGTATCGTGGGGGATAACACCATCGTCAAGAGCCACCAGGAAGGAGGCCACCTTGAACACCGAACCCGGCTCACAACGGTAGCTGATGGCAGAGTTGATGGTCTCGGCATACTGTCCATCGCCCACACGAGCCATATTGACAATAGCCTTGACGTCACCCGTCTGCACCTCCATGAGAATGGCAACGCCCAAGTCGGCGTTCACCTCGGGCAGCTTCATCTCTTCGATAAGTGCGCGCTCGGCCAGATCCTGCATGTTCACATCAATGGTGGTCACGATGTCAGCACCGTCCACTGGCGCAGTCTCGGTGATGTTCATGATTTTGTTGAGCACCTTCTGCTGATGAACCAGTCCGTTCTTTCCGCGCAGCGTAGAATCGAACGACAACTCCAAGCCACAACGGGCGGAGTCTATTTCACCGAACATAATACCCACCGTACGCTGAGCCAATGAACCGAAGGGACGGTTGCGGGCGTTGAACTCTTCCCAGTGGAAGCCGCTCTTGTACTTGCTCATATTGAAGACAGGCAGTTTGCGTACCTCGGTGAAGGTGTTGTAATTGATACGGCGGTTCCATACTGGCCAGTGGCGCGAGCCCACCTTGCCGCTCTTGCTCACTTTCTGTCGACCTTCTTCCAGATGCTTGCGGAACTCCTCAGCCGTCTTCTCGGGGAATATCTCGTGCAACCCCAGACAGATGCTGTCCAGTTTCAGTTGCCATATCGAGTCACGTTCGGCACCACCCGTCTGGAAGTCCATGTAGATTTTGTATTCGGGAATAGAGCTGGCCATCAGCTGACCGTCGCAACTCAGGATGTTACCACGATTGGGCTTTACGGGAATGGAGTCATGCTTCAGTTGCTGCTGTACCTTGGTCCAATAGTCCTTCTGGGCGGTCATGATATAGAGAGCCTTGCCGATAATGGCTAAGCCTACCAGCGTCAGCGCTATCGAAATAACGAAGTAGCGCGGCATTACCTTATTACTAATGAACTTACTCATTCTTCTCCACTTAGAAATCCCTTTTCGGGTACCTTTATTATATAAGGGGGCTGGTCGCTGATATGCAGCAACGAGTCGTTGTTCTGCCTGAGTACTTTCAGCACCTGACTCTCACGACAGCGTTCGGTCAGGGTGCTCGAGCTTGACAGCGCCTTGTACTTGGCATCCTTCAGCCGCCCTTCCATCTTGTCAATCTGGATCATGTCCTGCTGGCATTGATAGCGGAATCCCACATAGACTACCGTGAAAAACACCACCAACACCAATGGCCAGATATTTTGGCGCACCAATTCAGCCGACAGGAAGTCGCCACCCAGAATCTTGCGGAGCGTCAGCGTACCGACAGGCACACTGTCTTCCTCACGCACGTTCTGCTTGATTTCCTTCAGCTTCTCCAGGGGGTTGTGCTCCTTGGTCTTCTGCTCTTCACGGATGTCATTGTCTGTTTCCGTCATATCATGCTCTTTCTGCTATTCTCAATTTTGCGCTCCTACTACGAGGATTACGCTGCTGTTCTTCGTCCGTAGGGACAATTACCTTGTTGTTGACCAATCGGAACGGGGTTTCGGCCCGTCCGAAGAAGTCCTGCTTGACACGGCCTTCCGTATTGCCGGCTTTCATCATATTCTTCACCAGCCGGTCTTCAAGCGAGTGGTAGGTGATAACCGACAGTCGGCCTCCCGTCTTCAACACCGTCGTTGCCCCGTAGAGCATCTCCTTCAAGGCTTCCATCTCATGGTTCACCTCAATACGCAGCGCCTGGAACAACTTGGCCATGTCCTTTTTCCATTGACCGTTCTCGGTGTCTGTGACCCCCAGCAGCTTCAACAAGTCGCCGGTCGTGGCAATACGTTGTTGCGTCCGTGCTTTCACGATAAGCGATGCTATTCTGCGGGATTGTTTCAGCTCTCCGTAGAGATAGAACACATCAGCCAATTGCTCTTCCGTATAGTTGTTCACGACGTCAGCGGCCGTCAGTCCGGCGCGCTTGTTCATCCGCATATCCAACGGAGCGTCGAAACGGAACGAGAAACCGCGCTCGGCATCGTCGAAATGATGACTCGAAACGCCCAAATCTGCCAAAAGACCGTCAATCTGTTCCACGCCGTAGTAGCGCATCCACTGCTTGATATATCTAAAGTTGCTGCGGACAAAGGTAAACCTATCATCGGCCACCACGTTTTTTTCCGCATCAGCATCCTGGTCAAAACTGTAGAGGTGTCCTGCCGGGCCTAAGCGTCGCAGGATTTCGCGGCTGTGTCCACCACCACCGAATGTCACGTCCACATAGACACCATCGGGTTTGATAGCCAAACCGTCAATGCTCTCCGTGAGAAGCACTGGTACGTGATATGTCTCTGTTGCGACAATCATTTATTTAGTCTATTCCGGCAGGAGCTATGTCCTGTCCCATAATGCTTTCAAGTGCCTGTCCGAATTCTTCGCCGTCCATCTGCGACTCCTCAATCTTTTCGTTAGCCCAGATTTCTATGGTGTCGCCCATGCCGATGAACTTGATATTCTGCTGGATGCCCGACATCTGCAGATAGCGTTTAGGTATTAGGAATCGGCCGTTGCCGTCGAGCGTTACTTGTTCTACTTCTGAGACGAACTGGCGGAAGATGCGCTGATGCTGGGCATTATACCTGTTCAGACGTCCCCGCAAGGTGTCCATCTGTTCGTTCCATACGCTTTCAGGATATAATACCAGACAAGGCTGGAAGATGTCTTTCCGCAGTATCAGCGACTCACTGCCCGATGCCTGTAGCACCTTGCGGAAAGTGGCTGGCAGAAAGGCTCTTCCCTTCACATCAGTCTTGGCTTCTATGTTACCTAAAAATCGCATGTGTACTTCTTTATGAAGAATTCAGCGACAAAGATACAAATTTTTCCCCACAATCCACCACTCTGCCCCACTTTTTTCTGAATTTAACACTTTTTATTGATTTCGGACGCCTTTTTGGCGGATTAAACAATAAAAATCAAGCATCATTGCACTTTTTCCGCAAAAATGTGCCATTTTTCAAAGAAATATACTACTTTTGCATCGTGAATGGTACCAATCGCTAAAAAATGGTTACAGTAACTGAGAAGACAGTCGACATTGAGAAGATTCTGAAAGACAAGATGGGCGCAAAGGCTAAGTTTGTGCCTAAGCCATTAGTGTCCTGGCTCAAGCGTATTGTCCATCAGGATCAGGTAAACGCCTATCTGTGGGAGAGTCGCCACCTTGTCGGTACAGAATGGCTCGAGGAGTGCGTACGCTATCTGGATGCTACGCTCGACATTGTTGGCGAGGAGAACCTGCCCGACAAGAACGACGGCCGTCTCTACACCTTTGTATCCAACCACCCTTTGGGTGGTGAGGACGGTGTGGCCCTTGGTGCCATCATCGGACGCCATTATGACGGCCGTTTCCGCTACTTGGTAAACGACCTGCTGATGAACCTGCCAGGACTGGCTCCTGTCTGTATACCTATCAACAAGACGGGCAAGCAGGGGCGCGACTTCCCCAAGATGGTGGAGACAGGCTTCCAGAGTGAAAACCACATGCTGATGTTCCCTGCCGGCCTGTGCTCACGCCGCAAGAACGGCATCATACGCGATATCCCCTGGACGAAGACCTTCATTTCGAAGAGCGTACAATACCAGCGCGACGTGGTTCCCATCCACTTCAGCGGCCAGAACAGCAACTTCTTCTATCGGCTGGCAAACTTCTCCGACCGGTTCCTGCCGTTCAACCTGGCCATGCTGTTTTTAGTCGATGAAATGTACAAAAATGTGCATAAGACCTTCCGTGTAGCCATCGGTAAGCCCATCCCCTGGCAGACCTTCGACAAGAGTCGAAAACCGGCTGAATGGGCACAGTGGGTACAAGACAAAGTATACGAACTATAAATCTTATGGAACAACCTATTATTGCCCCCATCCCTAAAGAGGTACTTCGCAGTGAGCTGACGCGCGAACGACAGCTCCGTATGACCAACAAGAGCAACAACGAGATTTACGTCATTACGGCTCATAACGCGCCCAACGTGATGCGCGAGATAGGTCGTCTGCGCGAGATTGCCTTCCGCGAGGCAGGCGGCGGTACGGGCAAGGACTGCGATATCGATGAATTTGACATCTGCGACAACTGCTACAAGCAGCTCATCGTCTGGAACCCCGAGGAGGAGGAGATAATAGGCGGTTACCGTTACCTCTCAGGCACCGACTGGGAACTCGACGAGGCAGGGCAGCCTATTCTGGCCACCAGCCACATGTTCCATTTCAGCGAAAAGTTCCTCAAGGAGTATATGCCCTACACCATTGAGCTGGGCCGTTCGTTCGTATCACTTCCCTATCAGAGTTCGCGCAAGGGTGCCAAGAGTCTCTTCGCACTCGACAACCTTTGGGACGGCTTAGGGGCGCTGACGGTTATCAAGCCCAACGTCAAGTACTTCTTCGGCAAGATGACCATGTATCCCTCGTACATCCGTAAGGGACGCGACATGATTCTCTACTTCCTGAAGAAGTATTTCGACGACAAAGAACGCCTGATTATCCCGATGAAACCGCTGAAAATTGAAACTGACGAGCAAGAATTGCAGCAGCTTTTCAACGGCAAGGACTTTAACGAGGACTATCGCATCCTGAACCGTGAAGTACGTGCTTTGGGCTATAACATTCCACCGCTGGTGAACGCCTACATGAACCTCTCGCCGACGATGAAACTCTTCGGCACCGCCATCAACTACGGCTTCGGCGACGTCGAGGAAACGGGCATACTCATTGCAATGGAAGAAGTCTTTGAGCAGAAGCGTGTACGCCACATCGATTCGTTTATCAAGCAGCACCCCGAAGCACTGAAGATTACCAGCGGCGCCAACAACATCATCTACAAAGAGAAGTAAAAGCATAGCGTGGTCGACGCTGTTAAGTATGCACAAACGGCAAGGCGAGTGGCCACTCTGCCGACATTCCCAGTGCGGGAATGTCTGGGTCCCAGGCGGGGAACATCATGTTCCCGCCGTGGGAATGTTTAGCGAAAGCCGCCTCTTACACGTCAACTTCTCACTCTTCACTCTTCACTTTTCACTCTTCACTTTTCACTAGCGAAGCGAAAAATCTCTCATCCCTCACATCGGATGCCGCAAACCCCTTTACACAAAGGACTTTTGCCATTTTCATCCCTCCCTTCATCCCTCACATATCTCTCCCTTCATCTCTCACGTCGATACGCATAGTCATATTGGACAAGGAAGGGGTAACGGGAGAGATAAGGGAGGGATATGTGAGGGATAAAAAAAATCTCTCCCGTGCCGAAACCCCTATCTACAAAGGCATTTCCAGCGATGACGGGAGGGATGGAGATGTTTTTAGTACCTAATTGTTTTTTCTGCCCCTTTTTCTTGGAACTTTGCAAATAAATGCTTATCTTTGCCCAAGATTAGTGAAATTAACAAGAGAACAAGGGAAGTTGCCGACCTCACGGTTATTGGAAGCAACGGGCCAGCAGGCCTATAACCGCCATGTGGACGGGATAGTAATAGTAGAAGAACTTGCCGAGCCACTTCAGCCGTCCTCGCTGGCC
>CACZDV010000044.1 GCA_902780025.1 uncultured Prevotellaceae bacterium
TGGCGGGCAATGGTATCGAGCATACCGTTGATATAGCCACTGCTCTTCGGAGTAGAATATAGCTTGGCAATCTCAACGAACTCGTTGATGGTGACGCTAATTGGAATCGACGGGAAGGTCATCATCTCGGCAATGGCTATCTGCATAATGACGACATCCATGTAGGCCAGGCGCGAAAAGTCCCAGTTGCGCGAAGCCTCAGTCATATAGTGCTGGTACTCGTCGCTGTTCAGGATAGAGGCGCGGAACAGCTTGCGGGCGTAGTCTTTTTCCTCCTCGCTGTCGTATTCGGGCAGCAATTCCTGACGCGGCCCATTCTGTTCCTCAAAACGCTTGATGGTCTTTAGCACGAAGGTGTCAACAATCTCCTTGTCGTCGTTCCAATAGAGGCTCAGTTCCTCTAACAGCGCGTCCAGATCGTCGTTCTCCTGAATGAGCGTACGATAGAGTTTACGCCACAGTTCACGGTCGGTAGTATAGTCGTCGGTAGGGTCGGCCATATAATCCTTATATATCTGACTCTGCTCTATCTGGTCAAACAACTTACCCACGAACTCCGGCTCGTCGGCCCAAGTATGCTTCTGATTGCTGATGAAGTCACTCAGCTGGCGATTCTCCTCCAGCTGCAGCGTAAAGCGATTATAGGCAAATCGCGTCGAGGGCTTGGGAAGGCCTTCACGCAGAGCCTTTGCCTCCAAGATTTCCAGACGGCGCTTGGCCTCCTTGGCTACAGCTACCATCAATGCCAACAAGTAATTATACAGGTCATAGGCTTTCGAAAGACTGAATATCAGCTCCTTCTCGGCCGAGTCGATGTTCTTGTTACCGTTTTGATAGTACGCGTAGGTTAACTGAACAATCTTGATACGTATTATTTCACGATTAATCATACTCTTACGATTTAATTCGACTGCAAAAATACTTATTTTTCGCTGATTATGCAAGAAAAAAGCATCCTTTTTAAAAATAATTTTGAATTATGCATTGTGAATTGTGAATTTCTTCGTACCTTTGCACCCGCTTTTCAGAAAAAGCACACCGTGTGATGGTGAATTAACAACAAACAAAGTATTAATTTAGAGTAACACATTTAAGTTATGAGAGAAATCAATGTGAGCGGTCAGAAGCGTACCGCAACTGGCAAGAAGGCTTCCAAGCTTCTTCGCAAGGAGGGAATGGTTCCCTGCAATCTGTATGGTGAGTCAAAGGACAAGAACGGTCTGCCCGAGGCAATGGCCTTCCAGGCTCCGTTTGCCGAGCTCCGCAAGGCTATCTACACTCCCCACGTCTATGTCGTCAACCTGAACATCGACGGCAAGGAGCACAAGGCTATCATGAAGGAACTGCAGTTCCACCCCACGACTGATGCCCTGCTGCATGCCGACTTCTTCGAGGTCAACGAGACAAAGGACATCACCGTAGGTATTCCCGTCAACCTCACTGGTCACGCTCAGGGTGTACGCGATGGTGGTCGTCTGAACCTCTCTATCCGTAAGATTGACGTTACCGCTCCTTACAAGAATATTCCTGAGAAGCTCGACATCGACGTCACCGAGCTGCAGCTGGGTAAGGCCATCAAGGTGGGTGCCCTGCAGTTCGAGGGTCTGAAGATTGCTACTTCTCCTGAGGTGGTTGTCTGCTCCGTGAAGGCTACCCGCGCATCTCGCTCGGCTGCCGCTGCTGCTGAGGCTGCTCAGTAATACAGAATATGGACAAATACTTAATTGTAGGGTTGGGAAATCCGGGCGATGAGTACGCGATGACCCGCCACAATACAGGATTCATGGTGTTGGATGCCTTTGCAGGGGCATCCAATACTGTTTTCAGCGACCGCCGTTACGGTTACGTGGCCGAGACGTCGCTGAAAGGGCGCAAGGTACTGTTGCTGAAGCCCACCACGTTTATGAATCTCAGCGGCAATGCCGTGCGCTATTGGCTGAACAAAGAAAACATCGACCAGCACCGCCTGCTCGTCATCAGCGACGATGTAGCATTGCCCTTAGGGCAGTTCCGCCTGAAGGCCGGTGGCTCCAATGGCGGCCACAACGGTCTGGGGCATATCCAACAGCTCATCGGACAGGACTATCCCCGTCTGCGAATGGGTATCGGCAGCGACTACCCGCAGGGCGGACAGATTGACTGGGTCCTTGGCCGCTATAGCGAAGAGGAACTCCAGCAATTGCAGCCCTCCATCGATACGGCCGTCGAGATCATCAAGAGTTTTGTCCTCGCCGGCATCGACATCACGATGAACCAGTATAACAAGCTGGGAAAGGGAAAAGTGAATAGTGAAAAGTGAATAATTTGCTACCGAATGGACGAAGCAAGAATAGACAAGTGGCTCTGGTCGTCGCGCATCTTCAAGACCCGCACCATTGCTGCCGACGCCTGTAAGAACGGACGCATCATGGTGAACAACGTGCTGGTGAAGCCGTCACGTATGATTAAGGTGGGCGACACCATCAGCGTTCGCAAGCCGCCAGTCACCTACACCTTCCGGGTGCTGAAGACCATCGAACAGCGCGTGGGGGCTAAGTTGCTGCCTGAGATTTACGAGAACATCACCACCGCTGACCAGTACGAACTGTTAGAGATGAACCGCATCAGCGGATTTGTCGACCGCCAGCGCGGTACAGGACGTCCCACCAAGAAAGACCGTCGCCAGATGGATGCTTTCGTGGGGCCCTCTCTCGAAAGTTTCGGCGACTGGGACGATTTCGATTTTGACGAAGACTAATTATAAGAAGAACAGACACAATGAAAAGAGTAACAGTTTTGGCAAATATCATGGTTGCGCTGACAGTCGCAACCGGTCTTACTTCCTGCTTGAAGGACGAAGACCCCTACAGCGCGGGGTTCCAGTTTTCGAGACCCACCAACGTGCGTACCTATCTCTATGCTAACACCAGCACCGACTCATTGGAGATGCTGTGCCTCGGTCCTTGGCAGATTACCAGCGACACTCCTGAGGCCACATGGTGTACGCTTGACGAGATGAAGGGCGTAGGCAGTTCCATCTATTGCTTTGGCGTACACTTCAAGCCGAACACGACGGACAATGCCCGTCTGGCGCAGTTCACTATTACCGACACGAAGCATCCTGACGATGCCCGTTCCTCGTGGCAGTACGTGCAATACGCCACTCGCGGCGACGGTTCCTTCGGTACGGCAGCTCTGGTGAAAGGCATCACGTCGAGCGACGGTTGGACGGTCAGCATCGGCTACGACGAATTGTGCCGCCCAGTACAGATGCGTGTAAAGGGTCCTGAGACCAATGCTTTGAACTACACCATGAAATATAACGATACATCAAAGCTACTGACCGTCAACACCAACAACGGCGAAATGACGGGCACGATGGACAACGGCTACCAGACGGAGCGACTCATAGGTGGTGGCGACACCATCGGCTATACCCCGCAGTACTATTCCAACGGAGTGGAGATGTCTATCAACTACGCTTTCAACTACGTGGCCTCCAGCATCCGCCGTACACAGGCCTTTGCCTATCTCATTGGTGGCAAAAGTCTCTTACCTGACAGTCTGCATACCGCCGACAGCCTGATTTACCTGAATCGCTGGAAACTCGAGAACAGGCCACAGGCCATTGAGCGCTACAAGTTTGCCTACAGCCAGATGGACAACCGCTATCAGACGGTAGATGCCAACCAGCTGATTTTTGGTATGGATAATTGCGAACCCCTGCAACTCATCTCCATGTTCCGCTTATGCCGCAGCACCAGCATTGTGAAGCAAGCCACGACTGCCGACGGGACTATCGATGTCAGCACCACACTTAACGCTAATCGCAGCGTGAGCCGCATGGTGGTGAAGGACAGCCGCAAAGGCACCGAGATAACTTACGACTTTGAGTATTAAGATATGGACAGAAGTAAAGACAACCTGAAGGCCCTGGGCCGCGAAACCGGCTACCTGAACACCTATTCGCCGGAAGTACTTGAGACGTTTGAGAACAAGCATCAAGAGAACGACTACTGGGTGCAGTTCAACTGTCCCGAGTTCACGTCATTGTGCCCCATTACGGGTCAGCCCGACTTTGCCGAGATTAAGATCATGTATATTCCTGCCGCAAGGATGGTGGAGTCGAAGAGCCTGAAGCTCTACCTCTTCTCTTTCCGCAACAACGGCGACTTCCATGAGGACTGCGTGAACATCATCATGAAGGACCTGGTGAAGTTGATGGCCCCCAAATACATCGAGGTCATCGGACTATTCACCCCTCGTGGCGGCATCAGCATCTATCCCTATGCCAACTACGGCAAGCCTGGTACGAAGTACGAGCAAATGGCTGAGCAGCGCATGCTGGCACACCAGGTCATTTAACAGTTCTTCACTTTTCACTCTTCATTAGCGAAGCGTTTCACTATTGACTTCGTCGACTTTCCTCACGCTCGGCCATTTGCAAGCGAGCTTGTATGGCCCTCGCTTAATCGGAAAGTTCACTAGCGAGGCGCCTGTAATATCCCCGTTCTTCGTCACCGATTCGAAGCACCAGGGAGTCGCGACGCAATAGGACGAACGTGGCTGTGTCGCTATTCGTGACCGTTGTATTGCCCAAAGTATCACGGCTGGTCTCGCTTAAGATGAGCCGCCCGTTGAAGATGCGCCATTCACGGTAGCGCTTCAGCGGCGGATACTCCACAGGGCTCTCCTCGTCTGAAGTCATGCTGCGCACCGCGCCGATGGGTTGGGCTGTGTAACCACTCTTGATCTCCACGCCATATTCGCGAGGTTGCAACAATTGTTGCAGCAGGGAGTCCAGTTCGGGTGTCATTTCCCGCTTTAGTGTAGCCTGGTTAAAGCCTGCCCGCTCACGGAGTTTAGGTTGCACCATGTAGCACCACTCTCCGCGCAATTGTTCGATATCCACCACCAGGTCGGCCACCTTCGGGTTCTCGCTGTTAACCATGATGGCCAACTTGTCGCCAATCATCGGGTGTCCGAACACCTGGTGCGCCTTCGAGGCATTCAGGATGTTGAACGTATCAGGATCGCCATCCGTTCGTGACAGGAACACCAGTATCGTGTCGTTACAACCGTCGCAGGCCAGTCCGTAGACCGTCGAGTCGCCCGGCATATTCTGTTCCATACTGATGGGGCCGTCGTCCTCTGCGGTCGACGTTCCCTCTTTCCTGCTACCACAAGCTGCCATCAGCAACGCGGCTGCCGCAATCCAGAATTTTCTTCTTATAGTCATTGTCTCTTCCGTTTTCGCAATACGGCTGCAAAGATACAAACAATTTCCGATTTCACAAAGCAATTTTTCACCAAAGTTCAACTGTAACCCCTTTGGTTGCCTGCAAAGTTCGTGCAAAAAAACGTTTATTTTCTTTGTTCGTTCAAGAAAAAGTCGTACTTTTGCAGACTATAAGACAATAAACGAAAAAAGCTTTTCAAATATGGCAAAGAAGAAAATTCAGTTCAGCCTCGTCTATCGTGACATGTGGCAGTCGAGCGGTAAGTTCCAGCCGCGCAAGGATCAGTTGGAGCGCATAGCACCGGTAATCATTGATATGGGCTGCTTCAGCCGTGTGGAGACCAACGGCGGTGCCTTCGAGCAGGTGAACCTCATGGCGGGCGAGAACCCCAATGCGGCCGTTCGTGCTTTCTGTAAACCGTTCAACGAAGTGGGCATCAAGACCCACATGCTGGACCGCGGCCTGAATGCCCTGCGTATGTACCCCGTTCCTGACGACGTGCGCGAGTTGATGTATAAGGTAAAGCACGCCCAGGGCGTCGACATCCCCCGCATTTTCTGCGGTCTGAACGACACACGCAATATCATCCCAAGTATCAAGTGGGCCAAGGCTGCGGGAATGACGCCGCAGGCTACGCTCTGCATCACGACGTCGCCCGTCCACACGGTAGAGTACTATTCGCAGATTGCCGACGAGGTGATTGCTGCCGGAGCTGAGGAGATCTGCCTGAAGGATATGGCTGGTATCGGTCAGCCCGCTATGCTGGGGGCGCTGACCAAGTCCATCAAGACCAAGCATCCCGACATCATCATCCAGTATCACGGTCACTCTGGTCCCGGTCTGTCAATGGCCTCCATCCTCGAAGTATGTAACAACGGTGCCGATATCATCGATACCGCCATCGAGCCCCTGTCGTGGGGCAAGGTGCATCCGGACATCATCTCCGTGCAGTCGATGCTGAAGAACGAGGGCTTCGAGGTGGCCGATTTGAATATGAATGCCTACATGCAGGCGCGTACCTTAACCCAAGAGTTCATCGACGACTGGCTGGGCTACTTCATCAATCCCGCCAACAAGCACATGTCGAGCCTGCTGCTCGGCTGCGGACTGCCTGGTGGCATGATGGGTTCGATGATGGCCGACCTCGGCGGCATCAAGAAGATGATAGACAAGCTACGTGCCCAGAAAGGTGAGCCCGAGCTGACGATGGACGATATGCTGGTAAAGCTGTTCAACGAGGTAGAGTACGTATGGCCGCGCGTGGGATATCCCCCATTGGTGACGCCGTTCTCGCAGTACACGAAGAACATCGCCCTGATGAACCTCCTGACCATCGAGCAGGGCAAGGGCCGCTACGTCATGATGGACGATGCCATCTGGGGCATGATTCTCGGCAAGAGCGGAAAGATCCCCGGCACCATCGCTCCCGAACTCATCGAACTGGCTGAGAAGCAGAAGCGCGAGTTTACTGACGTTGACCCGCACACGCTCATCCCCAACGCCCTCGACGGCTTCCGCAAGGAGATGGACGAGAACGGCTGGGACTACGGACAGGACGATGAGGAACTCTTCGAACTGGCCATGCACCCCGAGCAGTACCGTCCCTTCAAGAGCGGACAGGCCAAGAAGCAGTTGTTGGCCGACATCCAAAAGGCGAAGGATGCCAAGTTGGGTGGTGGTGCAGGCAAGATTTCGCAGGAGGAAATCGATGCCCTGAAACATGCCAAGGCCGACGCCGTGAAATCGCCGCTGGCCGGACAGCTCATCTGGAGTTTCGGTGGCGAGGGCGTTCCCGCTGCATGCATCGAGCCGTTCATCGGACAGCAGTACAAGGAGGGCGACATCTTCTGCTACCTGCAGACGAAGTGGGGTGAGATTGTCGAGATTCCCGCTGCTATGGGCGGCAAGCTCGTCGATATCACCGTGAAACCTGGACAGCAGATTCGACAGGGCGACACGATTGCGTGGATTGAACGGACACAAGGCCTATAAGTCCTATAGGCCCTATAATTATGGACTATCAGACAATCATCGATAAGTATTATCCGGAGGATGGCGACCTGCGGCGGCTGCTCATAAAGCACTCGCGGCAGGTCGCCGACCGTTGTCTGCAGATATGTGACCACCATCCTGAACTGCACATCGACCGCGAGTTCGTGGAGGAGGCGGCTATGCTGCACGACATCGGCATCCGCTGGTGTAACGCCCCCACCATCTTCTGCCACGGTGACGAGCCCTACATCCGACACGGACAGATAGGCGGCGAACTGCTAAGAAAGGAAGGATGGGAGCGTCATGCCCGGGTAGCTGAGCGTCATACCGGCACTGGACTGCCCGGCTTCGAGCCCGAGAATCTGGAGGAGGAGTTAGTATGCTATGCCGACAAGTTCTACTCCAAATCCCGTCCCGAACGCGAACTCACCGTTGTTCAGGCCGCCCAGAGTTTGGAAAAATTCGGTCATGAGGGAGTGGAAAAGTTCTTGTCTTGGGCAAAAATGTTTGAATAAGAGACGTTAAAACTATTGCCCTTTAACTCCCTTTAACTCCTTTAACTCCTTTAACTCCTCAAAAAGTCGTACCTTTGCAGCCGTGAAACAGAGAACGGTCATCTATTTGATGTTCGTTGCCTTCATCCTCATGTGGGCATGTACGCCTTCGTCACTCCGTCGGGATAACATTAAGGAAGTGGCGAAGGTGGTCAATGATTTACCCCGAATGGACGACGTACCCCTTGACACGATGGTCAAAGTGGCTGCTGCAGCAGTACCTGATATCGTGACGGACATCGTGCCAGAACTTCCAACTGACAGTACGCTTGAGACACTTGCCGAACAGGCAAAGGAGGCCGTAGCCGAGTCTGCAGGCGACAGCGTGGCCGAGAACGTCACCGAAGTGGTGAAGGAGGCCGTGACCGAAGCTCGCCAGATAGCGAAAGCCGACTCTCTGACTGCCGACACCATCGAGAAGGTGGCGGAGAAGGTGCAGGAACGGATTGACGAGCGCACGGTGGCTGCCCTCGACTCGCTCATCAAGGAGCAGGGAGGCGACGCTGCCATCAAGACCAAGCGCGACACCACGACGATGGACTCCCTGGAGCTGGCCATCTATAAATATAATAAGGTGATTGACGACTCGCTGTACCTCGACAGCCTGAACCGCCAGAAGAAGAACGGTATTGATGCACCGGTGAAGTACTCTGCCAGCGATTCGCTGACCTACATCGCCGCCAGCGGACGCGCCCATCTCTACGGCGATTCCCATGTGGAATACATGAATATGGACCTGAAGAGCGAGAAGATATTCATGGTGCTCGACAGCAGCGTGGTACATGCCACCGGTATCCGAGACTCGGCCACCAACCAGCTGACGGGAACGCCCATATTCAAGATGGGCAGCGACGAGTACGAGAGCGACACAATGGCCTTTAACTTCAAGACCAAGAAAGGTCTCATCACCCAGGTATACACTCAGCAGGAAGAGGGATTCCTGACCTCCGAGCTGTCGAAGCGCGGTGCAAACGGCGAACTGTTCCTGCAGCACGGCCGCTATACCACCTGCGACGACCCTCATCCCGACTTCTATCTCGCCCTGTCGCGAGCCAAGGTTCGGCCCGGCAAGGACGTGGTCTTTGGTCCGGCCTATCTCGTGGTTTGTGACGTTCCTTTGCCACTGGCCATTCCCTACGGTTTCTTCCCATTTACCAAGAGCTATTCCAGCGGTTTCATCATGCCCACCTATGGTGACGAGTCGACGCGTGGTTTCTACCTACGCGACGGTGGTTACTACTTCGCCCTCTCTGACAAGATGGACCTCAAGGTGCTGGGTGAAATCTTCACAAAGGGTTCCTGGGGACTGTCGGCCACCTCAAACTACACCAAACGCTATAAGTACAGGGGTAACTTCTTCATATCGTACCAGAACTCGGTGACGGGCGAGAAGAACCTGCCTGACTATACGAAAGAAGAGAGTTTTAAACTGACTTGGAACCATTCGCAGGACGCCAAGGCGAACCCATTCTCCAACCTCTCGGCACGCGTCAACTACGCCTCCCAGAGCTTTGAGAACAACAACCTGACGTCGATGTATAATCCTCAGACGCGTACGCAATCCACGCGTACCTCATCCGTCAACCACCGCGTGACGTTCTCCAGCTTAGGCATGACACTGAACTCGACCATGAACCTGACGCAGAACATGCGCGACTCGTCCATCAACATGACGCTGCCCAACCTCAACCTCTCTATCTCCAAGTTCTACCCCTTCCGTCGCAAGAAGATGGTGGGCAAGGAACGCTGGTACGAGAAGATTGGTATGCAGTACACCATGAACTTCGAGAACTCCATCAGTACCAAGGAGGACAAGTTGCTGCACTCAAGTCTGGCACGTGACTGGCGAAACGGCATCCAGCACAGTATACCTGTCAACATGACGTTCCAGGTGTTCGATGTCATCAGCCTCACACCGTCGCTCAACATCAACGGTCGTACCCTGTTCCGCAAAGCCGAGAAGTCGTGGGACACGGACCGTCAGGTAGAACACGTTGACACCATCACCGGCTTCTACAACATCTTCGACTACTCACTCTCGCTGAGCGCTTCAACGATTCTCTACGGTATGTACGTCCCCTGGCGCAAGCTCTTTGGTGACAAGATACAAGCCATCCGTCACGTCTTCACGCCCTCAGTATCATTCAGCTTCCACCCTGACTTCAGCGCCAGTCGCTACGGCTACTACCAAACGTACCAGAAGACCGACAAAGACGGCAACGTCTCGCTTGTGGAGTACTCGCCCTACACCATCGGCGCCTATGGTCCACCCAGTGCAGGAAAGAGCGGTAGCCTGTCGATGGACGTCAAGAACAACGTCGAGATGAAGATCCGCGTCGAGGACGACGACTCTATTGTCGCCAAGAAAATCAGCCTCATCGATGAAATCGGTGCCAGCATGTCCTACAACTTCGCAGCGAAGCGACAGCCGTGGAGTGCGCTGAGCACCCGTCTGCGTCTGAAGCTCACCAAGAGCTATACCTTCAACCTCAATGCCGTCTTCTCCAGCTATGTCTACGAAGTTGACTCCGTAGGCGCACGACCCCATGAGAGCGATTGGACCACCTACTGGGGACAAGGCAAGATTGGCCGTTTCCAGGGTATGTCGCAAAACCTGTCCTATACACTCGACAACTCCAAAATCACCAATATCATCAAGTGGCTGAAGGGAGAAAAAGTCGATAAGAAGAAACAGAATGCCAAGCCCAAAAATGAAGATGAAGAAGATGAGGACGAGTACGGACTGGAAGCCAACGTCGACCCTGAGATGGAGAAAGCCAAGAAAGGCGCTAAGAAGGAGGAGAGCGCCAAGGGTACCATCGACGACGACGGTTACCTGTCGTTCAGTCTGCCTTGGAGCATTAGCATCGGTTATGGTATCTCCATGCGTGAGAATACTGGTGGCAAGTTCAACTACAACACTATGCGCTACCCCTACAAGTTTACCCAAAACTTGAACGTCAGCGGCAACATACGCCTCTCCGAAGGCTGGAACATCCAGTTCTCCAGCGGTTACGACTTCGAGAATGAGAAGATATCCATGACCACCGCTTCGCTGAGCCGCGACCTCCACTGCTTCGGTATGTCGTGCTCCGTGGTGCTCTTCCCCTACGCCAGCTATAACTTCTCCTTCCGTTGTAACGCCGCTACCCTTACCGACGTACTGAAATACGACAAGCGCTCAGGTTCCACCAACTCCGTACAGTGGTATTAAGAAAGACATAGCCGACAATGACCAGAACCAGCTTCCTCATTCTTCTGTTTACACTTGTATTCGTTCCGATGAAGGGGCAACGCCATCAAGTGCTGTTAGAGACCACCGAGGGCAACATCTTGCTGACGCTCTACGACGATACGCCCAAGCATCGTGACAGCTTTCTGCGACTGGTAGACGAACACTTCTACGACTCGCTGCTGTTCCATCGCGTCATTAAGAACTTCATGATACAGGCTGGCGACCCAACCAGTCGGCATGCTGAGTCAGGCAAGACGCTGGGCGAGGCCGATGCCGGTTATACCATTGAGCCTGAGATTTTTACTGCCGACGGTCACCTACTCCACCATCATCTGCGTGGCGCACTGGCAATGGCTCGCGAAGGTGATGACGAGAACCCCGAACGCCGCTCCAGCAGCAGCCAATTCTACATTGTGTGGGGTAAGACCTACTCCACCGATGCCCTGATGGAGATGGGCGAACAACTCGAAAGTCTGACTCAGCATCGTGTAATAATGGATTCCGAGATGATACGTCTCTACCGCAAAACCCCCGGCGTCCCACGCTTAGACGGACTTTACACTATCTTCGGCGAAGTCACAGAGGGACTCGATGTCGTTAAGCGTATTCAGCAAGTATTCACCGACGATTATGATCGTCCGGTGGACGACATCCGCATATTACGCGCTACAATCGTTAACAAGTAGACAATAACAAAGACAATGCTTGTCCGTCCCTGACAGCGTCGGTGAAGACTTCGAGGAGGACTGGACGGGAAGATTCTGAATGTAACAGGGTGTCGATGCCTTGATGCAACTGCTCAGTGTCCTCGGCACTCAGGTAGTCGACATTGCATTGATGACAAATGCCCTCGGCAGTAGTGTGGTGTGAGGCAGCGACGTAAGAGTCTCGGGCAGGACTCTGCTCCAAGCCGGGCAGGAGGTTGAAGATGCCGCCACGACCGTTGTTGAGCAACAGGATGCGGAGATTCTGGCGCAGGTTCTGATTCCACAGGGCGTTCTGGTCGTAGAAGAAGCTGAGGTCGCCGATGACGCAGAACACTTTCTCGTCGGTCACACAGGAATAGCCGGCAGCGGTGGAGAGCGAGCCTTCGATGCCGTTGACGCCGCGATTGCACCAGACGTGATGCGGAGCGTAGATATTAGCCAGACGGACGGCGGAGGAGTTGGCATAATGGACGATGCCCTCAGTGAAGTGTTCCTCGAAGTATTTAACGGCAGCCATCTGCGAATAGGCAGGCTGATAGTCGGAGGCTCGACGGGCAGCGGCGGTCAGGGCCGTCAACCACTGGCGGCGGTAGTCCATCGAGGCCAGACGGCGGGTACTGATCTTGTGGCTGAGCGACTGCAGGACGGACTCGGGGTCACCGACGATGATGCCGCGCAGATGCTGGAACGTGTCCTCGACATCGCCCGACTGACTGATGCGCCACGTCTGGGCGTCGGTAGCTTGGCGCAGGAAACGGCGCAGCCGCTTGCTGACGACGGTATCGCCCACATGGATGATGAAGTCGGGTGGCAGGATTCTCTCCTCTCTCCTCTCTTCTCTCTCCTCTAAATACAATACTTCGTCGAAATGGCTGACGCTGGGGAAGTTAGACAGCGCCTCGTG
Organism: uncultured Prevotellaceae bacterium; assembly: GCA_902780025.1. GTDB lineage: Bacteria > Bacteroidota > Bacteroidia > Bacteroidales > Bacteroidaceae > Prevotella. The sequence continues at coordinate 12,612 of CACZDV010000044.1, forward strand.
CAACACGATGACGTGACTGAAGAGGTAGTCGACGTCGATGCCCTCGAAGTCGTGCGGATTGGTCTGCCCGAAGACAATCATAGGCCGATGGGCAGCTACCAGCCCATCGACGAACTCAGGACTGAGACAGTCGTAGTCGCGGGCGGGCGACGAGCGGACTATCCTTTGGACTTCAGTCAGTTGCGGCACATCGAAGTCGAATAGCGGTTCCGTGATGGGCACGTTGATGTGAACAGGTCGAGGGTCGTCGTTGAGGGCGTCGAGCAGGGCCTCGTTGACCAGACGGCTACAGTACCAGCTGTCGGACTCGGGCAGCGAGACAGCGCGGCGTACAAAGCGTCCGAGGGCTCTAGGCTGGGGCAGCGTCTGACCGTCCAACTGGTCAATCCACGCCTCGGGGCGATCGGCACTGACGACAATGAGCGGTTGGTGCTGATACCACGCCTCAGCCACAGCAGGCGCAAGGTTGAGCAAAGCCGTACCGCTGGTGACGCAGACGCAGACCGGCTCGTTCAGAGCCTGCATCATGCCCAAGGCATAGAAGCCCGCCGAGCGTTCGTCGGTGACGGGATAGCAGCGGACGTCGGGGCACTCGTTCAGGTTGTGGACGATGGGCGCATTGCGGCTCCCCGGACAGACGACGGCGTGACGGACTCCGTGCCCGACGAGCAGGGCCGTCAATATGTTTACGCTTTGCTTATGGCTATACATCTTCTCATGGTTTCAAGTTTCGCTTCAGTTTCAAGCCACTCCTGCTCCTCCGTACTGTCCTTCAGTAGTCCGCCGCCAGCGTAGAGCCGGTAACGGTCACTCTCGATGTTCATGCAGCGGAGCGAAACGTAGAGATGGGTAGACCCCTCCAACCTCCCCTGTTTAGGGGAGGCTTTTTCTCCCCCTAAACAGGGGGAGCCAGAGGGGGTCTTCAATGGTCCCATAAATCCGCTGTAGTAGCGGCGGGGCGTATGCTCGTTGCGTATGATGAACTGGAAAGCGTCGCGCTTGGGAATACCACAGACAGCAGGCGTGGGATGCAGTGCCTGCAGCAGGTCGCCAATGCAGTCGTTGGAGGCCAGCTTGAAGGTGAAGTCACTGCGCAGGTGAACCAGGTTGGCAGCACGGACGGTGCGCGGCCCTTCCTCGCGGAAGTCGTCGGTAAAGCGCTCCAGGCACTCAGCGATATAGGTGGCCACGATGCGCTGTTCCTCAATATTCTTAGTACTCCACCTGACGTTCTCGCCCTCTCCGCCGAGCTGTTCGGGCTCCAGTTTCATGGTTCCCGCGAGGGCTATCGTGCGCCAGTCGCTACCGCTTCCCTCCAACAGTATCTCGGGCGTTGCTGTCAGCCACGTGCCGCTCTGGGGCGTGTGGACGAGGGCGATGAACATGCGGGGATAGAGCTGGCAGGCGCGCAGGAAGAGCTCCTTGTCATCGACGGGCGACTGTACCCGCTGCTCAGAACAGCGCGAGAGCACAATCTTGCGGAAGGTGCCCTGCTGAAGCTGCGCGTGGAAGTTGGCGAAGTCGATGGCGTAGTTGTTTTTCGAGGTACGAGGATCAAGGATCGAGGTGCGAGGTGCGAGGTGCGAGGTGCGAGGATAGTTAATTCGCGTATACTGCTGCACTAAAGGTAATCTCGTACCTCGTACCTCGTACCTCGTACCTCGAGAGAAATCCCGCTCTTCCACCAACTCGGGTCGTATAAGCACGATGGGCTGGTCAGGCCGCACCTCGAACGGGGCGACGACAAAACCCGACTGACCATTCAGCTGGACGCACGACGTGAACTCCTGTGTCGGACCCTCCAGCGCCGTATAGCTGTCGGCATGAGGCAAACGATAGAGGGCAAAAGCTTCGCTCGGGAATGAGGCAGACATCATCACGGCTGTTTTATCACGTAGTTAGTGACTCGGACGTTAGAGATGAGGTCGCCCGCCGTATTCCTGATGTCCACATTCCACACGTGCAGGGTCGTTCCCTTGTGCAACATTCGGGCATAGGCGGTGACGGTATCTCCCTCGACTACGGCCTTCACATGAGAGCCGCTGACCTCGATGCCCACGCAAGCACAGCCCGGACAGAGCGACGATGAGCCTACGCCCGCCACATTCTCAGCCAAGGCCAACGAAGCTCCCCCGCTAAGAAAGCCGAAAGGCTGACGATTGCGCTCGTCAACCTTCATGCGGGCCATACAGGTATCGCTCTCAGGTGTGGAAATAAATTCCATCCCAAGAGCGGTACTCATATTGGGCTTAGAGTTGATAATTTCGTTGATGCTGTCTACATTCATTATTTAAACAGAGAATATTCAGGAACGCTCCAAGCCAAGACACTGGCACCCAGCACATCGCGTTCACGATCATCGAGCTCGCTAACCACGAGCTTCACTTTACCGCGCATATTGCCGAATACATGATTGTCGAACGACTCACGGGTAGGTCCTAACAGCCAGCGTCCAGCATGCGAGATGCCTCCTGTCAGAATAACAGCCTCCGGGTCGACGATAGACGCATAGTTGGCAAGTCCGATGCCCAGCATATAACCCGTGCGCCGATAGACCTCAATGGCCATCTCATCACCTTGATTACAGCACTCCGCAATGGTACGGGGGGAGAGGTCTTCAAGATTGCGCATCAGCGACGGTGCGTCAGAAGCAGCCATCAGTTCTTGCGCCGTACGGACTATGCCCTTGGCACCTACATAAGTCTCCAAACAGCCTTTGTGACCACAGCCGCACTCACGTCCGCCATCCGCCACACAGGTATGTCCGAACTCGCCGGCATAACCCAGGTTCCCCTTGTGCTCACGACTCTCGGAGAAAAAGCAGCTTCCAAGTCCGATACCCAAACTGACAATAATAAAATTCTGCATACCGTGAGCCGAGCCGAAAGCCTGTTCGCCGAGGGCAGTGATGTGAGCATCATTGGCCAAGCCAACAGCCAGACCGATACGTTCACGTAGCATGACAGCCAACGGGATATGTCCCTTCCAAGGCAGATTGCTGGCGTTGTCAACATAGCCGGTAGTCGAACTGGCGCTGGGCGCACTGACACCTATCGAGCGAATAGTCTCATAACCGCCATTGGCCTCAACCAACATGACGATTTTCTCACTCAACGCACCGACGAACTCGTTCACGTCAGGATACAACAACGTATCAAATGATTCCTCGGCCAGAATGTTTCCACGGATATCCACAATGGCATAAGTCGTGCGCTCGTTGCTGATATCAACACCTACTACCCTCGTCTTTGTATTATAATTCTCCATCATCGGTACAATGTTCGTTTTACTTGAATAATGAGTACTCCTTCACATCCCAGGCCAACGCGCTGGCGCCCAGCACATCGCGTTCGCCCTCCTTCAGAATAGATACCAACAGGCGCACCTTGCCACGTATATTATGGAACACATGCTCCTCGAAAGCCGACCGCATGGGCTTCAGCAGCCATTTGCCGGCTTGCATCATATCGCCCGTCAGGATAATAGCCTCTGGATTGACAACAGAGGCATAGTTGGCCAGTCCGACGCCCAGCATATAGCCTACACGCTGGAAAGTCTCGATAGCCACACGGTCGCCCTTCTCACAACACTCGGTAATCGTACGGATATTGAGTTCGTCAAGCTCGCTGAGCAGCGTCGGTTCATTGCTCTTGGCAATCTCCTCCTCAGCGGTAATGACCAAGCCCTTGTCTGAGACATAGGTCTCCAGGCAGCCCTTACGACCACAACCACATGGGCGGCCATCAATCTTGACACAAGTATGTCCTACCTCACCAGCAAAACCGTTGAAGCCCAGATGGGGCAGACCGTTGGTGAAGATGCAACTTCCCAGTCCGCCGTGACTGATGCTCACCACTATAAAGTCCTTCATGCCGTGTGCCGAGCCAAAGGCTTTCTCGCCCAAAGCGGTGATATGCGCATCATTGGCAACGGCGACAGCCATTCCCAACCGGTCCTGCAGCATTGCGGCCAACGGCACTACACCCTTCCACTTAAGGTTAGCAGCATTCTCTATGCACCCCGTCAGGAAGTTGGCACTGGGGGCTGAGATGCCGACAGAACGGATAGTCTCGTAGCCGCCGTTTTCCTCAATAAGCGACAGCACACGTTCTGTAAGGGCAGTTATATATTCAGAAATCTCAGCATAGTCCGAAGTGCGGAAATAATCCTGCGCCACAATCTCGCCACGAATATTCACGATGGCATAGGTCGTACGGTTCTCACGGATGTCGATGCCTACGACACGGGTTTTTATCTGATCAGTTTCTTCCATAACAGCCACTTAGTCCTTAAACAATGAATATTCCTTAACCTTCCAGGCTAAAACGCTGGCACCAAGCACATTGCGCTCGCCCTCGTCAAGTTCCGAAAGCAGGAACTTTACCTTACCTTGTATATTATGGAAGACGTGCTCCTCGAACGACCTCTTGGCCGGCTCAAGCAACCAACGTCCGGCTCGCGAGATGCCGCCCGTGAAGATGATGGCCTCCGGATTGAGCAGCGAAGCATAGTTGGCCAATCCCAATCCTAACATCTCGCCCGTACGGCGGAACACCTCAATAGCCAGTTTGTCACCTTGCTCGCAGAATTCATAAATCTTCTTCGGCGTCAGCTTCTCCTCGTTACGCATCAGCGAGGGCTCATCCGACTGCTCCATCAACTCGTTGGCCGTCTTGATGATACCCTTTCTTGCAGTATAGGCTTCCAGACAGCCACAATTTCCACAACCGCATTGTCGGCCGTTAAGCTCTACGCACGTATGACCTATCTCACCGGCATGACCGTTGAAGCCGAGGTTCACCTCGCCGTCCGAGAAGATGCTGCTGCCCAGACCCGATCCAAGGGTAATGGCAATGAAGTCGCGCATACCGTGAGCAGATCCGAATGCCTGCTCACCCAGTCCGACGACATGCGAGTTGTTAGCCACAGCAACGGCCAGTCCTAACTGATCACGCATCATAGCAGCCAAGGGGACTACCCCTTTCCAGGGCATATTAGGTGCGTTGACGATACAGCCTGTCAGGAAATTGGCGCTATGGGCGCTGACACCGATGGAACGAATCGTTTCATAACCACCGTTAAGTTCCACCAGACCGATGATCTTTTCACAGAGCGTCGTCACGAAGCTGTTGATTTCAGGATAATCCTGTGTAGGGAAACAATCTTTCGCCAAGATGTTACCACGAACATCTACGATAGCATAAGTTGTCAAGTCCAAACTGATGTCCACACCTACAACACGTTTCTTTACCTTTGATTGATTCATTGTACTATCTTTCTGGTTACTTAAAATTGACTTTTGATGCTACAAATATAAAGATTTTTTCCTTACCCTGCAAACTTTTGCAAGTTTTTTTGCAATTATTTACCCAAATGTAGGTTTTTTCGGGAATATTTCGTAACTTTGCACCCGTCAAAACACATTTATCCGGATAAAGAAATGAACATTTTAGAACTTAGTGAACAAGAAATCCTGCGACGCCAGTCGCTTGACGAGCTGCGCAAGATGGGTATCAACCCCTACCCCGCAGCAGAGTATACTACCAACGCTTTCTCTACCGACATCCTGGCTGAATTCAGCGACGATGCCCCAGCTCGCGAGGTTTCCATCGCAGGTCGCATGATGAGCCGCCGAGTCATGGGCAAGGCTTCTTTCGTGGAGCTGCAGGACTCGAAGGGCCGTATTCAGGTCTATGTCACCCGCGACGACATCTGTCCCGATGAAAACAAAGACCTTTACAACGTAGTTTTCAAGAAACTGCTCGACATCGGCGACTTCATTGGTATTCGCGGTACAGTGTTCCGTACACAGACGGGAGAAATATCGGTTCACGCGCGTGAGCTGACCCTGCTGTCAAAGTCGCTGAAGCCCCTGCCCATCGTGAAGTACAAGGACGGTGTGGCTTACGACAAGTTCGACGACCCGGAGTTGCGTTATCGCCAGCGCTACGTCGACCTCGTGGTGAACGATGGTGTAAAAGACACGTTCCTGCAGCGCGCTACCGTCATTCGCACGATAAGACAGGTATTGGACGATGCCGGCTATACCGAAGTGGAGACCCCTACCCTGCAGATGATTGCCGGTGGTGCATCGGCCCGTCCGTTCATTACCCACTTCAATGCGCTCGACCAGGACATGTATATGCGCATCGCTACTGAGCTCTACCTGAAGCGACTCATCGTGGGTGGCTTCGAGGGTGTCTACGAGATTGGCAAGAACTTCCGCAACGAGGGTATGGACCGCAACCATAACCCTGAGTTCACTTGCATGGAACTTTACGTGCAGTACAAGGACTACAACTGGATGATGTCGTTCACCGAGAAGCTCCTGGAAACCGTCTGCATCGCTGTGAACGGTTCAACTGAGCGCGAGATTGACGGCAACATCGTCAGTTTCAAGGCGCCCTACCGCCGTCTGCCTATCCTCGACGCCATTAAGGAGAAGACAGGATTCGACTGCGACGGAAAGAGCGAGGAGGAGATTCGCGCCTTCTGTCTCGAGAAGGGGATGGACGTTGACGAGACGATGGGTAAGGGCAAGCTGATTGACGAGCTCTTCGGCGAGTTCTGCGAGGGTACGTTCATCCAGCCGACCTTCATCACCGACTATCCCGTCGAGATGTCGCCATTAACGAAAATGCACCGTTCGAAGCCCGGACTCACCGAGCGTTTCGAGCTGATGGTCAACGGTAAGGAGCTGGCCAACGCCTACTCCGAGCTGAACGACCCGATAGACCAGGAGGAGCGCTTCAAGGAGCAGATGCGACTGGCCGACAAGGGCGATGATGAGGCAATGATCATCGACCAGGACTTCCTGCGCGCCCTGCAATATGGTATGCCGCCCACCTCGGGTATTGGTATTGGCATCGACCGCCTGGTCATGCTGATGACAGGCAAGACATTCATCCAGGAGGTGCTGTTCTTCCCGCAGATGAAACCCGAGAAGAAGGCGCCCCAAAGCACCATTCAGGAATGGGCAGAAATCGGTGTCAGCGAGGATTGGGTCTACGTCCTGCGTAAGGCCGGCTTCAACCTCATCCAGAACATCCGCGACGAGAAGCCCCAGGGACTGCAGCAGAAGATTGGCGAAATCGTCAAGAAGTTCAAGCTCGACCTCCAGAAGCCCTCGGTAGACGAAGTTGCCGCCTGGATTGAAAAGGCGCAAGTCTAATATTCAATGTTCAATGAAACATGTACGATTGCGGTAAGATAGCGATTATTGGTGGCGGCAGCTGGGCAACGGCCATAGCCAAGATAGTGGTGCAGCACACACACCACATCGGATGGTATATGCGCCGCGACGACCAGATTGACGATTTCCGCCGCATGGGTCATAACCCACGCTATCTGACCAGCGTACACTTCGACACCTCAGAGATACAGTTCGAGAGCGACATCAACCGCATTGCCCAGCAGTACGACACACTGGTCTTCGTCACGCCCTCACCCTACCTGAAGAACCACCTGAAGAAGCTCAAGACGCGCATCAAGGACAAGTTCATCGTCACTGCCATCAAGGGCATCGTGCCCGACGAGAACCTCATCTGCTCGGAGTACTTCCATCAGGTCTTCGATGTGCCCCACAAGAACCTTGCCTGCTTAGGCGGTCCCTCACATGCAGAGGAGGTGGCCCTCGAACGACTGAGCTACCTCACTGTCGGCTGCTCCGACATTGAGAAGGCACGCGCCTTTGCCGCAGTGCTCACCAGCGACTTCATCAAGACCAAGACCTCTGACGATGTTATCGGCATCGAGTACTCCTCAGTGCTGAAGAACGTCTATGCCATTGCTGCCGGCATCTGCACAGGACTGAAGTACGGCGACAACTTCCAGGCCGTCCTCATGGCCAACGCCGTACAGGAGATGACACGTTTCCTCACAGCCGTACATCCTATTGAGCGCAACCCCTACGACTCCGTCTATCTGGGCGACCTCCTGGTGACAGGCTACTCCAACTTCTCACGTAACCGCACCTTTGGCTCCATGATTGGCAAGGGCTACAGCGTGAAGTCGGCACAGATAGAGATGGAGATGATAGCTGAAGGCTACTTCGGCACCAAGTGTATGAAGGAGATCAACCGCCACTGGCATGTCAACATGCCCATCCTTGATGCCGTATATAATATATTGTACGAGCGTATCAGCCCGCAGATAGAAATCAAGTTGCTGACCGATTCCTTCCGTTAAACCTCGTCTTCCTCGTCGTTGTCACCAGTTCCATCGTCGCCATTGGTATCCATCTGCGAGTCACGCTCAACCTTCACATTGCCATAGTTGTCAATCTTCACTTCCAAGGGGATATACTCATCCGTCTGGGGCAGACTGACGCTCGCAGCAAACTCCAGTTGCTGGCCGTCCACCTTGTCGAATACCAGTCCCTCAAGGATTCCACCCTTACGGTACGTGGCATCGATATAAGGTTCAAAAGTCGACTTTGTAAACAACTTGCTGATAGCCACCGAACCGTCCGCACGATATACACAGAGCGTTATAAGGTTGTCGACAAACTGCTGACCCGTCTCGTCCTTCACCAACGGCAGGCTATCTTTAGGCACACGGTTGATTTCCACCTTATACTCCTTCCCTAACCATTGCACGTTCCTCGAGTCGTTATAGGACTGCATACTGATAGGACCTTGTGGCTTCGGCGTTTCCATCCGCGGAGCGATGATATCCTGTGTCTGTTTCTTCTCTTTACAACCTGCCAGCAGGACGAGACCTGTCAAGGCAAGTATGGATAACTGTCTATTCATTTTCTTCTAAGAATGGTTTTCGGGGACAAAGTTACACATTCCTTCCGAAACTTCAAAGCTTTTCCCCAAAAATCTAGTCTGCTCTTTCAAGAAGCCACTTCCATACAGGGACAACTTCGATGGTACAAATTATTTAGTAAAGTTGCAAACTTTTAACGGATAAATTATAACTCAACTTTCGCAAGTTGAGAGAAGTCATGGGAAGTCATAGGAAGTCATCGCGGTCTTCGACCGCTCAAGAAGTCATGAGACGATAGTCCTGCTCTTCTAACTTCTTCTAACTTCTTCTAACTTCCTCTAACTTCTTAAGGTGAGCGAATGCGAAACTTGAATTACATTAAAATGTTAAAAAACAAAGCTCCAGAACAAAAAATTACCTCAAAAGATAATTATTTCCAGAAAACTTCTTATCTTTGCACCACAAGTTCAAATAATGACATTATGGCAAAAGCAACAATTCAATCTGTAAGACAAACAGAAAAGGCAGGACTGTTTACCATCAGCTTCGAGGGTGACAGCTACACTGAATTTCAAAAGTTCATCATCAAGGGCAACAATAATGCAAAGCTTCAACCCGATTTGCAAAAAATACTTGGCGCTATCCAGCGCATGCTATCCGCAGTAGGATTTCTGGAGCGTTACTTCAGACCTGAAGGCAAGATGCACGATCGCGTAGCAGCTCTTCCCATCCAGTCAAGCAAGCTGCGTCTATATTGTCTACGCCTCTCCGACAGCGTTCTAATAGTAGGCAATGGAGGTGAAAAGAAAACAAGAACCTATGATGAGGATCCAGAACTCAGCGGTTATGTTCTCACTCTCCAAAAACTTGATGAATTGTTAAAGTCTGCAGAACTGAAAGGTACCATTTGCATCGAAGAAACAACAATAGAAGGTATAGACGAAAAAACTTTTGAAATATGAAACATGCAGCAGAAACAGAGAAACTATTTCAGCAGGTTCTCAATGAGACGCCACAAGCCATCAAGCTTCAGGTGGACTGGTCTTTTGATATAGCAGACAGGATAGATTCCCGGCTACGCACTCTCGGCATTTCCCAGAAAGAGCTGGCACGTCGTCTAGGCACGTCAGAGGCCGCTGTCTCGAAATGGGTAGGTGGCAACCATAACTTCACCCTTTCTACACTTGCCAGGATTTCCGATGCTCTTGGTGAGCCTATAATATCTGTAGTTTCGTAATTCCACATCCTACTATTCACTCTCCCCTCCCCCTAAACAGGGGGAGTCGGAGGGGGTCTTCTCACTCTTCACTCCTCACTAGCGTAGCGCCTGCGCTTCCCTTAAAAAATACAAGCCCATCCAAACTTCCTTACAAGATCTTTTAGGAGGTTCCTGTCACTGACGGGTATGTGGACCACTACTGCCTCTTGCTCATTCCCCTGCATCCTGTAGCCAGACAAAGGCAGCCTCTCTTCTCCAACACAGGCAGCCTCATGAGCTTTCATGAAATAAGCCTCATCCTTGTATTCTACACCAAAAAACTCAAAGGGCGTTTCGGGATTTTCAAACAACTCTCGGAGATCCAAATTACCAGAGAGAAAAGACTGAAGGCGATCACCAGAGATGCGGATAGCAGTATACTGGCAAGACGGCTCATCCTCATATAGAAGACAAAGATACAACGTATCAAATGCATCCCTTGCGATGAACAACTGAGGCACATCACAAAAATCCAAGATCTTTTCTATATACAGCCTATCATTCATGAGTCTATAATTATTGCTTGAGAAACATCAAAATCCCGAGTTCTCCACCATGAGAAGTGTGAGTCGGAGAGGGTCCCCTCCCCCTAAACAGGGGGAGTCGGAGGGGGTCCCTTCCGATGTTCCAAAGGAACAGCGGATTATCCACTTACGTTAAGGTTAAGATATTGTTGTGGAGAAAGTACTTTGACAGGCGCGTCTTCTCCTATGAAATAGTCTTTTATGTTAAAAGTCAGTAAATGACTACACCCTATTCGTATAGCAGCTTGATACTGGCAACTATCCTCTATATCAGTAAAAGCCATGTTATTCACACCCTCTAACAGCGACTTGTTGTCATGACCCGCCACTTGAAAGAAATTTAGGACCTGAGCCATAATTGAACGTAGAGTATTTGTTCGTTCTGGCTTTTTCAATCCCATCACTTTCCTCAAGTAGTTGTCTACAGTATAAATCATACCGTAGAACCCTCCCTCTGTCATATAAATTTCATGATTCTGGTTGCGTAATAGGGCTATCAATTTACTAGCGACATCCACCTGTTCACGTTGAAGAATCAAATCAAGAATAATATTAGTATCAATCAAGACCTTCATATTCCATACTTCTCGTTGATATATCCATCTCTTAATTCCTCAATACTGTATTTCGATGGCTTCAGTATTTTTCCAAGTTTAAACAAGCCGTCAGGATCAGATTCCAACGCCTTAACCTGAAGATAGACGTCCTCATTGTAAGCGGATTGCGCTTTAAACTGTGCAGCATAGCTTATTAGAGCCTGATGCAGCACTTCCTCTATCCATGATGTCAAGGCAGTGTCCCCCGTGAAATGCGGTTTCACTTCCTCCAACACGGCATCATCTATTCTTATATGATATGTGCACATATTATTCCTTTTTCCAATTTCCGCTGCAAAAATACGAATTAAATCTGAAACATCCAAGAAATTC
>CACZDV010000045.1 GCA_902780025.1 uncultured Prevotellaceae bacterium
GGCGTGTTCACCATCGGCGGGCTGATAGCCTATCTTGAGAACCGTGACGGCAATGCGAACGTGCGCTTCATGCAGGCAGAGACTCACCGGCGTTTCTTCAAGATGATGAGGTCGTTCGGCATTCATGTCAGGAGCTTCCGTGCTGACTGCGGCTCCTACAGCGAGGACATTGTGAAGATGGTCATGGAGCATACTGACAAGTTCTACATCCGTGCCGAGCGGCATGCAGGTCTGTATGAGAAGGTGAAGCGGCTGACAAAATGCCAATGGGACAGGTGACCAACACCTCTGCCATGGAATCTGAAATCGATAGCCTCGTTTATCCGCTCGGCTTCGCCGCTTTCACTAAGCGATGCGGCTGAAAGAACTCTACGGAATGACAGAAACAGAACCGACGGTCGCTGTTCCTATAGGGAGGTAAAGCAAATCAAAATCGTTGAAGGTTGCGAATAAGCAAGCTCGATGGAATCGACTGGGCGCAAGTACTCTCGTTGCGGGAGTTTTTTGATTCTGCCTGCAATAAATGACAATATCTATCGTTAATAATATAAGAGTGGTAAAGAGAATAGATTATGAATATCAAGACCCTCTGGGTGACGATTGTCACACTCTGTCTGTGCATGACTTCCGCTGAAGCCGAAGTCGCGGGCGTGGAGGTCATCCATGAGTGTGACACCACGTGGCGCTTCGGCTACAGTGGTATCTATGTCTATGCCCGCAACATGCACCGTATCGACATTGCATACCCGTCGGTCGATGCGAAGGGCAACGCCGTCCTCCTGAGCGGTTCCATCATTATCCCGTCGAACATCTACGACGACGGCGACCCTGTAGACGGTATGGTTCTCTACAACCGCTACACGCAGACGGAGCCCCGATGTGTTCCCACCTGTGGCTTTGCGGAGAGCGAGAGTGCCATCTTGGCATCACCGCTAAAGCCCAACTGGATACTTGTCGAGAGCGACTTCTATGGCTTCGGCGTCAGCAGCGAACATCTGGTCGACCAATACTACGTCTACGGCGATGCCAACGGCTACGCCAGCATCGATTGTCTGCTGGCTGCCCGTCAGGTGCTCGACGAGCGTCACATCTCACAAGGGAAGTTCCTGTTCAACGTCGGCCTCTCGTCGGGCGGTTACGATGCCCTCGCCACCCAGCGTGTACGCGATATGTACTACCGCGATAAGGTCTTCTTCGACAAGACGATGGTGGGCGAGGCGCCGTTCGATGTCAACATCACCTACAGCCACTGCTTGCAGCATCAGGACGACGATACGCGATTGTCCTCTTTCGTACCATTGGTATTGGAGTCGTTTAACCGTAACGACAGTCTGGGGTTCACCTACCAGCAGATGTTTACCGAGCCGCTGGCCTCAAAGTTCCAGGAATGGTTCTATAGCGGAAAGTACTCGAAAAAGGCTGCGCGAGACTCGATAAAAAAGAGCGGCAACCGGCTGTCACAGGTTTTAAGTCCCGCCCTGCTCGACTCCTCAACCGTGGAGTATCATAAGTTGCGTGAGGCGTTTGAACGGCGCAGTCTGACGAAAGGCTGGACGCCAGACCGCTCACAGCGATATTTCTACATGCATTACACACGCGACAAGGCCGTACCTATCGATGCCGGCCGCGCCCTGCTGACGTTTCTCACCAGCAAAGGCTTCGAGAAAAGCCTCATCCCTGAGAAGACGAACCTCCAGACATGCATGTACATCCCCTCGGACAGCCACGGCCTCTGCGGCGCACATTTCCTCCTCAAGGTGTCGGCCATGCTGGCGGCCTACCCCGTGCTTTACTACGACGGCGAGCTGAACACCTACTACTACGACATCATCAAGGACCTTACCCCCATGGGCATCGTGAAGAAGCTGGAGAACGAGGGCTACGACTTGTCGGCGATGCTCGACAACCTGACTGGCGGCCGGCTGCCTGAGCGTGTCAACGTCATCACGCTGGCACTGGCACTAACCACCCTGAACGAGCCTTTACTGGAATGGGGCACCAACGTCAAGGAGCTGACACAGATAGCTTCGGACAGCGGACTGGAACTCAGCGACATGGTCACCATCATCAACTACCTTCAGAGCAAGAACAGATAACGCTATGGCCACATACCGATACATTACCACCCTCCTGTTGTCGGCAACGACGCTGCTGACCTCCGCCCAGCCCAGCACCGCAGAGGTCAACGCCGACGACACCTTCAGCATTATGACGCTCAACGTTGACGGTCTGCCGGCGAAGTTCCTTTTCTTCGACGTCAATAACGACGGGCCGCAGTCGGAGGGCAGTGAGCGCATCAGCATCTATCTGGCCAAGCGCCATTGCGACATCATCGCCATGCAGGAGGACTTCAACTACCGCTGGGAGATATGGTCGCGACTGTTTGCCGACTACGAGCACGATGAGTGGACAGGTGGACTGGGAACGGAGTTCAAGGACATCGACTGGCTGCATCTGCAAAACGAGCGCTTCCCCTGCGACGGACTGAACAATGTATGGAAGACCACCATCCGCTCGACAGCCTACGAGCGCGTACCCCACCGCCAGAGCTTCGGTAAGTTCAGCCACAGTTTCGATGATTTCATCACAAAGGGATTCCGCCGTCATGAATATACGCTGGCCAACGGTGCCGAGATTGTGGTCTACAACACCCACTTCGATGCCTCCGAGGGGCGCGACGAAGCCATTGGCAACGACAAACGCGACCGCGAAGCACGCATCTCACAATGGCGTCAGCTGCGCGACCATCTGCTGGAACGTCTCGACAGCCGCCCCGTCATCGTTGTGGGCGACTTCAACAGCTACTACCGTAAAGACAGCATCCGTACCGTTTTCTTCGATGTTATTGAGGCCACTGGCCGTGCCACCGTAGACGACGCTCTGGTGGTTTGCCGTTGCGGCGGCATCTATCCCGACGAGGGCGGCCCTGCTCAAGGTGAGCGCTTGGACAAAATCCTGTATATCAACCCTACTGGCGGTGTTGCCATCGAGCCCGTCACCGCAGACGTCGACACGGAAGGCTACCGCTACGAAGGGCGCCCCTTAGGCGACCACTACCCGCTGAGCGCCGTCTTCCGCTTTACGACCCCCACCGACATCAACACGGTAGCCCACAAAAAATCCTCCCGCCCCACCGTCTACGACCTGAAAGGTGTAGACTATAGCGGTCGGGAGGATGATGGTTCGAAACGAATTCTTATCGTCGACGGTAAGAAAGTGGCGAAGTGATTACTTCGTCAGGACCTTTCTCACCGTACCGTCGCTCATGCGGACAATCTTCAGACCCTTGGCAACACTTGTAGTGCGCTTGCCGTCAATCGAGTACCACTCGGTACCGGCCTGCGACTGACGGTTGACGGTATTCACCTTCACGACATTCTCCTCAGCCTTCTCCTTGACATTATTAACCAGTTGGCCAAGGTCGCTGACAATCGTCGCTACGCCCTGAGCCACCTCGGGGAAGTTCTCGGTTGTGAAGAAGTCTTGAAGGAGATGGCGGCTGTCGTCGCCAGTAAAGACAAGATAGGGTTTTGCAATCCACTCCTGGTCTTCTTCGTCATACTCTGCTACGAGCTCTATCGTTGCAGCAGGGGAACGGCTTCCGTCGTAGTAGAGCTTGGCGTCAATCAGTTGGTTCAGCTGTGCCAGAACAGCCTTGACGGTTGCCTCATCCTGAGCGTCAGCACTTTGGGCAGCGATGAATGTCATCAAGAAGGCGTTGAGGTCGGTAATGCCACCTCTCAGCTGTGCCTGTCCCATGACGTCGATCTCAACATTCAGCGACTGGAAACCAAGGTCAATACCACCTTCCTCTGTCATATAGGCAGTGGTATCCAGCCCCTTGAAAGTGCCAGGAAGGTTAACTCTGAATGAGACGAGCTGCGTGTTGTCCTTCTTGGCCGCGAAATCGACAACGATACCCGTGCCGGGAGCGTAGCCGCTCTGGACAACATCAAACTCGAAGCTACCGGGAGTGCCACCATCGATAACGCCCTTGTAGAACTTCGTATTGGCGCTCGCGATGAAACCGTCGAACAACGACGCGCCCAGCTTGTCGAGGTCGACATTAATAGACGACGTCATGATAGAAGCACCACCATAGGTAAGGTCGATGGTCGTCGTGGCAGGAATCTCAAAGAGTACCTGTGTGACACCATCCAGGAAACTCTCCATCATCGCCGACACACCGTCCATAATCGACGTCTCGTCTTCTTCAGCACGACGGGTCTTGGCATTACCCAAGAGGCCACCGACGAGGTTCTGAATCTCGGTATAAGGCAACTCCGTGGTCTTCGTCTGGCTGCTGGTAGCCATCTTGAGGATACAGGGCACACCATTGGGATCTGTGTACGTAAACTGCAGGTCGTCGGCATCCGACTCCTTCACCCACGCACCATTCTGAACAACGAAATGACCCGTAAACACCTTGCCATTGAACAGCAGGCGGTAGTCGGTCGAACCCTCGATGGCACTTTTGATGCCGACCAGGCGCGTAAGGCCTTCAACGGCCACGCTGGACATATCAAACTGTGCCACACCCGTAATCAGATTGGCAGCCCCCTGATAGGCGGCCTCGTCCCACTGACTAAGCATACCCAGCACGATACTGTTGATTTTGTCACGGTCAGCGCTCTGCACACTCTGTGCGCTGACAGAAGTTGCTGTCACGAAAAAGGTGAACAACACGACAAGATAAGAGGTAATAGTTTTTCTCATAAGCATTACATATTTAGTGAATAATCTGTATTTTCTGTTTCCCGCTGGCCAATAGTACCCAATTGTTTTGCAAATATAGGGAAAAAGAGCGAACAATCGTCAATGACCCTATAGAAATTAAGAATTATTAACGGCACAACATACTCACGATAACGAGGTGGCCTTGACATTTCCAAGCTTTTGCAGAAAACCTTCACTTTTTGCTGTCTTTTCTGTACGAATAAGAGCCAAAAACTATTAATCTGTTATTTTTTCTGCGTTTTTCTTGGCAGAACGAAAGAAAAGCAGTACTTTTGCAGGCAAGGGAAACAATTAAAACCATACAAACAACCGAAAAGAGACAAAATGATTTGGAATCCAAACAAAGAGTGCATGAGCCGCGACGAGATGAGCGCGCTCCAAGGCAAGCGCCTGCACAAAATCGTAGCGTACGTCTACCACAATGTTCCCTTCTATCGTAACAAACTGCAAGAGATGGACATCCGTCCGGATGACATACAGACCATCGAGGACATCCGCAAGCTGCCTTTCACGACGAAGAAGGACCTGCGCGACAACTACCCCTTTGGTCTGCAGGCCGCCCCGCAGAGTGAGATCATCCGCGTTCACGCTTCGAGCGGAACGACGGGCAACCCCACCATCGTTGGCTACACCCGTAAGGACATCGGCGTGTGGAGCGAGACGATGGCCCGCTGCCTGACGGCCTACGGCGTCACCCGCAACGACATCTTCTCAGTGGCTTACGGCTACGGACTGTTTACGGGTGGTCTGGGTGCCCACTACGGTGTGGAGCACCTGGGAGCATCGGTCATCCCCGCCGGTACGGGTAACACGGAGAAGCACCTGAAGCTGATACGCGACCTGGGAATCACGGGTCTGGCCTGTACGCCGTCGTACGCCCTCTACTTAGCTGAAACGATGGAGAAGTTGGGCATCCGCAAGGAGGATATCAAGCTGCGCATCGGTGCCTTCGGTGCCGAGCCCTGGACGGAGAGCATGCGTCAGGAGATAGAGGAGCGCCTCGGACTGAAGGGCTACAACATCTACGGACTGTCGGAGGTGATGGGGCCCAGCGTCAGCTACGAGTGCCAGATGCAGCATGGCTCACACATCAACGAAGACCACTTCTACCCCGAGATTATCAATCCGACGACCTTGGAGCCGCTGCCCGCCGGACAGACGGGTGAACTGGTGTTCACCACGCTGACCAAGGAGGGTATGCCCGTCATCCGCTACCGCACCCGCGACCTCTGCTCGCTGCTGCCCGGCGTCTGCGACTGCGGCCGCACCAATGTCCGCATGGGCCGCATCGAGGGCCGAAGCGACGATATGCTCATCATCCGCGGTATCAACGTATTCCCCAGTCAGGTGGAGAGCGTCGTGCTCAGCATGCCGGAGTTTGCACCCCACTACTTGCTCGTCGTCGACCGTGTCAACAACCTCGACACGCTGCAGGTACAGGTGGAAATCCGTCAGGAGTACTTCACCGGCACCTTCGATACGCCGGCTGCCATCGAGGCGCTGGAGAAGAAGCTCGGCTCGAAACTGAAGAGCGTACTCAGCATCTCGGCCAAGGTACAGCTAAAGGCTCCCGGCACCATCGAGCGCTCACAAGGCAAGAGTGCCCACGTTATAGACAAACGTAAACTGTAAATAAACACTATGAACAATTCAAACTATTTTAACCCGGAACTTGAAACCATGAGTCGCGAACAGATTGAGGCACTCCAGCTGGAGCGCCTGCAGAAGACTGTGCGCCACTGTATGAACAACGAGTTCTACCAGAAGAAATTCAAAGAAATGGGCATTACGCCCGATGACATCAAGACATTAGCTGACGTGCGCAAACTGCCGTTCACCACCAAGCAGGATTTGCGCGACACCTATCCCTTCGGTATGAGCTGCGTACCCCTCAGGGACTGTGTACGCCTGCACTCATCGTCGGGAACCACCGGTAATCCCACCGTCATCCTGCACACGCAGAAAGACCTCGACGAATGGGCCAACCAGGTGGCACGTAACCTCTGGATGGTAGGCCTGCGCCCCGACGACGTGTTCCAGAACTCCTCTGGCTACGGTATGTTCACGGGCGGTCTGGGCTTCCAGTACGGAGCCGAGAAGTTAGGTATGCTCACCGTACCTGCGGCTGCCGGAAACTCACTGCGCCAGATTAAGTTCATCAAGGATTTCGGCACGACAGCCCTCCACGCCATTCCCAGTTATGTCACCCGCCTCTATGAGGTCATGCAGCAAGAAGGCGTCGACCCCCGCCGCGACACGAAACTGAAGGTACTGGCCATCGGTGCCGAACCTCACTCCGACGAGCAGCGCAAGCGCATTGAGGAGATGCTGGGTGTGAAGGCCTACAACTCCTTCGGTATGAGCGAGATGTGCGGCCCTGGCGTAGGTTTCGAATGTAAGGAGCAGAATGGTCTGCACTTCTGGGAGGACTACTACATCGTCGAGATTGTAGACCCCGAGACTTTGGAGCCCGTACCCGACGGCGAGATTGGCGAACTGGTACTCACCACGCTGTGCCGCGAGGCTATGCCGCTGCTGCGCTATCGTACCCGTGACCTCACCCGAGTCCTGGGACGCAGCTGTCCCTGTGGCCGTAACCACATCCGCCTCGACCGTATGCGCGGCCGCAGCGATGATATGATTGTGCTGCGCGGTGTCAACATCTTCCCCATCCAGATTGAGAAGATCCTCATGAAGTTCCCCGAAGTGGGCACCAACTACCTCATCACGCTGACCACCGAGGACAACAACGACCAGATGACCGTCGAGGTAGAAGTGAACGAGGGTACCGACGACTTCAGCAAGCTGCAGGAGCTGGCAGGCGAGCTGCGTCACCAGATAGGCGACGAGATCCTACTGAAGCCGCGCATCCGCCTCGTCTCCAAGGGTACGCTGCCCGTCAGCGAGGGCAAGGCCGTCCGCGTCGTCGACAAGCGAAAAGTTTACCAATAACGAGTTAAGAATTAAAAGTTAAGAATTAAGAGTTGTCGGCTACGCCGATTAAGAATTTAGAATTATGACAATCAATCAGTTATCCATTTTCATCGAGAATCGTTCGGGTACACTCATCAAGGTGCTCGAGGTTCTGAAGCAGTCTGGCATCCAGATTATTGCTTCCACCATTGCCGACACGGCAGAGTATGGCATCTACCGCCTCATCTGCAGCGAACCGCTGCGCGCTTTTGAGGAGCTGAAGAAGGCCGGTGTGGCCGTTGCCCTGAGCGATGTCTTTGCCATCGAACTCGACAACCAGCCCGGTCGTGCTGCCGATGCTGTTGAAACCTTCTCGAAGGCCGGCATCAGCATCACCTATATGTACTCGTTCCTGCTGAACGGTAAGGGAATCCTCATTTTCCGTACCGACAATGCTGAGCAGGCCCGCGAGACCATCTTGCAGAACGACCTGAAGTACATTGCCGAGGAATCGCTGACCAACTTCGCTTAACCTACAAATTGGAATCCTACTTTGTTCGCCTGGCCCGCTACGGGTCGGGCGAACTACATAAAAAAATGTGGATGGCGCAGGACGCTGCCATCCACTAATTATATTGATAAGGTGGTCTGCAATTGCAGATAAATAAGTCTTATCGGGGGCAAAGATAGTACATCCTCTCCAATTTTGCAAGTTTTTTAGTCAAAAAATTACAATTTTAACATTGTGTGCGATTACACACCATCTCCGAGGGGAACTTTCTTCAGCATTTTCTTCATTAATTCTTAGTGATTAGAAAAAAAAGTGGGCGAAAAGTTTGCAGATTAAAAGAAAATGTGTAATTTTGCAGCCGAAAAGTTATCAAAACAACAAAAACAATGACAAAAAGAACAGCAAACTATTG
Organism: uncultured Prevotellaceae bacterium; assembly: GCA_902780025.1. Classification (GTDB taxonomy): domain Bacteria; phylum Bacteroidota; class Bacteroidia; order Bacteroidales; family Bacteroidaceae; genus Prevotella. The sequence goes on from CACZDV010000045.1 coordinate 8,574, forward strand.
GTGGTGGCGCAACTCAAGATTCGGACAATCGTGAGAAGATAGCCGCGTACCTATACCAGTAGGGTGCAAAAAGATAAAAAGAGGCCTGTCGTTCTTGCGACGGGCCTTTTTAAGTTTCAAGGGTTAAACCACAAAAACTTTTAAATATATGAGCAACTATCAAGTAGACAAAAAAGGTTATTACGGAGAGTTCGGCGGCGCCTACGTCCCCGAGATTCTCTACGCGACAGTGAAGAACCTGCAGGAGCAGTACCTGCCCATCATCGAGTCGCAGGAGTTCAAGGACGAGTATCACGCTCTGCTGCGCGACTACGTCGGACGTCCCTCGCCGCTCTACTTTGCCCGCCGCATGAGCGAGCAGTACGGTTGTCAGCTGTACCTGAAGCGCGAAGACTTGAACCACACGGGTGCCCACAAAATCAACAACACCGTGGGACAGATCCTGCTGGCAAAGAAGATGGGCAAGACGCGCATCATCGCCGAAACGGGTGCCGGACAGCATGGTGTAGCCACAGCAACGGTATGCGCCCTGATGGGTATGAAGTGTGAAGTATTTATGGGAGCTACGGATGTGGAGCGTCAGCACACCAACGTAGAGCGCATGAAGATGCTGGGCGCCGAAGTGCATCCCGTCCGTACGGGCAATATGACGCTGAGCGATGCCTGCTCGGAGGCCATCCGCGACTGGTGCTGCCATCCTGCCGACACCTTCTATATCGTAGGCTCAACGATGGGTCCTCACCCCTACCCCGACCTCGTGGCACGGATGCAGAGCGTCATCTCGGAAGAGATTAAGTGGCAGCTGCAGGAGAAGATCGGGCGCGACTATCCCGACTACTTGATAGCCTGCATCGGTGGCGGAAGCAACGCCGCAGGCACCATCTATCACTATATGGACGATGAGCGCGTGAAGATTGTGCTCGCAGAGGCTGGCGGTCACGGCTGGGACACCGACTACACGGCAGCCACCATCCATCGCGGCACGACGGGCATCCTGCATGGTGCAAAGATGCTGGTGATGCAGAACGAAGACGGTCAGATACAGGAGGCATTCACGATTTCGGCTGGTCTTGACTATCCCGGCGTAGGTCCCATGCATTGCAACATGGCGAAGCAGGGACGTACGCAGGTGCTGAGCATCAACGATGACGAAGCCATCTACGGCGGCTACGAGCTGACACGCATGGAAGGTATCATCCCTGCCATCGAGAGCGCACACGCCATCGCAGCCCTTAAGAAGTTGACGTTCAAGCCTTCAGACGTGGTAGTGCTGACGGTCAGCGGTCGCGGCGACAAGGACGTGGAAACCTATTTGAAGAACAAGCAAATGGCAAAGGAATATGGAAACTTTTAAATATACGACAAGCAGTAAGACGATCCTCGCCGACCTTTATACGCCGGTAGGAGTTTACATGAGACTGCGTGACCTCTATCCGCAGAGTGCGCTGATGGAGTGTGCCGACTATCATGACGCCGCCAGTTCGCGGTCGTTCATCGGCGTCAACCCGATAGCCAGCGTAGCCATCGGACATGGCATCGCAACGGTTAACTATCCTGACGGTACAACCTTCCAGCACGAAGTAAACAAGGACTACCGTTCAGACAAGGCCATCCACGAACTCATCGACCGCATTGAGGTCACGGGCGAAGATGCTGCCGTCTGCGGACTCTTCGGCTACACCTCGTTTAACGCTGTGCGCTACTTCGAGGATATCGCCGTGAAGGATGAGACGCAGACAAAGAACGACGCCCCCGACGTGCTCTACATATTATATAAGGTGGTGATTGAGTTCGACCATCATAATAATATGGTGAAAGTGGTGAGTTTAGAGGAGAGAGAAGAGAGGAGAGAGGAGAGAGGCAACTCTGCTATTGACGACATCATGAAGTCCATGAACCGCAGTAATGTGAGGGAATACGACTTCCACGCTATCGGCGACGTCAGTTCGACGCTGACCGACGACGAGCATAGGGCCAATATCCGTCGAGGCATCCAGCACTGTCTGCGCGGCGATGTGTTCCAGATTGTGTTGAGCAGGCGTTTTATCCAGAAGTACGAGGGCGATGACTTCAAACTATACAGGACGCTGAGGAGCATCAATCCCAGTCCCTACCTCTTCTACTTTGACTTCGGCGGCTTCCGCATCTTCGGTTCATCGCCTGAGACGCACTGCCGCATCGAAACCACCGTTCCCGACGGTTCTCCATCGGGCAAACAATACCGCGCTTATATCGACCCCATTGCCGGCACCACCAAACGCACAGGCGACGCCGAGGCCGACCGCAAGGGTGCCGAGTTCCTGAGAAACGACCCGAAGGAGAACGCGGAGCACGTGATGCTCGTGGACTTGGCCCGTAACGACCTGAGCCGCAACTGTCACGGTGTGAAGGTGGACTACTACAAGGACATACAGTATTACTCGCACGTGATTCACCTCGTGTCAAGGGTGAGCGGTGAACTCGACAATGGCGCTGACCCCATCAAGGCGTTCATCGACACCTTCCCTGCCGGTACGCTGAGCGGTGCCCCGAAGGTACGCGCCATGCAGCTCATCTCGGAGTACGAGCCGCACAACCGCGGTGCCTATGGCGGCTGCATCGGCATCATTGGGCTCGACGGCTCGCTGAACCAGGCCATCACCATCCGAACCTTTGTCTCGCGCAACGGTGAACTATGGTTCCAGGCTGGCGGCGGCATCGTAGCCAAGAGCAATGTGGAGTATGAATTACAGGAAGTGAACAATAAACTGGGGGCTTTACGCAAGGCCATCGAAAAAGCAGAAAAGTTATGAAGATTGTTATCATAGACAACTACGACTCGTTTACGTATAACCTGAGTCATTTAATCAAGTCGCTCGGCGCTGAGGTCGATGTCGTCCGTAACGACCAGTTCAGCCTTGATGACCTCGAGGCATACAGTAAAATTGTGCTCTCGCCGGGACCGGGCATTCCCTCTGAAGCAGGTCTTCTGCTCGATGTCATCCGCACATACGCCGGAAAGAAGCCCATCCTCGGTGTCTGCTTAGGTCACCAGGCCATCGGCGAGGTCTTTGGCGCCAAGCTGGAGAATCTCTCGGACGTCTTTCACGGCGTAGCCACCCCTTGTCACATCGTAGCCGACGACCCCATCTTCTCGGGGCTCGACCGCGACATCACCGTAGGCCGCTACCACTCGTGGGTGGTCTCACAAGAGGGACTTCCTGAGTGTCTCGAAGTTACCGCCGTCAGTGACGAGGGGCAGATTATGGCCCTTCGCCATAAGACACTCAACGTCCGCGGCATCCAGTTCCACCCTGAGAGTGTGCTGACGCCCGACGGCCGTAAAATGATACAAAACTTTTTATTCCAATAAAACAACACGAATATGGAACAGACCATGAAAGGCTATCTCTTCCGCCTGCTGAATCACGAAGAGCTCTCCCGCGAGGAGATGAAAACCATCCTGATAGGAATCACACAGAGTGAATACCCCAACGAGCAGATTACGGCACTGCTGACCTGCCTGCAGATGCGCGGTGTCACCGTCGACGAGCTGCTGGGTTTCCGCGACGGCATCCTCGAGACGGGTGTGCCCGCCATCCTCGACTGTGACCGTTACATCGACGTCGTCGGCACCGGTGGCGACCGCAAGAACACCTTTAACATTTCGACCACCAGTTGCTTCGTCATTGCCGGTGCGGGCTATAAGGTGGCCAAGCACGGCAACTATGCTGCTACCAGCGTCAGCGGTGCCTCGAACGTGATTGCCCATCACGGCATCAAGTTCACGGACGACATCGACAAACTGAACCGCTCACTCAACGAGGCTGGCATCGTCTATCTTCACGCCCAGCTTTTTGCCAAGGCCATGAAGTTCGTTGGTCCGATTCGCAAAGCCCTGCAGTTCCCCACCATCTTCAATCTCTTAGGCCCCATCGTCAATCCCTCGCAGCCGAAGTGCCAGCTGTTAGGTGTGGCCAACCTCGACCAGATGCGCCTCTACAACAGCGTCTATCAGAAGTTGGGCATCGACTACGGCATCGTGAACAGCATCGACGGCTACGATGAAATCTCGCTGACAGGTGACTTCAAGGTGACGACCAAGGACTATGAGCGCATCTTCTCGCCAAAGGACCTTGGCTTCGACATTGCCAAACCTGAGGAACTGGTGGGTGGTGCCACCGAGGAAGAGGCCGCACAGATCTTTGACTCTGTCCTCGAGAACCGCGCCCTGCCCGCTCAGAAGAACATCGTACTGGCCAACGCTGGCTTCGGTATTCAGGTGCTTGAGAAGGGACAGAAGAGCATCGAAGAGTGCATCGAGATTGCCCGCGAAAGCATCGACAGCGGCAATGCCCTGCGTACGTTCAAGAAATTCGTAGAACTTAACTCATAGGCCTCATGAGCCCCATAAGCCCCATGAAAGATGTTTTACAAGAAATAGTAGCCCATAAGCGTGAGGAACTGGCCGCCATGCGACAGAAGAAGCCCTCGCTGCGTCAGGCACTGCTTGATAGTCCCACGGGCATCATCGCGGAATTCAAGCGCCGCTCGCCGTCGAAGGGTTGGATCAAGGAAGAAGGACGTGCCTCGGAGATACCGTTGTCGTATCAACAGAATGGTGCAGCCGCCCTGAGTATCCTGACCGACAAGCAATATTTCGGCGGACACGACCGTTTTATTATGGAAGCCCGACAGTCGGGAGTGACACTGCCCGTGCTCTACAAGAACTTCGTCATCGACGAGATGCAGCTCTACGAGGCAGCCCTGTGCGGAGCGTCGGCTGTGCTGCTGATTGCGGCGTGTCTCCCGAAGGAGGAGCTTCGGGCACTGATGGTCAAGGCGCATGAGCTGGGACTGGAGGTGCTGCTCGAGATGCATAGCGAGGCCGAACTGGATTACTGCGAGTTGGAACCTGACGTCTACGGCATCAACAACCGCAACCTCGGCTCGTTCGTCACCGACGTAGATAACTCTTTCCGGTTGGCTGAGCTACTGCCAAAGGACGCTGTAAAAGTGAGCGAAAGCGGCATCTCGAAGCCCGAGACCATCCGCCAGCTGCGCCAAGCAGGCTTCCGGGGTTTCCTCATCGGCGAAACGTTTATGAAGACTCCCGACCCGGGCCAGGCATTGAAACAATTGATAGAACAGATATGATAATTAAGGTATGCGGTATGCGCGACGGCGAGAACATCCGTCAGGTCGCAGCGTTAGGAGTTGACTGGATAGGTATGATATTCTGGGCGAAGTCGCCACGCAACGTGACGATGATTCCCACCCATGCTGGCATTATCCCAGACAGAGGAAGTATCTCACCTCTCAGTACTCACCATTCACCACTAAAAGTCGGTGTGTTCGTCGACGAGATGGCCCAGAACATCATCACCCGGGTGGTGAACTTCCAGCTGGACCTCATCCAGCTGCATGGCCACGAGGCCCCGACACTCATTCGTAACCTGCGCCGAACGCTTGACCCCGACATCCGTCCGGGCATTAAGATCATCAAGGCCATCAGCGTCAGTAGTCGCGATGACATTGCGGCATACAAAGACTATGCCGACTGCGTGGACTACTTCCTGTTCGACACCAAGTGTCAGACGGTGGGCGGTAGCGGACAGCAGTTCGACTGGTCGGTACTCGACGCCTACGACGGCGACCTGCCCTTCCTGCTGAGCGGCGGCATCGGCCCCGACGACGCAGAGCGCGTCCGCAACTTCCATCATCCCAAGTGCATCGGCATCGACCTCAACTCGCGTTTCGAGACCGAGCCGGGCCTTAAGGACATCACCAAACTTAAACAATTCTTAGAACAGTTATGAATAAGATCAATCAAGTATTTGCAGAACGGGGCGAGCGCAAGCTATTGTCGCTCTACTTCTGCGCCGGCACCCCGACCCTCGACTGTACGGGCGAAGTCATCAAGACGATGCAAAGAAGGGGCATCGACTTCATCGAGGTTGGCATCCCCTTCAGCGACCCGCTGGCCGACGGTCCCGTCATCCAGACGGCTGCCACGAAAGCCCTGAAGAACGGTATGAGTGTGCAACTGCTTTTCGAGCAGTTGAAATCCATCAAGGACGAAGTCAACATCCCACTGATACTCATGGGCTACCTGAACCCCATCCTGCACTACGGCATCGAGGCGTTCTGCCAGTCGTGTGCCGAGGCTGGTGTCTCGGGCATGATCATCCCCGACCTACCGTTCGACGATTATCTCAACACCGTGAAACCGGCTGCCGACAAGTACGACCTGCGCGTCATCATGCTCATCACCCCAGAGACCTCTGAGGAGCGCGTCCGTTTCATCGATGACAACACCGACGGTTTTATCTATATGGTATCGTCGGCTGCCATCACTGGTGCGCAGAAATCGTTCGACGAACAGAAGCAAGAGTACTTCCGTCGCATCGATGCCATGAAACTCCGCAATCCGCGGATGATAGGTTTCGGCATCTCGAACGCCCAGACGCTGAAGGCTGCTCAGGACAACGCTGCCGGTGCCATCATCGGCTCGAAGTTTGTCACGCTGCTGGATGAGAGTAAGAACGCTGACGAAGCCCTCGACCGACTGTTTGACGCCCTGAAGCACTAAAACGATTACGTAATAAAAAAGCTTAATTAGTTCGTGGTTTCGCGCAAAATGAGTATCTTTGCACGAAACTACGAACTATTTAATTAAAACGTAATGAAGAACTTACTACACCTGATGCTTCTGAGTATGCTTTTCCCACTGCTAAGCCACGCTGACGGCTGGGACGAAGCCACGTATAAGCAGATTGAGCAAAGCATCCGACAGCCGCAGATCAGTGGCAAGGACTACCTCATCACCAAATTCGGTGCCAAGCCCGGTGCTACGGCCGCCGAGAATCAGAAAGCCATACAGAAAGCTATCGATCGTTGTTCGAAGAAGGGTGGCGGACGGGTTATCGTCCCTGCCGGTCAGACGTTCCTGACGGGTGCCATCTCACTGAAGAGCCATGTCAACCTTCATGTGGAGGAGGGGGCCGTTCTGCAGTTTGTCTTCGAACCGGAACTCTACCCCATCGTCGAGACTTCATGGGAAGGACTGGAGTGCTTCAACCTCTCGCCCTGTGTCTATGCCTTCAAACAGACGGATATTGCCGTAACCGGAAAGGGCACTATCGACGGCAGTGGCTCACGGGAGACGTGGTGGCCGTGGGTAGGTGCAGCCAAGTTCGGTTGGAAAGAGGGCATGGTCACCCAAAAGACAGAAGCACGTCCGCGACTGCTGAAGTGTGGCGAGGACGGCATTCCGATGTATGACGAAAAAGGCAACCGTTCGCCCAAACGCGTCTTCGGACCGAAGGACGGCCTGCGTCCCCAGCTCGTCAGTTTCAACTGGTGCGAACGCATCCTGTTAGAGGATGTGACGCTGCTGCGCTCTCCCTTCTGGGTCATCCATCCCCTCCACTCTACCGACATCACCGTACGGCGGGTAAAGATGATCAATGACGGTCCCAACGGCGATGGCTGCGACCCGGAGTGCTGCGACCGCGTACTGATTGAGGACTGCTTCTTCAATACCGGCGACGACTGCATCGCCATCAAGAGTGGTCGCAACCGCGACGGTCGGGAACGCAACATGCCCTCGAAGAATATCATCATCCGCAACTGCGAGATGAAGAACGGACACGGCGGCGTGGTCGTAGGTTCTGAAATCTCTGGCGGTTGCCAGAATGTCTATGCCCACGACTGCGTGATGGACTCTCCGAACCTGGACCGCGTCCTCCGCATCAAAACCAACTCCTGCCGAGGTGGCATCATCGAGAATATCAACCTGCGCGACATCAAGGTAGGACAGTGCGGCGAGGCTGTCATTAAAATCAACCTCGACTACGAGCATAACGAGATTTGTTGCCGAGGCTTCAACCCGACGGTACGCAATATCAACGTCGAGAACATCACCTGTCAGAAGTCGAAGTACGGCACGCTGATTGTGGCACTCGACACCGTCTGCAACGTCTATGACGTCAACATCAAGAACTGCCGCTTCGAAGGAGTGGCACAGGGTAACAAGATTACCGGGCAGACGCGCAACATCCGTTACGACAACTACTTCGTCAACGGTTCGCTCTGTCTGACGGAGATGCCTTGCAAGCACTACTCGGAATGGATGACCTACTCGGAAATGAAGCGTACGCCGAGGTCGTACCTTCTGGACTTCTCGCAGAAGCCCAAATGGAGCTACGTCATGGGCATCGAACTGGAGGGTATGCTCGACACCTATCTTAAATATGGTGGCGAGGACATTCGCCGCTACTGTCAGGAGTACACCGACACCATGATCAACGAACGAGGCGACATCCGGGGCTATAACCTCCTGGACTATAACCTCGACAACATCCGCACCGGACATTTCGTCACCCGTATGTATATGAAATGGCCTGAGGCCAAGAACCTGCTGGCTATGAAGACCATGATGAAGCAACTGAAGGACCAGCCGCGCACCAAGGCCGACAAGGTCTATTGGCACAAGGCCATCTACGCCTACCAGGTATGGCTCGACGGTATCTTCATGGGCTTGCCCTACCGCTGTCTGACAGCATCCATCACAGCCAACAACACGGAGCTGAAGCGCGGTGACGACATCAAGATCTACGACGACGCAGTCAACCAGCTGAAGGTGACCTACGAGCGCACCCTCGACCCCAAGACTGGCCTCAACCGCCACGCCTACGACGAGACGCGCAAGGCCTTCTGGGCCGACCCTGAGACGGGACTCTCGCAGCATTGTTGGGGACGTGCTCAAGGGTGGTACACGATGGCGCTTATTGAGGTGCTCGACGCACTGCCCGAGTCATACAGCCGCCGCTCCGAGGTCATCGACTTGCTGTGCAAGGACTTCGATGCCATCCTGAAGTGGCAAGACAAGCAGACGGGCACGTGGTATCAGGTGATGGACAGTCCCGGACGTGAAGGAAACTACTTAGAGTCCACTTGTTCAGCCATGTTCACTTACGCCCTGCTGAAAGCCTACCGCAAGGGCTACGTCGGAGCCAAGTACCGCGATGCAGGCATCCGTGCCTACAAAGGCATCATCAACAACTTCATCCGCGTCAACGACGACAAGACCATCTCACTGACCAACTGCTGCTCGGTAGCTGGTCTCGGCCCAGCCGTCACCCCCGAGGTGGAGGCTGCCATGAAGAAAATCAACCCCAAAGGCAGTGTCAAGGAGAACCAGAAGCGTGATGGCAGCTATGCCTACTATCTGAGTGAGCCGATTCGCGACAACGACGCCAAGGGACTCGGACCGTTCATCTGGGCCAGCCTTGAGATGGAGATGCTGGGCTACGACACGCAGAACACTACTGCCGAGATTAATCGCCAGGCGGTCGTCAACCGCAACAACCCTATCATCACCGAGGCTTCTCCCCTCGCCTCACTCACGGTCGGCAACGGCCACTTTGCAACGACGGTCGACGTTACTGGTCTCCAGTCGTTCCCTTTTGACTATGAGGCAGGTGTGCCTCTGACAGCCATGTCCGACTGGGGATGGCATAAGTTCGAAAACACCGCCGGCCTGACACCCGAGGATAGCGAGAAGTCGTTCGACCTGGGTCACGGCCACCCCGAGGTGTACGCCGTAGAGTATAAGGCCTCCAAGGGCGATGCAGCCCGCAATGTGGCAGCCACCGAGTACTTCCGCGTCAACCCTCACCGTTTGAACCTCGGTGTCATCGGGTTAGAACTAACTAATGAGGCCCATACCCCCCTCCAGCTGAAAAACCTGACCGACATCCGCCAAGAGCTCCACCTCTACGACGGCAAAATAGAATCACACAGTGCGGTCGACGGTTCCCCCGTCGATGTCACCACCGCCGCCTTACAAGATCGTAATGCCGTCATCTACCGCATCAAGTCACCGCTCCTGAAGGACGGTCGCGCCCGCGTCGCCATCCGCTTCCCCTACCCTACGGGCAAGCATGCCGACGCTGCCGCTGACTGGACGAAATCCGAGCGCCACACCTCGCGCATCATTGCAGCCAACAACGAGCAATCGGGCATAGGACCCAATGCCGTCGTCATTGAGCATCAGATTGACAGCACCGTATATTACCTGCACCTGCACTGGGAGGGAATAGCCTCTATCGATGAATGTGCGCCTCATCACTTCGAAATTTCCACCGCAAGCGATGTCCTTTCCTTCGAGGCAGAGTACTCCGAGAATCCTCATCTTAATGAACGGTCGTTCGTCTTCGACGAACAGCTGCGTGCCGTCATCCGCTCGTGGAACCGCTGGTGGCAGCAGGGCGCCATCGTCGACTTCAGCCAATGTACCGACCCGCGCGCCAAGGAACTGGAGCGCCGCGTCGTGCTCTCCCAGTACTTGACGCAGGTGAACTGTGCCAACGCCCTGCCGCCTCAGGAGACCGGCCTCACCTACAACTCCTGGTTCGGCCGTCCGCACTTGGAAATGACCTGGTGGCACTTGGTGGACTTCGCCCTGTGGAACCGTCCGCAGACCGTCGCCACCATTCTCGACTGGTACAACACCGTCGCCTACCCCGAGGCCAAGAAGATAGCCCAGCGACAGGGCTTCAAGGGCATCCGCTGGATGAAGATGACCGACCCCTGGGCAGGCGAGGCTCCGTCGAATACCGGCTCGTTCCTCATCTGGCAACAGCCACATTATATCTATATGGCTGAAGAGCTTTACAGAGCCAACCCCACTTCTGAGACTTTGAAGAAGTACGCCAAGCAGGTAGAGGAGACCGCCGCGTTCATGGCCGACTTTGTGACTTATAAGGCCAATGGGGCCAATAGGACTTATTTCCTACAGGGCGCTACCGCCATGCAGGAGTCGATGTCGAAGGACTTCAGCTACAACCACCCCTTCGAACTGGCCTACTGGCAGTACGGCCTCAACGTCGCCAACCAGTGGCGCGAACGTCAGGGACTGCCGCGCATGGCCAAGTGGGACGACATCGTCAGCCACCTGTCACCCCTGCCCAGGACGAAGGAGGGCATCTACACCGCCGGACTGCCCAAAGGCAAGACCGAGGGTCTGAAGAGCTTCGACCCGTTTGACGCCGTAGCCGCCGGTGCTGCCCCCGTCCTGGCCACCGAGACCTTCGAGGAGAAATGCCGCAACGACCACCCCGCCGTGCTCGGTCCCTTCGGCCTCCTTCCCTCTGGTTCAGTATGTTGCGATGCCATCGCAACAAACAAGACCCTCAACTGGGTCATGGACAACTGGAACTGGCAGACCACCTGGGGCTGGGACTACGGCATGACGGCGATGGCTGCCGCCCGCCTCGGCCAGCCCGAGACCGCCCTCAAGGCCCTGCTCATCGACACGCAGAAGAACACCTACCTCAAGAACGGCCACAACTTCCAGACGGCTGACCGGCTGCGCATCTACCTGCCGGGCAACGGAGCCCTGCTGACGGCCATCGCCATGATGTGCGCCGGATGGGACGGCTGCCAAAATCCCCATAACCCGGGATTCCCGCAGGACGGCACATGGAACGTCCGCTGGGAAGGGCTGCAACGTATGCAATAAACATTAAAAAAAACAATACTACAATGAAGAAACTATTAGCTACATTAGTACTCATGGCCGGCTCGCTGGCCATGATGGCCCAGGCTCCGGCCTTCCCCGGTGCCGAAGGTCACGGCCGCTATGTGACTGGCGGACGCGGCGGCGAAGTGCGCCACGTCACCACGCTCATCGACGATGGCAAGACCTCAACGAAAGGCACCCTGCGCTGGGCCGTCAACGGCGACAGCAAGAAGATTGTGGTCTTTGACGTTGGCGGCATCATCGAACTGACCAAGGAACTGGTCATCGGCAAGAACACCACCATTGCCGGACAAACGGCTCCTGCTCCGGGCATCACCCTGCGCTACTACACCGTACGCCCCAAGGCCAACAACATCATCCGCTTCATCCGCTTCCGTCGTGGTGAGGAGAAGGATGTCAACGATGGTGCTGACGCCACTTGGCAACGCGAGACCGACGGCATCGTCCTCGACCACTGTTCGTTCTCCTGGAGCATCGATGAACTGGCATCGTTCTACGACAACACTCATTTCACCATGCAGTGGTGTACGCTGGGCGAGGCACTGGCCAACCCCGGACACTCGAAGGGTGAGCATAGCTACGGTGGCATCTGGGGCGGTAAGGGAGCCTCGTTCCACCACAACTTCCTCTGCCACATGCAGAACCGTGCGCCGCGCTTCTGCGGAGCACGTTACGACTGGAGCGGCTACGACAAGACCAAATACGGCAGTTCCATTGAGGCAGAAATCGTCGACTTCCGCAACTGCGTGATGTACAACTGGGGCAACGGCAACGGCTGCTACGGCGGCACGGGCGGCGGCAATATCAACATCGTGAACAACTACTATAAGGCCGGTCCCGGCACAGCTAATAAGACCCGCGTCACCCAGATATCGGTCGCCACGTCCGACAATGCCTCCGGCTCTCCCTTCATGGGCTACTGCGCACGCTACTACATCAAAGGTAACTACGTGACAGCGGCCGGCAGTAACGCCGAAAACTACGACTGGAAGGGCGTCATCTACGACAACGGCACATCGACCATCAACGGCGAGCGCTATTGTCCTGACGCCAAGCACCTCTACGGCAGTAGCGTCACCTACGTCAAGAACTCCAGCAATGTGGACTGCGTGAAGATAGAGCTCGACGAGCCCGTTGACGCTGGCGAGGTGACCACCCATACGGCTCAGGCTGCCTACGAGAAGGTACTGGCCTACGGCGGTGCCTCCCTCCACCGCGACGCCGTCGATGCCCGCTACATGGACGAGGCTGAGAACGGCACCACCCACTACACAGGTTCAGCCACTAAGACGGGCGACGGCAAAACCATCACCCATCGCAAAGGCATCATCGACTTCGTGAAGGACCAGGGTTCCTACACCTTGGAATCTACCGCCCGTCCCGCTGGCTTCGATAGCGACGACGACGGCATACCCGATGAGTGGGAGACAGC
>CACZDV010000046.1 GCA_902780025.1 uncultured Prevotellaceae bacterium
ATGACACATATGTCCCTTTATCTCCTTAAGCGAAGCGATATCTCCTGATTAACTCCCCTTTATCTCCTTAAGCAAAGCTTAGGGCTCCGGCTCCGGATCGGGCTCCGCCTGCTGGATGTTGTACGTGCTGAGCGGGGTGCGCTGCTGGTACGACTTCTTCTTGCCGTCGACCGTCTTGTAGAGGGTCTTCACCAGCTGGTAAGCCTCGAAGTTGCAGGACTTCTTCAGCTCTCGCGAGGTCAGCTCGTCGCCCTTCGAGCCCTCGGGACGGAAACGGAGGTGGACGCCCTTGATGTTCTCGTTGATGCCCTGCAGGGCCTCGGGGATGGTGTCGGCACAGACGCTCTCGATAGTTGGGTAGAACGTGCCCAGTCCGTCGAGCTTCACGGGCTGTCCCTGGGTAGCCAGCTCCCTCATGCACGAGACGATGTTCTGCAGCACGAGCACGAGCATCTCGTAGGTGGCCAGCTTGCCGTGCTCAGCCAGGTGGCGGGCAAAGCCCTTCAGCGACAGCGGCTCCTTGGCTTCGGCCTCGTAGAAGTAGGCGCCATAGTTCTTCGACGTGGAAATCTCGCACTTGCGCAGATTTACCAGAAATGATACATTTTCTCTTGCCATAGTTCAGTTAGTTGTTAGTTGTTAGTTGACGAGTTGTTAGTTGTTAGTTTTGTGTTGTTGAACGTTGCTCGGAGCGGTCTCGCTGGCCAGTCGGATTACTCGTTCGCTTTGTTCGGTGCAAAGGTACTGCTTTTTTCGTGCGCTTCCAAATTTGGGCGTCCGTGCAGTGTGAAAATCTGTTAACGACTCACACGGTGGACTCTGTGACATGTGACTTTGTGACATTAAGGTGGTTCCATAAATGATGCGCAAACCGGCCCCTACTATACTATAAATTATATAATATTATAATATTATATAATTCTTATAACCTCCATTTGACTTTTGTGAACATCCTTAATGTCACAAAGTCACATGTCACAAAGTCTAAAAGTGAAGTAAAAAGGTTAGCCAAAATGGTACACAATTCAAAAATTATTTGTATCTTTGCCCCCAAGAAATCAAAACAGATATAGAATTATGGTAGTAGTAACAGGCAGAGACTTTAGGGCCAACACCGCAAAATACGTGGACGTGGCCTATCGAGGCGTGGACGTGGTGGTGAAATCACGTGCGGGCAGTTTCCGTATCGTCCCCATCAGCGAGGATGACATCGTGATAAACAAGCGCGACCTTTCAGCTGAACTCCGTGGCGCACTCTTGGAGGCCAAAGAGTCGATTGAAGGAAAGCGGAAGTTGAACACTCTGGACAACCTGATCAATGAGCTTCGAAATTCAAACGACTAGTTATTTCGACAGCGAAGCCAAGCGACTGGCTAAACGCCATCGTAGCTTCGTTGATGACCTTTCTGACTTCCGCGACAGCATCCTGAAGAATCCCTATCAGGGCACGGAATTGTCGCCAGGCATCCGTAAAGTCCGTATGACCATTGCCTCAAAGGGTCGTGGCCAGTCGGGTGGTGCACGAGTCATCACGTTTACTTATCTGGTCAACGAGAAGGATGGTGTTGTCATCCTCCTTCTGCTCTACGACAAGGCTGATGCCAGCAACATCAAAATGAATGTTGTGCGCCAAATCATAAAAGACTTGGGGCTCGACCTCCAGACACTTCAATCCGAAGGTAAGCTAAAGGCGGTAGAGACTGAGGAAACCAAAGAAGAACAAGAAGACAAAGAATAGAGAATATGGAAATAAAACTACCTGGAACCGAGGATAGGGAGCAGCAGTATTTTGACGATCTGCTGGCGAGGATTCGTGAGATACGGACGAGTGAGAGGACGCCGAAGCAGAAGGTGGCAGACATCGTGAGTTGTGCGATGGACTATGACAAAGAGGATGCTATACCTTTATTGTCTCTGCTTAATTCGCGGATGACGGCACTCGGCACGAACGGCGATTTGCGCTTTGCAAATTGTATGATAATGTCCGTTGAGCGCTGGGCTGCAAACCACCATCCTCTGACGATGAAGTCTATCGAGGAGCAACAGCGTTATTGGCTAATGGATGCTGACAACAACCAGCACATCTACGAATATCCCTCGTTCAGTGGCGTCTATGTAGAAGACGATACTGACGAAGAGGAAGAGTATAGTGTGCCTGAGACCTCTGTCCTTCTGCCCAAGGAACTCGAAGGTTTTAAGGGCAGTAGTATGATTCTGAAACTGGAGGATATGGACAGGTTCATCGATACCTTCTGTAGCCGCAATACCTATTATCGCAGGGCTTACGATATTCTTCACGAGTTGGATAAACGGGTACTGGAGAGTTTGGAAGCAGGAGAATTCCAGACGTGGATAGATATTGACTACAAAGACGGAGGAAGTGCATTTTTTGAGTTCTCGCACTTCGAGGTTGACCTGCGCGAGCCTGATTCTCAGTACCGTACACTTTATGTTGTTTATCGTTACGACACCACCGCATCATGATGAGTGAAGAGAATGTAAGACTCAGCGGTGAGGACTACGGAGCGTATTATGCCCGATTGCTTGGTGCATCGTACAGAGCCAGCGAGGCCGTGAAGATTCATGAGACGTGGAAGCGTCGGCTCATGATGGGCAGCGGTGTGCGCGAAGTGGACTGCAAGCAACGTATTCTTGTGGTACTCAGGGAGTTGTTGAAATCCGACTTCCTGCGCAACGACTATATCGACACGGGTGTTCCCAAGGACGACCGCAAGCGGGCCGTACAGGAAATTCGTGCCCTCAGCTTTGAAGAGTTGCTGGAGATTGAGGGGGCAGATTGGAAGTATGCCTTGTTGAGCCAGCAGATGCGTAAGCCAGAAGAGAATCGAGTGCTGGTGGATGAAAACAGGGCTGGCTTCTACATAGACGAGATGCATGAGAAGCTGAGCGACGAGGACATAGAGGTGTTTTTGTGGTTCGCCACCCTTACACGTCTGGCTTATCAGGAGCTTGACCAAATAAAGCCCACTAAAAAGAAAGATAAGGATTTGACGCCTGAGCAGAAGGCCGTAGAGGATTTTGTGGGCAAAATCATCAGCCTCGTAGAAAGTGCCTACGAGAAATACAATGGTAAGATGGTGTCGCCAGGCGTGAATCAGGCTGAGGTGAAGATTACTATTCTGAAAGATGACCTCATCAGTTTGATGGAAATTAAGAAGAAAAGCAAGTTCGATGAACTGCTGGCACTGTGCTATCCAGTGAACGGCCAATCGAAGGCACGCTTCTGCAAGTATGTTAGCCAGCTTCAACGGAAAGACTTTTTCGGAAAGTTGCCTAATAACCTGCTTGCCGGACTCCTTGCTCCCATCGTGGGACTCAAAGAGGGAAGCGTGAAGAACTATTTGAGCCAAACGTAGCCTCTAAATATAATAAATAAAGTACGCGCGTAAACGCCTATTTCAGCAATGAAGTAGGCGTTTTTTTCGTCTGTTTTCGATGAATCACATGGATTAATTTTTGTGATTCATTGCATGATTCATTATGTGCTTGATTTTCAATGATTTA
This sequence comes from uncultured Prevotellaceae bacterium, assembly GCA_902780025.1. Lineage (GTDB taxonomy): Bacteria > Bacteroidota > Bacteroidia > Bacteroidales > Bacteroidaceae > Prevotella. Next base: position 3,526 of record CACZDV010000046.1, read on the forward strand.
CGAATTATGGATTAATTCGGATAAGATTTGGAATCACTTATTCTTTGTTTTTCCTTTGCACCAGAAAATTAAAGTTCTTGCAGAGGCAAGCGAACAAGTTCGAGCGGCAGCGGCAACAGCGATGTGGCGAGCCATCCGTAGGGTTCGGACAGCGTGAGTCTTTGACATGTTGATACAACCACCCACACTGATGGCAGGAGGGGCAAAGTGAGAAAAATCAAAAGTGTAATCTTAGAGATCGCCTTAAAGGGGGCGACGTTAAACAAAACTTTCATAATGAGTCGTACAAGAAATCTTATCACAATCGCACGAGCCACAATCGCAGACAATGCACGTCGTCAGATGTCATTGATGCGCTCGAGCTATGCTCGCTTGCTACCAACGGGACGCAAGAACAGGTGCCAGATGCCGAACCCAAAGAAGAATGACTTTCGCTTCATGGGTCACAGAATCTAAAGGATAGTCAAAACAAACAACATTTATTCACTCTGAGTTGAGGTGAACGGAGTCTCGCGAGATTTCTATCACAAGAAAGGTGGCCACCCTTCTGAAACTTCGCTCAACCGAAAATTCAGAACAATGAAACCAGAAATTATTCGTCAGAAGCAGCTTTTGCTGCAGAACGTCCAAATGGACGGTAGTGTTAACTATTTAGTGAACGGCGACATCAATATCCAGCCCTGCCCTTGGGAAGACGAGAAGCAGGTGACGGAGGGTCGCCCAGTGTATTACCGAGCCAATCTTGAGGTGCTGGCCGACGGTCAGACCCGAGTGAAGGCCAAGCGTACGGGCAGTCGAGGACCACTCTATCAGACGCTCTTCGAGACGGCCCACGGCGTGGTAAAGATTGTGCCGCAGCGCAAGCAGCGCCATCCCGAACGCGAACAGCTGATAGTGGAATTCAAGTTTCCTCGACGCTATGGGCTGGAACTAACCAAAAAACTTTACGAAGAGGAAGCAGATCAGGTGATGTCTTATTTTAAAACACGAAAGGAGGATTGTCTATGGAATCAGCAGTAATTATGACCATGAAATTCACATGTATCGGCAAGGGGCATGGAGCCCCCTGCCTCCCTGCCACCAAGCAGGAATGGGAGGCTCTTCGCCGCGAATCGTGGCTGGCGCAGATGTGCGCACGTATAGAGAAAGGTGACGAGCAACTGAAGCATCGTTTGCCGGTATGGACACCGCATTGCGCAGAGTTCAAGGACAACCACAGGGCGATTGCCGATGCGGTGAAGCCGTTGAACCGACTGATGCTGGACTTTGACGAGAAGGGGCACACGGAGGAAATCCTCGAAAAATTGAAGGATGGAAAAATTGAAGAATTGAAGATGACGCTACTGCTGGTAGAGGAGAGCGTCCGTCGTGGTACTCATGTGCTGGTGGAATTGCCGGAGGGGATGACTGCCGAAGAGGCGCAGGCGTTGATGAAGGATGCTACGGGATTCACACCTGATGCAGCTGTAAAGGACGTTTCGCGATGCATCTATATGGTGCCCGAGGATCACACGAAGTATGTCAGCGAGAAGCTGTTCGAAGCCTCCCCAAGCCCCTCCGAAGGAGGGGGTGTGGATGTGCTGAAATCCGCTTCAAGATCTGCCTCGTCATGTAGCCCAACACCCCCTCCTTCGGAGGGGCTTGGGGAGGCTCTTAAGGCATTCCCGCAGGGCTTCAAGGGCATCCCCTACGTCTCTATAATTAGTGAGTTCTGGCGTCGCACAGGCGGCGAACCTACCGAGGGCGAACGTAATAAGCGACTGCACCAACTGGCTGCTAATCTCCGTGCCATCTGCGATAACGACGAGGAATGGCTGTTAGAGGTGATGCCTCGTTTCGGGTTGTCGGCTCAGGAAATGCGAGGCATTATCCACTCAGCTTGTAAAGAGCCTACCAAGGGTTCGCGCCTGATGGATCAGATTGTACCCCCCCTGTTGTCCCCCGAGGGGGACATAGATGAGGAACCGCAAGAGTATAGTAGTCCCCTCGGGGACTTGAAAAGGGGGTTACCTATCGGCCTGAAGGAATCGCTTGTTGGCGTTCCCGCGTCGATGCACATGCCTGTGCTTTGCGGCATCATGCCCATCGCGGCTGCTTATGCTGACCAAGTGACCGTTGAGTATTGCGACGGAAACATCCATCGGTTAGGGCTGATGTCAATCATCCGAGGTGAGCAGGCCAGCAACAAGTCGGTGGTGAAGAACGCCGTTGACATCTGGAAGCGACAGCTCGACGAAGAGGACGCCTTAGCCCGCAAGCGGGAGGAGGAATGGAAGGAGCGCAAGAAAGGCCGCAAAGCCAACGAGAAGGCTCCCGAAGACCCGCATGTCTTGATTCGCGTCGTGCCCGTAACCGTCTCTTGCTCAACGCTTTTGAAACGTTTCAAGAATGCCCAGGGACATACCATGTATAGTTTTGGTGAGGAACTTGATACCCTTCGCAAAACGAACGGTGCTGGCAGTTGGAGTTCGAAATACGACATCTATCGTTTGAGTTTTGACTACGGCGAGTGGGGTCAGGACTACAATTCCGATCAGGCTGAGTCGGGAGTGGTCAACGTGGCATACAACTGGACGATGCTCGGCACCAACGGCGCCATGCGCAAGTGCTTCAAGTCGGACAACATTGAGAATGGTCTCAGTTCTCGTGTGCTCGTGGCTGAAATGCCTGATTCCAGCTTCCAGAAGATGCCGAAATTCGGCAAGCGTTCAGCAGAGGATGAAGCAAGGATTCAGCAAGCCGTTACCCGTCTGCGTTCGTTCAGCGGATTGGTTGACACTCCTCGACTGCGAAAGGCCATTGAGGCTTGGGTAGAAGAGAAGCGCGTAGAGGCAGCCAAGGACATCGACCATGTAAAGGACACGTATCGCAAGCGTGCGGCCGTCATCGGTTTCCGCTGCGGCGTTATCTTCCACCTGCTGGAGACCTCCCCCAACCCCTCCTGCTTAGGGAGAGAAAAGGCAGCGGCAAAAACCTCCCCTAAACAGGGGAGGAAGGAGGGGTCTGCTTGTATTAAGTTTGCGCTGATGATGGCTGAGTATTGCCTACAGCAGCAGATAAAGGCCTTCGGCGAAGCACTTGAAAGTCAGTTCGTTGATGCCCGCAACGAGTGCATTCGGTACGGAAGCAATCACTCCATCTTCGACCAGCTTTCGCCAGTCTTCACAATAGATGACCTGCGAGCCCTGAAGCGCGGCTTCTGCAGCGAGACAGGACTCCGAAAAATCATCTCACGCTGGTATCGCGACAAATGGATTGAGAAAACCGACAAGACGCATTGGAAAAAACTAAATGCTACTTTGTGACATTTGACTTTGTGACATTAAGGAGGTTGCAACCTTTGAGTTGCACCTCCAAACTTGAAACATGAATCTTAAAACTTGAAACATTATGGAATTAGTACTTACACGCATAGCAAAACGCAAGACCTATACAATAGGCAAACTCTACATTGTAGAAAAAGTAGATGATGAGTATTTGGCTGGAGAAAAGCAAACCTACTTCTGCGACACCCTCGAACCAACGGCATTGGAGTTGAAGACAACGGTCTCGAAAGAAGCCGTGCTTCGTTCGCCAACGAAGGCACAAAAATTGAAGCCCTTCGCCATCCCAGAAGGCCGTTACGCGGTAGTCATCACATGGAGTCCGAAGTTCAAGATGTGGCTCCCAGTCCTTCTCGGTGGCCCCGACTTCAATCACCTCTTCAAGGGCATCCGCATCCACATGGGCCGCTCGATCTCTGATCGCTTGCTACCGGAGGGACGCAAGAATACCGCCGCCGATACTGCTGGCTGCATCCTCGTCGGTCGCAATCAGATCGTTGGCCAACTCCTAGAAAGCTGCAAGTGGCTCTACGAATTGAAGCAGAAAATCGTCGAGGCCAAGAATCGTGGTGAAGCCGTCTGGCTAACCATCAAGTAAGCCCCCTCAACATCATTTGCCGCTGATAATCCCTCGTGACTATCGGCGGCATTTTTATTATCACAGACTTTGTATCTCTCCGTTACAAGGTATCTTGCAGTGGCAAGCGTCTCCTGTCGTCGCCGATCTTGCACTCAATCACTATTGTTGCCTCATTAAACATTCAACATTTCTTTGGTGTTTACCGAAAAAATTGTATCTTTGCAAGCATGAAACTCAAACGACCCATATCGCTATTTGCCTTTTCATGTATCGTGAGCATAGGGACGTTGTTGCTGTACAACATACCGTTCTTCAATTATGTGGCTCAGAACAACAATGAAACGACGAGCGGGAAGATATTCCTGATGGCATCGCTGACGCTCCTCATGCTGGCAGTCAACTTCCTGATGACTTATCTTGCAATGTGGGCGTTGAGGAAGGTGGGGCGTGTGCTGCTGGCCATCCTCGCGCTCATCAATGCCACAGCCGTGTATTTCATCCTGACCTACCACGTGATGATTGACGCAACGACCATTGAGAACGTGTTCAACACCAGATACTCGGAGGCTTCAGGGTTCTTCAGCTGGGGGCTGTGGCTTTTCATCGTCGGCGCAGGCCTGCTGCCGGCCTTCTATTGCCTGCTGCAGCCGGTGGTCATCGGCAAGGCGCGACAACTGGCCGTCTACTGTGGTAGTGCGCTGGCCGTTGTCCTTGTGATGGCCCTGGTGAATGTCAACCAGACGCTGTGGATCAGTCAGCACGACACGGAGTTGGGCGGACTGCTGCAGCCGTGGTCATACGTGGTGAATACCTGCCGTGTCGTCAGCAGCTATCATGACGAACAGGCTGAGGAGATAAAACTTCCTGACGGCACGATCGGCGACCATGAGAAGGCTGTGGTGGTGCTCGTCATCGGCGAGTCGGCACGTAAAGCCAACTTCCAGCTCTACGGCTACGGGCGCAACACCAACCCGCGACTGTCGAGGCAGGAACGCCTGAAGGTGTATCAGGCTACATCATGTGCTACTTACACCACGGCCGGCAGCAAGGCCATCCTTGAGCCTAAGAACAGCGGCGACCTGTATGAGTTGCTGCCCAACTATGCCTTCCGTACGGGCGTCGACGTGGTGTGGCGCACGTCTAACTGGGGCGAGCCGCCCATACACATCGACGAATACGTCACCGACACCGACCTCAGTGCCCAGTACCCCGATGCCGACAAGGACCACGACGGCATCCTGTTAGCAGGACTGCGTGAACGGATAGAATCGAGCCAGAAGGACAAGGTGCTCATCGTCCTGCATACCAGCACGAGCCACGGACCCCGCTATGCAGACAAATACCCGAAGGAGTTCGAGGTGTTCAAGCCTGTGGCCAAGAACATTGAGGAGGGAGAGAAGAACATCGGCATGCTGGTCAACGCCTACGACAACACTATCCTGTACACCGATTTCCTCGTGGACAGCCTTATCAGCACCTTGCGCTCCCTGAGTGAATGGCACAGTGCCATGATTTTCATCTCGGACCACGGTGAGTCGCTCGGCGAGAACAAAGTATTCATGCACGGACTGCCGATGAAACTGGCTCCGAAAGTGCAGTACGAGATACCGTTCCTGGTGTGGACGTCGGAGAATTTCAGACGCTACAAGCGGACACCTGAGGAACTGCCGGAAGTGCTTGAGCAACACTACATTTTCCACTCCGTGCTCAACCTTCTCTCCATACAGTCGCCAGCCTATAATAAGGATTTTGACCTGTTTGAATAGACGAGAGTCTTTATTTGTGTTAAAAAATCAGCAGAAATGTTGCGTATTCCAAATAATATATTTATCTTTGAGCGATAATTTGGGTTATTGTGCCCAATTGCCACCAAAGCGACAAGAACAAAAATAAATATATTAATGCATTTCAAATGGAATTACGAACCACCAACATCCGACAGAACCGCGGCGGCTAAAGAGCTGGCAGAGAAGATTGGGATGAGCCCAGTCTTAGCCGATTTGCTCATTCAGCGCGGCATTAAGACGGAATCGGCGGCTAAACGTTTCTTCCGTCCCATGCTTAACGAACTGATAGACCCCTTCCTGATGAACGACATGGACGTGGCGGTCGACAGGCTGAACGACGCAATGGGCCGCAAAGAGCGTATCATGGTCTACGGCGACTACGACGTTGACGGATGTACGGCGGTAGCTTTGGTGTATAAGTTCCTGCAGCAGTTCTATTCCAACATTGAATACTATATCCCCGACCGTTACGAAGAGGGATACGGCATCAGCAAGAAGGGACTGGACTATGCGGCGGAACATGATGTGAAACTCATCATTGTGCTCGATTGCGGTATTAAGGCAATCGACGAAATCAGCTATGCCAGGCAGCTTGGCATAGACTTTATCATCTGCGACCACCACGTGCCGGATGAGGATATGCCGCCAGCGGTGGCCATCCTCAACCCAAAGCGTGAGGACTCCACCTACCCGTTCAAGCACCTTTGTGGCTGCGGCGTAGGCTTCAAGTTCATGCAGGCTTTTGCCAAGAACAACGGCATACCCTTCTCGCGGCTCATCCCGCTGCTGGAGTTCTGTGCCATCTCCATTGCCGCTGACATCGTGTCGGTGACGGGCGAGAACCGCATCCTGGCCTTCCACGGACTGAAGCAGCTAAACCAGAATCCGTCGGTGGGCATCAAGGCCATCATCGAGATTTGCGGGCTGACAGGCCGTGAGCTGACGATGACGGACATCGTCTTCAAGATAGGTCCGCGCATCAATGCCTCAGGACGTATGCAGAACGGTACAGAGGCCGTCGACCTGCTGGTGGAAAAGGACTTCAAGCGGGCGCTCTCAATGGCAAGTCACATCAACGAGTACAACGAGCAGCGCAAGGACGTTGACAAGCAGATGACGGAGGAGGCAAACCAGATTATCGAGAAGCTGGAGAGCCAGAAGCACCACAACTCGATCGTGCTCTACGACGAGAACTGGAAGAAGGGCGTCGTTGGCATTGTGGCTTCGCGCATGACCGAACTCTACTTCCGCCCCACGGTAGTGCTGACGCGCAGCGGCGATCTGGCTACGGGCTCGGCCCGCAGCATTGCCGGCTACGACATCTACGACGCTGTGAAGTCGTGCCGCGACATCCTGGAGAACTTCGGCGGTCACACCTATGCCGTCGGCCTGTCGTTGCCCATAGAAAACATTCCCGAATTCCGCCGTCGTTTTCAGCAGTATGTCAACGAGCACATCCTGCCGGAACAGACGGAGGCCACACTCGACATTGAGGAGGAAGTGGACTTCAAGGATATCACCAAGAAACTGCACAACGACCTGAAGAAGTTTGCACCTCACGGTCCCGACAACCCCAAGCCGCTGTTCTGCACCCGCAACGTCTATGACTACGGTACGTCGAAGGTGGTGGGCCGCCAGCAGGAGCACATCAAGCTGGAGCTGGTAGACTCGAAGTCGTCGAACGTCATGAACGGCATTGCTTTCGGACAGAGCAAGGCAGCCCGCTACATCAAGTCGAAACGCTCGTTCGACATCGTTTTTACCATCGAGGAGAACGTCTACAAGCGCAGCGAAGTACAGCTGCAGATTGAGGATATCAAGCCGTCCGAGGAGTGAGAAGTGAGGAGTGAAAAGTGAAAAGTGGAAAGTGGAGATTATTTATCACTTCTAAAAAAATACTGGGGCTACGATGACTTCCGCGGTGTTCAGCGTGAAATCATCGAGTCGATTAGTGCGGGTCACGACACCTTAGGACTGATGCCGACGGGCGGCGGCAAGTCGATTACCTTCCAAGTGCCGGCACTGGCACAGGAAGGTGTCTGCATCGTCATCACGCCACTCATCGCCCTCATGAAGGACCAGGTGCAGAACCTGCGCCGCCGAGGCATCCGCGCCGCTGCCATCTACAGCGGAATGGAGCACGATCGCATCCTGACCACGCTGGAGAACGCCGTCTTCGGCGCCGTCAAGATACTATACGTATCGCCTGAACGCCTTTCCTCCGACATCTTCCGTACGAAGCTGCGCCACATGAAGGTCAGCTTCATCACCGTCGACGAGGCCCATTGTATCTCACAATGGGGCTACGATTTCCGACCCTCTTATCTGGAGATTGCCGACATCCGCCACGAACTGCCCGACGTGCCCGTCCTGGCATTGACGGCAACGGCTACACCCACCGTCATCGACGACATTCAGGAGCGTCTTGCCTTTACTGAAAAGCGGGTATTCCGCATGTCGTTCGAACGGCAGAATCTGGCTTATGTCGTGCGTGAAGCTGCCGACAAGCGTGATGAACTGCTGCATATATTGAATAATGTAGCGGGGACGGCCATCGTCTACGTCCGCAGTCGCCGACGTACTAAGGAGGTGTCCGACCTGCTGAACAATGAAGGAATCGCCGCCACCTTCTATCACGCCGGTCTTGACACAATGGTGAAGGACGAGCGCCAGAAAGCCTGGCAGCAGGATAAAGTGCGGGTGATGGTGGCTACCAACGCCTTCGGTATGGGCATTGACAAGCCTGACGTTCGACTGGTCATCCACATAGACTGCCCGGACTCCATCGAGGCTTACTTCCAGGAAGCTGGACGTGCCGGACGCGACGGCAAGAAGGCCTACGCCGTGCTGCTCTACAACGACAACGACAAGCGCAAGCTGCTGAAACGCATCTCGGACACCTTCCCCGAGAAAGATTACGTCCGCAAGGTCTACGACCACCTGTCCTACTACTACCAGGTGGCCACCGGCTCAGGCTACAACGCCACCTTCGAGTTCAACATCGACGATTTCTGCCACAAGTTCCGCCACTTTCCCATCCAGGTGCACTCCGCGCTGAAGATACTGAACCGTGCCGGCTACATCGAGTACATCGAAGAACAGGAGAACCAGGCCCGCGTATTGTTCCGTCTCTCACGCGACCAACTATACCGTCTGGAAAATACAGAGCCCAACGAAGAGCGCATCATCACCGCCCTGCTACGTAACTATGGCGGGCTGTTCACCGATTACGTCTTCATTGACGAGGGACTCATTGCCCATGAGACTGGGATGACACAGCCGATGGTCTATCAGACGCTGAAGCTCTTAGGGCAGAAGCACATCATCAACTTCATCCCCCAGAAGCGCACTCCCTACGTCCGCTATATGCAGCGCCGTGAGGACTCTGAATACCTCATGTTCTCGCCCGCCGTCTACGACGACCTGCGCCAACGTTACACCAACCGCATACACGCTATGATCGACTACGTGCAGACGGCCAACGAGTGTCGCAGCCGCCAACTGCTGCGCTATTTCGGCGAAAAGAACGACCACGACTGTGGCCAGTGCGACGTCTGTATGAGCTATAAGCGGCAGCTGACGGACAACGAAAAGACCCAAAGTGCCAGCCAGCTGATACTCGACCTGCTGGCCGACGGGCAACAACACCACGTCACGGAACTGCGCCAGCTTCCCCTACCCTACGAACAGATAGACGCCGCCCTCGAGCAGCTGATGCTCGAAGAAGACGTCTATATGGACGGGGCCTATCTGACGAAGGCCAAATAATCAGAAGTATTTCTCGGTTTCGGGGCTGTGGCAATAGCTGGTGCCATCGAAACAGTGGGTGCAAACCTTGCATTTGGGCATACCGATAGCTTCAATCAAGTCCTCCAGCTTGGCGAACTTCAGCGTGGTAAGTCCCAATCGGCGGGCTATCTCGTCAACCATACGCCGATACTCAGGCGAGTCGGTCTGGGCGTATTTTTCCAAGTTCTTCTTGTCGTCACCCTCAAAGTCGCGGATAATGCGACGCGTAATGAGTTCAAGGTCAGACTTCGAGGCGGTGAAGCCGATGAACGGACAGCCATAGACCAGTGGCGGACAAGAAATGCGGCAATGAACCTCCTTAGCACCATACTCGAAGAAGGTTCGCACATTGTCGCGCAACTGGGTGCCTCGCACGATACTGTCGTCGCAGAACACCACGCGGCGGTCCTTCAGCAACGCTCCGTTGGGAATGAGCTTCATCTTGGCCACCAGGTCGCGACGGCTCTGATTGCCCGGTGTAAACGAGCGGGGCCACGTCGGCGTGTACTTCAGTACGGCGCGCTCATAGGGAACACCCTTACCCTCGGCATAACCCAACGCCATACCGACACCAGAGTCGGGCACACCACAGACGCAGTCGACCTCAGTCTCATCCTTCTCGCCTAACTTGCGACCATTGTCCTCGCGCACTTTCTCAACGTTGATGCCCTCGTAACTGCTGGCGGGGAATCCATAGTAGACCCAGAGGAAGGAGCATATCTGCTCATGTTCGAAGGCAGGCTGCAACACCTCGATGCTATCGGACTTCAGACGAACAATCTCGCCAGGACCGAGATCGCGCACCACTTTGTAGTCGAGATTCGGGAAGCTGCACGTCTCGCTGCTGACGGCGTGAGCCTTGATGACTTCCTCGGTACCGATTGGCGACAGGCGGTGAATCTCCTTGCGACCGATGACAATAGGCGTACGGCCCAAGAAGTCGCGGGCGGCGATGATACCGTCCTCGGTGAGTATCAGCATCGAGCAGGAACCTTCAATCTTGCGATAGACGTTGTTGATACCCTCCACAAACGAGTTGCCCATATTGATGAGCAGGGCCACCAGCTCCGTCTGGTTGATGTTGTTGGCCGACATCTCGCTGAAGTGCATACGCTGAGCAAGCAGTTCCTCGGCTATCTCACGCTGATTATTGATTTTGGCAACGGTCACTACGGCATAGCGCCCCAGATGACTGTTAACGATAATGGGCTGAGGGTCGGTGTCGCTGATGACGCCCAGTCCCTGATTGCCGCGAAACGAGTCGAGCTCATCTTCAAAACGTGAACGGAAGTAGTCGCGCTCCAGCGAGTGGATGCTACGGTTAAAGCCCCGTTCGGGGTCAAATGTCACAAGACCGGCACGTTTCGTACCTAAATGAGAATTGTAGTCGGTGCCGTAGAACAGATCGTTCACACACCCTCTGTCGGCGATACAGCCAAAGAAACCTCCCATAGCTTATTCTCTCTAAATATACTATTCTTTACGTTTGTCTACAAATTTCCAGTCCTTATACTGGTTGCGGGGGAAGACGAACAAATCGTCCGTAATGCCGCCCGTGCGGAAGTCGCTGACGGTGACTGTCGTCCAGATGAAAGCCACCTTAATGCGCAGTCTGACAGGCTCATAGCCCTTTTTCGTCACCCAAGCCTTTATCACCTTGATAGAGCCCTTGGCCTTTTTCTTCTGCTTCAGCGTCAGCAGGAACATTCCGTCGTCCTCGCCGATACTGTAGTCGAAGTCCTCAGGATGGAACTTGAACTTCCCGCTGTATTTGTCCTTCTTGTCAGAGTTGGCGTGATGTATCTGCACCTCCTTCTTCTTGCGGAAAGCCATATAGGCTGTAGTGCCGTCGTTCCAGGTGTTCACCCTCTCGTCGACGAACTTCTGCTTCTTGCCTTTGTACCAGATGGTGCCGCTGGTCTTATAGATTCCAATGATGTTCACATCATAGTGAAGGGTTGCCCCTTGGTCACCAAACACCTGATTGTATGCCTGGTTGAAGATGCGGCGGGCTTGCTTCTCGTTGTCCGTCTGCTGGGCACCCGCAAGTGCCGTCTGCAACACCAGGAATATCAATAAAACAATCTTTCTTCCCATAATCGGGTGCAAAGGTACAAAAAAAAGTGAAAAGTGAAAAGTGAATAGTAAAAAAATCACTCCTTCACTCTTCACTTTTCACTTCTCACTCCTCACTTTTCACTTCTTCATTTCTTTTCAGTTCCTCTATCATCTTGTCAATCATCATCAGTTCGCGCGGAATCTTGATGCCCTGCGGACAATGAGGTTCACACTGGCCACACTGGATGCAATGGTCGGGCTGACGGTCGCGGGGCACCACGCGGTCGAGCGAGATGAGGTACTGCCGACGATGCTTACGATACTCCGGGTCACCCACACCCATCGGCAGCGAACCTTCGTTCTTGCATTTATTATAATGTACGAAGATAGCCGGAATGTCGATACCATAGGGACAAGGCATACAGTACTTACAGTCGTTGCAGGGGATATTCTTCAGGCCGACAATGCGATGAGCCACCTCACCGTGCAGATAATCCTGTTCCTGTTCGGTCAGCGGCTCCAGCGGACAATAGCTCAGCAGGTTGTCCTTCAGGTGCTCCATATAGGTCATGCCGCTAAGCACGGTGAGCACACCCTTGGGCGTACCGGCATAGCGGAAGGCCCATGAGGCCACCGAACGGCTGGGATCTTTCTGCTTCAATTCGGTCATTAGGTACTGCGGCAGCTTTACCAGTCGCCCGCCCAGCAGGGGTTCCATAATGACAGCAGGGATGCCGCGCTTCTCGAGTTCGGCATAAAGGTAGCTGGCGTCGACGTTGGCCTGATTAATCTCGTCGGCAAAGTCCCAGTCCAGGTAGTTCAGCTCTATCTGCACGAAGTCCCAATGGTATTCGTCGTGACGGCGCAGCATCTCGTCGAACACCGATTTCTGCCCGTGGAACGAGAAGCCGAGGTTGCGGATGCGGCCAGCCTCACGCTCCTTCATCAGGAAGTCCATCATGCCGTTGTCCACATAGCGTCCATTGAACTCGTCCATACCGCCGCCGACGGCATGCAGCAGGTAGTAATCCAGATAGTCCACCTGCAGTTCTTTCATCGAGTTGCGGTACATCTCAATCGACTTCTCACGGCTCCAGTAGTCGCGGTTGAAGTTCGACAGCTTCGTGGCCACGAAGTACTCTGAGCGCTTGTGACGGCTCAGGGCGATGCCCGTGCAGCGCTCCGATTGTCCCTGACAGTAGACGGGGCTGGTATCGAAGTAGTTCACGCCGTGCTCGATGGCATAGTCCACCTGACGGTTGATCATCTCCTGGTCGAACTCATTTTCGTTGTCCACCTTCGTCGGCAGGCGCATCATGCCGTAGCCTAAGAGCGACACCTGTTCCTTGGTCTTCGGGTTCTCGCGGTAGGTCATCTTGCCCACCGGCGGCTCCACCTGGTTCTTATACTCGTCGGTGACCTCCACCAGTTTCTTGTTCTTACAGCCCGCCATAACAGCAGCCGTACCTACGGCACCAGCACCAAACAGCTTCAGGAAACTTCTCCTCGATATATTCTTCTTTTCCATACACCTAAATCTTCTTATGTACCTCATGCCCTTCCACCATAATAGCCGAGAAGGGACGGGCGGGACAGACATACTCACAGGCACCGCAACCAATGCAGGCCGCATCGTTGACGGCAGGCACCCAAGGCGACTCGTCGTCATCCTCACGCAGGGCAACCATCTCGATGGCTCCCGCCGGACAATGGCGCTCGCAGTTGCCGCACTCCACACCGTCGGTCACCGCCACGCAGTTCTTCTCGATGAACACGGCGTGACCTATCTGGATTGACGACTTCTCGGCTTTGTCCACCAGCTTGATGGCTCCTGCCGGGCACACCTCCGAACAGCGCGTACACTCCGGACGACAATAGCCGCGCTCGTACGACATCACCGGCAGCATCAAGTGCATCAGGTCAGTCGTAGGCCGCAATACGTTGTTCGGACACTCCGATACGCAGAGCTGACAACCCGTACAATGCTGGGCCATATACTGGAACGACAGCGAGCCCGGTGGTGTCAGCGGCGTCTGCCGTTCCGGCTGCACCTTGTCCTCTATCTCAGCCAGTCCGCCATCCATCAGTTTCTCCTTCTTCTGGGCCATCGCCGCCGTCGTTACAAGAGCAGCACCGATAAGAAAACTACGGCGAGAAGCCTCCCCAAGCCCCTCCAAAGGAGGGGGTGTTTGGTTACCAGAAGCGGTAGAGGGATTTGCGGTATCATGTATTTTAACATCCCCTCCTTGGGAGGGGCTTGGGGAGGCTTTATACTTCAGCGCCCCAAACTTGCAACTCTCAATACAATTGCCACAGACCACGCAGCGCGAATAGTCCACCGAGTGTGTCTTATAGTCGATACAGGCCGCCTTACAGTTCCTTGAGCACATCGAGCAGTTACGGCACTTCTCTTCGTCGAACCGTATCTTCAGCCACGAGAAGCGGGCTAAGAACGACAGCACCGTTCCCACCGGACAGATGGTATTACAATAGGTACGTCCGCCGCGCCACGCCAGTACTACCAGCACCACCAAGGTAACAAGGGCCACAATGAACACCGGCAGCGACTTCATCCATACATCGACGGTATAGAACGCGTAGCTGTCGGCCCGCTCGGCCAGGAAGCCCAGCACATTGTTGCCCAGCATCCACAGCGGCTGCAGTATCATCGTCGCAATGCGGCCATAGGCGCTGTAGGGTGCCAACAGTTGGAACAGCGAACTAACGCCCGCCACCAGGGCCACAATAAACACCACCATCACGGGATAGCGCAGCCAGCGCACCTCCTTCGAGTATGAATACTTGTTCTTCTTACGGCGCAGACGTGCCAACAAGTCCTGAAGGATGCCCAACGGACAGATGACCGAACAATAAATGCGCCCGAAAACCAGCGTCAGCACCGCCAGGGCTACGATGACCACCACATTGAGAGCAAGCACGGCCGGCAGCAGCTGAATCTTCGCCATCCACGACAGCCACATGTGCAGCGTTCCCGTAAAGTCAAGGAACAGCAGCGTTATGCCGATAAACATGACGGCAGCCAGAACAATTCTAATCTTCCTAAGCATAAACAATTCGCCTATTTGTAGTTTCTGTTGCAAAGATAAGAAAAAAAGAGTGAATAGCAAACTATCCACTCTTAATTTTGTTATTTTTTGCAAATAACCGATGATTCTTTACCTTAGCCTATTGCTATGCTCATCTTATAAAATTACAGTTCCTGATTCTCAGGACGCAGTTTGCGAACGGTCTCGCCGGCGCGCCACATCTCCTGATTGCGCATAGCCTCCAACTCCTTCTCCAGTCCGGCACGGTAGTCGGGCTTCGAGTTGGCGTCGATGGTAATCTGAGCCTCGTTGCCAGTCTTCACCGAGTAGTAGAGCCACTCCATGACGGGCTTGATGGCGTCGTGGAAACGGGGAGCCCAGTCCAGCGCACCACGCTGAGCGGTGGTCGAGCAGTTGGCGTACATCCAGTCCATACCCTTGGCGCCAAAGAGCGGGCCAAGGCTCTGGGTGAGCTCCTCAACGGTCTCATTGAAAGCCTCCGAAGGAGAGTGGCCGTTCTCGCGCAGCACCTCGTACTGAGCCAGCAACAGACCCTGGATGGCACCCATCAGCGAGCCGCGCTCACCGGTGAGGTCAGACGTTGCCTCGCGCTGGAATGTAGTCTCGAACATATAACCGGCACCAATACCGATACCGAAGGCCAGCGTCTTCTCCTTGGCCTTGCCGGTAGCGTCCTGATAAACGGCGTATGAGCAGTTCAGGCCGCGACCCTCGCAGAACATCGTGCGGAGGCTGGTGCCGCTTCCCTTCGGAGCCACCATGATGACATCTACATCCTTGGGAGGAACAACACCCGTGCGGTCGCTCCAGTTGATAGCGAAACCGTGGCTGTAGTACAGCGTCTTGCCGGGCTTCAGATATTGCTTGATGGTGGGCCACTGCTGAATCTGACCAGCGTCGCTCAGAAGCATGCAGAGGATTGTACCCTTCTCGGCGGCCTCCTCAATAGAGAAGAGCGTCTTGCCGGGCACCCAACCGTCAGCCACAGCCTTGTCGTAGGTCTTGCCGGGGCGCTGACCGACGATGACGTTGAAGCCATTGTCGCGCAGGTTGCAGGCCTGTCCGGGCCCCTGAACACCATAACCGATGACGGCGATGACCTCATCCTTCAATACTTCACGTGCTTTCTCCAAAGAGAACTCCTTGCTGGTGACAACAGTTTCCATTACGCCACCAAAATTCATTTCTGCCATAATTGCTTAAATGTTTTAATGTTATACATATCCCTTGCGTACCATGCCAGCCCTACCCGAGAGCCGTCGTTTTGTCGGTCTACTCCCACCCTACCCGAGGGTGCGACGAGGGGGTAACTAATATATCGGCTGCAAAGTTAATCATTTGTCACGAAACAGCCAAATATTCCGCCACCTTTTTCTTATACAGCTACCGCTTAGCTTGCCACAAAATCCTTTTTGTGTATTTCTAACAGAAAGTGGGTGAGCTCCGTTAGAAGCCCACCCACTATTCTGATGTTATGCGACTCTTTATGGCAATATCATGTCGAAGGGACGACTCAGGCCGTTGATAGGATCAAGGCTCTCAACTTCAAACACGCCCGTCGTCTCCGTCTCCGCCTCGTTCAGCATCGAACCGGCAAGCAGCGTTGCCGACGGCTCGGCCTCCACCACCTCGGTGGCAGGCCGCAGATAATCTTTCTTCTTCATATCGCAGCCCTCCACTACTTGATGATTACCTTCTTACCATTACAGATGTAGAGACCACGCTGGGGCTGCTCCACACGGCGGTCTTGCAGGTCGTAAAGTACTGTCTTGCCGTCTTGCTGTAGAACGTCGTCAATAGCCGTAACTTCTTCCTCATCGTCGAAGTGTAACTTGAGCGCATTACGGCTGGCCGGCGTTTCTGCAGGTATCTGCAGGTAAGCACGTCCAGCCTCCAAGCTAGCGCCTGCCGTCCCCACTTTATAGAATCCTACGCCCTGACTGCCATTATTCAGCACATAGTTTATGTAACCGTTCTCAGTTGCATTGATATTGGTGGCCTCCGTCACACCTTTCAGCAGATTGCTGACAACGGTAAATGACTCACATGTAGGAATGCTATAGGTCCCCGGCTCACCTTTCAGCATCAGACCAGTTCCTGCAGGAACATCGTAAGCTCTTGTCATCGTCAGTACTCCCGTCTGACGGTTAAACATACTGCCGATATAGGCCTTCACCCCGCTCACTGATGTGAAGTCAACGTCAGCTGTTGGGCATAACGTGGCAAAACCTTCCGCTCCAATAGTCACCTTGGGATATTCGCTTTCGATACTAATGATGTTCTGGAAATTACTCCACGGTACTGTTGTCTTGTATTTATCCATAGCCACCTCAGGCACATGTAATGTAGCATATTCTATGTCGGTATAATTAAAGGCATTTGATTTTGTTGACGGCACTTTTGTTGCAAGGCAATATACATCGGTCAGTTCGGGACAGTTATAGAACGCATCATCTCCGATACTATTAACGGAGCTGGGGATGGTGATATTCCTCAGACAACTACAATTCGCGAGCGCATAATCACCGATTGTGGTCACAGAGTTGGGAATGGAAATCCTTGTCAGACTGCTACATTCCCGGTATTTGCAAATTACTTTATATCAGTGATTTGCAAGTTAAACGGTAGAAAAGTGGTGACGTGAATTCTGAATAGATTGAAAAAGATGAAGATTTAACGCATTTAACTTTTGTAAACTACACGTGCGTACGTTTAATAGGCTACAACAATTGCACTAAAAACGCCAGAACAAACATGGTATGTGTTCTGGCGTTGAATGAAATAGGATTGCTTTATTTCAG
>CACZDV010000047.1 GCA_902780025.1 uncultured Prevotellaceae bacterium
GATGTAGACAACGAACTGGTAGGCACCCACCTGCTGGTCTACTTCAACGCCGGACTGCATGTGACCTATCATCCCGTGCCCCAATGGGGTATCAAGGCGGGTGTGGAGTTCTGTCATCACAGCAACGGAGCCCTCTACCGTCCTAACAAGGGCGCCAACTCAGTAGGCCCCTCTGTCAGTTTGGTCTACACCCCCTACTACGCGGCAACTACCCATCCATCATCAATTCAACAATCAACGTTCAGGACTCCATATCCTAAGTCCACCTATCTCGATGTCTCTGTGGGCGTGGGAGCCAAGACGCTACTCGAAGACTGGTTCTGGACGCAGGAGGTGCCACGCGACCATCCCGACTATTGGAGCGAGGACTTCAAGCTGTATATGGCCTACTCGCTGCATGCCAAGCTGATGCACCGCTACGCCCGCCGCTGGGCATCGGGCATCGGTGCCGACCTCTTTTACGGCGACTACGACGATCGCCTCACCTACATCGATGATTATTATAAACACAAATTGCCCCACAGTCCCTGGTCCGTAGGCCTGTCGGCCAGCCATTCCGTGTTCTATCATCGCTTCTCGCTGCAGATGAGTGTGGGTTACTACCTCTATCGCGAGATGGGTCACCGTGCCGATCTGTTGGAGAAACCCTACTACGAGCGCATCGGTCTCTTTTATACGCTCCCCGCCCTTCACGACCTGACGTTCGGCCTGAGCCTGAACGCCCACCTGACAAAGGCCGACTTCAGCGAGTTAGTCATCAGTTACCCCATTAAGCTGTAGGCCGATGAACGATACGAGCAACTTTACTCTGACGCTACTGCGTTGGTTCAGCGAGAACGGACGCGAGCTGCCTTGGCGGCAGACGCGCGACCCCTATGCCATCTGGCTCTCGGAAATCATCCTGCAGCAGACGCGCATCGAACAAGGCCGTCCTTACTGGGAACGCTTCATGCAGCGCTGGCCTACGGTTGAGGCGCTTGCTGCCGCCACCGAGGACGAGGTGCTGCGCGAGTGGCAGGGTTTAGGCTACTACAGTCGAGCCCGTAACCTCCACGCAGCCGCCCGTCAGGTAACAGCGTGTGGTGGCTTTCCTACTACGATAGAAGGGCTCCGCTCGTTGAAAGGTGTCGGCGACTACACCGCTGCCGCCATCGGTTCCATTGCTTTCGACCTTCCTGCTGCCGTCGTCGACGGCAATGTCTATCGCGTCCTCAGCCGCCACTACGGCATCAGCACCCCCATCAACACCACCGAGGGCAAGCACGAGTTCGCCGCCCTCGCCCAGTCGTTGCTGCCCGAGCAGCAGGCTTCCGCCTATAATCAGGCCATCATGGACTTCGGCGCTATCCAGTGTACCCCCACCAGTCCCCATTGCAGCGACTGCCCGCTGATGGAGTGCTGCACGGCCTTCCGCGAGGGCAAGGTCGCCCAGCTGCCTGTCAAACAGCGTAAGCTGAAGATTACGGAGCGCCGCCTCACCTATATTTATATAAGGTGTAAGGGTATGATTGCCATTCACCGCCGTCCCTCAGGCGACATCTGGCAGGGACTCTACGAACCGCTGCTCACCGATGCTTTGCCGCAGGGTGCCATCTTGTTGCGTCAAAACGTGAAGCATGTTCTCACCCACCGCATACTCTATGCCGACTTCTATCTCTGGGAACCCGACGAACGTCCGTCATTACCCCCTGATTACTTCTGGATTCCTGAGACCAACCTCGACAACTACGCTGTTCCCCGACTTATCGAAATCCTGCTCGAAGCACTACACTGAATTGAAGGGGTAAGAGGTGAGAAGTGCGAAACTGATATTTTGGTAGATATTTCTGTGGTGTTTGGAGATTTTTTTGTAATTTTGCACCCACAAAGCAATAATGACGATGGAAAAGTTGAGAAGGAGTGTCCTCATAGTAACGCTGACAGCCGTTTCTACGCTGCTGCTGATAGGAATGGCAGCAACGGGTTGCGAAGGCGACTATCCTATTGAGCCCATCGCCTACGATTCTGCCTACCAAATCAAGTTGTACGAGAAGCCTCCCTATGTCGGTTTTGAACAGGGATACTGGCATCAGGATGTCTTTGTCAAGCTCATTCCCAACTCCGAACCGCCTTTCTACTTCCGGATCAGGCCTCGAAGCAATACGGGCAGGAAGGCTGTGCAGTATCTGGCCGACAAGGAGAATAGCATCATCCGACAGATGAGTGAACTCGGTAATGGCGACATACTGGTGACGGCCACACAGTACTTCGAGTGTTCCTCGATATTCATCTCTGACGACTATTACGCCGAGGGCGACGAGCAGGGAAAGAGGATACACGTCGGCAATATCATCACCATCAAGATGAAGGCGGGTAGGGACGTCAAGAACATAGAGGAACAGTATAGCAACGCGCTGACGTTCGACCACGACGCCAGCGAGACCGACAGCGACCCCACAGCGACAAGATACATCTACAAGTGCCGATACAACAACTCCTACCAGGTGCTGCAGATAGCCTCCCAGCTGTATCAGCACGAAGACGTGGAGTGGGCTGAGGTAGAGATGTTCTGAACAACAGATAATAGATGAATATGAAGAAAACGAACATAGCGATTTTCGTGTCGGGCGGCGGCACAAATTGCGAGAATCTCATCCGCTACTTCGATGGCAGCGACACAGTGTGCTGCGCGTTGGTGGTGAGCAACAAGGCTGAAGCTTTGGCTCTGGAACGCGCCCAGCGGTTAGGTGTTCCTACGGCGGTGACGCCTAAGGCCCAGTTGAACGACCCAGAGGTGATGCTGCCGCTGCTGCGCGAATACCATATTGATTTCATCGTGCTGGCGGGCTTCCTGCCGCTGGTGCCCGATTTCCTGCTCGACGCCTTCCCTCGCCGCATCATCAACCTGCATCCGGCTCTGCTGCCCAAGTACGGCGGCAAGGGTATGTGGGGACATCATGTACATGAGGCCGTGAAGGCTGCTGGAGAAACAGAGACGGGTATGACCGTTCATTGGGTCACACCCGTCTGTGATGGTGGCGAGATTATCGCCCAGTATAGCTGTTCCCTCAGTCCCGACGATAGTGTCGACGACATTGCCGAGAAGGAGCATCAGCTTGAGATGCAGTATTTCCCGAAGGTAGTTGAGCAGGTGCTCAACTCTCTATAGGTTGCGGCTGCACCTCGGGCTTCTTGGCTTTGGCGGTCAGTTCCTTCAGCTTGTCCTTGCCCTTGAAGGCAAATACCCAGATGAGGAATCCTGCCAGTGCTAACAGGGCGATGCCCAGCAGCGGACGGTAGAAGAGCCAAGCCAGGGCAATGACGATAAGCGACCAGACGATGCCCACAACGGTGCAAACCACGCCGACACCCCATCCGAAGATATTGGCAATAAACGGCACTACCTTGAGGATGGTCTCGAGGAATCCGAAGATACCCTTCAAACCGGCAATGACCAGCATGATGCCTAAGATACGGAGCATCCAAAGCCACATGTTGTTGGCAGCATGCTCTGACTCGAAGATTTCAGCCGAGTCCTGTACGCCCATGACGAGCGTCTGGAAGGTCTTGCCGTTCTTAGCCTTGAACTTGGTGAAGGTGTCGCCCTTGACTTTGGCGATGATAGTCACCTTGGCGGGCACAATCTTCTCGAACGTCACGCGGACATCACCCACCTGCGGAGCAGCTGGCGTACGACCAATGTAGAGCACGTTGCCCTGCTGGTGTACGTAGTCCAGATCAACCTTATTCTCCTGAGGTATGCTGTCGCTTACGACGGTCTTTACCGAATCGGGTACGGCCTCTACAGCCTCTGCCACCTGGGCAGGTTGGCTGGCGGTGGTGGTCACGGCCTTGTTGCCGTTGATGCGCAGGTCAACGTCGCGGGCAGCCTTGTCAAACTGCGTCAGCAAGTCGGCGTTCAGGTTGAGTACGACGGCCTCGCGGCTCGACATTGAGTGGAACAGCGACTCAGGCAGTTTGTAGGCACCGAACTTCACGTTCTCAGCCCATTGCTCGCCGTCCTCCACCTGTGCGATAGTGAAGTTACGCGACTGGTAGGCGGGGTCTTTGAACTGTGTGCTGTTCACGGGGGCGTTGGTCCACTCCGTAGTGTAGGTATAGGTGGTGGTAGTCACCTCCTTGCCGCCCAGTTTGTCCTCGCTCTTGCTCTCAGCATGCTCCACCCACTGGTAGTACTCCACGCGGCGGCTCATTCCGATGGCTGTCTCGCTGAATCCGAACTTGTCGTCGGTCAGTACGTCCTCGGTAGTGGCCAGTGCCGATGCACACACCAGCTCGCCGTCCATAGCGGGATCAATCTTGTTGGGATTCTCCATGTCAACACACGCCGCCTCGGCGTCGTTTAACATTTTGTCCGTCTTCACGGCACGTCCTTCGTTCCACCACAGCAGGGCGGTGGCCAGACAGAACATCACGAAACCTGAGCCGATGCTCTTGAACGAGCGTCCCACGCGGGTTCCATAACCTGTCGTTGTTGTCTCTGTGTAAGCCATAATACTAAGTTTTTAATTGTTATTGTTAATTGTTTATGGTTCGGTTGATAGAAATACGGTGCAAATTTACGAATTCTTTTTCAAATTAATTTCAATTGCGTGGAAAAAGTTATTTGCAAAATTAATGTTTTTATTGTTGAAGTGAACCCCAAAGTTTGGACGGATTAAACACTATTGCTCATTTGGAATTGAGTCCGGTATTGTACTGGGCTCATTCCATTTAATCTAAGCTTTATTCTCGGTAAATAGTTATAAATACGTTGCAAAGATAGTAAATCATTCTGATACTTCCAAATATTGTCGCCACTTTTTTGTTGCGCATAAGATAACAAATGCGTATAGAGCTTAGAAAAAGTTGCTGCACCTCCTGCACCTCCTGCACCTAAATTCTATGCTTTGGACCGTCGAACAGGAGGCTCCGCTTGGAAAAATACAGGCTCCTGTTGAAAATTTAGAGGCTCCTGTTGTCAGAAAAGAGGCTCCTGTTGAACGTCAGGAGCCTCCGCGTCATCCAATTCTCCCGAAATTCAACCATTAGCCACTTGACACCCGCAAACACCCCATCCAGTCTATCCAACATCAACGTTTGTGTCGAAATTCGGCGGTTTTTCATTTGGCTGTACAACCACTTGTATTCATGCAAATTGCTGTATTTTAAGCTATTACGCGTTGCATTCTCTGCCAGTTTAGGTGCAGGAGGTGCAGGAGGTGCAGCTTATTTCTGTAACCCCTATGTCGCGCGCGTGTAGCCAATTGTGTGCATCGGACAGAACGGACGATTTCCCACTCTCCCAGAATTGCACTTCTATCTGGAAAGTGGGAGTTGGCTGCGGATGGCCGTCTCTAACTTGTCGCCGTGCATGTTCTTCAACACGATGTTTCCTTGCTGGTCGAGCAGGAAGACGAAGGGGATGGCCTGAATGCCGTAGTCCTGGGTGATGGGGCCGTCCCACGCCTTCAGGTCGCTGATTTGCGGCCAGGGCATCTGCTCCTTGTCGAGAGCCTTGAGCCAGGCGTCCTTGGTCTTGTCCAACGAGATGCTGACAATGTCGAAGCCCTGGGCGTGGTACTTCTGGTACAGCTCCTTGAGGAAGGGAATCTCCTGACGGCAGGGCACGCACCACGAGGCCCAGAAGTCGAGCAGCGTGACGCGGCCGGGCTTCACCAGCCCCGTCAGCTTCACTGGCTTGCCGTCAGGGTACTGGGCTTGGATTTCGCGGTAGTGGTTGCCCAGGTCGGTGGCCCGCTTCGACTGCTGGAAATACTCGAACTTGCGCTGGCGGGCAGCCTCGCGCTCGTAGTTCTGTGCCAGCAGCTGCTGGTCGCAGTGGGCTACGAGAAAGGTGCTGTCAGCCTGTGAGTAGCGGTCGAGCGGGTAGCGCATCAGCAGTTCCGAGGCGAAAGGTTGCTGGATATTGTCGCGCAGGTACTGGCCGTAGATGTCCATGAACCGTCGGCTGATGTTGTCCTGCTCGGTTTGCCGCTGGCGGTCTTCGTCGGCAGTCAGACCACGCTGGGCCTGTAGGGCGTTCCATCGGCCGTTCAGGGCAAAGTACTGTGTACGGCGGTCAAGTTCAGCTCGTATCACCACGTCGCTGTACTGTTGGTTGACGGGGTT
The DNA here is from genome assembly GCA_902780025.1 of uncultured Prevotellaceae bacterium. Classification (GTDB taxonomy): domain Bacteria; phylum Bacteroidota; class Bacteroidia; order Bacteroidales; family Bacteroidaceae; genus Prevotella. The sequence goes on from CACZDV010000047.1 coordinate 6,112, forward strand.
GCCTGTCAGCTTGACGCCCAGCGTGTCAACGCTGATGTGGGTGTTGCCCTGCGTCAGAATCAGCTTCAGGTCGTACATCCAGGGCAGGTCGGTGGCCTCACTTTTCGTGAGCCGCAGGTTGCCCACCTTCAGCAGCAGCGAGTCGGCCAGGTCAAACTGCATGGAGAACCGCCCGTCACTGACAAGCGTGCTGTCGATAACCATCACGCGGTCGTAGTAGACGGGGTGGTGGTGCTCCAGCACAATGTAGCGTCCGTCGTAGCTGTGGTCGGGGAGGGTGGCGGTGATTATCGTGGAGGGTGGAGTGTCGAGTGTGGAGTGAGAATTGAAGGCAGTCCACGTAGCGGTGCTGGTTTCGGTCAGAAGCTGGCGGTACTGGCGGTCGTTTTTCAGAATTTCGACGGCCTTCTGGACGGGATCGTCCGTGGCGGGCACGAATACGTCGGGGGCTATGCCGCCACCGCCGTAGACGGTGCGGTGGTTCTGCAGGGTCTCGAAGGGCTGGGTCTTGGCTTCGGCGGGCAGGGCGCCAGTGGCACTCCGTTGGGCCACCTCTCCCCAATATGCCTCGCGGGGCCGACCCGCGTAGGGCTTCTGAATGCTGCGCCCGCAGGGCGTCTTGTAGCGGGCTACGGAGATGCGGATGGCGGAGCCGTCGCTGAAGGGCAGCGTCTCCTGGATGAGTCCCTTGCCGAAGGTGCGGCTGCCCACTAATACGGCACGGTCCCAGTCCTGCACGGCACCGGCAAAGATTTCGGCAGCCGACATGGTCTGGTCGTTGATAAGCACGACGGTCTTGCCCTGTTCCCAGATGCCTTTCACCTGCGACTTAATTTCCTGCACGGGCTGGTGCTTGCCCTCAGTGGTCACCATTAGGCGCCCGACGGGCAGCAGCTCGTCGGCCATGGCGAGGGCAGCGTCGAAGAAGCCGCCGGGGTTGTTGCGTATGTCGAGCACCAGACTCTTCATGCCCTTGCGGCGCAGGCTGTCCACCTTTTGGTGAAACTCGTCGAGGGTCGACTGCACGAACACCTGGATGCCGATGTAGCCGATTCCCTTGTCCAGCATCCGCGCCGTCAGTCCCGTCTGCATAGTGCCGCCGATGGTGCCTTGGGCTGTGGGGCCTAACAGCACGTCTTCATTGGCCCGTGCCTGGGCGGGTGTCAGGTATTCGCTGTGCGGGTCGAGACACTGCATGAGTATCATCATCTGCTGCTCCACCAACGGGCCTACGTACACGCTATCCACGTACATGTTGCGCAGGGCATAGAACGTCATCGACAGTTTGTCCTCAGGCTTTTGCTGTGCCCCGGCGGGACTAAATAGCAGCTGACAAATAAGGAATGACAACAGGAACTTCTTCATGGCTTACTTCCCGGCTTTCAACATTTCAACGGTGTAGATGACTTCGTCGGCCAGCTTCGACGGGCTGCCGGCGTAACCTTCAGTAGTCAGACGGACGCGGCCGTCCTTTAGGAACATCTTGCGGGGAATGGCCATCGAGTGGTTGATGTCGTTCATCTGGCGGAACACCACCTGGTTGTTACCCTCCTGTTTGGGGTCGGCCTTGGCGTCGAACAGCACGTTGAACGTGAATCCTTTCTCTTTCATATAGTCGCGGGCCTTCTGCTCGTAGCCGTCGCCGTGTTCCATGGTGTCGACGAAGTAGAACAGCACGTCGGGGTCGTTCTTGAAGTGGTCTACTGCCATCTGCATACCCGGGAAAGAGTTCTTGCAGGGGAAGCACCACGATGCCCAGAAGTCGAGCACCACCACCTTGCCCTTCCAGTCGGCTGAGTTGACGGTGTTGCCGTTCATGTCCTTCAGACTGAACGCCTTGTAGGGCTGGTCGATGAACTGCTTGCTGATTTCCTCCTTCAGTGCCTGCACCTCGTCCTGCGACTTCAGCGAGTTGACGTAGGCATCGAAGCCTTGCTCGCTGCCGTGCTGCTTCACGTAGTTCTGCTTCAGCTGTTCCATCATGGCCGGCGTAGCGGCGTTCTCCTTGATGGCCTGTTTCATGACGTCGGTCACCTTCTGCTGCTGTCCGGCAGCTTCGAGGGCGCGTATGTGGGTCTCGTTCACCTCGGGCGTCTGGTAGCGGCGCTGGGGTGTGATGAGTGCCAGTGCCTTCAGGGCTTCGGCGGGCTGCCCCTTGCAGAGCAGTATGTCGGCGTAGTTCCCCAAGTGCTCATCCAAAAGGCGGCGGGCCAGGAAGTCCGACTGGCTGGGCGACAGGTAGATGCCCTCGCAGTAGGAACCGTCGGTCAGCTTCTTCTGCATTTCGCCGATGAGTGCTTTGGCCACGGGCAGGTTCAGGTCGTCGCTGGCGGCCTTCTTCGTGTGGAAGGCGCCGCAGGTGGTGCGATACAGCTCGGCCAGCGTCTTGAAGTCCATGTCGGGAATCATCCTGATCAGTTCCTGCTGGTCGTACTTGCCCGTGAAGTAGTCGCTGCCCAGTGCGCGGTAAGCGTTATAATAGATGTAGGGCTGGTAGGCATCAAGCTTGGCCGACTGCTGCGATGGCCACTTGGTCAGCAGCTCCACGCTGCGCTGGTGCCATTGGTCGCCTGCTTTCATCAGGTCCATGAAAGCCTGGCGGCGCACCGTCCAGCCGTCGGGGTATTTCTGCATGATAATCTGGTGAACGCTGTCAGCCTTCTGCGTGTTCTTCACCTTGAAGCGGTAGATGTTCTCCATCTCGATGAGGTTGCTCTCCGTGGGGTTGCCCTGCTGCGAGAATATGTTGAAGAACATCTCCACGGCCTCGGGGTAGCGGTCGCCTGTCTGCAGTTCAACAATGCGCATCATCGTTGGGAAGAACTTCGCGGCCTTGTCCTGGTTCTGCTGTATCTCTTTCTGGTACCAGAAGTACAGCGCGTCCTGCTCAATGTCCTTGTAGCCGTCGTTGAAGTAGTTGCCAACACCCAGTCCGACACCAGGCTTACGCATCATGCCCCACGCCAGGTTGCCGCCCGGCAGGGGCTGCCCCTTGTCGTCGCTCATGACGTAGAGGAATCCCTGGTTGTCGTTGTTGTCCTTCACCTGTGCAAACTGGTCGAACGTGCTTTGGAACTGGAACGCCATGAAAGCGCAGTCGGCAGGCACGTCGAGCGTGCCCTCCCACGAGCCGTCGGCAGCAGGCTTCAAGGCGGCGTCGCGCAGCGTCCACTTGTAGTCCTTGTACATGTAGACCAGTGCCACCAGGTCCTTCATGCCCTCCAACGGGCCTCCTTGCGGGTGGTACTTGAAGTTGATGGTCTGTCCGGCCACCGGCGGCTTGGGTATGCCCGTCAGTCGCTTGTAGGTTTCCACGCTGTCTGTCTGTGCTGTGGCTGTCAAAGCCATTACCGCCAAGAGTGCGGTCATCAGAATCTTTCTCATTTGCTTATTCCTTTTTATGATTTGTTATTTCTTTCGTTTCAGCGTATAGGTTTTCTCGCCGTCGTTGCACCTCAGGCTGTTACCTCCGTCCTTTATGGTGTAGACCACGTCGCCCTTGCCTTTCTTTCCACCGCCCACAACGGTTATCACGCCGTTGCTGACCGTGTATTTTAACAGCGGCTTCTTGGCCACGGCTTTGGCCATCTTCTTTTGGGCCATCTTCAGACCGATCTTCATCATGAAGTTGGCGTCGGGCTTGGCCTTGATACTGGGGGTGAGCCGTGCCTCCGTGTCGCTGACGAACTCTAACCTGACGGTAGCATCGACGTTCGACTGCTGTCCGTCTTGGTTCATGATGTCCTCACCCACATATACCCGCCCCTTCATGCTTTGTGCCCCAGCACCCAGTGTCATCAGCATTGCCACGAGCAGTGTGGTCATGCGCAGCCGTGGTTTTCTCGCATTACGGCGCAATCGTGGTTTTCTCGCATTACAAATGCTTATATTCGGGGCGTGCGGATTGCAAATCCGCACGAACGGCATCGGGATCCGCACGAACGAGCGCGGGCGTTCGGCTGGATTTGTAATCCAGCCGCATTGAATATGAGCATTTGCAATGCGCAATAATATTTCCCTCATGGTTGCACCAATACGTTTAACAGTCCTTTCTCGCCACAATAATCCCTTGCGGAGCTATATAAGTATTCTTCTGGCCGTTGCACAATTTCCTGCCTAACAGGGTTCATGTGAATATAGTCCAGCTTCTGCCTGTAGAAATCATACGAGCTAATCGTCTCAACGTGATTGCCATCTTTCCAGAACTTGAAGTTAGTTATCTTCCTGTCGTTTGCAGCACGGAAACCAAATCGGTTAAGCATCCATTCCTTGCGACTCTCCTGCTTGTTTTCCTGTATGGCTTTCAAGATGCTCTTACTGGTATACTTCTTAAAGTCACGCATAATGTCGCCAATGGATATCCCGTCCTCTCGCGTACCTACTATCATGTGCAGGTGATTGGTCATCAGGACCCAGGCGTAAACGTCAAGCCCTTTCTGCTCTTGGCAATGGGTTAACGATTGCACGATGACATGCTTGTAGACTGGACGAGTAAAAACGTCCATCCAATCGACGACGGTAGAAGTCGTGAAGTAGAGATCTGTTGTCAGTCTTGCTGCGGGCATTGTTTATTTTTCTTTTAGCGCATTACAAATGCTTATATTCGGGGGCGTGCGGATTGCAAATCCGCACGAACGAGTGCAAATCCGCACGAACGGTGGGCGGGACGGGCGGGCGTTGCACGAATGGCTACTCCGCCATCTGCTCCACGTCGATGCCGTACTCTTCCTTCATCCATTTGCGGACGGCGGCGGCCTTGCGGGCTATGCGGCCGGTGGGGTCGTAGGTCTTGTTGGTGAAACGTTCGTTGAACTCATCGGTGGGGTAGGCGATGAGGTACTTCAGGAACATGGCGAAGTCCTGGGCGGGCTGCATGGTGCGGGCGTCAATGTACTCTATGAGTCCATACTGGTTGAAACTGCCCACGTAGTCGTACCAGTTCACGCCGCTGACCTCTTCCTTGGTAAACGTCGAGGGCACACGGATGTAGCCGCTGCTGATGGCGTTGGCAATGAGGGCCGCGTTCAGTTCGCCCTTGGCCAGTCGCAGACTGTCCTGGCTCAGCGTGGTGATGCGGCTTGAGGCCAGTCCGAAGCAGATGTTCGCATAGCCGTTGGCTGCTACTGTATGCCACACCGTGTCGCGTATGCTGACGTTATTGCCTGCAGCGTCCAGTCCGCTGTAGTTGCGCAGGCGGCCTAGGTCTGAGGCTAAGTAGATGCGGTAGGGCAGGTACTTGCGCAGCGAGTCCTGCTGGTAGTAGCGGAAGCAGTTGTCCTTGATGAACTTCACGGCCTCGCCCACGTAGTGCTCGTCACCCGGCCGGCTGACGTAGTCCAGCTGCTCGGTCACCATCCAGCGCATCATACCGTCGTTGTAGCGGTAGAGCATCTGCGTGCCGTAGAGGTCGTACACCTGCTTGATTTCCGTGTCGTATGTGTTGCTGCCCTGCGGGAAGTCCACCAGCCAGTTGTTGGCCGACGGGCTGATGTCGTCCTCGCTGCACGAGGAGAGTCCCACTCCGCCTCCCCCTGTGAGGGGAAGTAGAAAATAGACAAGAGGCAGCAAGCTTCGCCTCATTCTTTTGTATATGCTCATATCTTATCTCTTGTATTATAATCCTTCTTTACTATCTGCTCCCCTCCTTTCAGGGAGGGACTGGGGTCGGGTCTACAGCGCCGTCCCCTCCCTACGTTCCGCCAGTGGGTTCTGCATCAGGTTCTCGTTGTGCTCCAGCGCATTGCCAGGCAGGGGAACGCAGTACATGGGGTCGCGCTCTTCCAGCACGTAGCGGGTTTGGGCGCCGCTCTCACTGACCAGGATGTGCTCTAAACGGGGCATACCATAGCGCTTCAGGTCGAAGAAGCGGAAACCCTCGAAGCACAGTTCGCGGCGGCGCTCGTCGCGCAACAGCGTCTGCAGGTCGTCGGCGTTGGTCAGCTGGACGTCCGTGTAGACGCGGTAGCGGTTCACGCGCAGCGTGTTCAGGTCGTCCATGGCCAGTTGTCCGGCTTCGTTGTTGCCCTGGCGGTACTGGTTCATGTAAGCCTCGGCGCGGTTCAGGTACAGCTCGGCCGTGCGCCACGTGAACTCGTGTTCGTCCGAGCAGTTTTTCAGTATGCGGTAGGGGTAGTAGTCGTAGCCGCTGGGCATGAGGTATATGTTCATGCGGCGGTCCATGGTCTCGTAGGTGCTGGCCAGGTCCTTGCTCACGCCGAAGCAGGTGCCCGTGAGCGAGCAGTCGCCCGACATGGCTTTCTGTCCGCAGATGAAGATGGTCTCGGGGAACTTCTTCGACGTGACGCCGTTGGTGGGCACCGTGGTGTTGTCTATGGTGTAGCTCTTCAGGTTGGCTAACTGCGGGGCGGTGGCCAGTGCCTTCGTAGCGTGCTCAATCACCTTGTCCCACTGCTCCGTAAACAGGTAGATGCGCGAGGCCAGCAGGTGGGCCGACGTGTAGTTGATGCGGTAGATGCCCCGGTTGGTGGTGTCGTCGCCGTAGAGTCGGCAGGCCTCTTCCACGTCGGCAATCATCTGGCGGTAGACCTCGGCCACTGTGGCGCGCGGTGCGCCCTCGTCCTTCACTTCCGACTCTAAGACCAGTGGCACGCCGAGGTTGGTCTCGGGCGATGTCTGCGTGTCGTTATAGGGCAGGGCGTAGGTGTTCACCAGCCGCCAGTAGTAGAAGGCGCGCATGGTCTTGGCTTCGGCCATGGTGATGTCCTTCTGCTTCTGTTCGCCCTCGCTGCCGGGCAGGTTCTCTATGATGATGTTGCAGGCGGCGATGGTCTTGTACAGGTTCTGGTAGCTGTTCTTGATGTTGCTGTAAATGGACGGGCAGTCGTTCTCCACCTGCCAGTAGTCGGGCTGCCACTCGAATATGGCCTGTCGTGCGCTCTGCGTCTCGCTCATCTTCGACCCCTTGCATCCCTGCACGTCGTCGTCCATCATGTAGGTGATGGGGTCTGTGGGGTTAGCTATGTAGCCCTCGCCGTTCATCAGTTCCTGGAACGAGCTGGCCGTCTTCGGCTCGAACTCGTCCTGCGACACTTCCTCTAAGAAGTCGCCGCACGACGTGAGCGTCATGCATATTAGAAGAATGCAAAAAGTAGTATTCCTTGTATGTTTCATCCTCATGATTGTTTTCGTTTTCGTTTTTCCGTTCCCGTTCTCGTTCCCGTTCTACAGACTGATGTTCAGTGAGAAGGTGTAGGTCTGCGTGATGGGCATGGCGGTCGTGCCGGTGCCTTGCGTCTCGGGGTCCTGCCCCTCGAACTTGCTCGAGCAGAAGGTCACGGGGTTCGTGACGTTGGCCGACAGCGACAAGGCGTTGATCTTCCACCGCTGTATCAGTTTGTAGGGGAAGCTGTAGTTCACGCTCAGGTTGCGGCAACGCAGGAAGTCGCCCTTGGCAATGCGCAGGTCGGAGTAGTTGTACATGGAGTAGCTCGAGCGCGAGCTGACCGAGGCCATGCCCGTGTTACCCTGCGAGTAGCGGAACCACAGGTAGTAGTCGGCCTCGCCCGTGCGGTTGAAGCCGGGAATGGTAGTGTTCGCCTCGTCGCCCGGCTGCTTCCAGGCGTTGATCAGCTTGCGGCTCACGTTGGCGTAGGGCTGTGGCATGAGGTTGTTGCCCTCGAACAGGTAGTTCAGTCGCACCACGTTGCCCAGTGCGTAGGCCCACATGGTGTTCACCGACCACTGCTTGTAGCGCAGTGCCACCGAGAAGCCACCGTTCAGCTTCGGGTCTTTCTGTCCTGAGTACACTAAGATGTCCTTCAGGTCCAGGTTGTCCTCCACGCCCTCCTGCGTCTTGCTGGTATGGGCGAAGGTGGCGTAGCCCGTGTTGGGGTCAATGCCCGTGAACTTCCACGAGTAGAGTGCGTTCACCGGTTTCCCCTCTTCGTAGGCGTTGCCCGACAGGTAGTCGTCTATGGTGTAGGTCTTCTTGTTCACGGCGGCCACCTCGTTGGAGTTCTTCGACCAGATGGGCGTGATGCTCAGTTCCAGGTCTTTCGTGCGGATGGGTATGAACGTCATCGACAGCTCCAGTCCGTAGTTCGTCAGGTCGGCACCGTTCCGGTAGACGTTTTCCTGGCCGTACTCCAGTGCCACGGGCAACTGGAACAGGATGTCAGTACCTTTCTTATAATAGTAGTCGAAGGTTCCCGTGATGCGTCCGTTCAACAGGCCCCACTCCAGTCCCAGGTTGATGGTGCTGGTCTTCTCCCAGCGAAGGTTGGGATAGGGCAGGCGCGATATGTTCAGCTGATATTCGCCCGACCAGCGGTTGACCACCGTCGACGGGTAGCGCACCACCAGGTTGGGGCCTACCGACGTGGGGATGTTGCCTTGCATACCGTAGGAGCCGCGCAGGCTCAGGTCGTTGATGACCGTGTGGGGCATCCACGGCTCGTCGCCCAGGTTCCAGCGGAAGGCTGCCGACCAGACGGGCAGGAACTTGTGGTTGGTGTACTGTCCGAAGCGGTTCGAGGCGTCCAGTCGCAGGTTCGCGTTCAGCGTGTAGCGGTTCTTGTAGCTGTAGACCAGTGTGCCGTACTCCGACACCGTGTTGTTCAGCGTGCTGCGTATGGTAGCCGTGTGCTTGTTCAGTGACGAGTGCCAGTCGGTCGAGCCTGACACGTCGTTGTTGTACTCGTAGCTCACCTTGTTGCCTCGGTCGGGGAAGTAGCCGTACTCCTGCGTCTTCATTCCGTCGTAGGTGGTCGAGCGTGCTTCGTAGCCTGCCATCACCTGAATGGTGTGGTCCAGGTCGCGCCCGAAGGTCTTGTTGTAGTTCAGCTGTGCGCGTGCCGTCCACGACCGCTGCTTCTGCTGGTCGTCTATCAGTATGCCGCCGCGAGCCAGCTGCGAGGCCAGCTCGTCGGCGCTGCCCGGCAGCACGGCTCCCACCTCGTAGCCTCGTATGCCGCTGATGTAGTACGACTGCTCGTCGGCCCATTGCTGCTGTCCAGTGTTCGATACGCTGTACGCGAACATACCGTCGGCAAACAGTCCTTTCAGCAGTTCGGCCCGCAGGCTGATCTGGGCATTTGTCTGGCGCACGTTCGTCGTGTTCGACGTGTGTGCCAGCTCGTTCAGCACGTTGTAGCGCAGCATGTAGTTGTTGTTCGTTCCCTCCACGCGGGTGGCCGTTTGGGTGTAGTATTCGTCGGTGGTCAGCGTGCGTGCGGCGTAGATGGCGTAGTCGAAGGGGTTCACCATGTAGAAGCCGTCCGAGGTACGGTCGCTGAACATCAGCCGTGACCCCACCTGCAGGAAGTTCCACAGCCGCGTGTCTAAGCTCATGGTCATGTTGTAGCGGCGCATCAGGTCGCCCCGCGACGAACCTCGGGCGTCGCTGTAGCCCAGCGACGTATAGTAGCGCGTCTGGCCTGAGCCGCCGCTGATGTTCACGTTGTAGTCCTGGTTGATGGCGTGCTGGAACAGCGTCTTGAACCAGTCGGTGTTCCTCGTTTCCAGCTCGGTCACGCGGGCGGCAAACTCGTCGTCGGTTATCTTCTTGTCGTAGAGGTCGAACAGCGCGCCCTCGAAGCCCGTGGCGTAGGGATGTATGTCAAACACATAGCCGTTCTGCATCATGTCCTTGGACAGCTGTATGCGCTCCTGCGAGTTCATCATGTCGTACTGCTCGTAGGTGGGACGCGACGTGAAGCCTATCGACGACGAGAAGTTCACCTGCGTCTTGCCCTCGCGGCCGCGCTTGGTCTTCACCACGATGACGCCGTTGGCGGCGCGTGTGCCGTAGATGGCGGTGGCCGAGGCGTCCTTCAGGAACGTAATGCTCTCAATGTCGTGCGGGTTCAGACCGGTGATGGCGTTGCCCAGGAGCGACAACGATGCGTTCTCGTTCACCTGGTCCAGGCTCTGGTTGCCGCGCAGCACGGCGTTCACCTCGTCGTTGGTCACGTTGACCGTCTCTTCCCATATCACGCCGTCGATGACCCACACGGGGGCAGCGTCGCCGTGGATGGTCGACGAGCCGCGGATGCGCATCTTCGGCGCGGCGTTGGGCGAGCCTGACGGCGCCATGACGCTCAGCCCCGGCACCGTGCCCTGCAGCATGTTCGACAGGTTGGGCACGTTCTGTATCTGGAAGTCCTCGGGCTTCAGCGTGTAGGTCGAGCTGGCCGACAGCCGTTTGTCAATGGTGTTGTAGCCGTCGCTGACGACGGTCACCTCTTTCAGGCTCGTGGCACTCAGCCGCAAAAACACTTTCTTCACGTTGACCTCGGCGGCCTGCATCTCTACAGGGTCGTAGCCTATGTAGGTGAAGCGCAGCACGGAGCGGCTCGACGGCACACGTATGCTGAAGCGTCCCTTCTCGTCGGTGACGGTGCCCACCTCGGCGTCCTTCACGTAGATGCTGGCTCCCATCATCGGCTCGCCGTCGCTGTCGTAGACGGTTCCGCTTACTTCGTAGCGCTGACTGTCAGGCAGACTGCTGCCGCGTTTGTAGACCATCACCTGGCGCTGCTTCACCTGGTACTCCATCTGGGTGCCGTTCAGCAGCTGGTCCATGACCGTGCCGATGGGCTTGTCCTTGACGTCGATGCTGACCTGCCGGCTCAGCAGTGGCTGCACGGTGGCGTCAAAGATAAACACGTAGTCTGTAGTCTGCTCTATCTGGCTGATGATTTCACTCAGCGGCTTGTCCCTGGCTGTCAGGGTCACACTGCCTTGCGCCCAGAGTGCCAGGGCGCAAGGCAGAAAGAACAGTGTGAGTAGTAGTGTCTTCCTCATCTCTCTTTATATGTAAGGTGTTGGTTGGTTGTTTCCTGTTTCGTTTTATTTCTCGTCGACGAACACCTGGTTGTTGCGTACCTTGTAGACTATCGGCTCAATGACGGTCAGGTTGTCGAGCACTGCCTCCACGTGTTCCTCTAATATCAGCTTGCCGTAGAGCTTCAGGTGGGCGCTGTTGGGCGAACAGTTGATGTCAACGGCATACTGCTTGGCCAGCCAGTCTAAGGCCTGCCCTAAGGGCGTGCCGTTGAAGTAGAGCAGGCCGTCCTTCCACGACGTGTAGGTGTAGGCTTCCACGTCGTCCACACGGCTCAGCCCGTCGCCCTTGTCGGTGGTCAGCAGCTGGCCGGGCTGCAGCTGGTAGCGCGCCGAGTCGCCCACGACTACGTCCACCCGTCCTTCTGCCAGCACCACGCTGGCCTGCGTCTGGCCTGCGTAGGCGGTCACGCCGAACTTCGTGCCTAAGACCTCGACCTTCAGCCCGCCTGCCTCCACGCGGAAGGGGCAGTCCTGCCGGTGGGCCACCTCCAAGTAGACCTCGCCGTCGACGGCGATGCAACGTTCCGTGTCTTCAAACTTGATGGGGAAGCTGACCGTTGTGGCCGAGTTCACCCACAGGCGGCTGCCGTCGCTCAGTTCTATCTGGGTACGCTTGCCTTCGGGCACGCGCAGCTCGCAAAGCCCATTGTCTCGAGTGGTTTGCTTGGCGTTGTTGGCCGATGGCTTGCACGTCAGCGTCTGGCCGGCGCCCTTGATGGTCACATAGCCCAGCTCGCTGCACACCAACTCGCCGCCCTCGCTCAGCGTCAGGGCGTGGCCGTCGGTGGTGGTCAGCACCATGTCTAAATTGCGTGGCACAATTCGCTCTGCCTGTGCCAGCCCGCCCGTTTCTTGATGGCTGACGGCTCGCCAGCCCAAGGTGCCGATGGTTAGGATGCCGGCCAGCAGTACTGCGGCCATGCCTATGTGGCGCCAGCGCAGGGTGCGGTCGTAAGCCGTCATGCGCTGTTCCATCCGGAGTTTGGCGGCCTGCTTCTCCGCGTCGGTGAAGTGCAGGTCGTTCAGCCTGACGGCAGCCAAGTCCTCTTCCAGGCTGCCCAGCTCTGTGTCGTTCAGTAGTTCGTTGATGATATCCATGTCTTCAGCTGTGTCTTTTCTTTATAGACACAGAAGCGGGGCTTATATCATCAGTAAAAGCAATAAAAAATCTTTGGCGGCCATCTGGCGGCGCATTTCCATCAGCCCTTTCGACACCAAGTTCCTCACCGAGGGCTTGGTCATTTGCAGCAGCCGCGCAATGTCGTCGTAGTCCAGTTCCTGAATGTAGCGCAGGTAGACGGCCTCGCGCTGACGGGGTGTCAGCTGGGCCAGTCCGAGCTCCACGCGCAGCTTCAGCTGCCGCCGTTCCTCCTCGTCCTCCACCAAGTCGCTCACGGTGACACTCACGTCAAACTGTCCCGTGCCGTCGTCCAAGCTGTCCATGCGCTGGCGGCGTGTCGTGTTCATCAGCCGGTTCTTGAGTGCCGTAAACAGGTAGACCTTCACGTTGCGCACGTCCTTCAGCTGTGGGTCGTTGCGGTAGAGGTTGAGGATGACGTCCTGCAGCGTGTCCTCAATGTCCTCCTTGGCAAACCCCAGTCCATAGCCGTAGGACAGCAGGTCGTCGGCGTACTCGTCGTAGATGCTTAGGAACCGTTTATGTGACATTTCTGCTGCAAAGATACCTAAAAAAGTTACAATTCTGCACTTTTTGCGTGAAAACTTTCAAATCTTGTTGTTTTTTTGATGATAATCGTGCCGTTTGCGTGTCTGTAGATGAAAAAGTACGCCCGAAAGAAGTGTGAAGACAATAAACATATTATTATAATAACGTATAAAAACTTGAATGCTTATGAAGAAGATCTTACTTTCTTTAGCAGCCGTGGCTCTTTCGGCCGTGGCCGCAACATCGGTGCAGGCACAGGAGAAGAAGCTGGTCGACATGACCGGCTGGCAGCTCTATGCCAACGACTACGACGCTGAGACGCAGAGCTACATCCCGCGCAAGCTGGACGAGCCGACCATCAGCGACTACAGCCGCTACTACTACAACGCCAAGAACGAGCAGGCCGTCGAGGTGAACAGCTACTCTCAGATGCGCTACACCTACAACGCCGACGGTACAACTGCCACCATGCAGCGCTGGGCCCACCAGAGCGGCAACTTCTGCATGCAGTCGGAGACCAAGTATGAGTACGACGCCCAGAAGAACATGACCAAGCAGACACAGTACAACTACAACACGGCCGGCGAGCAGACGTCGGTGAGCGGCTCCATGTTCGAGGACTACGTGAACGGCATGTATCAGGTGATGAAGAACTTCAACGCCACGGGCGACGTGACCTCCGAGACGCACTACGAGTACACGTTCGACGACCAGAAGCAGGTGCTGTCGATGGTCCAGCTGACCGGTGCAGCCTTCGACCAGAAGAACCAGGGAACGTTCTACACCTATGAGAACGGCAAGTTGGTGAAGGAGGTCATGGCCTACTACAACGCCGCAGGCGGTGAGGGTCACGAGTGGGACAACGTGCAGAACACGACGAACTACACCTACAACGCCGACGGTACCATCGCCACCCGCTCCATCGTCAGCGACACCAGCTATGGTCACAGCGAGATTGAGTGGCGCTACACCTACTCGACGCTTGACCCGTCGCTCATCCCGCAGGGCCTGACCTGCGACGGCACCATCGGTGGCAACGAGGTCTACGTGAAGTGGAACGCCGTGGCCGGAGCCGAGAAGTACCTGGTGATGTACGACAACCAGACCGCCGAGGTCGAGGGCAAGACCGACTTCATCACCCCGATGCTCAACGACGGTGAGCACCAGGTGGCCGTGCTGGCCTATGTCGGCGGCGAGCAGAAGAACATCACCGACTTTGCAAAGGTCAGCGTGAAGGACGAGGGCAACCTGCCCCTGCAGAACTTCCAGGTGACTGCTGCCGAGAAGGTCGACGTCGAGAGCTACGGCTACGTCAACCAGTACTACAACCTGACGCTGTCATGGACGGTTCCCGAGGGTGCCTCGAAGATTACCGACTACAAGGTCTACGTGGACAAGGGCGAAAGCTGGAACCCCAGCACGACCTACACCATGGCCATGCCTGAAGCCGAGAAGCAGGACAGCTACAACGACGTGAACACGTGGGTGACCAACCGTCAGAACTTCTACTGGACGACGTTCGAGAACACCTACTACGACGAGGATACGTGGCAGACCGTCAGCCTCGGCAACGGTCCCGATGTCAAGATGTGGATCACGGCCATCTACGCTTCCGGCGAGTCGCAGAAGTCGAATGTCGTCGAGCTGAACGTCTACAACCTGGCCAACGGTGGTTCAGGCGAGACTGACGTGAAGGCCGTCAAGGCTGCTACCGCCGATGCTCCCGTTGAGATATTCAACGTTGCCGGACAGCAAATCAAGAAGGCCAATGGCCGCCAGCTCATCCTCATCCGCCAGGGCAATGAGGTGAAAAAGGTTCTGAAGTAAGTTTCAGCCGACAACAAGGACAACAAAGACAACTTGGACAACTTTTTTTGGGGAACAACTCTGCACAGAGGGCAAACCAAAAAAGTTGTCCATGTTTTTGTACACTACATATTCTCTCGTTATTATAATATTCAATGTATTCTACTAGGTCTTTGATGAAGGTGTCTGCTGATGTGTACTTTCCAGAATACAGCAGCTCTGACTTCATGAGACCAAAAAAATTCTCCATCATGGCGTTATCCAGACAATTTCCCTTGCGAGACATGCTTTGGATAATGCCATGTTTCTTTAGACTATTCTGATAGGCTACGTGCTGG